>CAXSGJ010000054.1:0-42767 GCA_964236865.1 uncultured Polyangiaceae bacterium
GTGGGCGATCAAGGTCGAGTCTCGCAGCCGCCCGGCGCGCAGCGCGAGGTCGAAGCCCTCGGCGACGAGGTCCACGAAACGTGATGACAGCGCGAGATCGACGTGCACGAGCGGGTACCTGCGCACGAAGCGCGCCACCAAATCGACGAGGTCCAGCGCGCCCGAGTTCGCCGGCGCCGCCACCCGCACGATGCCACGTGGCACGGCGCTCATGTTGGTCGCGGCGGACGCCGCCTCCTCCAGCCCGCTCAGGGCAAGCCGCGCTCGGACGTAGTACGCGTCGCCCGCTTCGGTCAGGTGCAGCTGGCGTGTCGTTCGCTGCAACAGGCTCACTCCGAGCTCATCCTCCAAGCGAGCCACGGTTCTACTGACCGATGACTTCGGTAACCCGAGCTGTTTGGCAGCGGCGGTGAAGCTTTCGAGCTCGACAACTCGGAGGAACACCAAGACGTGGTTCAGATCCATTGTTGCAGCTCTAGCAACTATGCGTTGCATTTTTGGGGACTAGTCGCTCGGCGAGCAACAATTACATCTCTTGAACCCAAGAGGAAATCCGAATGTCCAACATCGCCAGCAAAGTCCCCACCGTTGCCCGAGTCCTGCTCGGGCTGATCTTCACTGTTTTCGGTTTGAACGGCTTTCTGCATTTCATCCCGACGCCGCCCATGACGGGCGCCGCGGGCGCGTTCGGTGGTGCCATGTTCGCCACGGGCTACCTGTTCCAGATGCTCAAGATCACCGAGGTTGTCTCGGGCTTGTTGCTGCTCTCGAACCGCTTCGTGCCCCTGGCCCTAGCGCTGCTCGCGCCGGTCGTGATCAATATCCTCGCCTTTCATGCGTTCTTGGCGCCATCCGGCTTGTCCTTGCCGCTCGTGATTTTGGCGCTCGAGGTGTACTTGGCCCGCAGCTACCGCGGCGCCTACGCCGGTATGCTGCAGGCCCGTACCGCGCCCGACGTGGGCTCGGTGGAGTCGCGCCGCAACGCAGTGCTCCACGCGCGCTGAAGACCCGCCCGCTCGGCCCAGGCCGGGCGGGCCGCTGCCGCCCGGTTTGCGATCGCCACGCGCCTCGCGGCAGCTCTCCGCGGCTCAGGTCAGCGGGAGCGAGACGCGGCAGCCGAGCATTCGAAACGGCTCGGACCGCCTGAATCGAGCTGCATCAGAGCGGTGATGACGAAGACGATGGCACTGGCTCCGCCCAATGTCTCGGATAAGAACCATAACTTTTCGCTGTCGGATAGAAGCAACAACTCGACGAACACAGGCAGGCGGACGTTGACAGAGTCGAGCACGCCGGCGGCCATGATCGCAACGACAGCGCCGGCCACCGTGCCGAACAGGCCGAGCAGAAGGCTTTGCACGAGGACCACCCCCACGGGTTGCCGCTCGGCTTCACTCAGCGCTCCTCGTCCAGCGCCGCTTCGATGTCGCGGACGGCGTTGTCGATGATCTCACCCACGCGCTTGATCGTCTTTGGCGCAAGCGCGCCGCGCCGGCCCGCCTTGCGGAAGGTTTTGAAGAGCCGCCCGAGCCGCTTCATGATGTCGCCGAAATCCTCGACGTAAGATTCCCACGAGTCTTCCGCGAACCGCTCGTAGAAGTCCGAAACCTCCTCGCGGTGCGCAAGCAGGTCCTCGCGCCCGAGCTCGGTGAGCTCGTACACCTTGCGATTTTCTTGCTCGACCACGCGGGCGTGCCCGAGTTCTTCGAGCATCTGGAGGGTCGGATAAATCACGCCCGGGCTTGGCCGGTAGGAGCCTCCGCTGCGCTCCTCGATGACTTGGATGACCTCGTAGCCGTGGCGCGGACGCTCCGACAACGCGTCCAACACGAGGTAGCGGACGCCGCCGCGTTCGGCGCGTGGCGGCGGTGAGCCGAACCAGTCGCCCCAAGAAGGCGGCCTCTGCCCGCCGCCACCTCCCGGAGGTCCAAACGGCCCGCGCGGACCAAAGGGACCGCGGCGGCCTTGCAAATGAGCCCACAAGCGGAGCGATTCGACTTCGGGTCGGTGGCCGCAGAAGCTTCGTGAGTGTGCGTGTCGATTGTTCATTTTCTCTTTTTTGTTCGGATAGTTACACGCTCGGCGGTCGCGCGGGCTCGCTCTTTCGACTCACGCGATACATCGTAGCGATATAACTATTAGATACATCTATAGCGGCGGTCGCGCAAGGGGCCTCCCGGCGTTTTGGCCGACGGGAGCACGGCTCGCTCGGCCCGCCCTTGGAGTGGGGTATGAGGACCCTGGAGGCTGCCGGATGCTCATCGATCAGATCAAGGCGCGCATGTTCCAAGCCATCAAGGCAGGCGCCACGGTGGAAAAGGAGATCCTGCGCGTTGCAATGGGGGAGATCACCACCGAGGCCGCGCGACCCGGACGCCTCGGTAACGACGAAGAAACGCTCAGCATCTTGCGCAAGTTGGTGAAGTCGAACGAAGAGACGCTCGCTTCCACGACCGACGCTGGCAAGCGTACCGTCTTGCAAGAAGAGATTTCGATCCTCGCCAGCTACCTGCCGACCAGCCTGAGCCCCGACGAGATCACAGCAGCGCTCGCGCCCGTGATCTCGCAGATCAAGGCTGCGGGTAATGACGGGCAGGCCACTGGCATTGCGATGAAGCAATTGAAGTCCACCGCCGCGGTCGTGAACGGCAAGGACGTGGCCACCGCGATCAGGGCGTTACGAAACGCCTGAGCACTCTGCCATCAGATGCTGGAGCGCCGCGCTCGCCTGAGGACATTGCGCCGCAGCGCATCGTCAATCAGGACCTTCATCAAGTCGGGCCCAGAGAGCCCGCTCGCATGCCACAGCTTGGGGAACATGGAGACACTCGTGAACCCGGGCATGGTGTTGATCTCGTTCACGTACAACGCGCCGCCACGATCCAAGAAGAGATCAACGCGCGCGAGGCCATCGCACTCCAGCGCCCGGAAGGTCGCCAACGCCAAGCGTTGTACCGCCGCGACCTGCTCAGCGGTCAGGTCGGCAGGAATTTTCGTGATGACGCCTGAGCCGTCCAGGTACTTCGCGGCGTAAGAGTAGTAGCCGTCTGGGTGCTCGATCACGATTTCGCCGGGCACGGAGGCACGCGGCCGCTCGCCGCCGAGCACCGCGCACTCGACCTCGCGCGGATGGTCGAGCCCGGCCTCAATCACCAGCTTGTCGTCGAACTCGAAGGCCAGCTCCAGCGCCGGAGTGAGTGCTTGCCGGTGGAGCGCGCGACTGACTCCGACGGATGAGCCCAAGTTGGCCGGTTTTACGAATTGCGGAAACCCAAGCCTCGCCAGCCGAGACAGCGCCGCCTCGGGCGACTCCTGCCAGTCGGTTCGATGGAGCGCCTCGTACGCCAAGATCGGCAAGCCTGCTTGCATCAGCAGGCGCTTCATCACGTCCTTATCCATGCCCACCGCCGACCCCCGCGCGGCAGCCTCGACGAACGGCTCTCCAGAAAGCTCGAGGAGGCCCTGCAGCGTGCCGTCCTCTCCCATCGGCCCATGCAACACCGGGAAGATCACATCGATCGCCAGCGGTTCGCGCGCGCCTTCGCAGTGTAGACTTGCGCCGCCGTGTCGATCCGGATGGGGGGACAATGACACGCCGGGCATGGCTTCATTCAGCTTCACGAGCCGAGGGTCCAGAGCGCCGCTCAAAAAAGCAGCCTCGTCCTGAAGCAGCCAGCGGCCTGATTTGTCGATGCCGACGAGCACCGGTTCGTACCGCTCGCGGTCGAGCGACTCGATCACGTAGCGCGCAGAGAGCAACGAAATTTCATGCTCCGCCGACCGACCACCACACAGAACCGCAACCCGAAGCTTGGAGCGAGCAGCCATCTCCGCGTAGCGTAGAGCCAAAACCGGGTCGCGTAATCGTGCTCGCCCTGACCCTTTGAGCCGGACGCCATTGGGAAGCACCGTCAAGAGAACCGGCCCGGCTGCGATTTCAGCGGCGCGGTAAAGGCGTTGCCGCAGGCCTCGGCGCGTGTTGTCCTCGCCGCATGTTGAACGCGCTCATCGTCGGCGGAACGGGCCTGATCAGCATGGGCATCTGTAAGCATTTGCATGCCATTGGGGCGAACGTCACGTTCTTCAACCGCGCTCAGCGCCAAGCGGTAGCCCCGGAAGGAGTTCGGCAGATCGTCGGCGATCGCGAGGACATTGCCGCGTTCTCGCGCGCCTTCGAGCGCGAGCGCTTCGACGTCGTCTTCGACATGATCTGCTTCACGCCCACGCAGGCCGAGGCCAGCGTGCAGGCATTTGGCGGGCGCTGCGAGCAGCTCGTCTTTTGCTCGACGGTTTGCGCGTACGGGGTGAAGGTGCCCGCCCAAGTCCTGATCGACGAGCGATTTCCGCTGGATCCGATCAGCAGCTATGGCCAAAACAAGGTCGCCTGCGAGCGCGTCTTCGAGCGCGCGGCAGACCGCGGGGCCTTCAAAGCGACGATCGTTCGCCCGAGCCACACCTACGGCCCGGGCGGCTCGATGATCGATCAACTGGAGACGGACAGCGCGACCTGGGATCGCGTTGCGCGGGGCTTACCGGTGTTGATCGCGGGCGACGGCCTCGGGCTATGGCAATCCACGCACCGCGACGATTGCGGGCTGTTCTTCGCGCACGCAGCGCTCAATCCAAAGACGTACGGAGAAGCCTACAACGCAACGCGGGACGAGATTTTGACCTGGCGTGAGTACTACCGCGAGGTCGCACACGCGCTCGAAGTGCGGGCCAAGCTGATCTTCGTGCCCGCCGGATGGCTGATCACGCAGGACCCAAAGCGCTTCAATTTTTTGGCCGAAATCACGCGTTTTCACGGCGCCTATTCCGCCGCCAAGGCCAAGGCGGACGTGCCGCAATTCCGCGCGAGCATCGCGCTGGAGGCGGGCGCCCGTGAGACCTTTGCTGACGTGCACCGCCGAGGGGCGTGGCGCGACAGCGGCACGGATGCCGCTTACCAACGCATCGTCGAACGCGCCTTGGCACTGGGGTTCGAGATCGAGGAAGCCTGAGCTCCACGCGCTACGCGCGGAGCTCCCGGTACAGAGCCAGAAACGCGGCTGCCGCGTCGGGCAAGCTCGCCTGCCAATCGTTGGCGGCCGTCCCGTCCGCTCCGTCGCTGATGTACTTCGCGCAGGCGAACGGCACGTCCTCGACCAAGCAGGCCTTGGCCAAGGCGTAGCCTTCCATGTCAATCACGTCGCAGGCAACCGGGATCTCGCCGCTTTCGAAGCGATCCCCCGTGCCGCAGACGCCCTCGGGCAAGTTGCCAAACACCGCGGGGAACTCGAGCGTCACGGGCAGCGACTCGAAGGGGGTCTCGCCCAACGCAAAGCCGAGGCCCGTCACGTCCATGTCCCGCTGCACGAACTTTCGACACGAGATCACGCTGCGTGTGGGTAAGTGACGGCTGCCGGCCGTGCCGAAGTTGACCACCAAGCTCGGGAGCTGCCCGAGCGCGCGCAGCGTCGCAAGCTTCCGCGCCAGGGCGAGAGCGGCGTTGACCTTGCCGAGGCCGGTGTACAGGACCTGGATATTCGCCTGCTCGAACAGACCTTGAGCCTCGATTTCGAGCGCAATTACCACTAGCGGCGCTGCGCCACTCCCCGCCTCATCCATAACGAATCACGGTCCTTGCTTCCAAGCCCTGCCAGGTAAAGTCGCGCAGCAAACCGATGTCGATCAAAATCCCAAGACCCACTACTTCATAGCCTGCCAGTACGCTCAGCGGCGCCGCCGCTGAGAGTGTGCCGCCTGTCGCAAGCACATCGTCGACCAAGAGCAGGCGCCCGGAGCCGCGCTGCATTTCCAAGATGCCCGTCCCGTATTCGAGATCATAGGCGATATCGACCACTGGCGGCGGAAGCTTGCCCTTTTTTCGAACCGGCACGAAGCCCTTGTGGCGCAGCGCCGCCAGTGCCGCTGCCAAGACGAAGCCTCGTGACTCGACGCCTGCCACGGCATCGAAGGTGTTCCACTCCGCTTCTGTAAACAGCTGGTCGAGCGCGGCAATGGTCTCAGAAAAGTGCTCACGCAAGAGCAGGCTGATGTCACGAAATAGGATGCCCGGCTGCGGGAAATCCGGCACATCGACCACGAAGTTTGCAAGCTCGTGCATGGCCGCACTTTAGCCACGAGTTCAGCAGCGCTGAAAGACTCAACTTTTCGGTGGTGGCAAGGGCAGCGTACGCGCAGCCCTCCGCCTTCGAGCTCCGGCCATGGGATCGCTCCTTACTCGGCAGACGCCGAGCCTTGATGATTAACGTCGAGCGGCGGGGATCAATGCGCGCAAATGCTCGACGCGAGGGCTCTCGGGATGCGCGCTCACGAACGCTTTGGCTCGCTCTGCCGCGAGCGCATGGTCCCCGCGTTGGTCCAACGCCTGGATCTCGAGGACGCTGGCCTCGGTTAAGAAGACGCCCGTGGGCCAGGCGCGACGGTAGTGGGCGATCTCCAGCAGCGCCGCGCTCACGTCACCTGACCCGAGCGCGACGCGCGCGCGATCCAATGACTGCACCTGCTCTGTCAGCGTCGACGCGCGCGGGACGAGCGAGACAACGCGCGGCGGCCGCGCGGAGGAGTGCTGCGGCATGCGCACGGATGCCGACCCGGACGAAACCGGCGCGCTCCGAGCTGCCAGCGCGACGGCTTCCCGAGGCGCCGAGCCACGAGACACCGACAACGTAGCGGGGAGCGGCCCGCGCGCGACGGCGACCCGCGTCACGCGAGCGTGATCGACCACGGGCTGCCGCAGGTAGGCACCGGCTGCGCCAATCAGCAAAGCACTGGATACCCCGAGCCACACCATTTTGCCGGCGAACGGGGCGTGCCAGCGCGGGACACCAGATGCACCCGCGCCCAGCGCCACCGGCAGCGACGCTCCAACGCTGGCCACGGTGCCGACGCCGAGCGCGGTGGCCAGCTTGGCGTAGGCTACGCTAGAGGGCTCGTCCGCCTTAGCTGAGCGTAAGAGGGCGCGCGCGAAATCATCCGGCTCTTGCGCCATTGCGCAGCGGTCGTCCATCAGCGGCCTTTTAGCCCCGGCGCCTGCGCCTTGAGTACAGCAACACCCAGCTCGAAGGCTTCGCGAGCGCGACGCAAGCGCGACGACACCGTCCCGAGGGGGATGCCCAAAAGCTCCGCAATCTCGGGCGCCGAGAGGCCCTCGAACTCGTACAGGACGAACGTCACGCGCAGATCATCGGACAGGGTGTCGAGCACGGTATCCAGCAACTGCCGAAGCCGCTTTTGATCGAGTAGTGCCTCGGCGTTCGGGCGCGGGTCGATACTTTCGGTTTGTGCGTCGTCTTCGAGACACTCGCGGCGCGCGCCGAGCGAGCGCCGAAGGTTTGCCGCCACCCGCACGGCGCTAGCCAGCAAAAACGCGCGCTCACTGCCCGGTACGATGTCTGGCAAACGGCGTGAAGCGATGATGAATACCTCTTGCGTGGCGTCGTCCGCGCAATGCTCGGGCACGCCGAAGCGCCGCACGAGCCGCCAAACGTCACGGAAGTGCGTTCGGAGCAGCGCCGCCACGCGCGCGTCGTGCTCCGCCTTACGGCCGCTTGCCAGCTGAGTACCGGATTCGCGATCGGTAAGTCGGCGCGACTCAGACTCCCCGATGGCGCCCGCGACCGGCAGGGGGGCCCCCGCATCGAATCCCGCCCCCCCTAGTACCATCTCTGAGCGCATTGCCTTCGTCATGGTCCATGTGGGACTAAAGGCGAATCGATCACTGGAAGCGGTAGGATAACCCGATTCGGCCCAGAATGCCGGCTGACGGCACCTGGAAGGCGCTTGCGGCACCAGACCCGGAATCGAAGCTGTCTCGCTTCAGCGCCGCCGTGATGCCGCCATCCAACTGGAACGACAACGCTTCGTCAGCCAGCGCCTCGACCCGCAGAAAACCGCCCGCGGCAAACCAACTCTTGGATTGATCTTGAGTACGACCGGAGAGCGACACGCTGCCCTCCAGGATGCCGGCATCTGCGAATAGGCACGGGCGGACGAACAGCGGCGTGTCTTCAGGCCAGCGCACTGGGCACACCGCAGCGCGGAATGCGAGCCAGGTGAAGCTCGCGTTGCCCGCGCGCGTTTCGGTGTTCGAGGCCGCAGCGCGGATCGCCGAGAGCGCGAACAGTGGCCGCCACACCGAACCACTTTTGGGTTCCGCCGCAAACTCGACCCCCAGCCCGTAGCCGGGGTTCGGGGCGATGCTGCTATCGAAACCGAGGCCCGCTCCGACGCCGAACGTCCACCGTCGCGGCGAGATCCCCGGCCCGACGTCCGCAGATCGTGATTGGACCGGTGCGCGGCGGATTTTTGCGGGCGCCGATACGACGGCGGGCCGCGTGGCAGGTACGGCCAGCGGTTGATTCGGGTCGGCCATCAACGCCGCGATCAACGCGAGCGCCGTCGCTACGTCATCGCAGGTCGCGCCATGCACTTCACGCTGCACTTCACGTCCGTCGGGTGTCCGAGCGGTCAAACGCCCGGTGGCGGCGCCGGAGTCTTCACTGAGCTCGGCGTAGAACCCGAGCGCGGGCTCGTCCGCCCGCGCCGGCCGCAGCAAGGGTGCGCGAGTCATGATTTGCCGCGCGAACTCGACCGCGTCTGGGCAGCGTCCTTCTGCCCAGTACTCCAAGCGGAACGGTTCGCCCGCCGGTTCTGCGGCGGCCGGCCGTGCCAAGCCCGAAACGGCGAGCACGACGAACGCCGCGCAGCACACGATTCGCCCGAGCACGAGTGTTCGTATCACACTCCGTTCAACTCGAACCGGACTCGAACCGAACTAGCGGCATCCGCGAACCGGCCGCCAAGGCGTCAATTCACGTCGCTCGAAAGCAAAGATCGTGAGATTATGAGATTTCACCATGTCTCGCGTGCTCGAAAAGCCAATTAGATGACGGGCCAGGAGGATGCGCCGGGGCGAGTCCTTGCCGGAAAATACGAGTTACTCGAAAAGCTCGGGCAAGGTGGCATGGCGATCGTCTGGCGGGCGCGGACCCGCGGTGCGCGCGGCTTCGCGCGGACCGTCGCAGTCAAGCGCATCGAAGCGTCCGTCCGCGGGTTCGAGGAAGTCACGGAAATGTTCGTCGAGGAAGCGCGCGTCGGCGCCGCGTTACAACACCCCAACATCGTGCACGTCCACGACTTCGGCGTCGACGAGCAAGGAGCCTACTTCCTGGTCACGGAGCTGATCGAAGGTCAGCATTTCGGCCGCTTTCTGAGCAGCTTTCGCGAGCATGGGCTCGAGACACCCTGGCCGTTCGTGACTGCCATCGCAATCGAAGTGCTTCGGGCTTTGGAGGGTGCGCACGGCCGCTTGGACGACACGGGGGCCGTTTCTCCCATTTTGCATCGCGACGTGACGCCTGGAAATATACTGCTCGCCGAGACGGGGCAGGTAAAGCTCGCGGACTTTGGCCTGGCGCGCGCGATGGACCGCGGAGCGATGACTCGCCCCAATGTCGTCAAGGGTAAGCTCTCCTATTTGGCGCCGGAGCTTCTGCTGGGGCTGGCGCCCACCGTGAAATGTGACCTGTTCAGTCTAGGCGTCGTGCTGTGGGAGGCGCTTGCGGGCGAGCGCTTGTTCGACGCCGCGAGCGACGCCGACGTGGTCGCCAATATCCGCGATGGCAAGATCCCCTTGCTCAGCATGAAGCGCCCGAGCCTTCCGATCGCCATCACCTCGGCCGTGCACCGCGCTCTCGAGCGAGAGCCTGCCCAGCGCTTCGAGTCCGCGCGCCACATGTTGGACGCCCTAACCTCGGTTCTTCGTGTGTTACCATCAAGCGTTGACAGCCGCGTGCTTTCACCCGTGTTTCGCGCGGCCCAGGCCCGTTTGCGGCCGCCCGACGCCTGAATTTGAAAACCGTTTTCAGTACGCTAGAGTATCCGTGACATTTCGATGAACCTCGCACATACCCGCGTCGGACAAGTGGTGACGGTCGAGCACGTAGCGGGTGAAGGCTCGTTCCGCCGCCGGCTGATGGAGCTTGGCCTGGTGCCTGGGACGCGCGTCGAACTGGTCGGCGTGGCGCCTTTGGGCGATCCGCTCGAGCTCTTGGTGCGGGGTAGTAGCCTGTCGATCCGCCGTGCCGAGGCCGAAGGGGTGGCCGTGAGCACCGGCGACGAGACGAGCGCTGAGCGCACTGCCGGCAGGCGCGCCGAGGGCGGCTCGCTCGCTCAACGCGGCTTCGCGCGCAGCGCGCCGTGACCGAGCCTTCGCTCGCCCCCGTCGCCAGCAGCGAGCGCGCCGCACGCAGCGAGCCCGCCGCGCCCGCGCCATTGATCTTGCTGATCGGCAACCCGAACACTGGCAAATCGACGCTCTTCAATCGCCTTACCGGTCAGAACGTGCGCGTGGGCAATTACCCGGGCATCACGGTCGAACGGCGGAGCGGTGAGCTCACGCTGCGCGCGGGTTCGGCGTCCCGACTGGTAGAGGTCGTCGACGTGCCTGGCGCGTACTCGCTCGCGGCGCGCTCTCCCGAAGAACAGATTGCGCTCTCCGCGGTATTGGGCTGGGCCGAAAACCCCAAGCCGGACCTGTGTGTCGTGGTGGTCGACGCCGGCCAGCTCGCCCGGAACTTGTATCTCGTGTTGCAACTGCTCGAGCTCGACGTAAACGTCGTCGTCGCGCTGAACATGATCGACGAAGTCGCCGACAACCCGCCGAGCGCGCGGGAGTTGAGCCGCTTTTTAGGGGTCCCCTGCGTGGCGACGGACTCGCGTCGCGGCGCTGGCGTCGACGCTCTGAAGAGCGCAATTCAAAGCACGCTCGCGGGCCCCACGCGCGCCGCGCTGCGCATTACGTATCCCGCGGCGCTCGAGCGCGACGTGGAGCAGGTGACCGATGCTCTGCCCCGAGCATGGGCGACCAGCCAGCCTCGCGCTCGCGCGCTGTCGCTGTGGGCGTTGACCAGCATCGAAGCCGACGACGAGCTCCGCGGGATCGATCCGACCCTTCGGGCCGCGAGCCTGGCGGTGCGCTCGAACGCCACCACGCGCGACATCGATCAAGAAGTGATCGCGACGCGCTACGCGGTGATCGACAGCGCAATTCCCAAGCTGTACGCGCGGCTCGACGCGCATCCGCCGAAGCGCAAGGCCTCCGAGCGGGTGGACCGCGTGCTCCTCCACCCGGTGTTCGGGTTCGCGATCTTCATCGGTTTGATGCTGATCATGTTCCAATCATTGTTCTCCTGGTCAGACCCAGCGATTCGGCTGATCGAGGCGTGCACGAGCGGCGCCGCGCGCTTGGTCGAGGCCCATGTGCCCGCCTCGTTGGCGCGGGATTTGGTGACGAAAGGCATCATCGGCGGCGTCGGCAACGTGATTGTGTTCCTGCCGCAGATTTTATTGCTCTTCTTCTGCATCGGGCTTCTGGAAGACTCGGGCTACATGGCTCGCGTGGCGTTCCTTATGGACCGGGTGATGAAGGCCCTCGGTCTGCACGGGCGGGCGTTTGTCCCCATGCTATCGGGCTTCGCTTGCGCGGTTCCAGCCATCATGGCAACGCGCACCATGGAGCGACAGCGCGACCGATTGCTCACGATGCTGGTCGTGCCGCTGATGACCTGCTCGGCGCGTTTGCCGGTGTACACGCTGGTGATCGGCGCGCTCTTCCCGCCCTCGCGCGTCTTCGGCGTCATGCCCGTGCAGGGCTTGCTGATGATCGCCATGTACCTGTTTTCGACGGCGATCAGCTTGATCGCGGCGGGCGTGCTCGGACGCACGGCGGTGAAGGGCCGCCGAATTCCCCTGATCTTGGAGCTGCCGCCGTATCGCATGCCGAGCTTGCGCGGCACGCTGAAGATGATGTTTCAGCGTGCATCGATGTTCCTGCGCGAGGCTGGCACCGGGATTCTCATTTTTACCGTCTTGCTCTGGGGTCTGCTGTCGTTCCCGCGGCCGGCCCACCTGGACCAGGGAGCACCGCGCGCCGTGACTATCCATCAGCGCGCCAACGGGCAGGAAAACCCGGCCCTGGCGGCGCCGGGACCGCGTCCGGGGCCCACCGCGATCGAGCAAAGCTATGGCGGGCGCCTGGGCAAGGCCATCGAGCCCGCGCTCAGGCCACTCGGGTTCGATTGGAAGATCGGGGTGGGTCTGATCGGCGCCTTTGCGGCGCGTGAGGTCTTCGTCTCCACCCTGGGCCTCGTTTACGGCATCGGCGATGCCGACCAAGACGATGCACCGCTGCGCGACAAGATTCGCGCCGAGCGGCGCGCCGATGGCGGGCGCTCGTACACTCCGTTGATGGGCCTGTCGCTGATGATTTTCTTCGCACTGTCCTGTCAATGCATGAGCACGCTGATGGTGGTGTATCGGGAAACCAAGACTGCGCGCTGGCCGATCTTCATGTTCACATACATGACCACCTTGGCCTATGTCGCGAGCTTCCTCGTCTACCAGGGCGGGCGCTTGCTCGGCTTCTAGCGTACGGCTCCGTATGCCCGAGCTCGTGCCGTTGCCCCGCGCCTTTTATGCGCGGCCGGTGTTGCAGGTCGCAAAGGAGTGCATCGGGAAGTTCTTGGTTCACCGCACCCAGCAAGCCGACCTAGTCGGCCGTATCGTCGAAACGGAAGCCTATCGCGGCCCAGAGGACCGCGCCGCGCACTCCTTTGGCGGCCGACGCACGGCGAGGACAGAGGTGATGTTCGGCCCGCCCGGCTTCGCCTACGTGTTCTTCGTGTATGGGATGCACTACCAATTCAACGTCGTGACCACCCGTGTGGACGCGCCCCACGCCGTGCTCGTGCGTGCCGTGGAGCCGCTGCTCGGGGTGCGGCACATGGCGGAGCGGCGCAACTTGCCGGAGACGAGCCGAGAGCTGACCAACGGTCCGGGTAAGCTGTGCCAAGCGTTCGCGATCGGCAAACCAGAATACGGCGCCGACCTGTGCGCTTCGGACCTGTTTTTAGCAGAGGGACCGGCCACGAAATGCGCGCGCTCGGCCCGGATCGGCGTGGCATACGCCGAGGATTGGGCGCAAAAACCCTGGCGTTTCTTCGATCCCAAAAGCCGATACGTGTCGCGCGCGCGTCCCTGATAAAACTCGCCCAGCCTGCCGATGACCGATCGCCCCGTCCCGCCTCCTCGTTCGATGTCCCGTCCTGCCTTTGCTGCCGTCGGTCCGCGCTCCGCGGCCCCTGCCCCGGGCCCCGTGCTGCCCCCGAAGCGCTTCGTCGGCAAGCGGATCACCGTGTGCGTGATGGGCAGCATCGCCGCGTACAAATCCGTGCTGCTCGTGCGCTCGCTACTCAAAGAAGGCGCGTTGGTCGATGTGGTGCTCACGCATTCCGCGCGCGAGTTCGTGGGCGCGGCGACCTTCTCTGGGCTGACCGGGCGCCGCGTGTACACGGAGATGTTCGACGCGGACCGACCGGGCGAAGTCCACGTGGATCTGGCGGCCGGGAGCGATCTGATCCTGGTCGTGCCCGCGACGGCGGACGCCCTGGCGCGCTTTGCCAGCGGTCGCGCCGACGACCTCGTGACGGCGCTCGTATTATGCGCGACGTGCAACATCGTGGTGGCACCGGCCATGCATCCGACGATGTGGAGTCACCCCGCAACGCAACGCAATGTCGCGACGCTGGCCGCCGACCGGCGCATCGGTTTTGCCGGGCCGGTCTTCGGCGAAGTCGCATCGGGCGATACCGGTTTGGGCCGCATGGCGGAGCCCGAGCAAATAGCGCAGCTGGCTTCCGCGCAGTTTGCCGGCGTTTCTCTGGTCGACAAGCACATCGTGATCAGCGCCGGCCCGACCGTCGAAGACTTGGATCCGGTGCGCTTCCTCGGTAATCGCTCTTCCGGGAAGATGGGCTTCGCTTTGGCAGAACGCGCCAAGCTGTTTGGTGCCAAGGTCACGTTGGTGACCGGGCCGGTGGCACTACCGACTCCGAGCGGCGTCCAGCGTGTCGACGTGCGGAGCGCGCAGTCGATGCGCAGTGCCTTGTGGCAAGCGCTGTCGCCCGACCTGAGCAACGGCGACGCGTTGATCATGACCGCCGCCGTCGCCGACTATCGCCCCGCGCAGAGCCATTCCACCAAGCTCAAACGCAGCCCGCAGGCGATGACACTCGAGCTCTTACCGAATCCCGACCTTCTGGCTGAAATCGGCCACGCGCGCAAGGGGCAGAGCCCCGTCTTGATCGGCTTCGCGCTCGAGACGGACAGCGACGAAAAGGTGATTCAACTGGCCCGCGCCAAGCTTGCCGCGAAGCACGTCGATCTGGTCGTGGCCAATCATGCTGCGGAGTCACTCGGCAAAGACGAGATACGGGCCCTGCTCGTGAGCCCCACGGATTGCACCCCGCTGCCGACTCTCAGCAAAGAACAAGCGGCCGATCGCATCTTGGGCTGGCTTGCGGAGCGCCTGCGGGATCTAGCTTGAGGCGCGTCTTATTGACGCTCGCCGTCACGCTCGCGGGTATGACGTACGCCTTTCGCGACGCCGCTGCGGGCACACCGGCGTTCTGGGTCGGCGTGAGCGCGCCGTACGCGCTGCTGCTCGGGCTAGCGCTACACGAGATGTGGGGCGCCGGCACGCTCGTCGAGCGCCTGACGCCACGCTGGGGCGATCTCTCGATCGGCGCCGTGTCCATGATGGTGCTGCTGTTTGCTTCTTGGGCGGCGCGGCGCGTGCTATCGCCCGCAGCCAGTCCGCGGCAGGCCTGGCTGTTTCGAATTTACCTGCAGCTGGGCAACCCCGAGCACTTACAGCGCTCCACCGGTTACACGCTGCTGATCTTGCTGATCTGCATCGCGGAAGAAATCGTGTGGCGCGGCATGGTGCTCCAAGACTTGACGACGCGCTTCGGCCGGCGCGCCGCCCTCCCGCTTTCTGCGCTCGCATACGGCGTCGCCACCCTGCCCACACTCTGGCTGCTCCGGGACCCGGTCGCCGGCTACAATCCTTTACTGGTGACAGCGGCGGTGGGCTGCGGCTTGGTGTGGAGCTTCCTCGCCGCCCAAGTGGGCCGACTGACGCCCGTGATGATTTCCCACATGGCGTTCACCTATTTCACGATCGTGCAGTTCCGTCTACCGGGGCTGTAGGTGAGCCGCCACGCACTCAGCGCCAGGCCCGAGTCAACCGGCGCTGAGCTGGGCCAACTCTTCTTCTGAAATGTCGAAGTCCGCGTACACGTTGGCGACATCGTCGTGCTCGTCCAGAGCGTCGACTAGGTTGAGGCAGACCTCGGCGTCGCGGCCCGTGACGGTCTTCTTGTTCTTGGGCACCCATGCCACTTTACTGGCCTGGATGGGTAGCTTCGCGGCCTCGAGCGCGCTCACCACCGCGTCGCAATCGTTCGGTGGCGTGTACACGACCCAGACGTCGCCTTCGTCGCGGTAGTCTTCGGCGCCAGCGCTGAGCGCGGCCTCCATCAGCTGGTCCTCCGTGACCGCGCTCTTCTCGAGGCTGATCGTGCCCAAGCGATCGAAAGCCCATTGCGCGCTGCCCGCGCCCCCCATGGCGCCGTTGTTGCGCTCGAAGATCTTGCGCAGCTCGGCGGCGCTGCGGTTGCGGTTGTCGGTGGTTCCCTCCACGAGAAAGAGCGTCCCGCCGGGTCCGGTGCCCTCGTACAACACGTCATCGTAGGCGGCGCCCGCGATTTCACCCGTGCCGCGTTGCACCGCGCGCTTGATGTTGTCGGCGGGCATTTGCTGAGCGCGACAATCGGCGACCGCCTTCCTCAAGCGTGGGTTTGCGTCGATGTCACCGCCACCCATGCGCGCCGCGGTCACGACTTCACGGATCAGCTTGGTGAAGATCCGCCCGCGCGCCGCGTCGGTTTTGCCCTTTGCGCGCTTAATTGTTGCCCATTTGGAGTGGCCACTCATGCGGCGTGCCTACCACCGCCGAGCAACGATGTGAACCGCGCCAGGCCATCAGCCGGAAAACTTGGCAACCACCTGGAAAGCGCCTGGAAACCTGCGGACGCCCAAGCTGACGCGCGATGTCGATTGCGCTGACCGTGCCCGAGCGTGCTCAGCGAGTAGTCGCCTCAGACCTCGAAATCACCATTCTCGGCGGTTGCGAGTACCCGTCACCGCTCGCCGACCGGCTGAGTCAGGCCTCGGTCCATTACGTCGGGCAAGCCGATCGCGTTCTACTGGATGATCGACTGTCGCGCGTGACCGAGTTTAGCGGTGACCTGACCCGCGCGCCGGCGTTCGAGCTCGCCGGCCCACGCCACAAACTGTTCTTCGACCCCGCTCGCTTGCGCTGCGGGATCGTGACGTGCGGCGGGCTGTGTCCCGGATTGAACAACGTGGTCCGCGGCCTGGTGCTCGAGCTGAATCATGGCTACGGGGTGCGTGACATCATCGGCTTTCGCTATGGCTACGAGGGCATGATTCCACGCTATGGGCACCCGCCGCTGACCCTCACACCTGAATCCGTGGCCGAGATCCACCACGAAGGCGGCACGGTGCTGGGCACCTCACGCGGCAATCAGGATCCGGCGGAAATGGCTGACCGTTTGGTGGAGCTCGGGATCGGCGTGCTGTTCGTGGTGGGCGGCGACGGGACCTGCCGCGGCGCGATGACGCTCGTTGCGGAGTTGAAAAAACGTGACCTGCCGATCGGCGTCATCGGCATCCCGAAGACGATCGACAACGACATTCATTTCATCGATCGGAGCTTCGGTTTCGAGACCTCGTTCTCGGCCGCGGTCGACGTGATCAAGAGCGCGCACGTTGAGGCGAAGGGCGCTAAAAACGGCGTCGGACTCGTAAAATGCATGGGGCGACATTCGGGCTTCATCGCTTGCCACGCGGCGCTCGCGTCGACCGACGTGGACTTCGTGCTGATCCCGGAAGTACCCGTGGCTCTGGAGGGTGAGACGGGGCTCTTGCGTTTGCTCGAGCGCCGTCTATCGCGTGACTCCCACGCGGTGATCGTGGTGGCCGAAGGCGCAGGTCAAGAGCTGTGTGAGGGCACGGACGGCCCGGCCTCCAAGGACGCGAGCGGCAACGCGCGTTTGAACGACATCGGCACCGTGCTGCGCGATCGCATCATTTCGGACTTCAAAGCGCGCGGGCTCGACATCACGCTCAAATACTTGGATCCGAGCTACCATATTCGCAGCGTCCCGGCTTCCCCCGCCGATAGCGTGTACTGCTGGAACATGGCGCGCAACGCCGTGCACGCGGCGCTCGCGGGCAACACCGAGATGCTGATCGGCCGCTGGCATGGGCGCTTCGTCCATGTGCCGATGCCGCTCGCGACGCGCTTTCGGAAGCAGGTCGACGTGACGGGCGACCTCTGGACGAGCGTGATCGAGTCCACTGGGCAACCCGTCGCCTTCAACCTTTAAGAGCGCTCAGCGCTTGTAGCGCGGGTCACCGCCGCCAATCACCAGCTTTTCGACGCGCCGCGGCGCTTCGACGATGGGCTTGCTCGGGACGGCAATCTTTTGCATCACGACCGTGCCCCGGCCCTTCGCGTCGAAGGCTGCGCGCCGGCCCTGCGCGTCGCTCGCGGGCGCGCGCACCGGCAAAATGGCTCGATCCAAGCGGCTAGCGTGTTCGAAGGCTTGCACGAGCTGTTCGATCAGGGGCCGCGCGCAGCCCAGCGTGCGTTCGACTTGGATCTTTTTGCGCGCTACTGCCGCGGCATCCGATGCTTTGCGTGAGAGTTCGCCGAGCTCGGCCAGCGTGGCTTCCAAGGTCTGCACGTAACCTGGGTCGAGCGCATACAACGCACAGCGCTTGCGCACGCCAGGCGAGCCGCGCTCCAGGAGCTCCCGTGCCAAGTCGCGCAGGCCACGAATTGCGCTGGTGAAGGCCGCGACAGGGTCTTCGTTCTCCGCCGATGGGCCCTGTTGCGGGACGCCAGCTACCGTCTGGATCACCGAGCGCGCTTGTTCGGCCAACGCTTCGGCGCGTTCGAGTGCGGCCGCTAGATTGGCGCCGGCGTCTTTGACGTCGACCTCCGATTGCCGATATTCGGCGAAGCTCTTGTCTAATCGCAGGACTTGATCGGCGGCTAAGCCGATCAAGTCGAGCGAGCAGCCACGCAGCAAGGCCCGTTGCTCCGCGCTGCTGTCGCGAAAACGCAGATGCGCGGCCACGCACACCTCCGCCGAATCCTCGACGAATTTCGGGATCACGCTCAGGTCCACCGGCTCGCTGGCGGCATCGAGCAGACCGGGGTCCGGCGCGCCGAGCTGGCGTGCCAAGCGTTCGAGCTCGACCACCGCGGCAGGTTTCTGCGGTGGCCGGGCGGAATCGCGCCGACTCATGGCTTTCCCTGGCTGTAGCTCATGCTCCTCTTGCGCCAGATGAACGGCAGATTTCGGAATTTCTTTGCCCCGAAACATAAAATCGTCCCGCCCTGGCTCGCGGCCTTAATCGGCGGTCGCCCCGGCCGTTCCGCCGCTAGCGCGGGGGCCCTGCCCGGGGCTAGCGTGGCGCGATGCGCACGCGTCCCTTCGGTCCGCTCGATATTCACTTGCCGATCATCGGTCTCGGCACCTGGCACCTCGACGAAGCCGACGAGGACGACGCGCGGAACGCGCTGCGCACGGGTCTCGAGCTTGGCATGCTGCACGTTGACACTGCGGAATACTATGGGACCGTCGTCGAGCGCATCGTGGGTGAAGCCATTGCCGAGCAGCGTGAGCGCGTCTTTTTGGTGTCCAAGATCATGCCCAACGACGCCACGCGGCGCGGCACCGTCCGCACCTGCGACAAAGATCTGAAGCGCATCGGCACCGACTACCTGGACTGTTATTTGATTCACTGGCCCGGCTCACACCCGCTGGAAGACAGCATCGCCGGTTTGGAAGAATTGCGTGAGGCGGGCAAGATCAAGAGCTGGGGCGTGAGCAATTTCGACGAACAATTGCTGGATGAAGTGCTTCAGATCGCCGGCCCAAACAAGCTCGCCTGTAACCAGGTGCTCTATCATCTGGAGGAGCGCACGATCGAGCACGCCGTGGTGCCTTGGTGCGAGAAGAATAGCGTTGCCGTCGTCGGCTACACTCCGTTCGGGGAGTCTGGGTTCCCGCCACGTGGCAAGGGCGGGAAGGTGTTGGAGAAGCTCGCCCAAGCCAAGGGCGCGAGTCCGCGCCAGGTTGCGCTCGCGTTCCTCACCCGCAGAGAAGGCTCCTTCGCGATACCGAAATCGGGCGATGCCAAGCACGTGCGCGAGAACGCCGGCGCCGCCGAGCTCACGCTCGAGCCGGGCGAACTGGCCGAGCTCGATCAGGCATTTCCGGTCGGGCCGCGCCGGCGTGGCGTGGCCATGCTCTGACGACGCTCAGTCTTCGCAACAATCACCGACGACGGTCATCGACTGATACTAAATGACACCCGCCAAGAGCCCGATCCCCAAGAGCACGAAGACGACGGCGGCCGCGCGCTGCGTGTACCTCGGATCAATCAGCTGACTCAGGCGATTGCCGAGGAACACGGCCAGCGCCGCCACCAAGCACAGCGCCAAGCTGGAGGCGAGGAACACCGTCACCGGGGCGCGATAGCGAGCGGCTAATGCGGCGGTGCCTAGCTGGGTGAGGTCGCCCCATTCAGCAATGAACACGACCAAGAAAGATCGCCACAGGACCCCGCGAAAGTCTGCGCCGTGAGCTTGCTCACGGGCTTGCTCTTCTTGGGTTGGCTCTGCTTGACGGCGCCACATGAAGACCGCCGATACCAGAAATAACAGGCCCGCTGCGATATGCACCGGGCGCGCGGGTAACAAGGACAAGAGTCCGCCCGCCGCCACCGCGACCAAGCTCTGCACGACTAGCGCCAGCGCCGTGCCCACGAACACGGGCATGGCCTTGTGACGCGTCGCCAACACCAGTGCGGCGACGGCGGTCTTGTCGGGCAACTCCGCGAGGAAGATCACCCCGAAGACAGTGCCGAAGATCCGAGGGTCGAGCATCCCGTTCAGTAAGCCGCTTGGGCCCGTTGCGCAAGCGGTGGCCCGCAACCGGACACTAGTGAACGGCGCGTGATTTGGCCGCGGCCATCTGCTCCTCGGGCAGGCCGTCGAGAGGAGAGGCAGGTTCGATCCAGGCCGGTGTGCCACGCAACGGGTGACGCTCGCTGCCCAGGCGGAAGGCGCGTGCAATCTGCTCCGTCATCGGTTGTAGGGAGGACTTTGCGTAACACTTCAGAGCCTGGTCGGTGCTTTCCGCGAATCGCGCCGCGCCATGGGTGCCCAACTGATGACTCCACACGTCGGTCAAAAGCACGATCCTGCCTTTGGCGTCCACGAGGTCGTCGTGCGACAGGAAGACGGGAGTGTGGGTGCCGTCGTCGGCGCGTCCGCTGACTACGTTGAGGTTGCCATCCGCGCGTTCCTCGTACTCTATTTGCACGCCTTCGACGTCGCCGGGGCCGTAGAGCGCGTCCTTGATGCCCGGGAAAAGATACAGAAAGTGGCTATAAACGGCGTCCATCGCCAGTGCCGGCAGCACCATGTACGAAAACGCGTTGCTGCCCCAAGGCCGCTCTTCCGACCAGTAGATGAAGTAGCCGACGGCAATTTTTCGGCCCACGCGGCGCGTTCGATACAGCACGGTATCCCCAAGCGCGCCCATCGACCACGACCTTTTCCCGATGCAAACCGGCTGTTCGACGACGCGCGCGGCGTCGACGTCAGCTGCCGGCGCGGCCGACTGCGCGGCAAGCTGGGTCGGCCACGACGCTTCACGTGGCGGGACCGCGCAGCCCGCCAACGCGAGTGCCACGACGCAGAACGACAGCGCGACCGAGATTGCCAAAGACCCTCTCTAGGCAGCGCAATTGCGCCACGCCAGCAGCATACGCTCGCTCGCCACTCCACTTCAGGGGCACGACGTACGCGACCGTGCGCAAGGAACCCGGCGCGCTGGTTCAACCAGCGCAAGGCAGGATTAACAAGCCGCGCCCTGCGCTGGCGTGGCGACGTCCGCTCAGGCGCGCGGCACGCGCAAACGCCGCTCGCTCAGGGCGGGGAGAAGGCGCACTGCCCATTGTAGCAATGGGGCGCCGTGGGCGCTGCACACGGCCCCGATGGCGCCACCGAGCACATGCCACAGTCCAACTCTGCTTCGGAGCGCGTGCCCTCCGTGAATGAGTCGAGCTCGGTGTAGAACAGCGCGCTGTAGGCGCAGCCCTGCTCACAGCGATTATTCGGCGCCGTGGCGGTGCACTCCGCGTCCACGGTGCAGCCATACGAGTACTTGTACGCCAAGCGATCACGAACAGGAATGTAATTGCCTTGGCCCATGGCGCAGGCCGCCTGCGATTCTGGCGTATCCTTCACGCACGCTGGGCAGCACTCACCCGCATGCTGCTCCGCATGTGATCCGGTGGGGCAGGCGTCGCAAGCCTGCTTACAAAGCGGTTGGCAAGTCGGGCAGCAGTCTCCGGTGACAAGGGTGAGCGATTCACCCTCGGCGCAGCCTGGGGTCATGCAGGCGTTGGGATCGCACGCGGCTCCACCGGCGCCGCTCGCAGCACCTGAGCTGCCCGCGCTCGAGCTGGCGCCGCCCTTGCCCGAGCGACCGCCCACTGCCACCGTGCTTCCGTCGTCCGGGACCTCCATGAATGTGCGCCAGCGCCCCCCGCAGGCGCTAACCAGCCAAGTGCTGATGACGACGGCATAGAGTAACCGAATACGTGGCTGCCGGGCTGTGTGCGATGGATGAGCGACGGAACAAGACATGCTGCATTCAGCGTATCATTCACGCCCAAATCCGGATAGCCCGCCGACCCGCGTCACCGCCGCGCGCCGACGAAACAATGTTTCTGGACGCGGCGCCCACAACGCCCGCCGGCCGCGACGCCGAAGGCTCCGCGCGCAGCGACCGCCTCGTGAACATCAAAAAACCTCAGGGTGCGGGGTCGTAATTGAGGTTCGGCCCCAACCACCGCTCGACCTCGGCCACGCTCAGATTTTTTCGGGTGTGGTAGTCCGCGACTTGATCCCGCTCGATTTTGCCCAGCGTAAAGTAGCGCGCTTCGGGGTGGGCAAAGTAGAGGCCGCTCACGCTCGAGCCGGGCCACATGGCAAAGGACTCGGTGATGCGCATGCCGGTGTTTTTTTCGACGTCCAGCAGCCGCCAGAGCGTGCCTTTTTCGGTGTGGTCGGGGCACGCGGGGTAGCCGGCGGCCGGCCGAATGCCGCGATACTTCTCCGCGATCAAGTCCTGCTTGCTGAGATCTTCCTGCTGGCCGTAGCCCCATTCCGCTCGCGCGCGCGCGTGCAAGTATTCGGCGAAAGCTTCCGCGAGGCGATCGGCGATGGCCTCGGCCATGATCGCGTTGTAATCGTCTTGCTGGGCGCGGAACCGATCGCAAAATTCCTTCAGGCCGATGCCGGTCGTCACGGCGAAGGCGCCGATGTGATCCGGAAGGCCCGTAGCGAGCGGGGCGATGAAATCGGACAGCGAGCGGCACGGGTCGGCGGCATCTTTCTGGGCTTGCTGGCGAAGGAAGTGGAAGCGACCCAAGACGTGGGTGCGCGCACCGTCCGCGTACAGCTCCACGTCGTCCCCGACGCCGTTGGCTGGAAAGATCGCGTACACCCCGCGCGCGGTGATCGAACGCTGCGAAATCATTTGGTCCAGTAGCAGGTTCGCTTCGGCGAAGATGGTGCGGGCCTGTTCCCCATATTTCTCGTGCTCGAAGATGCGCGGGTAGACGCCTTTCAGCTCCCAGGTATGGAAAAATGGCGTCCAATCGATGTAATCGCGGAGGGTCGAGAGGGGAAAGTCATCCAACACGCGCACGCCCATGAACTCAGGCGTTGGCAGATCCTGGGCTCGCCATTGAATGGCCGTGCGGTGAGCGCGGGCTTGCTCGAGCGGCAAGAGCTTTTGTTTGGGCGCGGCGTGCGTGCGCCGAAGCTTCTCGTACTCAGTGCGGTGTGCCGCCACGAATGCCGGCTTGTTCTCGTCACTGAGCAAGCTCGTAGTGACGGGCACGGCGCGGCTGGCGTCCAGCACGTGCACCACGGGCTCGCTGTAGTGCGGCGCGATCTTCACAGCGGTATGCGCTCTACTAGTGGTCGCTCCGCCGATCAGGAGCGGCAGCTTGAAGCCCTGACGCTCCATCTCGCGCGCGACGTGGGTCATCTCGTCGAGCGATGGCGTGATGAGCCCACTCAAGCCGATTAGATCGGCGTTCTCGAGCTTGGCGCGCTCCAAGATTTTTTCGCACGGGACCATCACGCCCATGTCGATCACTTCGTAATTGTTGCACGCGAGGACGACGCCCACGATGTTCTTGCCGATGTCGTGCACGTCGCCCTTGACCGTGGCCAGCACGATTTTGCCCTGGGTTTTCACGACTTGGCCGGTCTTCGCGAGCTCCGCCTTCTCTGCCTCCATGAACGGAAACAGGTAGGCCACGGCCTTTTTCATGACACGCGCCGATTTTACGACCTGCGGCAGGAACATTTTGCCTGCGCCGAACAGGTCCCCGACCACGCTCATGCCATCCATCAATGGACCTTCGATCACCAAGAGCGGCCGACCGAGCTTGGCGCGCGCTTCTTCGGTATCGGCGTCGATGTACGTATCGATGCCCTTCACCAAGGCATGCGACAAGCGCTCTTCCACCGTACCGGCCCGCCACTCCTCGGCTTTTTTCTCGTTGCCCGCGGCGCTACCACCCGCCGCCTCGGACTTCAGCCTTTCGCCCAGCTCGACCAAGCGCTCGGTCGCATCTGAGCGGCGATTGAGCAGCACGTCCTCGACCAGTACCTTGAGCTCGGGCTCGATCTCTTCGTACACCTCCAGCATGCCCGCGTTCACGATGCCCATGTCCATGCCCGCTTGAATGGCGTGGTACAGGAACGCAGAGTGCATGGCTTCACGCACTTTGTTGTTGCCGCGGAAGCTGAAGGAGATATTGGACACGCCGCCGCTCACCTTGGCATGCGGCAAATTCGATTTGATCCAACGGGTCGCATTGATGAAGTCGACCGCGTAGTTGTTGTGCTCCTCCATCCCCGTTGCGACGGTCAGGATGTTCGGATCGAAGATGATGTCTTCCGGCAGAAAGCCGAGCTCGCTCACCAGAATCCGATAAGCGCGGCTACAGATGCGAATTTTGTCTTCGTAGGTGGCCGCTTGGCCCTGCTCGTCGAAGGCCATCACCACCACCGCTGCTCCGTATTTGAGCACAGTGCGCGCATTTTCGCGGAACTTGTCCTCGCCCTCCTTGAGGGAGATGGAATTGACGATGCCTTTGCCTTGGAGCGTCTTCAGACCGGCCTCGATCACTTCCCACTTAGAGGAATCGACCATGAAGGGCACCTTCGCCACCTCTGGCTCGCTCGCCAAGAGCTGTAGGTAGCGAGTCATGGCAGCGACGCCGTCGATCATGCCTTCATCCATGCACACGTCGATCACGTTGGCGCCATTTTCGACCTGCTGACGCGCGACGCTCACGGCCTCTTCGTACTTGCCGTCTTTGATCAACTTGGCGAACTTGGGCGAGCCGGCCACGTTGGTGCGTTCGCCCAGCATCATGTACACGCCCAGTTGCTGGGTGAACGGTTGCGAGCCGGACAAGCGTAGCGGGCGCTCGCGGTCGCCGATTTCCGGCGTGCGCGCGCTCGCCTCGGGGGCCGCGGGGCGGGCGGCGATCTCACGCGGCGGCACGCCCTCTAGGGCGTTGGCGATGGCGGCGATGTGCTCCGGAGTATTTCCACAGCAACCGCCGGCGATATTGATCAGGCCGCCCTTGGCGAAGTCGCCCAAGTAGCGCGCCATGTCCGCCGGCTCCAGATCGAAGCCGGTCACGGACAAGGGGTTCGGCAGACCAGCGTTGGGATAACAGGAAATGGCGGCGCTGGATTTGTCGGCCAAGTCTGCCAAAAACGGGTACATCAGGTCCGGACCGAGCGAGCAGTTCAAGCCGATCGAGATCGGATTCACGTGCTTCATTGCCGTCCAGTAAGCTTCGATGGTCTGCGCGGAGATCATGGTCTCGCCGCCACGGCCGACGGCAGCCGAGATCATCACCGGCAACTCTTTGCCGTCCTTGTCGAAGACCTCGCGAATCGCTACCAAGGCGGCTTTGGCGTTCAGTGAGTCGAAGATGGTTTCAACCAAGAGAGCGTCCGAGCCACCGGCGATCAACGCCCGAATTTGCAAAATGTACGCCTCTTTGACTTGATCGAAGCTGACCACGCGGAAGCCCGCGTCGTCTGCGTCCGGCGAGTTCGAGAGCGAGACGGTGAGCGGGCCGATGGCGCCCGCAACGAAGCGGCGCTTGCCGTCCTGATTGGCGATTCGATCCGCCCACTCTCGGCACTGGCGCGCGGACTGCTCGTTGATTTCCCAGGCGAGGCCGTTCAAGAACTGATCGTCGATGATCTTTTGATAAAATTCCGGGTCTTTGCGGCCGCCATGCTCGCGCGGATCATCCACGAAAAACTCGCTCTGGGTGATGCTAGTCGCGCCGAACGTGTTGGTCTCGATGATGTCCGCGCCGGCTTCCAAGAAGCGCCGGTGGATGTCGCAAATCATCTTGGGTTGAGTCAGCGAAAAGATGTCGCCGTTGTTCAGCAAGTCTTTCTTCGAATCCTTGAAGCGCTCACCGCGGATATCGGCCTCGGTCATGCCGTAGGTGCGGATGGTGGTGCCCATGGCGCCATCAATGATGGCGATGCGATTTTGAAGGAGCTGCGCTAAGGGATGAAGGTTTGGCATCTTTTTCGTACTCATCAGCTCGGGAGATGACGCTTGGCCTTGGTCAGGGCTTGGTTTGCAGTGCGTGACTTATCGGCGGTCGCCAATACCACTTCCAGATGGGGTTTCTTCGCTTCTCGGCAAGCGACGCCGCAGCTTTTTACTCCCAATCCCGCGCGCGTGAGCAGGCTTCGCACGGCGCGCGGCGAAAAGCCTGGGTGGCGCTCACCGTAGCGTGCCGTCACTTCATGATGCTGGTGCTCGTTCACGCACAATAGGACGACCCGCCCGCCTGGGCGCAGCACGCGCGCACATTCCGCCAAGGCACGGGCGGGCTGCTCGGCATACGTCAACGTGTGAAAGACAAGCACCGCGTCGAAGGAGTCGGACGCGAAGGGCAACTCGTGGACGTCCGCCACACAGGCTTTCACGTGCTCGAGCTTGCCCAGCCGCTCGTTGGCGGCCTCGATCATGCGAGCGCTCGTGTCGATGCAGGTCAAAGACGTGCAGTACGGCGCCAGCGCCGCAGCCGCGGCGCCGTCGCCAGAGCCCACGTCGAGCGTGTCGCCCAGCTGCAAAAAGGCGGCAATACCGAGCGCTAACGACTGCCAGGTGCGGCCCGGCGAATAATAACGCTCGAGCTCGTCCGCGACGGAGTCCGGGAGGCCGCCTCGACGTTCGGCCTCGAGATCACGCAGGCGCTTTTGGTCGCCGAGTAGCGTCGGGTCCTGCGAGCACGCGGCTTCGTCGATCACGGCCCGGGCCGTGCTCGGCAATGTATCCCGCGCCAAGCCGTAAAAGCACTGCGTGCCTTGACGCCGATCCCACACGAAGCCCGCCTCACGCAGCCGCCCGAGGTGCGTAGAGACGCGCGACTGCGCCATGCCCGTCACCCGCACTAGGTCCGAGACACACAGCTCCCGCTCGCGGAGTAGCGCGCACAGCCGAATCCGGCTCTCGTCCCCGAGCAGGGTCAGCGTCTCGATGTAATGCGACAGGCTCATATATCCTGATATCTCAATGTGCGGATGTTTGAAGTGGCCGGTTTTTTCCTCCACGTCAAGGAGCATCATAATGTTTTGCGAATACAACGAGTTACGCACTCTAAAAAAGCGGCGCGGTGCCCACACCGGCGGAGTGGGCTGGCGGGTGCCGCAGATTTGCGCGCGTGCCTTGCGCGGATGCGACTTGTCGAAGCCGCCCAGTTGCCTGACGTTTGGCGCGACGGCGAACACCAAAAAGGGACCACCATGAAGTACTTGATCAGCGGCGCAACCGGCAACGTCGGCGCGGAAGTCTCGAAGCTCCTCGCCCAAAAAGGCATCGGCTTTCGCGCGATGGTCCGCGCTCAGGGCAAAGCTGGAGAGCTGGCGAAGTTAGCAGGCGCCGAACTAGTGAATGCCGACTTCGACGACCGAGACAGCGTGCTGCGCGCCTTGGAGGGCGTGGACCATACCTTCTTGCTGACCAACTCGACGGAACATGCCGAAGCACAGCAGTTATCGTTCGTAGAAGCGGCACGGAAGCAAGGCGTGAAGCTCGTCGTCAAGCTCTCACAGTGGGCGGCCGACCCGCAGTCTCCCGTGCGCTTCTTGCGCTACCACGCCGCGGTCGAAGAGGCCCTTACCGAGTCCGGCATGGCATTCGTCTTCGTGCGACCCAATCTTTTCATGCAAGGGCTCTTGGGCTTTCGTCAGTCCATCGTGGAAAAGAACCAATTTTTCGCGCCCATCGGCTCGGCCAAGGTCAGCATCGTGGACGTGCGCGACATTGCCGCGGTGGCCGCGGCCGTGCTTCTGGAGCCCGGACACGCCGGTAAGACTTACAACGTGACCGGCCCGGAAGCGCTGACCCATGCCGCCATGGCCGAGCACCTGTCCAAGCAACTGGGCCGAACCGTCACATTTACGGACGGCTCGGAGGAAGCGATGCGCGGCGCGCTCCTCGGCATGAAGATGCCGGAGTGGCAGGCCGACGGCTTGCTGGAAGACTACGCGCATTACCGCCGCGGGGAGGCCGCCGCCGTGACATCCGACGTCGAGCAGGTAACCGGCTTTCCAGCGCGACCCTTTGTTACGTTCGCTCGGGATTACGCGGCCGCATTCAGCCGTTGAGGCGATAAGCGCGGGTCAGCTCTCGCGTTCCACGATCATGCCGGGCACTTGCTTCGCCGCATCCCGGGGGGGGCCAATGGCGGGCTGCCACTGGTGCATGATCGCGCGCGAGCGCGGCAAAGGCGGCAAGTCCTTCGCGCGAATGGCCGCCCGCAGGCGGACATAGGCCAAGCGATGCCAGCTGCGCTGATAAGGACGGGCGAACGCGTGGAAGCCGATTCGCGTCCACCAATTGGGCAGCGTGCCCTCCCGCCAAGCGGCTTGAATCCGGAAGCGCACGTCGCCCGAGCCATGATCCTTCGTCAGCAAAAACCATTCAGCGCCAGATTCCAAGTGCCCCTCGAGCGTGTCGTATCGGAATCCAAACAGGGTGCGAGTCGGAGAGGCTTCTTCACGCGTCTCGCGCACGACCACGCCACACAAGAAGTGCAGGCCCATGACTTTCAGCTCGAGCAGCATCGGCCGCCCACGCAACGCTAACTGCGGGTCGAAGTAGCCCTGCACGATCGCCGGATCGGAAAACTCATAACTTGCCACGAGCGTGCGTGCTTGCTCGAATGCTCCCCCGGTCTCCGGCGGGCCCGGCTCCTCGCGCCCGATCACGGCTTCCGAGTAGTAATGATGCCACGACGGGTCGCGTGCGGCTTCATCGTCCGAGGCTGGGCCACTGCTCGAGCACTGGGAGAGCGCGCCGAGCCGAAGCCTGAGCTCTTCCGGGCTGAAGCTTCGCGCCCAACGCCAAGCCGGCGCGCAGGAGTCACCCGCCGCCATTAATCCGAACCTTGTGCGCGGAATGTGGGCTGGCAGACGCTGGCATCGTCCGCGTTGGGCTCCACGTGCTCCGTCTCCGCGTACGTCTGACCGTCCACGCCCGCACCGTAGGTGTGCGCGATCGTCTCGACGAACTCGACCCAGGTATTGGTCTGCATAGCCTCACCCACCGCTAGGAAGCCCGCGGAGAACGCGGCGCTGCCCGATCGGCTGCGGCTCCGAATGTGAAACACGACCGCGCCGCTGTCGTGCCGGTACGAACCAAAGGTGATGCGACCGGCTTCAGGATGGCCGACGAGCGTGGCGAGGGTAACGCTGTGCGGATCGCAACACACCACACGCACGCGGCACTTAGCGGCCATGCGAATCACGATCTCAAGCTCGTCCCCGACCTCGAGGGATTTACCGCAGTCTCCGGCACGCGAAAAAGTGACGAGCTCAGGCGGGGGAAATTCGCAGAAGCGATGGCGAAGATCGTCAACTAGTTCTACCGGCGAGACGCGGCAGTCTTTGATGAGCGCCCAGTAGTCGCGCTGCAAGAGTGCGCCGGACCCGTCGCCAGCGAGCTGGATATCGAGCTTCAACTGCTCCGTGGCGATAGAATCCATGTGGGAGCTTCATGCCTTAGCAAAACGCGCGCCGCGCGCAGGCCGTCTAAGCGAAGCACTGGCACCGGTCTTGCCTGGAGAAGCACCATGACTGCTGACGTGAACCCGGCCGAGCACAGCCCACTCGCGGCCTCCGCGCCTCTACGCCGAGCTGAACACCGAGAAGGCTCCCTCACCCGCGTGATCGAGCAGCAAACGGCTAAAATCCCGTCCCATTTTTTCTTGACCGCTTCCCTGTGCGCAATGGCACTTTCGGGGGTTTTGGAGTTCCGCGACAACGCGCGCGCCAGCCGTTTCGTGGGCACTTGGGTTGCCCCGTTGTTGTTGATGGGCGTCTACAACAAGCTCGTGAAGACGTTCGGGACATATTGACGCACAGTGGCGACGCCGCACGTGCACGCGACGCCGCTCGTGGACGGGACACGGGCCCGCTTGCCCGTCGAACGTGACCGCCCTCGCCGGCCCAGGGTGAGCCGCGCCGGCATCGACGGAGTCGAACTAGGTTGTGCTCGGGAGAGGACTTGAACCTCCATGCCAGTTACGGCGCCAGCACCTCAAGCTGGTGTGTCTGCCAATTCCACCACCCGAGCAGGGTTTCCGCGAGACCATTACTGAGGTCCCTTAGAGAGTGGGCACTCGCCAGCCCAGCGTGGCCGAGCCCGTCGAGTGTGCCGAGAGCGAGGGTGTCTACATCACCCGAGGCAAGCTCCGCAAGCCTAGAAGCGCGAATCCGAGCGGAAACGGCGCGGACTGGGCGGGCGGCCGAAGGCGCGACGAGCGACCGCAGCGGACTCGAGCGGGGGGAAAGCGATCAGCTCGCTTCGCGCGGCAATGGGCGAGACGACGGCAACAAGTTTTGACCGAGAACGTCGATCACTTCGCCCATCTCGAATGGTTTACGCACCCAGGCAGTGACGCGCTCAACGACGGCGTCCGGCACGCCGCTGGCCACGCCGCTGATCAAAATGACCGGGATGCCAGGACACGCGCTCTGCAATTGATCGAACGCGGACGACACGTCACCCGACAACGGTGAGAGGTCGATCAGGGCCGCGTCGAACGGGCCCGAGGTGACCAGCGCGCTCAAAAACTCGGCATGGCTGCCCGCCACCACGACTTCTGCGCCGCGCGCACCGAGCGCGAGCTCCACCAGCGAGCAAACCGCGGCGTCGTCTTCGACCACGAGTACCCGCGCGCCGCGCACCGGTGACTTGGCTTGACTCGCCGGCCGCACGCTCGAGCGCGCTTCGGCAATCGGCCAGCGGAGCTCGAAGCAAGCACCGGGAGTGGCGCGTGCTAGGCGCAGCTCGCCGCCGTATCTCCGAGCCAGCGTTGCAGAATGACGCAGCCCGACCCCAGCGCCGCCGCGGCGCGTGGAGTGCGGCGTACTGAGGAGCGTGGCGACGCGCTCCGGATCGATGCCTGGGCCCTCGTCCGCCACCGAAAACAGAACGCTGCTGCCGACGTCCCGAACGCTCAGCGCGACCTCGCCGCCCTCCGGCGAAAAGTCGACGGCATTCAATAGTAAATTAGTGAGAATCTGGAGTGCGGCGCCGGAATTTCGCACGAGCGCGTGACCGGGTTCCTCTGGATCGACCAGCACGCGCACCGCGCGGCGCTCGGCCTGCGGCGTGATGCCGAGGGCGGCCGCGTTTAGAATGGAGCGCGCGGACTGCTGCTCGCTCTCACGCGCCGGGACCTCAGCACCGATCGCGCCGCGTGCGATTTGATGACCCAAACGCGCATGAAGACGCGCCACCTCAACGGCGTCACGCGCAGCGTTGGGATCGGACTGCGTGGAAGCGACATCGAGCCAGCCCAGCACGACGGTCAACGCGTTGGAGACTTCGTGCAGTGCTCCGGCTAAGTCGGAGTCACGCTCAGAGCCGCTCGAGGACGGAGGGCTCACGGGTTGACCCGAACGTTTCACCCGAAAACCTTATTATGTGCGCGGAATCGGCGCCAGTTCTTTCCAAGGCCTCGTCCCTCCGCGAACCGATTCCAATGTCGTCGGCATGAGCCATGGGGCAGCGCGCGGTAAAGAGAGTGAGTTCGCCCGCCATCTAGCGGGTCGAGCCATTCAGCGTCGCTGGAATGAGGAGTTCATAGTCGCCCGATGTGCTCGCGCGCGTTTCCGCAATTTGCACCAGCGAATCGGCCTTCGAGGCATCTGCAGTGTAGTCCCCGGAGCTCGTGTATACGTACGCGCGGATCAACGCCCCCGGTACTCGATCGCGGCCGGCATCCGAACCTGGCTTAGTTACCGTGCCGCGGTACAGGACAGGCAGCGGCAAGCCGCGCGTGCCCAGGTTGGCGCCCGCGCTCGTGTCGGCGCTCGTGCCCACGCCGACGCCCGGGACCACCAACCAAGCAAACCCGGTCGCAGCGAGGGGCCGCACCGAAACGTCGAACATGCCCGAATCTCCGAGCAGCGAGAAGTCACCGCTCTCTGTCACGCTGCCGGTGCCGGCTCGAGGTACCGAGCGGCCCTCGCCGAGCGCCTCGTGCAACACATCGGTCTTGACCGATGCCGATGAGGCCACCGCCTGCACGAGCGCGGTCGTCAGAGGGGTCGAGAAGGATGCATCGAACGCTTGGCCGTTGATCGGCAGCGCTTGGTTCAGCTCGATCACCTTACCAGCTTGCTTACTGGGCGACGCTGCGACTTGCCACTCTTGAGTCGCGGCCGCGAGCTTGGGATCGTTGTTGCCGGCGGAGGCGCTGTCTAGCTCGCCGCTCGGCACGGCCGACACCCGATAGGTACCGGGCAACACATCGAGCTCGAACTGACCATTCGCGCCGACGTTCACGACGCGTACGAAGGATGCAAGCACGCCGGGATCGATGCCGTCGATCTTGGTGGCAACCAGGGTCACCGTGGCGGCGACCGGCTCGGGCGTCGCCATATTCGTCACCTGACCTTTGACGTTGACCGAGGCGGGCAGCGAAGTCAGGTTGCCGAGCGTGCCGCGGTTCGCGTCGAACAGACCGAGCGCGCTCCGCGCCAGCAGCGCCGACGGCGCGACCGTCCCGGCTGGGGGCGATAGCCGGACGAGCTCCTGCGCCTTGACCAGGCTCGTGTCATCCAGCACCGGCAAATAATAAATCGTGGCCACGTAGTCGGTTTTTCCGAGCGAGCTCACCGCCAACTGGGCCCGATTCGAGATCACCCGACCCGACACCGGATCGAGCATGTCCACGGTCCAGCCGTTGAGCGCACCATCGCCCAGCGGCCAACTCACGTGAAACTCGAAGCTCGCTGGCTTGGGAAGCGGGATTTCGAGCACCAGTTGATCGCCCTCGATCGGGTACGCGCGACGAAGCTGGGGCGGCACGATGCATGTCTCTTCGTCCTGGTGCAGGGGCTGCACGTACACGTCGTAATTCCCCGGCGGCACATCGACCGAAAAGCCGAAATAGCTATTGCCGATCAGCGTGGTCTGCACGACGGCTGCAGGAGCATAAACCCCGAGCGCGCCCGCGCTGGGCGTGAGCGAGATGACGATCGGGATGCTGGCGTCGGGGGCAGTCACTAGCATCGCGCCGCGATCATCAAACTGTGGCGAGCATTTGTACCCGCTGACCGTCACTTTGCCCGTCACTTGCACGACGGCGTCGAGCGGCAGCGGTAGCTCCCCGCCAGCGCTCTCCAAATCCACCTGCTTCAAAAACTGCACACCGGCCGAGGGCGACGTGCCGGCCGGCGGGGTGATCGAGAACAGCGCCTTAGCGAGTGTACCTTGGCGGCTTCTACATTGGTTTGCACTGCAGAAGCCGCCCGGGCACTCCGAGTCACTCTCGCATTGATTCAGCGCGATGCTGCTCTGCGCCTGCTGCACGGTCGCTACGTCGCAGCCGGCCAGTGACGCGGCGCCCAAGGCGCAGCACAGCAACGAGTGCTTCATTTCGTCGACACTCCCAATGCGGGAGTGCCGAGCAGTGGGCAATTTATCAGGGTCGAAGCCGACTCCGCGGGGGCATTGACGTTCAGCCACCAATTGATGATGGCCGCGTCTTTGACTGCCTTGTCAGGGTCGAGCACGTCGTTGTCGGCCGCCTCGAAGCTAGTGAGGTGGGCCACCACCAGCGACAGCAGGTGGCAGCCTGAGCTCAGTACGGGCACCTTCCACGTCCATGTCACCTCGCGGCTCGTATCGGCGTAAGTCGACGCCGCGACGGTCTGCGTATTTTGCGGCAGCCCGGACGAGCCCGCACCGTAGTCGACGACGAAGTGCGCTCCCAGCTGTTCGCCCGCGTCCTCCGATCGCACCGGCACGGAGAAGGGCACTTGATCATTGGTGTTGACGACCAGCACGCTCGACGTGGTGGGGTTCGCCGTATACACGTTGATCTCCGGGCGCGTTTGCACAGGGTTTCGGTATTCTGGCGGGTCGGCGACGATACAACCCGGAACGAACGACAGGCTGCAGGCAAGCGCTAGCGACCGCCGTGCCAACGGCGAAACAGCCGCCGTCGGCTGCCTCCACCGGAACAGCCACGACAACCATGTCGCGGCCGCTCGCTGCCTATCTCGTCCTCGAGCGAGTGTCACGCGGGCCCTAGAAGCGGGTGGTGCGGTGGTTGGCGCCGAATTGCCAGCGCGTCTCGGCGTACTCGGGGCTGAGCGCGAGGGTCAGCAAGCTGCGCAGCGAAGGCGCGCTACGGCTGAGTTCGGCCAGCGCGTTCGGCGCGCGCAGTTGCTCGCGCGTGACGCCGTCGTCTCCGGCGGCCTCATTCAGCGCCACGCCAAGGTCACCGGCGACGAATAAACCGGCGCGGCGCACGGCGACGCGCGACGCGGCGAGAGCCGCGTCATAATCGAGTTGTTCCGGGCGGTCACACAGCTCCCGCAACCGGCGTTGAAAGCGGGCCGGGATGCTTTCCCATAAAACCTCCGCCAAGTTCAGCACGCCACCCGACTTGGTTTGGCGCGGGGGACCAAAGGCAAAGCCCAGCCCCTTCAATACCGCGCGCGCTTGCGATTCCGGCGAGCCGAAGAGCAACGCATACTGGGGAATAGAAGCGGCGAGCATGGCACCCAGATGGAAGCGTAGCTCGGGCGTGTCTTGACGCACGTCGCCCGACAGAATCACGGCGGGCGGCGATAGCAGCGCCAAATTAACGGTGATGGCGCCTGCGCTCCGGCGTTGAAAGAGCGGGGTTCGGGTCAGCGCCAAGGCACGCGCGGCGCCCGCGTACACCCGCCCGAGCGGCGCCGATGAGCTCAGCGGCACGCGTTCCATCCCGGTCACCCCGTACGTGCTGGCGTCGCGCCGGAACACATGCTCCGCGCCCTCCCAAACGATCGCGAGCGCTTCCTGAACCGGACCCATGCTGTCCCGAAACAACATGGCGCGCACCGCGTCAGGTTGCTCGACTTGCTCGGCGAGCGATGGCGGTTCGATCCGCGGACGTCCTGGGATCAGCAGCGCCAGTACGTGCTCGATGGCACGCGCGTACGTCAAGTTGCGGTCGGCGAGCGCGGCTTCGTGGAGCTTACCGACGGCCCACGCATCGCCGGGGGCCAGCAGCGCAACGCGCCGACACACCATGACCAAGTCCTGCGTTCGGCTGGTGCGATTTTCGAGCTCTTTGACGAGCTCAACGCCCGCTTCGATCGAACCGTCCTGAAGGCGTTGCAAGAGCACGGACTCGCCCGCGCTCGCGGCCGGGAAATGGCCGTTTTGGCGCAGCGTGTCCGGCGGCCGATAGGGCAGCGGCTGAGGCCCGACCACGGTGGCCGGCCGGACGCTGTGCACCGGCGAAGGCCGAATGCTTCGATCGCGCGGGACCGGCGGCTCCGCCAAGGGTTCTACCGGGGGCGCGACCGAGTACCGGCCCGAGATCGCGGCGCGCGCCGTCGCCGGACTGGGCGGCTTCGGTACGTCATGCCCGAGGCTCGCGGCCGTTGCGGCGAGTCTCGGCGCGGGCGTGCTCGAGTCCCGGTCCAATGACGGGTTCGGCGCAGCGGGCACCTGCGAGTAGCGCCCGCGCCCGACCGCCGAGGTCGAGGCCTCCTCGGCAGTGACCTCGGCCGCCGCGAACGCCGCAGCGCGCAGTGAGCCCGAAGAGAGCAGCGTCCGCGGCGCGGGCGGGGGGCTGCCGAGGCCACGCTCGGTGCGCGCGGAGACGTCCGAAAACGCCGAGGAGACGAGGGTCGACGCCTGCGCACGCTCCGGCCGATGGCGCGCGATTTCGAGGCGCGCTTGATCGCGAGTGCCAGTCTCGCTCATCGCGATCGCCAGGTAGCCGCGCGCACGCTCGGGATGGTCCAATGTGAACGCCACCTCGGCCGCGCGCAGCGCGACCTTGCCGCGCGCGCGCAGGCCGTACAAATCGCCGCCCAAGGCGACGTCGAACAAGCGCAGCGCCTCGGCCGGCTCGCGCTCGGCTTTACGTTCGGCGAGGCCGAGCGCCAAGAGCGGTCTCTCACCGAGATCGACGCTCACGCGGGTGAGCTCCGCCTCCCCGGCCCCGCTTCCGTTCGTCACATCGAGCGCTTCCGCGATCAAGAATGCGCAGAGCTCCACCTGCTGCGGGTCGAGCGTCGTCCGGATGCCGCGCAGCTCGGCGATCGTTCCGCGCGCGTCCCCGGGGTCGCCGGGGCCGTGGCCTTGGTATTCGAGCTGACGGGCCAGGAGTTGCGCCGAGGCGGACTCGGGCGCGATGCGCGCGGCGCGCGTGGCGAGCGAAAGGGCCAAAGCTGTGTGACCACCGGACAACCACGCGCGCGCTCCCTCCACGAGCCAATCGGCGCGCTGCTGCTCGGGCGCGTTGGAGGCGGTGGCTAGCTCGTCCAGCGCTTCCGCCAAAGTCTGCGGCGTGCCGCGCCGACGCTCGACCTCCACCACTAGCTCGAGCAACTTCGGAGATTGAGCCCAAGCGCCCATCCCTTCCAGGACCCGGCGCGCGGAGTCCACGTCGCTGCCGTGCAAGTACGATTCACAGGCGCGGCGCGAGAGATCGGCCGCTTCCGTCCGGTCTCGAGCGACGGCGCTCGCGCGCAGCCAGATGGGGGCCGCGCGCAACGGCGCGCTGAGCCGGTCGTGCAGATCCGCGAGCACCCGCAGCACGCTCAAAGAGTCGCCGGTGGCCGCGATCAGCGATTCGAGCTCCGTGCGCGCTTCGTCGGCCCGACCGAGCCGCTGTTCGAGGACGGAGGCGCGACGCAAACGGATCCGCCGAACGTCGTCCACCGACTCGACCAGCGACGCGCGGCGCTCCAGCAAGCCGAGCAGGGTCTCGTAGTCGTTGCGCTCCTCGGCGCTCTGCTCCGCGGCCGCCAGCGCAGCCAGATCGTTGGGACCGACGCTCGGCTCGGCAGGTGCGGCGAGCGCCGCCGCCAACCGCGCGCCGAGCTCGAGCAACGCCGCGCCCGCGCCGCCGAACTTCTGCTCGGACAATCCCTGCACGGCACGCACGAGCTCGGCGGCGTCCGCTTCCGCCTCGCGGAGCTGCGGCACCGCATCGAGTAGCCCTTGAAACTCTTCTAGTTGAGCGTCGCATTCGGCCGCCCTCGCGATCGCCCGCACGGCCACGCGCGCGGAGCCAAAGGTCTCGAGCGCCGCACTGGCGCAGGCGAGCGCAATGCGCGCGCCCTGCGGCCCGCTCAACTTGGGCAGCAGCCGGGTTATGGCCCTTTCAAATCGAAGCTCCAGACCCTCTCGATCGTCGAGCGCGCTCGTCAAGAGCTCGCGGAGCGCGTCGGACAACGCGCGCACGAGCTCCACCTCTGGCCGCAGCGCGAGCGCGCGCAACAGCACCTCCACGCGCTGCTGCTTACCCTCCGCACTCGGCGCGGCGAGCAGCGCGGCGCGCCGCAGCCAGGCCGCTCGCACCTCCAGTGCTGGCTCCTTGAGCGCGACTCGCTCGATGGCCTGCACGACATCTGCGTTCTGCTCGCAGCGGTCGGCGAGACGAGCCATATTCATGAACGCAACGCCCTCGGATGGCACGGCTTCAAAGGCCCGGATAGCGTGCCACAACGCACGATCGATCACGTTCCGCTTCTCTAGCTGGCGCGCGGCGCGGTAATGGACCGCGCGCTCGCCGTAGGCGCCGAGAGCAGCCTCCGAAAGCCGCTGATAGAGCGCTTCCAAAGCCGGCAATTGCTGCTCGCTGGCGCTCCGCTCAGCGACGGCTAGTACGTCCGTCCCCGAAGGATCGAGGTCGAGCGCGCGTGACGCAACTTCGAACGCCAGCTCGGTCTTGCCAGCGGAGAGCGCCACGGCGGACGCAGTCGCCAGCACGCGTGCGGCCTCGCTCGGCTTGGCGCGGCGCGCGGCCAGATCCACGAGCGCCGCGAGCGCTTCATCCGGTCCCGCGAAGGCCAGTAAGTCACCGGCAAAGCAGGCAATCCCGCGCTCCGGGTTGAGCGCCGCCGCGCGCTCCCACGCTTTCACGGCGCGCGGCAAATCAGCGGCCAAGTCGAAGTACGCCGCGCCCACTTCACGCCACGCCAGCGCCGTGTCGGCTTGGTCGGCTTGGGCCGATCCGCTCAGCGCTTCGGCCCGCGCTTCCAACGTGGCCAGCTCGCCGTCGGAGCTCTTGGTCGGCGGCGCAGACTCGAGCTCGGCCAGTACCGCGGCGGGCTTGGCGCCTTCGCGGACTGCGCGCAGCAACGCGCGCGCCGACCCGTCTGGATCGGCGGCGGCCCGCCGCCGGCGGGCCAGGTCAAGCAAGAGCTCGATTCGCTCGTCGCCAGCGGCGCCCGCGGCCAAAAAGCGTTCGATGGCGGCGATGGCAAGTCCCCGCTCGCCTGTCGTGTCCGCGACCGCCAGTACGGCGCTGCGGAGGAGTGGCAAGCGCGGTCCCAAAACATCGAGCGCGCGTCGCGCGAGCTCGCCGGCGCGTGCCGGGTCCAGCTGCGCCAAGGCACGGAGGGCGGTGTCGAGCAACTCGGAGAGGCCTGCCAGCGGTTCCGGTTGCGACAAGAGCCAGGCCAGCGCGTCTGCCAGCCGCGAACCGTCTCCCGCTCGGGTGACTCGCTCGAGCCGAGCGCGCGCCGCGTCCAAGTCGCCGGGACGCAGCGCGATCAAGCGCTGCGTAAACGCCATCGACAGCAGCGGTTCGCCCAATGCCTCGTAAGTGTGGGCCAAAGCGCGGCACAGCTCCGCCCGCGGGACGATCACCCCCATGGCCCGTTCCATGGCTTCGGCGCCCCAGCGGTCGGCCGTCACGAGACCGATGCGCGCGCGGGCCGCGACCGGTCGCGCCAGGGAGGGTTCGGCGTAACACGCTTGATCGGCCGCGGCGCGCGCCGCGGCCATGTCACCTAGATTGAGCAGCGCCTCGGCGGCCACGCTGCTCAATGTGGCACGGAAGGCTGGCGCGAGTTGGGCGGCGACGCGCAGCAACGCCCGCGCGTGCAAGGCGAAAGCGCCCCGCTGCGACGCGATCAACAGCGCCAAGCTCCAAGCCGGAATATGCGAGCCGGGCTCGTCCACAAACGGGGCCAGCTCGGCGAGCGCGCCTTCCCAGTCGCCGCGGCGGCGGCGCACGCTCGAACGAAGTAGCGCCACACGTGCTCGCTCGTTGGCCGAGCCCGCACGCTCACTCAACCGCTCGAGTTCCGTGTCGAGCTCTGCGAGCTTGCCTCCGCGGACGAGCAAGCGTTCGAGCGCTGTTTGATGGCTTCTCTCGGCCGGCACGAGCTGACATAGCTCGCGCAACACGCCGTACCAGCGATCCGCGCGCTCGGGCCGGCCTTGCAGCAAAGAGCTAACGCGCGCCAACACCTCCACGCGTTGCGGGCCGCTTTCGCGCTCGAGCTCTGCTTCGGCGACACGCAGCGCGTCGACTTGGGCTTGCACGCGTGGCGCCAAGCGCTCGCGCGCCTGCACTAACCCGTCATCCGGCTCGGTCTCCAGCACGCGCTCGATCGCCCACAGGGCCAGACCCGGATCGGAGAGGCGCTCTTCGGCCAGGGTAGCGAGCTCGCGCAAGCTAGCGCTGCGCTCGCTGCCGGCGCTACCCTCGCCGATGCGGATCAGGGCTTCCACGAGTGGGCCATGATCACGTGTCGAGCTGGCATGCGCGCGCAGCAGGCTCTTTGCATCCGCGTTGCCCGGATCAGCAACCAGCGCATCGATCCAGGAGTCCAATGCGCGGTCCAGGCGCCCAAGCGGCCCGTTGTACAGCCTGCCGAGCGTCAAGCCGACGCGCGCGCGCTCACGCCCGGCGAGTAGCTCACGCGCCAACTCCAGACGTGCGGCAAACAGCTCGTGCAAGCCAGCGCGTTCCAGCAACTCGTCGAAGCCGATCTCGCTCGCCGGCAGCGCGCCGTCCTTGGCTCCAACTGCTGACAGGACGCTTTTCAAGTCGACCTGCGCGTCCAAACGTGCGTCGAACGCAGCGCCCAGCGCGCGTGCGAAATCACCGTCGGCCACGGCCGCGCGCAGGCGCTTTAAGTGCACCGGGCCCGCCGCGGCACCGAGCGCACGCGCATGCTCGCGGTAAACTTCATCGGCTGCGCCTGAGCGGCTGCGCAAGGTGAGGATTTGAGCCAAGCGGTCCGCGGCCGCCGCGGATTCGGGCGCCATCTCGTAAGCACGCAGCAGGTCCTCGAACGCGCTCGACCGCTCGCCTAGTCGCTCGCGGCGCTCGGCGGCCTCCAGATAAGCCTGCGCCGCAGCTTGCCCAGAAACGACGTGGGGGGCCCAAGCGCCGATCGCTCCTAACAGTTCGAGCGCCTGTGGCTCCGCCGGATTTTCGCGCGCCGCCAACGTAAGGGCATCGCGCTGCCCCTCCGCGTCGCCGGCCCGGCCGAGCAAGACGGCCAGCCGCATGTTCAAGGAAGACGCGTCCAGTCCCTTCTTACCGACGAGCAGCGGCCGCAGTGTGCTCGCCGCGAGCGAAGGCTCACCGAGGCTCGCGAACCAACCCGCGAGCTCTTCGCGTAGCACCGGGTCTTCGTTCAGCAGCAGCGAGCGGCGCGCGTAGCGTGTCGCCAACTCGAGCTCAGTGCCGCGTACCGAAAGCGCGCGGGAGAGCGAAGCCGCGGCCACCCCTTCGCGGCCGGCGTCCCCAGCAATGTTCGCCGCGGCCAAGCGCGCGCCCAATGACGCCAGCTCAGCCCGCGGCCCGACGCCGACGCGGACGCGGATGCGATCGGGCACTGGGCTATCGAGATCGTAACGTTCCAGCGCTAGTGACCCGGCCGAACGCGGGCCCTCTTGACCCAGCCATTCCGGAGGAGGCAAGGTGCGAGTCTTGGGTCGCTCCCCGCTCAGGTCGGCGGGCACGTCGCCGGGCGCATCCAAGACGTGTTCGGAAGCGGCTTCAGTGGGCAGGTCGTCGTTCATCGCGTGCGTGGGCCCGGTTCGGGCAGCCCCCGTGCACAATATAGCGAAACGCGGCGGCGCTCCTCCTTCTCATCGACATCTGCGCGCAGAACAGCTGGCGGCCGCAGGCGCTGAGCGTTGAAATCCACTTACAGGGCAAACGGGGCCGGAGGGGCTTGTACCCGGCGTCCGTCGCGGATTACCCTCCGCGAGCCGCACCGGGACCCGGGCGGCGGAGGCTCCATGCGACGCTCGACCCGTTCTCAGCCGATTTCTCGTCTTGCCCTAATCGCCGCGCTCGCCGCGCTGGGCACCACCGCATTCAGTTGCCCCGCCCGCGCGGCAGACGCCACCCAGCCCGCAGGGTCCGCTCCGGCCGACAAGGCGACGCCGGCGATGAGGAGCGCCCCGGTTTCAACGTCAGCCGACAAGCCCGCGCCGACCGCGAAAGCTCCCGACAGAAAGACACGGGACGCCGCGCGCAAAGCCTACACCGAAGGTGAGAAAGCGTACGCGGCGGGCGACTTCAACGCCGCGAACACCGGCTACGCCAGAGCCAACGAGCTGATCCCCTCCTCCCACGCAGCTTACTGGGCGGCCAAGTCCCTCGACCAAGCCGGCAAAACGGACGACGCGGTGCGCGCCTACGAGGCGCTACTGGCCGACCCGGGCTCAAGCAAAATTGGCGACGAAAAGCTGAGCGACGCGCAAACTCGCCTGGCTCAGCTGAAGGCCGCGCAGATCGGCGAGGTCACGGTGACCTCTCTGCCGGCTTCGGCCGCCGTGTCCGTGGACGGAGTCGTGCAAACCGGAGCCCCGCCCCTGGTCTTGAAGTTGGCCCCCGGCCCGCACAAGTTGAAGGCCACCGCGGAAGGCTTCGAACCCCAAGAAGTAGACCTCAAGATCACTGCCGGCAGCAAGCTCGAGCAAAAGCTCGAATTGAAACCGCACGCGCTCCCGCCGCCGCCGCCCCCAGCAGTGCCCGCCATTGCGCCCCCAGCGCCCCCCCCGCCGCCTGCCGAAGCACACAGCCGCGTCCCGGGCTACGTGACCATCGGCATCGCCGGAGCGGGCGCGATCGTGGGCACCATCTTCGGCGTCAAAGCCCTGCAGTCGAAGAGCGACTTCAACGACAACCCAACGACGAAATCCGCCGACGACACCGAGCGCAATGCGCTGATCGCCGACATGGCCTTCGGTGTCGCGGTCACCCTGGGCGTGACCGGCATCGTCCTCCTCACGAGCAGCGACGAAACCACTGAAGCGCCCAAAGCCGCCACCCTACGCCTACCCCCGAAACGCACGCTCCGGGTGTTGCCCTACCTAGGTCGCGAAAGCGGCGGCGCCGCCGCACGCCTGACTTTTTGATTGGGTGCCACGCGCGCCCAAATCGGTGGGCGCGTGGCTTCAAGCCTGGGCGCAGCTCAGCCCTCCGACAGCGAAGCTCTCGAGCATCTGATCTCGCATTCCTCGACTTTCACCCTCGGGCCTGGGACCGGCGGGCTTCCGGTGGGTGCCGGTCAGAGAAGAGCCGAGCCGAAGTCAATTACCCGTCACCGAGCTGGAGCTACAAGCGGAGGTCGACGAGTTGGGGCTGCCCCCCGGCGAAGCTCGCCCAATCACGACCGGCGTGCTCGCTGGCTGCGCGCGCCGGGCCCCCAGCAAGCGCGGGCTCCGCCCGCGCGGGGGGCCGGCGCGCGCGTCGTCGCGTCCTGTCTCGCGGTGCGAGTCGTCCGGTCGCGCTTCGCGGCGCGGGTCGTCCTGTCGCACATCGCGGCGCAGGGTGGCTGGGGCACTAGCGGCGATCAACGTCACCCACGCCGGTCATGAGCGGGGGACGTCTTTGACGGTGCCGATTCGCGCGTCAGGAGCACGGAAGCGCGCTCCGCCGGCCTGTATGGGACTGAGTACGGCGGCAGGGGCGGCGGATGGGGGAGTTGGCCAGGGCCCGCAGGTGAAGGATCGCCCACGCGTTCGGGACGAAAACGGCAATGACGTTGAGTAGGGCAGCCACGTTCACCAACTGGCGAGCTTTGGACCCTGCAACCGGTTTTCAGGGTCGTGTTCAATGCTTCGATCGACCAGCCGCAGCGGTAATAGTGACGACCGTCAGGGCCTGTTCCGAAGTGTGCGCCGGCTCGCGAGTGACGAGCTTCACTCGGGGGCTCGTTTTCCCTCAGGGTCTCGGGCTTCCAAACGCGACGACGTTTACGCACGACGCGCGACGCGATCGAACGAACGACGCGATCGATCGATCGAACGAACGAACGAACGAACGAACGAACGAACGAACGAACGAACGACGCGATCGACGCGATCGACGCGATCGACGCGATCGACGCGATCGACGCGATC
>CAXSGJ010000055.1:0-28821 GCA_964236865.1 uncultured Polyangiaceae bacterium
GCGCGGCTACCCCGCCTGAAAGCGGGAGTCACGACGGGACAGGGCGAGATGTAACGTACGAAGTACGAACTACGAAAGCACGCCCGCGCTTCCATCCGCTCACTCCAGCCGAGTCGCCGTGAGCCATGCGCGGCTCAACGCTTAACGCTGCTTGCCACCACGGGGGGACGGTGCAGGGGGCGGGCGCGAGCGCTTGCGCCGAGACAGAAAGCTGCTCCCGAACTGAGCGACCGCGATATCCCTCGCGAGCGGACGCACCCACACGGACTCGATACCTTCGACGTCTATCTCATTCGCCTCAGCGTCCACCAGATAGCGGAGGAACGTGATCGCTTTTTGTTCGTACCGCCTCGAGCCCAATGCATCGTCCTTGTGAATATCCACCAGCGACTTGAAGACGTCTTCATCATAGGCGTTGGTATCGTCCGCCATTCCAGCGACGTAATCCTTCGCAAACACGAGGTGCTCGAGGTAAAAAATGCCGGCGGCGCCTATTGTAACGACGTCTTCACCGTTCCATGGTGGTTCTCCTTTCGACGGAGAGAGAATCAGTCCCCAGACACCTAGCTTATTGATCCAGTGAAGGACATCTTCCTCGTCGTAGCTGAGACCGAAGAGTTGGTCCTTGACTCCGTTGACCGTCGACGCCCGTTCGTTCCCGTAGCTTGCTTCATGCCAGCTCAAATACTGGAGCGCGCGCACACCAACAAAGTGGCTTTCTACCTTCGACGCCGAAACCTGAAAAAGGTTCAGGATCTTTCCGCCCTTCTCGTTGTACCGAGTGAGCTTCCCTCGAAGCAGAACTCGAAGCCAGCCCTCGGGTTGGACGCGGCCCGCATTGGTTTCGATCACCTTGAACCAGTGCTCGATATCGTTGCTCGGGCTGACAGAGAACGCCTCCAAGATCTCCAAAGCGGACCGCACATTGGTTCCGGCGAGCGCTTGGATACATTCCGAGAGGGCGCTCTCGCCCGAAAGGACTAGCTGGGCCAAAATCTCAGCAAAGTCGAATAAGCGATCTTTCGAAGCTCCTTTGAGCGAGGGTGCCAGACGACGCCAAAGGCGTGCGTCAGTCGACAGCTGGCTCCTCACATAACCGAACCTCTTGTTCGCAACATCGACAAATGACGGTGGTGAGATCGTAAAGACCGTATGCCGCTTTACGTCTAAGAACGTGCCGCGACCAGCTTCTATCGTGGTGTCCCGCAAGCACGTCACGACAACGGCGCTTGTGCTGCCAGAGAGAAGCTGGGCTACTTGATATGTAGATTTTTCGAACTGGAGTGTCCCGCGGTCCACGTTGTCCAGCAAGATGACGGCGCGAAGATTTCGTCTGGCAAGGAAGCCCAAGTACGATTTTAGGTGGCCTCGAGGATCGTCTCGGTGATTCTTCACAAGGAGATTGACCTCCTTCTCGCGCTCGTCATCGGCGGTGCTCGGCGAAAGAGACTTTTCAAGCTGAACGATCTCGCGATTGAATATCTCGCGCAACAGAGCATGCCTATAGGGATCTAGATCTGGATACTTCTGTTCCGCTTGAGCGAGGATTTCCGAACAAATACTCGCAACAAATTGATCATGATCAAACGTGTCCGCGTGCACTTCGGTGCGATTGATCAGATCGACATGCAACAGCACGACCCCCGTCGATGCGATATCGCGTCCCAAACGCGCGGCCACGTGCGTCATGAACGTTGACTTTCCGCTTCCCTTCTTTCCTACAAGGAGAACGGAGTCCCCGACTCCGGGCTCACTAAACAGCTCGCCCGCCCTGCCAGGATCGCGCCCAATATGTTGAGCGCTCATCATGCCGTCGGGGAGGTTATGGCCCGCAAACAACTCTAGGCGCGTCATGTACTCGTTGGTCGTGTCCCCGGTCACGTAGCAAGACATGAGCATTTCGCGGTGGTCAGCGTCCGTGAGATCCGCAAAACAGAGCGTCATAAGCTGCGCCAGTTCGCGCGAAAGGTAGTTCTTGTGTTCCGAAGGCGGTTTTGGGACGAAAACGTCGTTCAAGCGCTTGCAGAACGCGGGCTTCACTCGACGGTGACGCAGAGCCTCGATGCGCAGACTGCCAACCTCTATGCCGGGTTTTGAGAAGCACGACCGAAACAGACCTAGATTGTGAAGAACATCGTCCAAATCGTAAAAAACGATCGCCTGAATCTGGTCGTCCTGAACATACGGCCAACTCGCCAGAGAACCGATCCATTGCGAACCATTGGTGACGAGAAACGCGGGGTTGTTCTTACGCGCGCAGTAGTCCTTTGCCTGTTTCAATACTTGGGAAAGCTCTGGCCCGGAATTGCGCTCCAGCGTATGCAGTGGGACGTGACGATCCCGCCTCGTTCGTTCGACTTGGAAAGTTTTGCTTGCGCGTTTGGCCTCAACAATAAGGCCCCCACGCGGCAGCGCTTGTAGGTAGTAGTCAAGATAGGTGCGTCGCTGTTCCGCGGTGCCAGTCGCTGCCATGCCCGCATATTCCTCAGGGTGAAATTCCGTCCGTGCCCATCCCAAAACCTCTGTGAGGATTCTATCGATGACGCTGACACGCAAGGCCGCTTCATTGGCAGACGCGAGGTTGACGGAAGCTACATCACCGATGATCCGTTCAAGCGCGCGCGCGCTGTCGGCGGAGGACGAAGGCGGGCTCATTCTCGGGACTTTACCCGTTTCCAAGACTGGCAAGGAAGCTTCTCTAGGGATTCGCGCTTTCGCCGCGAAGGAGCCGAATTTGGCCGCCGTGCCGCCGTTGACCTGTATTCCCCGTCGCGGGGCGCGGCCGCAACGGTCGGGCATCGCTTGCGCGCTTTCGCCGTGCTGGGGCTGCCTGCCCGACTGCCCTGCGCGGCCAGCCGTGCCCACCCCGCCCCTTTCGGCATGACTATTTGCGTATTTGACGGTCGCAACTTCGGGCGATCACTCCGTTAACTTCTGCGACTACGCGACCGCACGGCGCTGATACAAATACTTTTGAAAGTCAGCAAACACGCGCCCGATCTCGTCCGGGCGCCCCAGGTCGGCCACCGCGTCCGCGATCGAGTTGTGATACCGAAGCCGCAACAACGGTGTCAGCTTGTCCTGATCGAGCTCCTCGACACCGACACTGACGTAGTGCGAGAGCACGAAGTCGAGAAAGGCTTGCTGCTTGCCGTTGAAGTTCGCGCTGATGTCGACCTTGGCGGTGACGGCGCGTGCTTCGCGCGTCACGGGCGCCAGGGCGTACGCGACGTGGGCAAGCACGTCGAACAGGTCGCTCTTTTCAGCGTCGATGATCTTCTGCATTTCGGCGAGCTGCTCGTTGCCAAAGCCCTTTTCGGCAAGGCCTTCGAGCAGCTTCTTCCTGGTGTCTGGCGCGCTCCATAACGCGCGCAGCTCGGCCTCGTCCTTGAAGAAGTCGGGCAGCTTACCGAAAAGCATCTCCATGAATTGCTGAGCAGACATGGGCGTTCCGTCTGGGTGCCAGAAGGTGGTGCACATCATATGCTGGATGATGCGGGCCTTGCCGTCGGCAAGCTTCACTTTGACCTTGCCCCGCTTCACGTACTCGGAGGGCTTCGGCTCAGCCACCGGGTGCGGGCCGCCTGGTGGCCGCGGCGCCTTCGGTTCCGGCTCGAGCGGGTCGCCGTCCCACTCCGGATCGCTGAAGTGGTGGTGGGCCTTCACGAAGTCGTAAATCGTGAAGTAGTCCTTGCCGTCGTATAGCCGGGTACCGCGCCCGATGATCTGCTTGAACTCGATCATCGAATTGACGGGGCGCATCAGCACGATGTTGCGGATGTTGCGCGCGTCCACGCCTGTGGAGAGCTTCTGCGACGTCGTGATGATGGTCGGGATGGTCTTTTCGTTGTCTTGAAAATCGCGCAGGTGCTGCTCGCCGAGCTCGCCATCGTTGGCCGTCACGCGCTGGCAATAGCTCGGGTCGGAGCTGGTCTTGGTCTGGTTCACGAGATCGCGCACGGCTAGCGCGTGATCCTGCGTGGCGCAGAAAACCAGCGTCTTTTGGCCCTGATCGATCTGATCCATGAAGACATTCACGCGGTGCGCTTCGCGCTCCTTGATCTCGATGATCTTGTTGAAGTCCTTCTCTTGGTAGCGCGTGCCGCTTTCGACTTCGCCCTCGATCAGCTTGTCGTCCGACGTGTACACGTACTCATCGAGCGTCGTCGAGATCTGCTTCACCTTGAACGGCGTCAGAAAGCCGTCATTGATGCCCTGCTTCAGGGAGTAGACGTACACAGGCTCGCCAAAGTAGGCGTAGGTGTCCACGTTGTCTTTGCGCTTGGGCGTCGCGGTGAGGCCCAGTTGCACGGCAGGGGCGAAGTACTCGAGGATCGCGCGCCAGTTGCTCTCGTCGTTCGCGCCGCCGCGGTGACACTCGTCGATGATGATGATGTCGAAGAAGTCGGGCGGGTATTCGCCGAAGTACGGTGAGGGTTGCCCGTCTTTGGGAGGGCCGCTCATGAAGGTTTGGAAGATGGTGAAGAACAGGCTGCCGTTCTTGGGCACCTTGCCCTTTTTGCGAATGTCAGCCGGGTCGGCCCGCACGAGCGCGTCTTCGGGAAATGCTGAGAACGCGTTGTAGGCCTGATTGGCCAGGATATTGCGGTCGGCGAGGAACAATATGCGTGGGCGCCGCGTGGGCTCGCGGCTCAGGCTCCAGCGGCTTTGGAACAACTTCCACGCGATCTGAAACGCAATGAAGGTCTTGCCCGTGCCCGTTGCCAGAGTGAGCAGCATGCGCTGGCGGTTTTCGGCGATGGCCTCGAGCACGCGTTCGACGGCGATGTCTTGATAGTAGCGGCTCGGATGCGAGCCCCCCTTGTCCTCGAAGGGCACGGCGGCGAAGCGGTCGCGCCAAGCATTCGCCTCAGCGAACGTTTGTGCCCACAGCTCGTCGGGAGTGGGGTAGCGCGGCACGTCGCCTTCCCGACCGGTGTCTATGTCGATTCCGTAGATGCCTTGGCCGTTTGTGCTGTACGCGAAACGAAGTGCGAGCTTGCCCGCATAGTCCTTGGCTTGGCCGAGACCCTCGGTGACTGGCTTGTCCCAAGCCTTGGCCTCGACGATGGCAAGCTTGTGGTTGCGGTACACGAGCACGTAGTCGGCGATCACCGGCTTGCCACGCCGACCGAGCCCCTCGATGCGGCCGGGAGTGATCGGGAACTCACGCGAGATCTTGCTGCCATCTGCGACGCCCCAGCCAGCTGCAGCCAACGCGGGATCGATGTGCTCGGCTCGCGTCTCGGCTTCGTTCATGGCTTTACGGCTTGGGGCGCTTTGGCTTTTTTGGTTTGGGCAGCGTCTTGATCTGATCTTCGAGCTGCTTGAACGTGTCTAGCTCGGCCTCGTCTTCGAGCCGGCCCCTGCGACGGGCCTCAAAGCTCTCGTATTCCCGCTGCGCGACCGCGTCAGCCTGCTCCCGGCTAACCTTCCCAGCATCCGGCAAGATGGGCCGCTCGTTCAAGCGGAGAAAGTCGTCCAGCCGCGTTTGCCAGGTTTCCAGGAAGATTTGCTTGCGGCGGAGCGCCTGATCCTCTGCGAAATCAAGGAACATGACGACGATTCGGTTCAACTCCCCGATTTCCTCCTCGGGCAAATAGTTCTTGGCAACGGTCACATCACCCTTCCGCACCACCCCGCTCTTCCAAGTCGTGAGGCCCATATTGGGCTGGTCGGAGTCGGCGCGCTCGGCGATCAACTCGGGTGCGGTCTTACCGGTGGCGGCGAAGTGCAACTTGTTCTGCACCGTTTGAAAGAAGACCTGCGTCTCCGGGTCAGACGGGGCGTAGTCGGCCGCCAGGGCAAGGATCTCGCGCACCCGCAAATACATTCGCCGCTCGCTCGCGCGGATGTCACGGATACGTTCGAGTAACTCGGTGAAGTAGTCTGTGTCGCCCGGGCCCGGCGGGTTCTTGAGCCGCTCGTCGTCCATGGTGAAGCCCTTCACCAGGTACTCGTTCAAACGCGCGGTGGCCCACTGGCGAAACTGCGTGCCCCGAGCCGACTTCACCCGGTAGCCGACGGCAATGACTGCCTCCAGGTTGTAGTGCTGGGTCTCGTAGCTCTTGCCGTCGGCGGCAGTTATCCGGAATTTCCGGATAACTGCTTCCTCGGCCAATTCGCCCTCGGCAAAGACGTTCTGAAGGTGCTCGTTGATCGTGCGGACGTCCTTCTTGAACAGCTCCGCCATGAGCTTCTGGGTGAGCCAGATCGTTTCGCTTTCGAACCGGCACTGGATGTGCGTCCGCCCATCCTCGGTTTGGTAGAGGATGATGCTGGATTGTGGGGCGGTGCTGTCCGACATGCGCGCGCGCCTAGATCTGACCGGTGAAGGCGTGGTTGAGGATGGACTTTTTCAGGGCGTCGAGCGCTTCAATCTTGCGCTCGTACGCCGAAATCAAGCGCCGCGTTTCCTCGCGAAGCTCGTCAAGCCTTTCGGCTATTGCCTGTTGTATATTCAACGGCGGCAGCGGAACAGTGAATTCAAAAAGGTGCTCGCGGTTCACCTTCGGCATCCCCGCGCGCGCAGAGCCTTGAATCGCGTAGTCGGTGAAAGGCTTACTCAGTAGCAGGTGAAAGAGATAGTCCCGTGAGACTTCGTTGGGCAAGGGCGTGAGCGGGTACATATCCGCGCTGCACAATCCGTCGAAGTCGGGGCGAGCGACCTTCATTAGATATGGTCGGATCTTACTGTAGAGTACTACCGAATCGTCGAACCGGAACTTGCCAGAGATCAGGCCCTCTTCTCGCGCCGTCTTCAAACCCACGAAGACGCCAGTTTGTGACTCAATGTTTCCAGCACCGACGTGAGTCAGATCGAGAAATTCGTTCTTACGTGGGTCAACGAAGGCCGAAACGATGCCACAGATGTCACCCAACTTCTTCTCGACCCAGTCCTCGCCACCCCGCGAGAGTTCAGCCTGCACTTTGCTTTCAAATAGGGCGCGCGCATTCTGGACGTTCTTTTCTGTGTTGGCCTCGGCGGTTGCGAGCCCGGCAAGCGCCTCATCGAGCACGCCGACGATGCGCTGCTGTTCGGCGAGCGAGGGGAGACAAACGTGGAACGCCTTCGCCTCTGGATAGTAGATCGTCTGATGGACCGAACCGCTGGCGAAACGCAGTAAATCGTCGCCTTCGGCAACGAACACGTATTTGAGAAAGTGAGGTTCCAGTTCTTTGCCACAAATCCAGTTCACGAAGTCTTGGCTTGTGGTCATCGGGCGTCCCATTACGACGACGTATCCAACCGAAGCGGTTCGAGAGAGGCAGACTGTGTCCTTTGGGAGTAGGCGTGCAGACGAATTTTTGGTTCCAAGCTCACTAATCGTCTCAAGCGTATGCTCAATGCAGGCCCCATCGTTCGCTCTTGCATCGGCTATCCCAATCCATGGAATGCCACCGCCCCAATAGTCAGGATGGTGCCTGCTGGGTGTGTGACCGGACTCGAGAGTAGCTATGGAGGACAAGGCAACCCACCGCCAACCCCTCGGAGCAGGAGTTGTAGGCATTCCAACCGCCAGCGCGAGCTTGGGGGGAATGCGCCGGGTCGTCGCCTGCCGTCCTCCGGTTCTGCTTATTCGAGCGGGGGCCGCAATCATATCAGCGCCCCAATGTTCTCCAGCACCGCCGCGCACTCGGCGTCGAGTGCGGCGATTTCTGCCATGATTGCCTTCGGCGTGCGATGCACCACGTCTTCGGCGCCGTTGGGGTTCTTCGCGGCAAGGTCGAAGCTCGCTGGATCAAGGGTCTTGACGTCCAAACTCCAACTCTTGGCTGAATCTGCGAAGGTCTTTTGCAGTGCAATGAACTCCGATAAATCGGCGTCGTTGAGCGGGTTGGTTTTGCCCAGGCTGCGCCCCGGATCGAGTTGGTAGAACCAGACTTTGCGGGTGGGCGCGCCCTTGTCGAAGAAAAGCACCACGGTCCTCACTCCCGCACCCTGGAACGTGCCGCCCGGGCAGTCGAGTACGGTGTGCAGGTTGCAGCTTTCCAGGAGCAGCTTGCGCAGGCTGACCGAGGCATTGTCGGTATTGGAGAGAAACGTATTCTTGATCACGACGCCGCCCCGTCCACCGGCCTTGAGGATCTTGATGAAGTGCTGGAGGAACAGGAACGCGGTTTCGCCGGTCCGGATAGGGAAGTTCTGCTGAACTTCCGGGCGTTCTTTGCCGCCGAACGGCGGATTCGCCAGCACAACGTGGTAGCGATCCTTCTCCTGAATATCGGCCAGATTCTCAGTAAGCGTGTTGGTGTGGATGATGTTCGGCGCTTCGATCCCGTGCAGGATCATGTTCATCACACCGATGACGTAGGCGAGCGACTTCTTTTCTTTGCCGTAGAAGGTGCGCTGTTGAAGAGCGCGGTCCTGTGCGGTGGTACGCTTTGGGTTGGCTTCCTGCAGGTAGGCGAACGCCTCGCACAAGAACCCTGCCGAACCGACCGCGCCGTCGTAGATGCGTTCACCAAGCTGAGGGCGCACGACCTGGATGATGGCGCGCTCGAGGGGGCGCGGAGTGTAGTACTCGCCGCCGTTGCGCCCGGCGTTGCCCATGTTCTTGATCTTGGCTTCGTACAGGTGCGAGAGTTCGTGTTTCTCCGCCTGTGAGCCGAAGCGGAGCTCGTCGATGCAGTCAATGACTTCGCGCAGGTTGTAACCGCTCTGAATGCGGTTCTTAACCTCGCCAAAGATCTCGCCGATCTTGTATTCGATGGTGTCGGGGCTTGTTGCGCGTTCCTTGAAGCCCATCAGGTAGGGGAACAGCTTGCCGTTAACGAACGTGGTCAGGTCGTCGCCGGTGAGTGCCGTGTTTTGATCAATCTTGCCGTCCTTCCCCTTGGGCGCGGCCCAGCTTGGCCAGCGATAGGGCCTCTCGAGAATGAAGGAATACTTTTTCCCCTCGAGCTTCGCCTCGGTGGCCTTGTCCGTCTCGAGGGCATCGAGGTACTTGAGGAAAAGCACCCAGGAGCTCTGCTCGGTGTAGTCGAGCTCACTCGTGCAACCGGCATCTTTCCACAGAACGTCGTCAACGTTCTTGAAGACCTGCTCAAACATCGTCACCCGTGGCTGTCGGCTCGTTTCGTCGCATTTTGGGGCCGCAACCTACCAGGATCTCGGCGAAATCGCGCTAGATCGTGAGCCTCGTGTTCGTTGCGGCCATTGCCACGCCCCGCGTCTCTAGCCGTCCTGCTGCGTCGCACTCCGTCCCGTACCGAAGGCCACCAACCGCTGTGCCGCACCAAGCGAAGCGACGGAAACGGCCGGTGTTTTCGTTGTTCTTCGCGGTCTTGGCGGTGGCGCCCCCAGCAAGGATCGAACTTGCGACCTTGGCTTTAGGAAAGCCCTTCTCTCTCCAACTGACCGACGCGATTCGTTGGAACCCATCACGGTCGAGGACGGATCTTGAATTCGGGCTGGCTCTGCTCGCCCCTCACCGCCAAAGCGCATCCCCACTCACCAACCACGGCAACGACGCTTCAACGCGCGCCATCACTGCACCACCCGGCGTATGCCCCGCGCCGCGGGCGAACTCTAGTTTGCTTTCGACGCCGGCGACTTCGAGCCAGTGGGCCGAGGCTTTGCCGACTTTGGCGCATTCTTTGGAGCCGCAGGCGATGAGGACGCGTTTGCCGCCGGCTTTGGCGAAGGCGCGGGCAAGCGGGATGTTCCAGAGCTCGAAGCCTTCGATCAAGATCAGGTAGGGGAAGGCGGCGGCGTGGGGGACGATCATGGGGGTACCCATGGTCGAGCCTTGGGAGAAGCCGGCGTAGAGTCCGGCGTTGGGCGCGATGCGGGGGTCGGCGGCGCGCGCGGCTTGTTCGGCGGCGGTCAGTTCTCGACCGAGTGCGCGGTGGTCGCGGTAGTAGTAGCCGTCGTAGGTTCCGAGCGGGGTGCCGCGTAGGCAGAGGATGAAGACGCGGTCGGCGGTGAGGCGGCGCCAGTATTCGCAATCCCAATCGGGCGCGCCGCCAGCGCCGTGGGCGGCCACGAGCAGAGGGCGGACGTCGGTGCCGCGCGGGGTGAAGAGCAATGCAGCGCCGAAGCCGGGCACCGTGAGCGCGCGCACGTGACCGGCGGCTGGTGTTTCGACGCGCTGGGCGGGGTCGGCGCGCTGGGCGGGGTCGGCGCGCTGGGCGGGCGCCACGGACTCGCCACGCTCGGCCTGATCCGCTCCGTCGGCGCGATCGCCCGGCGATGTTACGGCGGAGGGTGGCTCGGGCGCTGCTTTCGCGATGGACGGCGTGGTCGCGGCCGGCCCGGCGCAAGCCGTGGTCAGCAGCGCGCAGAAGATGCCCTCGCGGATCGTCCGTCGCATTTCTTTGGCGTAGGCGAGCCGTTGCGCGCTGCCAAGCTCGAGCGTCGACGGCGCGCCGGGCGGCCGCGGCGTCACCCGCCTCACTCTCGTTTGCCCGCTGTTTGACGCCGAAGGCTGGGCGCGCTCGGGCGTGGATCGTGACCATCCACCCACTTGCTCCCGCAATCAATGCTCGCGATGGGCCAACATGGACGGGCTAGGGCGGATGTGTGGGGCGCGACTACAGAGCCCACCCGAGGGGCGCCTTTGGCACTGTTGCCTACATTTCGCTCGTCGTGCGGCGCGGCGGAATGCGCGGGAATCGATCCTCTTCGTTACCTATCTCATCGGGTGGCCGTTACCCCTCTTCGGAGATCCATGTTCGAGAAGCCAGTGCGTTTGGCCCTGACCTGGGGCTTGCTGATGCTGAGTGCGGCTTGTTCGCACGGTGGACATCAGAGTGCCCCCTTCGCGGGCAGCGCGGGCAGCGGCGACCAGGCGATTCCGACCGCCGATCCGTGCGAAACTCCGAACAAGGGCTGCTCGTGTGACACGCCGGACGAGGTAGTGGACTGCGGTCAGGTGGCGCGTCGCTCGGGGGACTACGTGTCGTGCACGATCGGCAAGCGTACGTGCCAAAGCGGAACGTGGGGCGAATGCGTGGGTGACCGCATCGCCACGCTCGGGGCGCCGAGCCGTGATGAGCGGACTCAGGGCCTCGGCATGTCGCAGGCGTGCACCGACAATCCATGCGACCCGTATTGCCAACGCGTCGTCGACGATTCGAATGGCTTGGCGGTCGACGCGGGGGTGTTCGCGATCGATGCGGGCTTGGTGCTCAAACCGAACACGCCTTTGCCGTCTGGCAGCGGTTGCACGGGCCTCGTGATGTCGCCCGCGACGCAAAACATCGTCGTCACGGGCACGAGCTCTCCCGCCGTCAAGGGCGAGTACTTCAACCGATTCGATAAGACCCTCGCCGCCATCCCGCCCAGCTGGACCGTCACGGGCACGCGCACGGACCCCAACATCGATTTTGATTGGGGCAGCGGCGCGCCCGGCGTGGCCGGCATTGGCATCGATGCGTTCTCGGTGCGCTGGACGGGCTCCGTGATTCCGACCACGACCGAGGCGTACACGTTTTATACGGTCAGTGACGATGGGGCGAGGCTCTGGGTGAATGGCACCTTGGTCATCGATCATTGGGTCGATCAGGGCCCGACCGAGTACGCGTCGCCCACGATCAATCTGACGGCCGGCGTGCCGGCGCTGTTCCGCTTCGAATATTATGAGAATGGGGGCGGCGCGACGGCGCGCTTGCGTTGGAGCTCCGCGACCACGGCCAAGACCGCGATTCCGAGCGCAAACATCGGCGGCCCGGACGGCTCCCACACGCGCCTGACTATTTCCCCCGGGAATCCGCAATTTTCCGTGTCGCTGACCCCGGCCGGCTGCTTCACGGGCACCGTCTCCTCGGCATGGTCGCTCGATCGCTATGACGTGGCGACGGTCAATAACGGCCTCGTCAGCATGATCAGCGCGGTGCCCGGCACCCTGAATCTTACGGCCTATGCCGGCCAGTTCTCGGCGACCGGGCAGGTCAACGTGACGGTCGACTCGACGGACACGACCGCGGCCCCCGCCAACGCCGTCACCAATTTCGCGAAGCCGACGGCGGGCACCGACCCGGTGAACATCTTGTATCCGTACGCCAGCACGGTGTTGCCGATCGGGATCGCCCCGCCGCTTTTGCAGTGGGACAACGGTGGGGTCGCTGCCGACGCGGTCAAGGTATCGCTGCGTTATCCAGCGACGGGCACCGCGACCTTCGCCTGGAATGCGATCATCCCCGAGACGACGCCGCCGAGCGCGAGCTTCCCCGCGTCGCTGTGGAAGGATTTCGAGAACACCGGCAAGGGTCAAGACGTGCGCATCCGATTGCAACGCGTCATCGGCGGCGTGCCCGCGCCGGCGATCAGCCGCACTTTGCACTTCAGCTCGGCTCCGGTGCGCGGCTTGATCTATTACACGCAGTACAACCGCGGCGGGAACACCAACATGATGGTGGCCGACCCGGCTTCGACTCAAGGGGCGCGGAGCGCGTTCAGTACAGTCGATGGTTGCCCGGTTTGCCACTCGGTCTCGGCCAATGGCAATTACTTCGCGACCTCGAACAAGACCTGGAGCGTGACGAACGGCGGGCTGTCGAAGATCACGGCCGGCGGGGTGCTGAGTCCCATTGCGGACTTTTTGCCTTCTCCCGCCCGCGATCCGTATGCCAGTGGAGGAAGCGACTGGCGCGGCTTCGCTTGGGCTCCGCTCACCCCCGACGGCACGATCGCGCTCTCCGCAAACAACATCTACGGCAACACTCGGCAGCAGGTCGTGGGGATCGATACCACCACGCGCACCGTGAGCGTGCCGAACACGATTCAATCGGGCGGCACGGGCACTGGGCTCCTGGCCAAGTACTTCCCCAATACGACCTTCACCGCAGCGAGCCCGCTTTGGAAGCGCATCGATCCGTTCGTTAACTTCGATTTCGCATTAGCGAGCCCGGGCGGGCTCGTGCCGACGAATTACTCAGTGCGGCGTACCGGTCAAATTCAGGCTTACACCAGCGAGACGTACACTTTTCAAATCGACACGACGGACGGCGTGCGTTTGATCATCAACGGCACGACCGTGATCGATCAGCTGGGCCAGCAGAATGCCGCTGGCGTCGCACCGGTCAGCTATACCGGCGCTATCGCCATGACGGCGGGCAGCACGGTGTCGATCCAGCTCGACCAAGTCGACACGTCGAACGAGTCGGCGATCAAGCTGTGGTGGAGCAGCCCCACCGTGCCCAAGATGCTGGTGCCGGAAGCGCAGCTTTACCCGAACGACGGCATTCACGGCTTGGACGTCAAGTATTACGCCAACAACGCTTACACGGCGCCCGTCGCCCTGAGCCGCATCGAGCCGGACGTTTACCCGAATTGGGGTGGCGGTAACCCCGCGACGGAGACGACGCTGCCGAGCGACAACTTCAGCGACACGTGGACGGGTCAGTTAGAATCGCCGTACACGGGCAATGTGGTCGTGTGCGTCGATTCCGACGACGACGTGACCGTGACCGTGAACGGCGTCGCGGTGATCACCCGCCTGAGCATGACGTCCAGCAACATTTGTAGTGCCGCGATCGCCATGACGCAGGGCACACTGTATCCGCTGCGCATCGACCACGTGGAGCGGACCGGCAACGCGTTTCTCCGGCTCCGCTGGCAATATGGAACGGTCACTGAACGCATCCCGACCGCCAATTTGTATGTGCCGGCGGCCTACACGGCGCCCACCAATGGCCTCACCGCCACGTATTACAGCGACCAGGTGTTCAACACCAACCTGGCGCAAAACCCCACCTCGCAAGCCTCGTTCACTCGTTACGACGATACGATTTACGCGGACTACGGCGGTGGGCGCACGGAATTTTCGCAGCTGACCAGCAGCGATAACTTATCGACGCGCTGGACGGGGCTCATCACCGCGCCCTGCAGTGGCGTGTACGAATTTCAAACGAACGGCAACATTGATGACGGCGGGCGGATGTGGATTGATCAGATCCGTATTGCCAACACCTGGAGCTACGCGCCCTTCTACGGCGCCACGTACCTGACCGCGGGCGATCACTCCTTCAAGTTTGGGTGGTATGAGGCGGGCGGCGGCGCCGCGGTCAAACTTCAGTGGAAGGTCAATTGCACGGGCGCGGCCTGGTCCATCATTCCGCAGAGCGCGTTCAAGCCGACCGGCGACGTCAACCGCTCGGGCACGATGCGCGACGGCGGGGACAACGGCAACAACAGCAATTACGCTGTGTGGCAGACCCCGCAGAACGCAGGCGACTCGCCCGTCGACGTCACGCCGGCCACGGCCGGATCGTGGGGCTTGGGCAGCACGGCGATGATGGTCCCCGCCTTTTCACCGGACTCGAAGAAGTTGGTGTTCGTGGACGGTGACTCGGCGGCGGGGGCGGGCTGGCGCAAGGGCCTCAGCGTGTTCGATTTCGACCAGTCGGGTAAGCTGTTCAAGAACCGGAAATCGATCGTGAACACCTGGCCTTTCGGGGATGCGATCAAGTGGCCGAGCTTCGAGAGCGACTCGCACAGCGTCATCTACCAGGCCACCGTGCCGTGGGATGCCTGCTGTCAAAACAACGGTTGGACCAAATACGGTTACATGGGTCCAACGAACTACTTCGAAGATCCAGGCAAGCTTTACTCGGTGGACTCCGCCGCGGCGACGCCGACCCCGGTTGCGCTCACCAACCTCAACGCGGGCGAGCGCGCGGTCGACGCCAACAAAGCCTATCAGGCGACGATGTCGCCCCAGGCCGCCGGCGGCTACCGCTGGGTCGTGTTCACGAGCACGCGCCCGTACGGCAACACCTTCAACCTGGCTAGCGTGCAGGGGAATTTCTCGAACACCGCCAGCTACTCGCCGGAGCTGAACTACAACCAGCTTCAAAGTCAGCTGTGGGTGTCCGCCATCGACGACACGCCGAGCGGCGCGACAGATCGTAGCCACCCGGGCTTTTGGCTACCCAATCAAAATTACAAGCAGGACGCGGCGAGCGGCTACGTCAACGAGCGCGGCTTCTGGGTTCTGGAGAGCTGCAAGGCTAACGGCGCCACCAGTGCCAGCAGCTGCGACGTGGACGAAGATTGTTGCGGCGGCCTCACCAGCCCGAAGACGGCGCTCTGCCGCCTGGACACCCCCGTCACCGATCCACCGACCCGCCACTGCAGCGCGGCCCCCTCCGTCGGCATGTGCGTGGCAGAGGCCGGCGCTTGCTCCGCGAGCTCGGACTGCTGCATCGGCACGGTCTGCTTGCTCGGCGTGTGCGCAAAGCCTCCGCCCATTTTGGTGCCCACACCGGCAAACTTCGAACGCCAATACACCGCCACGTGTGGCACCGGGACGAAGCCGATTTGGCGCTTCTTCGACTGGAAGACGATCACTCCCGGCAGTAATTCGAAGATCGAATTTTACGCGCAGACATCGAGCACTGGCACGAACTTCGCGACGCTGTCGAATTATCCGGCCACGGTCAGCACCGCGGGCGTCGTGAAGCTCGGCACCGCGAGCGGCGCGCCGAACACGAGCTGGGTCGGCGCGGACGTCGGCGCGAAGCTGACCGCCGCCGGCCTGAAGTCGCAGCAATACCTGAAGGTGACGATCCGCATGGTCCCGAACGATGAGCTCTCGAAGAGCCCCACCCTGACCGATTGGCGCCAAAACTACAGCTGCGTGCCGGCCGAATGACGCGCACTCTCTTCGGCGCGATCTCGGCCGTGCTGTCGCTCGTGGGGGCCTGCTCCTCGAACGCGGATCCGCATCTCGGCGCTTACGACGCTGGCGGGGCCTCTGGCGGCAGCGCCGTCGGCGGCACTGCCTCGCGTTTGCCACGGACCCACGCCGGCTCAGCTGCCGTATCGGAGGACGGAGGCGCGAGCGACGGCGGGGCCGCGGGTCTCAGCAACGATGCGGGCGCGCCCGGCACGGATCAGGGCCTGGTCGTACCGATCGCCGCAAGCGCTTGCTCGAAGGCGGCGGGCTGGACCGCGGCCACGCCGGTAGCCGGCGTTTCGACGACGGACGACGAGCAGCTCTTGGCGATCACCGCAGACGAGCTCGACGTCGTGTTCCTGCGCGGGACTTTTTTGTTTCGAGCGCATCGCGCGCTGGCCAGCGCCGCGTTCGACACGGCCAGTGCGGTCACGATCCCCGATGGTTACACGGCGAGCGCGGGCGCGGCTCTGAGCGCGGACGGCAAGAGCTTGGTCCTCGTAGCGAGCAGTGGTCAGGGCTTCGCCGCGGTGACGCGCGACTCCCGCGGCGGAGACTTCGGAACGACCGCGGAGGCAAACGCGTTCACCGCGCTCAATCAGCGCGCCATTCAAACCATGGAGCAGTATTCGCACCCGGTTCTTTCTCCGGACGGCAAATCCTTCGTGTTTGCCGCCTTCACGCCAGCGCTCGTGGGCGGTAAATCGGTCGTTTACGAATCCTCGTTCTCGGGCGGGGGCTGGGCCATGCCCGCCAACATCAGTGACGGGATTTTCGACGGCACGACCGACAAAAAAATCCTGCCGAGCAGCCTCTCCAGCGATTCCCGCACGCTCTTTTACTACGACGAGGCGAGCGCCAATGAAGTGGCCCGCTTCCGCGACCGGCCCGACGCGCCGCTGTACGATTTCATCGACCTGGGCGGGCGTCTGAACGCGGTGCCCAACGTGAGTTGCGATCGGATCTACTATTCGGCAAACGGCAACGTGCTGACCGAGGCGAAGTGACGGCTCAGCCGAGCACGTCTGCGATCGCGTACCGGCCGGGCTTTTTGCCGACCAAGAAACGCGCCGCGCGCAGCGCGCCGTGAGCAAACAAGTCGCGGTTCGAGGCGCGATGCGTGAGCTCGAGCCGCTCGCCGTCGCCCAAGAGGTACACGGTGTGGTCGCCGATCACGTCGCCCCCGCGCACGCCGAAGACCGCCATCTCGTCCGTGCTGCGTGCGCCGACTTCGCCGTCGCGACCGCGCAGCTCCCGGACCTCGGGGCGCACGTTTTTTACGGCTTCGACCAGCCGGGACGCCGTTCCGCTCGGCGCATCGATCTTTTTGCGGTGGTGCAGCTCCACGATCTCGACGTCGTAGCCGGCTCCCAAACGGCGGAGCGCGAGCTCCACCGCTTCGGCCAACACCTGCACGCCGAGGCTCATGTTGCCGGCCCACAGCACGGGCACCGTTTCTGAAGCTCTGTCCAGCGCGCGCTTGCTTTGGGCATCCAGGTTCGATGTCCCGCTGACGATCGCGATGCCCTGGCGCGCGGCGAGCTGAGCGAGCGCCGCCACCGCGGAAGCCGTGGAAAAGTCGATCACGACGTCCGCTCCGAGTAAGGAGGAGGACACGTCCGGGCTCGTGACGACGCCGAGCGAGCCAAGGCCCGCCAGCTCGCCCAAATCCCGCCCCAAGAGTGGGTCGGTGCTCGAACAGGCGGCGCCGACGATTTCGACCTCCGGCAAACCACCGGCCAAGCGTGTGATGGACAGGCCCATGCGCCCGGAGGCGCCGTGGAGCGCGAGCTTCACGACGCCTCGTACTCGGCTAGGGCCGCGCTCAAGCGCGCACGGCACTCGGCCGATGCCTCGACGATGGGTAAGCGCACGCTGGCGCTCATGCGGCCCTTCAAGTGCAAGGCCGCCTTGACGGGCGCCGGGCTCGCCTCGGAGAACATGGCTTTGTTCACCGCAAACAAGGCAATTTGCCGTTTGCCCGCCTCGAGCAGACGGCCCGTGAGGGCGTCTTTGACCATCTCACTGACGGGCCCCGGGTAGACATTGCTGGCCACGCTGATCACGCCCTTGGCCCCTACGCTCATCATCGGCACAGTGAGCGCATCGTCCCCCGACAGGATGGAGATCGGCCGCTTGGCGCGCAACAAGAGCTCTTGGCAGTGGAGCGTGTTGCCGGTGGCGTCCTTCACGCCCACGACGTTCGGGCAGGCGTCCATGACCCGGAGCACGCTGTCCACGCTCAGCTCGACCACGCTGCGGCCGGGTATGTTGTAGAGGACGATCGGCGCTGGCGTCGCCGCGGCGATGGCGCGCACGTGCTGAAACAAGCCCTCTTGGGTTGGCTTGTTGTAGTAGGGCATGACGACCATCACGCCGTCTGCGCCGGCCTCGACCGCCGCCCGCGCCGATTCAATGCTTTTTTTGGTGTTGTTCGAGCCGGTCCCGGCGAGCACGAGGGCTCGGCCTCTGGCGACGCGCTTACAGCGCAGGATGAGCTCGCGTTGTTCCCCGTCCGTCAGCGTGGGAGCCTCCCCCGTGGTGCCGCAGGGCACGAGCCCGGATACGCCGCCCGCGATTTGCAGCTCCAGGTGTTTCTCGAACGCGACGAAGTCGACCTCTGAGCCGTCCGGCGAAAACGGGGTGACGAGCGCCGTGAACGCGCCGGAAAGGCTGAGCTCTGCCATTGCGCGCTCCTTTTCCCGCGTTCTGGGCCGCGGCGCAACCTCCGCGCGCGTAAAACTAGGGCGATTTTGACCCCTTATGAAGGCCTGGCGGGGGTCCGTAAAAGCAACAGGCGATGTTACTATCGCCTCCCTCAGGGTCATGGCCTCCATTCACCCCGTCCGACGGACCGCCGTTTCACTCCCGTCTGATCGTCCCAAAAGTGCCGCCCAGCCGTGCCTGGTCGTCATGACCGGCGCGGAGATGGGCCAACGCATCGAGCTGAGCTGCGAGGAAGTATCGATCGGGCGGAGCGACGAGTGCACGGTGTGCGTGAATAGTGACGCCGTGAGCCGGCGGCATGCGGTCCTCAATTGTGTGCTCGGCCACTACATCGTGGTCGACTTGAAGTCGACGAATGGCACATTCGTCAATGACGCTCGGGTCGAGCGCGCCGAGCTGAAGGATGGTGACCTGCTGCGCGCAGGCAAAACGGTCCTGAAGTATTTGGAGAACAGCGTCGAGCTTGAATACACGCAGCATATCTTGACGTTAGCGACGGTCGATTCGCTCACCCAGCTGTTCAACAAGCGGCACTTCGCCGAAGTGTTCGGTAAGGAAGTCGCGCGCGCGGCTCAGGGCAAGCATGGCCTCTCGCTGGTCCTGCTCGACATCGATCACTTCAAGCGGATCAACGATGGCTTTGGTCACCCGGCAGGAGACGCGGTGCTCCAGCACGTAGCGGCCGCGGTGAAGAATCAAATCCGTCCTGGCGATTGCTTGTGCCGGGTGGGCGGCGAAGAATTCGCGCTGATCCTCCCGCAAACCCTGCTTGATTCGGCGCGGGGCGAAGCAGAGCTGATCCGCGCTGCCGTCGAGCGCGCCGTGTGCGAGGTGGACGGTACGGCCATTCCCGCCACGCTCAGCTTGGGCGTGGCCGAGCTGTGCGAGGGGGAGGTGCCAGAGGACCTCTATCAGCGCGCCGATGCCCAGCTCTACGCCGCCAAGCACAGCGGACGAAACCGCGTCTGCTAGCGCCGCGCTCAGCGCGTGAACGGCTCGATCACGTCGCGCAGGCTCGGAAACCGAGCCACTAAATCGGCCCGCCGGGGCATGCTGAAGTCCGCAAAATCGAAGCCTGGTGCGACCGTGCACCCAAACAGGCCGAAGCCCTCACCGATGATGCGCGCCGCCTGAAACGTGTTGGCCGGCACGGTCCACTGCGGTTGCTCACCTTGCAGCAGCGCGGGCCCGAGCTCAATGCGCTCGTGCCGACCGAGCAAGTCTATCGTGTGCAGCTCGAGGCTGGCCCCCAAGTAGTGGTGCCACACTTCATCGCTCCGCACGGCGTGGAAGGCCGAGAAGTCGCCGGCGCGCAGCAAGAAGTAGATGGCCGTCGAGGCCGACCGGGCCACGTTGTCGAACGGAGCCTCGACGACCGCGGAGGCGCGGAAGGTCTCCCGGTAAAAGCCGCCCTCCGGGTGCGGAGCGAGATCGAGCGTGGCGATCACCTGCGCGGCACCGAGTGTGCTCACGCCGTCGCACGTGCCTTCTGGGTAAGGCTGGCGCGCGTGTAGCGCAGGCCGGGGCCGCGGCTCGACGTCAGGCATTTCGCGCTGAGCACGGCGGCGAGGCGCGAGCGCGCTGGCTCCGGAAGCCGAGCTAGGCAGGTGCTGGCAAATTCCGGATCGGCTTGGCAGCGACCCAGTAGGCGCGCGACGCGAGGCCCGTGGGCTCGCACGCAAACCGCACAAACGCCTTGATCGAGCTGGCTTTGCGCGGTGCAGCAACGGCACGTTTCGAGAGCGGACATGGGCGAGCCTTAGCGGACCGTGAGCAGGTCGGACAACTTTGCGGCAGAAGGCCAGCGAAGCGGTGCAAATTGTCTACCACCGTCGGCCAAATCAGATAGCTTGCCCCGCATGGCGCACGACCACGACCATGAGCAGGATCACGAGCACGACCACGACCACGGCGACGAAGAAGAGTTCGCGGACGAGCTCGATGAATTCCTAGGTGAATTTCAGGAATTGCTCGGCACCGATCCGGAGGCTGCCATGGAGCTCGTGGAGAGCGTCGACGAGTCCTTTGCTTCGCATCCCCTGATCCGGATCGCGCACGCGCATGCCGTCTGGGTCACCAAAGGGGCAGCCGCCGCCCGCGCCGAGCTGGAGGCCCTCGTGGCCTCAGAGCCGGATTTTTCGGACGCCCACTACGCGCTCGCCGACGTGTACGGAGAGCTGAAGGAGGACGCGCTCCGCACGAGCCACTTCGTGCGCGTGCTGGAGCTCGACGAGAAGGACGACGCCGAGGCCGGCTTCGATGCGACCGCCTTTCAGGGCCTGATCGTGAAGAGCGCAGAGACTGCCCTGGCCGGCCTGCCCTCGCCATACTTGGAGCGTTTGAAGGACGTGCCCGTGCTGCTCGAGCAACGTCCGAGCAAGGTGCTCGTCAAAGACGGCTTTGACCCGCGCGCGCTGGCTTTGTTCGAGGGCCCCACCCTGGAATCCGGCGCCGAGACCGAGAGCGCCGCGCCCAGCCGGATCGTGCTGTTCACCGCGAACCTGCCGGCTGAGTTCGAGGACGAAGACGAGCTCGCGAGCGAGATAGAAATCACGTTACTCCACGAAATTGGCAACTATTATTCCTTGTCGGACGAAGAGCTGGATCGCCTGGGCTTGGAATGAAGGCAGGCCGCCCGCGTCGCTGTCCGGTCTAGCTGCGCGGGCCGCCTCGAGCGCCGCCGCGCTCATCTACACGATTGCATAATGGCGCGTGCGGGCCACAATCGGCCCATGATCGTCGTACCGGGCAAGGCCGCGCTGTCCGCGGGGCGCTTGGAAAAGCGTCTCACCAAAGTTCGAGCGTCGAACCCGGACGTGAGCGCGCTCAGCGCGCGCTTCGTGCACTTCGTGGATCTGGGCGCGGGCGAGCTTGCCGAGGACGAGCGAGCGCTGCTCGGCCGGTTGCTGGAGTATGGCCCGCGCGACAGCAGCGGCGAGGTCAGTGGGCGAACTTATTGGATCGTGCCGCGGCTGGGCACGATTTCGCCGTGGGCTTCCAAGGCGACCGACATCGCCAAAATCTGCGGGCTCACGCAGATCCGTCGCATCGAGCGCGGTGTGGCCTACGGGGTTGCGGGCGCGCTGCGTGACGAGCTTGCGCTGCTGCGCACGCTCCATGATCGCATGACGGAGTCTGTGCTGCACAGCGAGCATGAGGCCGCTCGCTTGTTCGTCCGCGCCGAGCCCAAGCCCCTTCGCAGCATCGACCTGCTCGGGCGTGGCAAAGGCGCCATCGAGGACGCCAATCGCACGCTCGGGCTCGCGCTGGCCGAGGACGAGGTGGACTACCTGGAGCGGAGCTACCGCGCGCTCGCTCGGAACCCCACGGATGTGGAGCTGATGATGTTCGCGCAGGCCAACAGCGAGCACTGCCGGCACAAAATATTCAATGCGGATTATATCGTAGACGGCGAAAAACAGGCCGCTTCGCTGTTCAAAATGATTCGGCGAAGCACCGAGGCGAGCCCGGAAGGCGTGCTCTCCGCCTATCACGACAATGCCGCTGTGATGGCGGGCCACACTGCTTCTCGCTTTTTCCCAGATCCGGGCAGTGACGTGTACCGCGCCCACGAAGAGGCCGTGCACATCTTACTCAAGGTGGAAACGCACAATCATCCCACGGCCATCTCCCCTCACCCGGGCGCGGCCACGGGCTCGGGCGGCGAGATCCGCGACGAAGGCGCGACCGGCCGCGGCTCGAAGCCCAAGGCCGGGTTGACCGGATTCTCGGTCTCGAACTTGCGCTTACCGGGCGCACTCAAGCCCTGGGAGCGGGACTACGGAAAGCCGGCGCGCGTCGCTTCCGCGTTGGACATCATGCTGGACGGGCCACTCGGTGGGGCCGCGTTCAACAACGAGTTTGGTCGACCCAACTTGGCCGGCTATTTTCGTACGCTCGAGTTACAGGCTCAGGGGCCGGCAGGGCTCGAGGTTCGGGGCTATCACAAGCCGATCATGCTCGCGGGCGGCTTCGGTCAGATCCGGGAGTCGCACATCAAAAAGGGGATTATTCCAGCGGGCGCCGCGATCGTGGTGTTGGGCGGCCCAGCGATGTTGATCGGCCTCGGCGGCGGCGCCGCTTCTTCGGTGAGCTCAGGCGCGTCCCATGAGGATTTGGATTTTGCATCGGTGCAGCGAGACAACGCGGAGATGCAGCGCCGCTGTCAGGAGGTGATCGATCGCGCGTGGCAGCTCGGCGAGGCAAACCCCATCGTGTCGATCCACGATGTGGGCGCGGGCGGGCTCTCCAATGCCTTGCCAGAGCTGGTGAACGACAGCGGCCGGGGCGCCCGCTTCGAGCTCAGGAAGATCCCGAATGACGAGCCGAGCATGTCCCCGCTCGAGCTGTGGTGTAACGAATCTCAGGAGCGTTACGTGCTCGCGCTCGAGCCGTCCTCTCTGCCCGCCTTCGAGGCCTTGTGCGCGCGCGAGCGTTGCCCTTACGCCGTCCTCGGCCACGCCACCGACGATGGCTTACTCACGGTCAACGACGCGCACTTCGACAACCAACCCATCGCCTTGCCGCTGCAGGTGCTGCTGGGAAAACCGCCCAAAATGACCCGCAATGTCGAGCGCGGTCGCTTCGTCGCGGAAGCGGATGATCTCGACGGCATCGAGCTCGGCGAAGCCGCGCACCGCGTCTTGCAGCTGCCTAGCGTCGCCGACAAAACATTTCTGGTTACGATTGGCGACCGCACCGTCACCGGTCTGGTCGCGCGCGACCAAATGGTCGGCCCGTGGCAGGTGCCAGTCGCGGACGTCGCGGTCACGGCAACGAGCTACGATGGCTACGTCGGGGAAGCCATGGCAGTGGGCGAGCGCACGCCGCTCGCGCTGATAGACGCCGCCGCTTCGGCACGGATGGCCGTGGCAGAGGCCATCACGAACCTCAGCGCCGCGCCCATCGATCGGCTATCCGACATCAAGCTCTCTGCCAACTGGATGGCGCCCGCCGGGCACCCCGGTGAAGACGCGCGCTTGTACGACGCGGTGCGCGCGGTGGGGAGCGAGCTCTGCCCTGCGCTCGGCATCGCAATTCCGGTGGGTAAGGACTCCATGTCGATGCGCATGGTGTGGGAGGAAGACGGCGCCAAGAAGAGCGTGACCGCTCCGCTGTCTTTGGTAGTGAGCGCCTTTGCCAAGACCAGCGACGTGCGCCGCGTGCTCACCCCAGAGCTCCGCCGAGATTTGCCAGACACGTTACTGGTGCTGGTCGATCTGGGTTTGGGCCGCGCCCGCCTGGGTGGATCGGCGCTATTTCAGGTATTTTCTCGAGTCGGCGGCAGCGCGCCGGATTTGGATCAGCCGGCTACACTGAGTGGCTTCTTCACCGCCATTCAGGAGCTATCGGCGGCCGGGCACTTGCTCGCGTATCACGATCGCTCAGACGGTGGGCTCTTCGCCGCGTTGGTCGAGATGGCCTTCGCCGGCGGCACCGGCCTGGCAATCGATCTATCGTCGTTGGCCGGCGATGCGCGCGCGGTGCTCTTCAACGAAGAGCTGGGCGCGGTGTTGCAAGTGCGGCGCGGTGAGCTCGCGACGGTCCGCGCAGCGTTTGCAGCGCGCGGCTTGGCCGACGCGGTACACGCCATCGGGACGCTCTCGGACGATGACCACGTGCGGATCGGCAAAAACGCGGAGACGCTATTCGAAGACAGCCGCGTCGGGCTGCGTGCTCATTGGTCAGAGACCACGCACCTGATGCAACGCCTGCGAGACGATGCGGCGTGCGCCGATCAAGAGCACGAGTCCCGTTTGGATCCGCGAGATCCGGGGCTGTCCGTGAAGCTCCGATTCGCCCCCGAGCCGGAAGCTGCGAAGTCCATCCATTCCGGTCCTCGCCCCCGGGTTGCCATTTTGCGCGAGCAAGGCGTAAACGGTCAGGTGGAGATGGCCGCCGCCTTCGACCGCGCGGGCTTCGAGGCCGTGGACGTGCACATGACCGATATTCTGAGCGGTCGGCGGACGTTGGCTGAATTTCGCGGTCTGGCCGCGTGCGGCGGATTTTCCTACGGGGATGTCCTCGGTGCTGGCGAAGGCTGGGCCAAGTCGATTCTGTTCAATCCCCGGGCCCGTCGCGAGCTCCGCGAATTCTTCGCGCGCGCGGACACGTTCACGCTCGGTATCTGCAATGGCTGCCAAATGTTGTCGAATCTACGTGAGCTCATCCCCGGCGCCGAGCTCTGGCCGCGTTTTGTGCGCAACCGCTCCGAGCAGTTCGAAGCGCGCCTGTGCATGGTCGAGATCGCCGATAGCCCGTCTGTCTTGCTGCGTGGGATGAGCGGATCCCTGCTTCCGATCGCCGTGGCACACGGCGAGGGCCGCGCGGAGTTCGAGCACGAGCAGGCGCGCGCCGCGCTCGAGGCAAGTGGTCTGGTCGGCGTTCGCTTCGTCGACCACTTTGGCCACGTCACCGAGCGCTACCCAGAGAACCCCAACGGCTCACCGAACGGAGTCACCGGGCTGTGTAACCGCGACGGGCGCGTGACGCTGCTCATGCCCCATCCGGAACGCGTCTTTCGGAGCGTCCAATATTCCTGGCATCCCCGCGCTTGGGCGGAGGATGCGCCCTGGCTTCGGCTATTTCAAAACGCGCGCGCGTGGGTCGCGGAGCACTGAATAAGCTCCGAGCGAAGCGCGTCGAACGGTCGGGCCCTCCCGAGCTTTGACGACTCGCGTTATCACGCTCGGCACGCGAACCATGCGGCAAATGTCACGGCTTTTAGCGCTGCTGGGCGCGCTCTCGGTGGGCATGCTTTGGCTGCTGCCCAGTGTGTCGGCGGCCGAGCGCAAGCAAGAACAGCGCGCTCGGCGCACCTGCCCGATTCAGAAGCCGCAGAAATTTTTGATCCGCGGGAGCTTCGTGAAGCACGGTGCGCTGGACGAAGTCGCCCATGAGCGCGCCCTGCGCTACCGTGCCGAACGCTACGGCAATGTCGAGGGCTTCGGCCTCGAGCGTTTCAACAAGAATCGAGCCTACGCGAGCGCGGTCATGCTGCGCTTCATGGGGCTGCCTGTGCAGCTACACAAGAAGGCCGCTCCGGCGCTGCGCTGCGTGGAGCGTTACCTCCGGCGCACGTGCACAGGGTCCGGTGAGCGCTACACCCCGCGCGCGGTCGGCGGTTTTCGCCAAAGTAATACCTACCGCGGTGGGGAGGTGTCGAACCACTTGTTTGGCATCGCCATCGATATCGACCCCGATCGCAACCCGTGCTGTGGCTGCGTCAGCCCTTGGTCGACCGACCCCGCCTGCCGCCGGCCGGGCGACACCGCATTTCAACGCGCGGCGTTACCGCGCTGCTGGATAGACGGCTTCGAGCGCTTTGGCTTTTATTGGCTCGGCCGCGACCCTGACCTTCAAGACACCATGCATTTCGAGTTTTTGGGCGATCCGGATCGGCTCGCGCCGTGAGCGCGCCGCGGCCACCCGAAACTGTGTGCCGCGCGCCAAGAACCCAAGGCGCCGCCGCTCACCAGGCGCTCCGCCCTCCTTCCCCCTCCAATACACGCCGTTTAACGGTTCTTCCATGGTCATTTTTACGGGCCGCGCTCGGCGACGGCTCCGCGCCGTGCGCCGCCCGCTCAGCGCCTCCGGAAGCTGGCCGCGAAGTAGCCGTCGGTCGCCCAACGCGTCGGGCCGATACGAAATGAGGTGGCGGCGCCCTCGACGATGCGGGTGAGCTCCGGAGCATCGAAGGGAGCCGGCTCGAGCACATCCAGAACGCGCGCAACCAAGGCTTCGCACTCTTCTTCGAGCACGCTGCACACCGCGAACACCACGTGACCTCCGACCTTCGCGCGCGTCGCCGCGGCTCGAAGGATCGCCTCTGCCAGCTGGGAGAGCCGCGCCGGATCCGCCGCTTGTAAACGCGCCGCGATCTCGGGTCGCCGCCGCAAAGTCCCCGTGCCGGTGCAAGGCGCGTCGACCAAGACGCGATCGAAGTCCGAGGGGATATCGCCCACTCCGACCGTCCAATCAATGGCCCGCAGCGCTGGAGACGGCAAGCGTAAGCGCTGAAACTCCGCCTGCAGCGCCTCGAGCTTTTTCGGGTAGACGTCCGCCGCCCACACGGTTCCGGATGCGCCGACCTGTTCGGTGAACAGCGAAGTCTTTTGGCCACGGCCTGCGCATGCGTCGAGGATCTTATCGCCCGAACGTGCACCGAGCGCGAGCGCGACGGTCTGCGCGCCCTCCTCTTGGACGACGAACGCGCCCTGTTCGAAGCCTTCACGCTTACGCGGATCGCCTTGACTCTGAATCAGGCGCGAACGCGCAGAAGCCTGCCCACGCTCACTGCTAGCCAACCAACCGGGGATGGGGCGCTCAGCGATGAGACGCAAACCCACCACCTTCTCGCGAGGCGGTACGATCAACGCTTGTGTTTCTTCCGGCCCGACCGCGCGCGTCAGGGCATCGACCAACCACGGCGCGACGTTGTCGAGCGCGGCATCCTTGCTTACGAGCTTTTCGCTGCCCGCAAGCTTGCGCAATACCGCATTGGCGAACCCCGCGACTTGCGGTCCGCGCGCGGCCCGCACCGCGCCGACCGCAGCATTCACGGCGGCAAAGGCGGGCACGCGGTCGAGCGAGAGCAACTGATAGGCCGCGACCAAGAGCTCCGCCTTGACCACCACGTCCTTCAACCCGCGCGGCGCGAGCGGAGCCAGGCGCGCTTCCAGCGCCGAGCGCAAGCGCAACGTGCCGTAGAGCAGTTCGGTGGCCAGCGCACGATCGCGCTCGGAAAGCGCCGTCGCGCGCTCGAGCTCGGCGGATAGCGCGGCTGCGGCATAGGCTCCGTCACGAAGCACGCGCACTACCGCCAATGCCGCAACGCCGCGCGAGCTCAGCGCGCTGCCCGCGCTCGAAAGCGGCGGCTCGCCCGTGCCCGTGGGCGGGCTCGCCGACTCTGGCTTGGGCTCGGCCAAGGCTCAGCCTCGCGACGCCTTTTCTGCCTGCGCGTTGGCGTCCCAGCGCTTCTCCAGATCGTTTTTGAAGGCGAGCAAGGTCAGCCCCACCAAAATCGCCATGCCCACCACGTGCGCGAGCTCGCGCATGCGGAGCGGCAACGGTCGGCGCAGGATGCTCTCGATCGCGAAAAAGAGCAGGTGCCCGCCGTCCAGCACGGGGATCGGCAGCAGGTTGAACAAACCCAAATTGATGCTGATGAGCGCCATCACCCAGATGAAATGATCGGCGCCCTTGCGGCCTTCCTCTCCGGCGACCTCGTAGATGGTGATCGGACCGGAGAGCGACTTCAGACTGATCCGTCCCTCAATCAGGCGAACGATGCCGACCAGTACGAAGTGGGTCACATCCGCGGTTTCTTCGACGGCCTTCGTCAAAGCGTAGCGCAGCGGTGACGAGTGTTCGACGCGCTCTTCGGGCGCGAGCGGTACCCAGTGCTGGATCTGCAGGACGTAGTAGGAGAAGGACTGGCCGTGGTCATCGGTGAAGTCTTCGCGGCGCACCTGGAATGTGCCGGAGCGAACCACGCCATCGCGCGCCGCTTGGTAGTCGATGCGGTGCGGGCGATCGGGCTGAGCCATCACGCGCTCACGAAAAGTGGACCAGGCCGCCACCGGCTCTTCGTCGAGCTTCAAGACCTTGTCCCCCGGACGCAGGCCTGCTTTGTAAAAGTAGCTGTCCTCCGGCACGACCGCCGCGTACAAATCTGCGAGCTCCATGCCCGTACGTTCGAAGAGGGTGGTGCCCGCCGCGTCTGGCGTGAGCGCGACGACGCCGGCCTCCAGCACCGCCACGTCCGCCAGACCACCGAGCGCGTTGGGCACGGCAACGGGGCGCAAATAAGTGATCGGGAGCGTCTCCCCGCCGTTGTCGCGGAATGCTTCGGTCAAATCTTGAAATCGCCGCACCGGCAAGCCACCCACATTGGTGATGATGTCGAACGTGCGTAAGCCCGCGCGATAGGCAGGCGACTCGGGGTTTGGGACGCCGATCACCGGGGTCGGGGCGCTGGGTTGAATGCCGACGCTACCGACGCGCTCCGTGATGTCCAGCTCGCGCTTTTCGACCGTGTCCTCGCTCGTGACCTCCACGTCGACGTGACGGTTGTTGCGGAACACTTGAAAGTGAAGGAGCTTCGCCGGGCTCTTGGTGATGATGCGTTTGACCTCGTCGAACGTCGCCACCTCCTCCCCGTTCACGCTCATGATGCGATCACCCGGCAGCAGCTTGCCGTCCGCCGGGTGGCTCGGAAGCACTACCCCCACCGTCGGCGGCAAGAACGGCCCGTCCCCAACGAACACCGCAAAGTAGAGCAGCACGGGAAAGAGCAGGTTCATCGCTGGGCCAGCCAACACGACGATGATCCGCTTGTACATCGGCAGTGACTCGAAGGTGCGCCGCCGATCCTCGGGCAGCACGACATCACTCTTCGCCGCCTCCAACATGCGCACGTAGCCGCCCAGCGGAATCAGCGATATGCAGTACTCCGTCTCGCGTCCGCGGA
>CAXSGJ010000055.1:28831-36696 GCA_964236865.1 uncultured Polyangiaceae bacterium
TCCGCGGAACCTCAACACCTTCGGGCCGAAACCCAGACTGAAGGTCAGCACTTTCACGCCGAACGCCTTGGCGAACAGAAAGTGCCCCAGCTCATGAACGAAAATCAGCGAGCTGATGAGGATGATGGGGTAAAAAAGATCCATCCTCGAAGTCGCGCGACCCTAGCACTTGTTTTCCAGGTTTTGGCAAGGCCAAGCAAATTAGGTCACCCGCCTTGGACCACTCGCTCGGACCCCGCGAAACACTTTGGGAAAATGCATGACCATCGCCACCAAAAAATCGGTCGCCTCCTCGCGCGTCGCGCTCCATCACTTGATGACCCCAGAGCACGCCAATGCCCTCGGCAACGTGCACGGCGGAGTCATCATGCGCCTGGTTGATGAGTGCGGCGCGATCTGCGCCATGCGTCATGCGCGCCGGCCGTGCGTCACCATCGCCATCGATTCCATGACGTTCCGCGAGCCAGTGCACGTCGGGGCGCTCCTGATGTGCGAGGCCCGCGTGAGCTATGTCGGCCGCACCTCGATCGAAACCTCCGTGCGCGTGCACTCGGAAAATCCCATCACCGGCCGCACCACCCACACCAACTCCGCCTACGTCGTGTACGTCGCACTCGGCGATGATGGCCGCCCCACCCCTGTGCCGGAGTTGGAGCTCGAGAATGACGAAGACCACGCGCTGTTCAACGAAGGCGCCGAGCGGCAGCGGCACCGCATGGCACACGGTGCATGACCGCTCTCGCTGTGTTCACGGACTTCCCTTTCCGCACCCGGCACGGTAAAAGGCGAGCTCGAGATGCGAAACATGGTGCTCTTCCTCGGCCTTGGTCTGCCGTTGCTCGGCTGCGGCGGCAACACGGGCCTGCGCATGACGGACGGCTCGGACTTCCGCGCTTATGTCGAGGACCGGAGCGCAAGCGCAACCGGCGGCGAGCTCGCTCAGGTGCGGTTCAGAACGAGCCTGTGCGATTCGGAACCGATGCAGCCCGAGCATGCTCGCTTGGACGAAAATGATTTGGTCCAATTCCTGATTCGCCAGCACCTCGAAGTGCGCGTCGACCGGCCGCGTGCCGACCTCGTTTATCTAAACATCAACGGCGCAGGTACGGAAAGCCCCGTGCGCGTTCGCGTGGCCATTTTGGACAGCGCGGATCAAGCCGGGGCAGAGCTTCATCAAGCCCTGCTGCAGCACGGAGAGGGAGCCTGGGGCGTGCATCGCTCGAACCTCGCCGCCCTGGTGCCCACCGGCCCGTATACCGAGGCCCTCGCCTTCGCGGCCAAGACCAAGCTCGCTTGTTGGGGCGTTTTCACGGCCGCGGGTACCGACGACACGTTCGTGGTGCCCGGTGGGTACTTCGAGCTTTGACCGGCGCCTCTCCGGAACTCGATCTGCCGTCGCGACGGGCGGATGTGTCGCTAGCCTAGGCTTCTAGGGTTCGGGAGGCTAGGCTCGAACTGGGCAGATGACAGGGACGCGAAGCGCAAGGGTGGACAGCCCGCTCGGGGACGGGGTTTTACTTTTCTTGTCGATGAGTGCGCGCGAAGCATTGGGGCGACCGTTCGCATACACGGTCGACGTGCTCGCCGAGGACGACACGCTGGATTTTTCGAAGTTGCTCGGCCAGATCATGACCGTTGAGCTCGATCTCGAGCTCGCGATGCGTGAGTTCTCGGGCCATGTCACCGAGGTCGGCTTGGTCGGGCAACTAGGCCGTTACGTGCGCTACCGGGTGGAGCTCAGCCCGTGGCTTTCGCTACTCGAGCATACGAGGAACAGCCGCATCTTCCAAAATCGAACCGCGCCGGAGGTGATCAAACAGATCTTCCGCGATCACGGTTACAGCGATTTCAACGAGGCGCTCGGGCCGCACTATCGGACCTGGGAGTACCTGGTTCAGTACCGCGAAACCGACCTGCACTTCGTGAGCCGCCTCATGGAGCAAGAGGGCATCTATTACTATTACAAGCACGGGGACAAGAAGCACACGCTCGTACTTTCGGACTCTTATAGTTCGCACGAAGCCGTGCCCGGCTACGAACGTGTTCCATATTTCCCACCCCACGAAGGTGAGCGTCGAGAACGCGACCATGTGGACGGCTGGCGCGTGTCACGCCAGGTCAGGGCCGGGGCTTTCGTCGTTCGGGACTTCGATTTCGAAAATCCGCGGCTCCTGCCCACCGCCCAGCTCCGCCAAGCCAACGACCATGCCAAATCGGAGGGTGAGCTTTTCGATTACCCCGGAGAATTTCGTGACCAGGACGAGGGGGAGGTGCAGGTTCGGCTTCGGCTCGAAGAACAACAGAGTGGCTACGAAGTCGCTCGCGGGGCGAGCAACGCTCGCGGCTTGCGCACGGGCGCGCTCTTTCAATTGACGGACTTTCCACGCGACGACCAGAACAAGGAATATCTGATCACGGAAGCTCGATACGAGCTCAGAGTGAACGACTACCAGACGCTCGATCAGGGCGACGGCGAACAGATTTTTCGCTGCGAGTTCAAGGCAATCGACAGCCGCACGCCCTTCCGGGCTCAACGCACCACCGGGAAACCGGTGGTGGAAGGGCCGCAAACTGCGCTCGTGGTCGGCGACCCAAAACAGGAAATTTGGACCGACGAATACGGGCGGATCAAGCTTCAATTTCACTGGGACCGTGAGGGAAAATCGAACGACGCGAGCTCGTGCTGGGTGCGCGTCGCGCAGATCTGGGCCGGCTCGGGCTTTGGCGGTATTCACATCCCGCGCATCGGGCAAGAAGTCGTGGTCGACTTTCTGGAAGGCGATCCGGATCGGCCCATCGTCACCGGCTGTCTGTACAACGCGGACAACAGGCCGCCCTACACCCTCCCAAAGAACCAGACGCAGAGCGGTGTCAAATCACGTAGCTCCCAAGGCGGCACACCCGACAACTTCAACGAGATCCGCTTCGAAGATAAAAAGGGTGCAGAAGAACTGCATGTGCAAGCGGAGAAGGACTACACCAAGTTAGTCAAGAACGATCAGACCGCCGATATCAAGCACGACCGCTCCGTGACGATCGGTCACAACGACACGCTGGCGGTTACCGGGGACCAGGTCATTCATATCCACGGTAATCTGTCGATGACCGTCGACGGCGTCACCGATTCGCAAAACAAGGACGCGAAGAATCCGATCAAGAGCTCGATGGCGGTCACCGGCGCTCACGACATGAAGGCTTCCGATAGCATCTCGCTCACGGCACCCAACAAGATCACGCTGACCGTCGGCGGCAGCTCGATCACCATCACGCCCGGTTCGATTACAGTTAGCGCAGGTGGGTCTCAAATCGTGCTGGACGCCAACGTGCTGGCGGCGTCCAAGGCCGGGAGCAAGGTCAAGCTCGACGCGGACATCACCTCCAATTCGAGCAAAGGCGCCATGTCCCGGATCGACGACCATTTCCTGGGTCAGTCCGCCGCCGGGAGCAAGGTCGTGCTGGACGCCAACGCCGCGTTGACCACGTCTAAGGATGCCATCGTCACCGGGTTGAACGCGACTGTAACCGGCCAAACCAAGACCACCGTCGCCGGCGCCGCCAGCAAAGTCGAGCTGGCCGCCGCTGGCGCCACCGTGTCCGGCCCCAAAGTGTCGGTCGCGGGCAGCGCCCTGACGGAGATCAAGGGCGCGCTGGTGAAGATCAACTAGCCACGCGACGGAGCGCGGGTAAAGCGCTCGACGGTCGAGGCGCGACGCCGCTCTATCGGATCGGTCCGCCGCGCGCCGATCCCTTACTTTGCAGGCCTTTCCCGCGCCAGTGCTCAGCGCGACCTCAGTTCGCTCGAGCTCGCGGAAGGGACGCGTCGATTTCCCGATGACAGGTTTGCTTTACATCATGTAAAGAATCCCGTACCCAGCCTCCGCGAGGTGCTGGGATTCGATCAGCAAGCAGAGCGCGTCATGAGTCGGGTCCGTCAATTGCGCGAAGCGCGCGGCTTGTCGCAGTCGGCGATGGGCGAGGCGGTGCGCTTGACGAGGCAGAGCATCCACGCGATCGAATCGGGCCGGGCGGTTCCGGCCGTCGATGTCGCATTGCGCTTGGCCGCGGCGTTGGACAGCACCGTTGAGGCGCTCTTTGGCCACGCCAGCACGGAGTCGCAGCTCACGACAGAACCGGTGGGGGAGCTGTTGAATGGTCGGGTCGCGGTGGCGCATATCGGAGGCCGGTGGCTCTCGTACGCGCTGAACCGTCAGAGCAGTGCGCGATCAGCCGATGCCATTGCGTTGCGAGTCAGGCGCGGGCGAGCAGAGGTCGACCGGCTGCGGTCGAACGCTGAATTACTAGAAAATATCGTCGTGATGGGCTGCTCGCCCGCCTTGGGGTTGCTCGCGGACCGACTGAATTCCAACGCGGGACCCGGCCGGTTCGTTTGGCTTTCGCGCTCGAGTCACGCTTCGCTCGATGCGCTCGTGCTTGCACAGACTCACATTTCAGGCGCACACCTCATCGACGCAAAAACGGGTGAAGCGAATCTACCGGATGTCCGCCGCCTCACCGTTCGGCGGCCGCTTGCCGTCGTTACTCTCGCTCGTTGGGAGGCCGGCTTGGTCGTCGCTCGAGGAAATCCCAAACGAATCACGCGCGTCTCGCAGCTCGCCAACAAGGACCTGCGGTTGGTCACGAGAGAATTTGGCTCGGGCGCTCGCCAATTGCTCGAACGTGAGCTCAAACGCGCGAAGTTGCCGCTCGATGTCGCGCGAGAGGCGAAGCTCATCGCCCCCGGACACCTTGAAGTTGCGCAGGCCGTCTCGCTAGGGGCCGCCGACGTGGGTATGGCGACACGTGATGCTGCGCTCGCGTTCGGTCTGGAGTTCGTGCCACTTGCCGAGGAGCGCTACGACCTCGTCGTTCCCCGCGACGATCTCGGCGACCCACGGCTGATTCGTTTGTTCGATGTCATGACCGCCAGTGCGTTTCGCCGCGAGCTCTCGTCTCTTGGTTATGACGTCGAAAAGTGTGGCGACCGCGTCGCCGTTGTCCCAGCAAATTGAGTAAAGGATTCACAATGAAGCGAACACTTCTCGTACTGACCCCGCTAGCGCTCGCCCTCACCGCCGTCAGCTGCAGCGACAGTGATGCCGTCAACGGCGTTCCAAACCCGCCCGGTGGCGCGGCGGGAACGGGAGAACCAGAGGCCGGTGCCGGCGGTGGCGGAACCTCTGGTGGAGGCACGAGCGGGGGCACCAGCCCGAGTGGGGACTCCGGGGCTGCTGGCGTGGGCGGCGCTGGAGCAGAGACGGCAGAAGCCGGAGCCGCGGGAGCCGCGGGAGCCGCGGGAGCCGCGGGAGAACCAATCACACCAGACAACGGCACGTGTTCGAAGTTGCCTGGCACGGTCGTCTACCTCGAATCTGGCGACACGCAGGAGAACTTACTCAAAAACCTCGGCCGGCATCTGCGGGACACTGCAAACATCACGCTCGTTTTCAAACTGATGGGCTCGTGCACGTTGGCCAATGACATCTACACGAACGCCAAGGTCGTGCCGAACGGTACGTTGCAGTACATACCGTCTACCGCCGAGAACCCGACCTGGACGGTGGCGCAGCCGGAAGCAACGTGCACTACGGGCGCCGCCGGAGTCTCCATAGACGTGGCCATATCGGCCCTGTTCGTGGAGAGCTGCGGTCTCGGGCCGACGCCGGCAGGGCTAGATCTAATCCAAGGACCAATCCAGGCCTATACCTTCGTCGTGCCGAAGGCCAGCAGTCAAAACGCCATCTGGTCCGATGAGGCGTACTACACGTTCGGCTTCGGGAACGCGAACCCGCTCGCGACCGGTGCGACGCCGTCAGACCCTTGGAACAACGACCAATTCATGTTCATTCGCCCGACGACCAAGAGCACCCTCGTCTCGATCGCGCAGAACATCCAGGTCCCGGCGGCAAAATGGAAAGGCACGCAGAAGAATCTATCGAGTGAGGTCGTGTCCGCCGTTGGAACATCGACCTCGCCCGAAGCGACCATCGGGATTCTCGGGGCCGAGGTATATGACGGCGTGCGCAGCACGGCTGGCATCAAGACGCTCGCCTTTCAAGCGCGCACCCAAAAGGGAGCGTTCTATCCAGATTCCACCGCCGACGCGTTCGACAAGCAGAACCTTCGCGACGGACATTACACGCTGTGGTCGCCCACGGTTTACATCACGCCGGTTGACGGCTCGCACGTTCCCCGCAACCCCGCGGTGCAGTACGTGGAGAATCTGGTACTTGGGGTCGCCAATGCCGCCCCTCCCGGTGGGGGCACCACGTTTGACGCCCTCGCGGACGTCGTCAAGGTTGGCCTCATCCCGGAGTGCGCGATGAAGGTGACGCGGTCGTCAGACGGCGGCGATCTGAGCCCGATCAAACCTGCCGCGCCCTGCACTTGTTACTACTTGAGCAAGATCCCGGGAGCGACCGGCACGCCCGCCGGCTGCACGGCATGCACCACCTCCAGCAGCTGCGGCGGCGGCGCTTGTAACCACGGGTTCTGTGAACCCAATGCGGTCAATACCGCCGGAACGAGCGTGCAAGGTTGTGTCAGCACCGTGCCTGCAACGCACTCGGACCTGATCAATGCGTGCACCAACGCGCAATCCGTCTCCAAGGCAGTCGTGCTACCGGCGACTAGGGCCCCGCTTCCGGGATGAATGGCGCGTTCCTTGTGCTTGGGGCAATCGGTTTCAGCCTAGTGCAGCGGCACGCCGACGCCGAAACGCCCTTCACCGAGGAACCTGCAAATGGAGCCGCGACGGCGACCCCCGCCGTCGCGGCACCCGCGTTGTCCCCGCCGCTCGACACAGCCGCGGTGACGCCAGCCGACCTCGCCACGATGCGGCAGGAGCTCGCGCGTCAAGCGCATGAGCTCGACGCGGTAAAAGCGCGAGAGAGTGCGCGCGCGCAAGAAGTCGCTGCTGTGCGTGCCTCCGGTTATCTGCAGGTCGACTTCGTTCCCTATGATCAATCCTCGCAAAACGAGGTCAACTACTCCACCGGTACTCCGCTCAATCACAACCGTTTCACGCTGCGGCGCGGCCACTTTCGCCTCGACGCGGTCCGCGATTCGTTGAGTGGTGTTCTCGAGTTCGACGCGAATACGACGAACGGCGCGCAGGTACGGCCGATCGACGCCGAGATCGCGTTGACGTGGCCGCAACGTCCGGACCCCAGATGGCCCACTTTAGTGCTCAGCGCTGGGCTGATGAAGATTCCGTTTGGGTTCGAGGTACCCGAGCTGGAGGTGCTGCGCCCATTTCTCGAGCGTTCCACCGCCGCCCGCGCACTCTTCCCCGGTGAGCGCGACTTGGGTGCGCGCCTCACCTGCCAGTACAAATTCCTCGACCTCACCCTCGCGTTGATGAACGGGCACCCTCTTGGGGACCGCGTCTTTCCTGCCCTGGCGCCGAGCGCACGGAAGGAAATTGTCGGTCGGATCGGCGCGACCGCCGAAGTCGTGCCCGGGGTCGTGGTCGACCTGGGCGTGTCCGTGGACACGGGCAAGGGGTTTCATGAAGGCACGCCAACCACAAAAGACCAGCTCGTGTGGCGCGACGACAACGGCGACGGCATCGTGCAGGCGACCGAAGTGCAGGTGATTTCCGGTTCTTCGTCTACCGCATCCTCGCAATTCGATCGGTTTGCTTTGGGCGCAAACGTGCGCGTGGCGGTGCACATCGCGCCCCACGCAGAGCTGGCGGTGCGAGCCGAAGTCGTGCGCTCGAGCAATCTGGACCGCGGCCTCGAAGTTGCCGATCCAGTCGGTGCCGGACACGACCTCCGCGAATTAGGCTGGTACGTCGGCGTGACCCAAGAATTGACCCGCTGGGGACTCGTCGGGCTTCGCTACGACCGTTACAATCCTGACCA
>CAXSGJ010000055.1:36706-41602 GCA_964236865.1 uncultured Polyangiaceae bacterium
GGCAGCGGCGGTCGTGCCGCGCGACCGGAGCTACAGCACGCTCGCCCTCTTGACGATGCTGCGCGCAGGCACCGGACGATTCTCAGTCGAGTACGACGTAAACCGCAATGCGCTCGGACGAAGTGCGAACGGCGACCCAACCAACCTCAAGAGCGACACACTCACCGTCCGTGCGCAGGTTCAATTTTGAATCGCGAACGCAGACTCGTTTGCGCCTTGCTGAGCGCAACCCTTGGCGGGGCCGCTTGCTCGGGTGGCGCCTCCAGCGACCCGGCTCTCTCCGCTCGCATGCGTCTCGCGGGTGCGCAATTCGTGAGCGGCGCGACGCCCGCTGAAGCCAGCGGGCCCGACGTTGCGGCTCTTCAGCTTCAGACGAACACGATCTGGCCTGGCTTTCCCGACAAGGCGCTGATGGGCACGCTCGGAGAGAGCGCAACGGCGGCGGCAATCGCCCTCAGCACGGACAACGGTTACTGGATAGTACCTGCTGGCGTGCCGGATGTATCCGCGCCGGCGCTGCCGACCTTCCATGCAACAGCGTCGTTTTCATCGAGCCTCCCGGCGGGCAGTTACACGCTCGAAGTTCGCGCGGTTGATTTGGCGAGTCACTTCGGCGCTCCGTTTCGCCAGGTTCTCAGTGCACTGGCTGCCGCTCCCACCCGCGCGGTATCGGGCAAGCTCGTGGTGACTCTCGAATGGGATACAGAGTCTGACCTCGATGTTCATGTGGTTGATCCTTCAGGGAACGAAGTGTTTCATGGCGCACCGAACTCGGTGGGCCCATTTTCGCCCGAGATCCCCGGGCAAACCAACGGCCGGCTGGTCGCGGACTCAAACGGCGCGTGCCGCATTGATGGCCTGCGTGAAGAAGACGTGTCTTGGTCGGACACTCCGCCGTCGGGCCACTACCTCGTCCGCGTCGACACGGCGTCCTTGTGCGGCGCTCCGAACGCCCATTGGACAGTCCGAGTCCTGCTGGAGGACGTGCTAGTGGGTCAGACCTCCGGCATCTCGCTCGACAGCGATACTCGAGGTGCACACGACCGAGGCGCGGGGCTCTTGGCGCTCGGGTTCGACGTGCCGTGACGCGTCGTCCATGGTGGCACGCGGCGCACCCGTTCGGCGTTGCGCTTACGATCTCCGCCTCGCGGACCGCGGACGCGCAGAGCGCAGCGGCTGTCGAAGCAGCGCAAGCCGTCGTCGTAGTCGGAGTGCGCCCAGCGCGCGACGCGACGGAAGTGAGGCTCACTACCGCAGAAGCCCGCCGCGAACCCGGCACGCAAGGCGACCCGGTAAAGGTCATTGAAAATCTTCCCGGATTCGCGCGCTCTTCATTTGGTTCTGATCAGCTCGTGCTCTGGGGCGCGGCTCCGACAGACAGCCGCATCTATGTGGACGGCGTCGAGATCCCGCAGCTCTTTCACGGTAGCGGCCTACGCGCGACCATCAACGGCGATCTGCTCCAGAGCGTCACTTTGACGCCCGGGGCGTATGGAGCCGGCAACGGGCGCGGCATTGGTGGTTTGGTCCGCCTGGAGACTCGTGACCTCGCTCGCGACGGGATGCGCGCTGCCGTCGATCTGAGCACGCTCGACGCCTCGGCGTTCGTTAGCGTTCCATTGGGCGATCGCGTGCGCGTCGCGGTCGCAGGGCGATATGGCTTGCTGGACCGCACTCTCAAGGCGGTCAGCGCGCCCGACTTCGGAGACTCTTTCGCTATTCCGCGCTACCACGACTACCAAGCCAAAGCTCAGGTCGATCTGCGGAGCCGAGAGTCGCTCGACATCGCTCTGCTCGCCTCCGCTGATAGCCTAACGAGGTCAGTCGGAAGTTTGGATCCAGCCCGCACCCGAGCGTTGCATATCGAGAGCGCGTTTCAGCGTTTGTATCTGAAGTATCGGCGCACGTTCGACGATGCGAGCGTAGAGGTTGTCCCGTGGATCGGCCGCGACGTTAGCAGGTCGGCAGCGAATTTCGGAACGACCCTTGCCGACCTCGACCAGCGCTCGCTGCGCTTCGGACTTCGCGTGGAGCATCGGTCGCTGGTCGTTCCTAGTGCGACGCTCCGCATGGGGATGGACCTCGACGGGACGCGAGCCGACGTAGACCGCATCGGCTCGCTCACGATCCCCGCGCGGGAAGGAGACGTAGCGGTATTTGGACAGCCGCCGGGCGACGACGTCAGCTCCGACAGCTGGCACGCGACTGCGCTCGACGTAGCCCCCTACGCAACGCTAGATTGGGATATCGGCCCTTTGACGTTGTCGCCAGGGCTGCGCTGCGACGGCTACCTGCTCGAGACCAGCCGCAAGACGCCGAGGGTCGGTCGAACACCATCCATCGGGGTGTCGTCATTGGACGCGATGTTCGAACCTCGAGTCGCGGCTCGTTTGCGTTTCTCACGTCGAGTCGCGATTTTCGCGTCGGCGGGTCTGTACTCCCAGCCCCCGGCTCCGGCCGATCTGAGCGCAGTCTTCGGAACGCCCACGCTGGGCCCAGAATCTGCGAGCCACTTGAGCGTCGGTGAATCGGTCGACCTCATGGACCGACTGTCGATCAACCTGACCGGCTTTTATCGGTCGCTCTCCGACCTTGCGGCGCGCGATGCGGCTCCGGCTCCGCGGCTCGCGAACGCGCTCGTTTCGACGGGGACGGGGCGAAGCTACGGCGTACAAGTTCTCCTACGACAGAGACCTTGGCACGGGTTCTTCGGTTGGCTTGCGTACACTATTTCGCGTAGTGAACGGCGGGATACGCCGAGCGGGCCGGAGCGGCTCTTCGACTACGACGAGCCGCACATTGCAACGCTGGTCGTGAGCAAACAGCTGACGGATTGGACCTTCGGGGTTCGCATCCGCTACGCCAGCGGCGCGCCACGCACGCCCGTCGTGGGCGCGTTGTACGATGAGCGCGATGATCGGTTCGAACCCGTGTTCGGCGCCCGGAGCTCGCGGCGTTTACCGAGCTTCGTCCAGGTGGACGTGCGCGTCGAACGCAGCTTCGAACTCAGCCCACAACGGCGATTTTTGGCCTATCTCGAGCTCCTGAACGCAACGAATCGCGCGAACGGCGAAGAATACGCTTACAGCCGCGACTTGACTCAGCGGGGTCTCATCACCGGGCTGCCGCTCGTGGGCGTTGTCGGTGCGAGGCTCGAGCTATGAGCCGCTCTGCGTGGCCCCTCGGCCTCGCCCTGCTCGCCGCCTGTCGCCCGAGCTTCGTCGAAGACGCCGCGCTCGTGACCGCGCCTCGTGTACTGGCCGTGCGCAGTGATCCGGCGGAGGTTAAGGCGGGCACGCAGACGATCTTCACCGCCTTCGTGGCGGTACCGCCAACTTTCGAGCCAGTCGCCGCCCCCGTTTGGCAATTCTGCACGGCGACGAGGCCACCCACCGAAAACAACGCGGTCGCCTCAGCATGCTTGGAACAGGCCTCGCTGGTTCCAGCAGGGATGGGATTCACAATCAAGGCGCCCCTGGCGAGCAACGCGTGTGCGCTCTTTGGGCCCAACGCCGTCGCGACGGGTTCTCGCTCGCGAGACTCCGACGGCACGGGCGGTTACTTTCAACCACTGCGCGTCGACCTGCAGGGGGCTCCGCCGACGTTCCATTTGCAGCGCATCCTGTGCGGTCTTGCTGACGCCTCCGCGGACATCGCGACCCGTTTCGGACTGACCTATGTCCCGAATAATAACCCTACCCTTTTGCCTCTAGTCGTGAGCCTAGCCGGTGAACGCCTCGCGCTCGAGTCATTGCCGCGGGGCGGAGCTCTGGAGCTCGAAGTCGGATGGCCCGCCGACGCTGCCGAGCGCTATGCCTACTTCGATCGCCCCACAGATGCCATCGCGACACGCCGTGAAGCGATGCGGATCGCCTGGCATGTGAGCGATGGCACACTGACCGACGAGGCGACGGGGCGCGCGGAGGATGACCTCACGCTCACATCGCGCAACACGTGGACTGCTCCAGACACGGCCGGAACGTCAAAGCTCTGGGTCGTGCTGCGCGACTCTCGCGGCGGAACCGATTTCGCGGAATATGATCTAACCGTCTCTCGGTAGGATCGCATTTCCCGGCGTCGCTGTCGGCTCGTAACCACGCGCACTTCCGAGAAACAGCCTCCTGCCTGGCAAGACACGTGTATCTTCGGCGGTACGCTCACGTCCTGCACCGGCTCCGGGGCGTAAGTTCGAACAGGATCCTCGTGAGCAGCGCTAGATGACCACTATTGAGTATGAGATGGTCGTCACGCTGATCCAGGGCGACGCTCGCGAGTTGAGCCGCACGCTCAGCTCGGGTCGAACAGTCGAGCCGCTTTCGGTCGGCTTGGAAGGGAAGTGGATCGTTTCTGCAAAGGGGGTTGCGGCCATTCACCTGTGGCTGCGGTTCGACGGTCAACGACTCTACGCGGCCTGCGCAGGCGCTGGCGCGACGACATATCTAAAAAATGTACGGCTCGGTAACACCTGGCAAGAGGTCCCTGACCAGAGTCAGCTGCGGTTTGGTGAAGCGTGCCTGCAAGTGTCTTGGAGGCCGGGCAACGCTGCACCGCCCGTGACGCCGCTCCCGCGCACTCCCGTCGATCCGCCGTTTTTGAGTCGAATCGAACGCGCTGCTGCGTTGCCCCTGCCGGCGTTCTTCAATGATCGACGGCGTGATGAGAGTCGCCCCTCCTTGTCCGGGGGCGAGCCGCGCCGCGCGCGCACGGGAGTTGCGCGCGGGCCCTCTGCCGCCCGTGTGAACCGCCTCGCAGCGAGCCGGTCGAGCGCTCGTCGTTCCGCATGGAGGTGGAGCATGCTGATCGTTCCGGCAGCCCTGTTGCTGGTCATTCTGGGCTTATCGTGGGTGCGGCGCATCGGTCGCCCTGCGAACGAGTTCCCCGCGCCTTCGGCCGCAC
>CAXSGJ010000056.1:0-2736 GCA_964236865.1 uncultured Polyangiaceae bacterium
GCCGTAGAGCAGGATTTGCCGCAGCGCCGTCAGGAAGGCGAACGCCTCTTCCGGCGAGCCGATGACGGGTTCCGTGACGATTTCCATGAGCGGCGTGCCCGCGCGGTTCAGATCCACGAGGGAATCCCCAGCGACGCCGTGCACGTTCTTACCCGCGTCCTCTTCCATGTGCGCGCGGGTGATGCCCACCCGTTTGCTCACGCCGTCGACGTCGATGTCGAGGTGGCCATGCGTTGCGATTGGCTCCTCGAACTGACTGATCTGATAGCCCTTCGGCAGGTCGGGATAGAAGTAATTCTTGCGCGCAAAAATGCTCTTCTCGTGAATTGTGCAGCCGAGCGCGAGGCCCGCCTGAACCGCGAACGTCACCGCCTGCTCGTTCAATACCGGCAGTGAGCCAGGCAAGCCCAAACACACCGGACACACGTTCGTATTCGGCTCGCCGCCGAAATTCGTGGAACAAGCGCAAAATAATTTGCTCTTCGTGAGCAGCTGCGCATGCACCTCCAGTCCAATCACCGGTTCATATTCCATCGCAGCGCTGGCTTAGCGCCGAACGCCCCCCGGTTCTAGTCACGCCCTCTTTCAGCCTCCCCGCCGCTGATCTCCCCCGCTGTCAATCTGTTCCCTCCCTCTCCCGCGCGTCGGCGCGCGCCCACAATCGCATTCCCCGCGCGCCAACGCCAGGCCCCGTCCCACTCCGCTCCCGCTCCGTCGGCGCGCGCTCTCAATCCGTTTACCGCGTCAGCGCGCTCGCGCCCCCGCGCGCACCAAACCGCCCAGCCGCATGCCCGGAGCCAAACAGCCCTCAGTCTTGGAAGACCTCATCACGATCTGCGAACGAAGAGAGACCGACGCGAGCCGGCGCACCTTGCCCCAGCCACCGTGCGCGCTGCGGCACGCTAAAGACCCGCCAACACGAATCTCTATCGGTGTGAGCTCGTCCGGTGCGAGCTCTCGAACGCGCAATCACAGTTCGAGTCAGTGGCGTTCGCGGTCCACACCCGGATGAGTACCCTCACCCGGCTCATGTCGTGAATTCCCCGTCAGCTTCGACCCATCGCGACCCGGAAAGCCCATCAGAATGTCTTTCTCGAAGATGAACTGTTCGCGCGAGTCGTACGGGGCCGCGTGGATGCCAGTATCCATGCGGATGGCGTCGACCGGGCAGGCCTCGACGCAGAAGCCGCAGAAGATGCAGCGCAGCTCGTCGATCACGAACCGCTGTGGGAAGCGCTCGTAGCCGCGGCGCGGATCGCCCTCCGGGTACTCGCCGGCTTCGATGTGGATGCACTGCGCGGGGCAAGCGGTGGAGCAGCACAGGCAAGCCACGCAGCGGGGCGCGCCGTTCTCGCGCTGCGTCAGCCGGTGCACCCCGCGAAAGCGCGCTGGGTAGGGCCGCTTTTGCTCGGGATAAGAGATGCAGTTGATCCCGTCCTCGATGCCTTCCAGCACCGGATCGTTGCGCTGTCCGAAGGCCATCTCTTTCGTGTTCTGAAAGAAATGCTTCATGGTGATGCCGAGACCCTTCGCGATCTCTGGAATGTAGGTCTGCACCGAGGCGCTGCGCTGCGGGCGGGGCACCGGGGTACCGATCACTTGTTTGGGACCTAAAGCGGCCGTGTCGTTCTTCATGCTGACATCCGTGAGCTGCGCGTGCCGCCGGCCGCGATCGCGTACTGCGCCGAGGACGAGGACAAGGTCTGGCGTTTGTGCACTGGTTTCACCAAGAAGACGATGAAGTAGATCAGGCCACCCAGACCGCCGATGGCCAGGAACGCCTTCGTGCAGTCAGCGAGCAGCGCCATGAACTGGCTGACCTCCGGCCCGGCCGAGACGATCGCCATCACGATCAACCCGGTAGCCAGCACGTTGGCCAGTGAGGCTGGCAAGAGCTTGCGCCAGCCGAGCCGCATCAGTTGATCGTAACGAAAGCGCGGCAGCGTCCAGCGAATCATCAATTGCAGCCAGCACAGGGTCAGCGTCTTCAGCACGAAGCCCAGTGCGCCGACCACGACCACCAAAACGTGTGGCAACGCTTGCTCGAACAGCACCGTGCCGCCGATCGCGACGTGCAGGCCGTCGCGGTACAGGAATGGCAAATCCCAGCCGCCCAAGAAGATGGCCGACATGAGCCCGGCAGAAGTGACGACGGCAATGTACTCCGCGAAGAAAAACATCGCGAACTTCATGCCGGCGTACTCCGTGAAGTAACCCGCCACGATTTCGCTCTCGCCTTCCGGAATGTCGAACGGGATGCGCTTGGACTCGGCGACGGATGCGGTGAAGAACAGAAAGAACGCGACTGGCTGCACGAAGATGCCCCACGCGTTCTGCGACTGCCACTCGATCATCTTGTCGACGCGGAGTGTCCCGTAGACCATCACCGCGCCCACCAGCGTGAGGCCCATGGTCACCTCATACGAGACCATCTGACTTGCAGCGCGCACGCCGCCGAGCAAACTGTACTTGTTGTCGCTCGCCCAGCCCGCCAAAGCCGCGCCGACGATGCCAGTCCCGGCCAGAGCGAAAAAGTACAAGAGGCCGACGTCGAGATCCACCACCTGCAACCGCACCGAACCGGCCGCCTGGCACACGCCGTCGCGAGGCATGGAGCTCATCAGCGTGCCGAGGCCTCCGTTCTTGATCGTAAAACACAGCGTGTCCCCGAACGGGATCACGGCCATCACGACCAGCGCGGGGAAGAAGGAAATGAACGGCGCGAGGCTGTGCAGC
>CAXSGJ010000056.1:2746-37279 GCA_964236865.1 uncultured Polyangiaceae bacterium
GAAATCTTCTTTGAAGATCGTCTTCAGGCCATCGGCAGCGGGGTGCAGGAGGCCCGCCAAGCGCAAGCCGACGCGCGGCTCGTTGCGAATGCTGAACGCCGCGTACGCCGCGCCGCCCAGCACGGAGAAAATCAAAAGCCCCGCGCCGCAGCCGTAGCCGATGGCGCGGATCGGCGGCCCGAACGTCGAATCATTGAGCGCGAGCCCGACGAAGAGCGTCAAAAAGTGTGCGAAGAGCCCGGCGTAAAAGATGCGTCGCGGATCGCCCACGGAGCTTAGCCAAGCGTCGAAGCTACTGAGAGGACCGCGCGTCTGCACCTTGCCGGCGATCACCACGAACGTGAGCCAGGTAAACAAGATGCCCAGCTGACTGAACAGCATGGCCCGCTGCGCCAGCTCCTCGGGCGGAGGCTCGAGCTTGAGCAGCACGAACGCTACCGCGCCGACCACGAGCAGCGCAGGCCCCAAGGCGAGGCCCTGCGCGACGAAGGTCGGGATCCAGGCCACGGCGCGGTTCGGCCCGACGCGGTCCTGAATCATGGCGCCCTGCCGGCGATCGGCCCAGGTCAGGATCACCGCCACGTTCATGGCGAACATCACCACCACGAAGGCCTTCAGCACAAACAGCAAAAACGAGATCAAGGTGAGGGACATCATTCGGCTCCAAGCGACGCGCTCTCGACCGCCACGCTACGGGGTGCGGCAGGGGCCATCGCGGCACGAAGCTCGGCGAGCTTCTTCCAGCCGAGCGGCTTGCCCATCAGCGTGGCGAGCTCGGAGATCAGCCGAAACGCAGGTTGGGAGGCGCCATGCGGGTGAATGGCGCGCTCGCTCTCTTGGCTCATGCCCTTGGCGTTGACGAAGGTGCCGTCTGCTTCGGCCCAGCTGCTGGCGGGCAGCACCACGCTCGCGCGATCGGCAATCGCGCCGTCGTGGGTGGAGATGGCGATCAAACTCTTCACCTCCGCCAAGGCGGCGGCGCCGCTGCCGGTGGGCGTAGCGGACCCGAGCGCGATCACCGTGGCCGCCTTGCCGGCGCGGATCGCCTCGACCAGCTCGACGAAGCTCTTCAAGCCGCTCGCTTTGCCGAGCGCGGCGATGCCCGCGGTATTCGGGTTCTTGTCCGGATGGCGCAGGATATCGTCCCCCTGCCCAGCCGGGCGGCCGCTTTGGTACACGTCGGAGAAACCGAGGGATTTCGCGAGCGCGAGCAGCGCAAAGTTGTCCTCGTTCGAGTGCTCTGCGCTGAGCACGACGGCGGTGGACGCAGGGTTCGACGAGCGGAGCAGCTGAGCCGCGGTGGCAAGCGCGGCGGCGACCGTCGCGGTGCGCCCCGCGACGCGCGCCTCGAGCACGCGACCTTCGTGGATCCGCCGGTAATCGAGCATGCCGTCATCGCACATCCAGAACTTGTTCACGGCCAGGTTCTCGCGCGGCCGATAGCGGTACACCTTCTGGTCGCGCGGATCGAAGTCCGAAAACGAGTTGCAACCCGTGGCGCAGCCGACGCAAACGGTGCGCCGCGAGCGCAGGAACCAGACTCGAGCCTTGAACCGAAAGTCGATCGAGGTGAGCGCGCCGACCGGACACACGTACTCGGTCATCAGCGTGTAGGGGTGGTCGAGCTGGCGGCCCGGGGCGACCACGATCTCGTTCAGATTGCCGCGCTCACGCACGCTCAGCACCGGATCTTTGGCGAGCTCGTCCGAGACGCGGACGCAGCGCGTGCACACGATGCAGCGCTCCGCGTCGTACACAATCGTCGGGCCGAAGACGACGGCCTTGGGCTTATGCACCGGCTCGTCGCGCATGCGCTTCTTCGTGCCTTGGTGCTCGAGCCAGTAGTCTTGCAAGCGGCACTCGCCCGCCTGATCGCAAATCGGGCAATCGACAGGATGATTCAGGAGCAAGAGCTCTTGCACTGCGGCCCGCGCGACGTCCACGTGCTCGCTCGTCTGGCTCTTCACCACCATGCCGTCCGCCGCGGCCTGTTGGCAGGAGGGCACGAGCTTTGGTTTCTTCTGCGGCAGATACTCTTGCTTCACCTTGTCCCAGGCGAGCACGTCCAGCAGCATCGCCGGGCGCCCCGGCGGCGGCATCAGCTCGACCAAGCACATGCGGCAGTTGGCCGCCACCGATAGCCCGGCGTGCCAGCAGTAGTGCGGAATGTCGATGCCCGCTTTTTGCGCGGCGCGGATGATCGTCTCACCCGGCTCGAACGGGATCTCGCGGTCGTCTAGCTTGAAATTAGGCATTCCCGAATTTCCGAATTCTCAGCGTTGCAAGGCGGGCGTCGTGTGCGGATCGCTCAACGATCGCACTCGCCACCGATCATGTTCAAAGAGCCGAAGCTCGGCACGACGTCCGCCATCATGGCACCGGTAATGATGCGCTCGAGGCCAGCGGTGATCAGGAAGCACGGCGGGCGAATACGCACGCGGTAGGGCGTGCCGCTGCCGTCGCTGACCAGGTAAAAGCCGAGCTCGCCGTTGCCGCCCTCCGTGTAGGCGTACACCTCCCCGGCCGGCAGCTTCAGACCCTCCATCACGATCTTGAAGTGCTGAATGGTGCCTTCGATCGTGTTGTACACCTCCTCCTTGGGCGGAAGGATGATGCGCGGATCGTCGATGTTGACCGGGCCTTTGTCGGCCATGCGCTGACAGGCCTGCTCAATGATGCGCGCGCTCTGCCGCATCTCTGCCAGGCGAACCATGAAGCGGTCGAAGCAATCACCGGTGGTCCCGACGGGGACCTCGAAATCAACCTCGCCATACTTGAGGTAGGGGCTGGCTTTGCGCACGTCGTACGCCACGCCGGTCGCGCGTAAGCACGGCCCCGTCCAACCGAGCGAGATGGCGTCGGCTTGGCTAATGACCCCGATGCCCTCCAAGCGGTCGAGGAAGATGCGATTGCCGAGCAGCAGCTTCTCGACTTCGTCCACCACGCTCAGGATGTGCTTGGTGACCGCGCGGGCGTTCTCCTTTAGATTGTCGGTAGGAGGCGATGCCATGCCGCCCACGCGCCCGAAGCTGTGCGTGAGGCGGGCGCCCGTCTCTTCTTCGAGAAGATCCCAGATCATCTCGCGCGCCTTGATCATCCACAAAAACGGTGTGAAGGCGCCGAGCTCCATGGCCATGGCGCCGTCGCAGGTCAGATGATCCGACATGCGCGCGAGTTCGCCCAGGATGACGCGGTACCACTGGCAGCGCTCCGGCACCGTGACGTCGAGCATCTTCTCGCAGGCCAGCGCGAAGGCCACGTTGTTCAGCATCGGCGAGACGTAGTTGCAGCGGTCGACGTACGGGAACACCTGGGTCCAGGTCCCTCGCTCGCACATCTTCTCGAAGCCGCGATGCAGGTAACCGACCTGAACGTCCACGTGCTCGATGATCTCTCCGCTGAGCTCCATCACGCAGCGCACCGTGCCGTGCATCGCCGGGTGAGCTGGGCCGACGTTGAGCAGCATGGGCTCGGTCGGCATCTCGAGCTCGGCTTCGTCTAATTCCTGGTCGAGGGGCTCCATCAATTCACCCGTGAGTCGTCGGTGTCATGCCTGGCTTGCGCGTGCGTTTGGCGACCGAAGGCCATGCCTTCGTCCACCCCGAAGGGCGCCACTTTGTCGATGTTCGGAATGTCCCGATAGGCGATCAAGGGCTGAATCCGGTCAGCGGGGTAGTCCCGGCGTAGCGGGTGCCCTTCGAATTCCGGGTACAAGAGAATCCGGCGCAGGTCCGGGTGATTTTTGAAGATCACGCCGAACAAGTCGAAGCACTCGCGTTCCAGCCAATTGGCGCTCGCCCAGAACTCGCACAGCGACTCGACCTCGGCTTCATCCCCTTCCGAGTCGCCGGTGCGTGTTTTCAACCGCAGGCGGTGCCCTTTGGTGAGGGAATAAAAGTGCGCGACGATTTCGAAGCGCGGCTCACGCTCGGGAAAATCAACCGCGGTCAGGTCCGTCAGCATATCCATACTGACCGGCGGGGAGTCCCGCAGAAACCGCGCGACGTCTTTCCACGCGCTGAGCTCGACCACTACCGTGTCGTCCCCGTGCAGTGAGTGCGTCTCGAGCACGGCGGCGCCGAAGTTTTGCTTGATGAGCTCGATCAAGACCTTTGACATGATGTTCCGAAAGCCTCAGGCGACCGAAGCGCGGGATTTTCGCAGTGTGACTAAGCCCGTATTCTGATCCAGCGCCGGATCTTGGCGCGGTTTCACGATCGCGGGCGTACGGTTACCGGTTTGAATCTTGTCTTGGAGCAACATCAATCCGTCCAGCACCGCTTCAGGACGCGGCGGACAGCCAGGCACATACACGTCGCAGGGGATCACCTTGTCGACGCCGGCGACGCACGCGTAGTTATCGTAAAAGCCGCCGCAGGACGCGCACGTCCCGAAGGCCAGGACCCACTTGGGCTCCGCCATTTGCTCGTAGATGCGCTTCAGGATTGGCGCTTGGCGCTGGGTGATGGTGCCCACTACCCAAAGCAAGTCTGACTGCCGCGGCGAAAAGCGCGGAGCCTCCGAGCCAAAGCGCGAGAAATCGTAGCGCGGGCTGGAGACCGACATGAACTCCATGCCGCAGCAGGCGGTCACGAAGGGGTACATGAAGAGCGAGTATTTCTGAGCCCAGGCCAGGACGGCTTCCAGGCGTGTGGTCGCAAACCCGGCGCCTTCGGCGCCCCCGGGCTCGACGACCTGAGTAGAGGTCTGCTTCAGCTCTCCCATTCGAGTGCTCCCTTTTTCCAGCAGTAGGCCAGGCCGACGACCAGCGCCACGATGAAGCTGAACATTGTGGCAAAGCCGTTCCAACCGAGCGTTTTGAACAAGGTGGCCCACGGGTACATGAACACGACCTCGATATCGAAGACGACGAACAGGATCGCGGTCAGGTAAAACTTGACGCTGAGCTTGGTGTTCTTGGCGCCTTCAGTGTCATTGCCGCACTCGAAGGGGCTCAGCTTTTCGGGGTTCGGATTCTTGGGGCCGATCAGCTGACCGCCAAAGAACATCACGCATGAAATCACCAAGACGATGGCGAACATCACGAACATTGGCAGATAGGTTTGAAGCATTCGGGGCTCGGTGCGGGGCTTCCTGGCAGAGTGCAGCCAAGGCTGCGACGGGTTGTGGAGATCGAGGGCTGCAGAAGCGCCGACATTGGCTCTCGGGGCCGGGTCGGCACGCGCAACCTCTGGAAATTACGCTACGTCTGGGCGCTATGTAGTGCTGGCGTCCGCAGCCTGTCAATGCACGGCTTCGGGCTCGAGGGCTGCGACCAGACACTAGCGCAGGGCGCTCTTCAGGCCAGTGGACGGGCAGGAGTTTCGGACGCGCGTCGCCATGCGTCGAAGGACGGCCCAAGGGCCGCTTCGACCTGTTCCAGCACCGCGGCGATGGCTTGCGGGGCGCTGCCTGCCGCTTCGGCTTCGACAATGGCGGAGTAAGCCGCGACGTAACGCGCGCGAGCCACGAAAGCGCGCGCTAACAGCGGCCATACTCGCTCCCCGGCCGCGCCCAGATTGGCGGCCCTGCGCAGCGGGCCGATCGCCTCGCCCGCCCGCGAGTCGCCCATCATGGCCTCCCCGAGACGGAAATAGATGTCCGAGGCGGCGGGGCCGTCCCCTGCATATTGGACGCCCAAGCGCAGCACCTCTTCCCCTTTGCCCATCTCGCCGAGGGCGATGCACGCGCTGCCGAGCAACCCGAGCGCCTTGGCGATCAACGCCCGCGTGTCGGCGTTCAGCATCTGGCCGTCAGGGGTGCGCAAAAAAATCGCCAGCGGCGCAGGCCACGCCCCCAAGAGCTCGAGGATCTTGACCTGATCGCCGCGTGCCGCCGCGGCCTCGGCTTCCGCAACCCGGCTCAGTTCGATCGCCCCGCGCGCGGCGGGTCGCGCCAAGCGGTCGAGCTCTTCACGGACGTGGGTGCGGAGGCGCGCTCGGAACGCACCGACCGCGTAGCTCTCCTCCACACCGTCGTGCAAGAGACGGATGTGCGACCCGTCGCGATCGATGGACAGCTCACGCAGGGTGTAGCCGTAAAGCGGTGCCAGCAGCAGGTAACGCACGCCGATATGCAATTGCACCGCTTCGAGATCGGTGGCGCGGCGTGGCGCGGGGCCGAGCGGCTCTTCGGTGACGAGGGCGCTCACCAAACGGCGGCGGAAATCCGCGAGCGTGAGGCGTTGCGTGTCGCTCTCGGTGACTTCCGCGTCTTCGGGCCCGACCACGAAGTCGACCAGCGTGTTGTCGGGTGTGCGCCGATCGACCGTGAGCGACGTGATGCGCGCGCCCGTGATCATCGCGAAGCCGAAGAAGCGCGGCCCGACGATGTCGCACAACGCTTGGAAGCTGCCGATGCCCTCACCGATGCGTTCGAACCAGCCGTCGGTACGTATGGACTCGAGCGAGACGAGGAGGGGCTCCGCCATGAAATCCGAATCTTCTTTTTGTCACGGAACCCGAGCCCCGAACAAGTCAAACTCAGCCCCGCGCCGATAACGCCGAAACGGCCCGAGCGATACGCGCGAGGTTTTTTCGCGCTAGCGCCTCGAAATCAACGGGCGCAGATGTGTGCAAACGTCGCTATTCAATGAAAGCGCTCACACGCCCGCTCGAACGAGAAACTGCCCGGGCAATTGGCCGGGCGCTCTTGGCTTGGTACACACAGCACCGGCGCGCGCTGCCCTGGCGACAATCGCTCGACCCGTATGCAGTGTGGGTCAGCGAGATGATGCTGCAGCAAACGCAAGTCGCGACCGTCATTCCTTACTTCGAGCGCTGGATGCAGCGCTTCCCCGATGTGGCCACGCTCGCGGCCGCAGCCGAGAGCGATGTGCTTCATGCGTGGCAAGGGCTCGGTTACTACTCGCGCGCGCGCAACCTGCAGCGGGCAGCAGCGCGCATGGTAGAGCAGCACGAGGGGCGGGTCCCGGCAACTGTCGAAGCCCTGCGCGCGCTACCCGGCATCGGGCCGTACTCGGCGGGGGCGATCGCGAGCATCGCGTACGGGCAGGCCGAGCCACTGGTGGACGGCAACGTGGTCCGGGTACTCTCGCGCCTGTTTGCGCTACGCGGCGATCCGAACCGCGCGCCCTTGAAAGCCCTGATTTGGCAGCAGGCACGCGCCTTGGTCAGCGCGTCTGAGCACGCACCCGGCGACCTCAACCAGGCGTTGATGGAGCTCGGGGCGACGGTGTGCACGCCGCGCGCGCCACGCTGCGAGGCCTGTCCGCTGTCTCGGCCGTGTCAGGCAAAGCAACTCGGGCTGATCGAGCTCTTGCCGGAGTTGCCCGCGCGCGCCAAGCCCACGGCCGTGCACATGGTGGCGGCCGTGGCCATGCACGCCGGCCGCGTGCTCGTGGCTCGGCTGCCGCCAGATGCGCCGCGTTGGGCCGGCATGTGGTTGTTTCCGAACGCCGAAGTCAAAATCAGCCAAACGCCGGAGGACGCCGTTCGCGAGGCACTTGCGGGCAGCGTGGGGTTACGCGGTTCGCCGTCCGGCATGGTGTGTGTGGTGCGCCACAGCGTGACACGGTTTCGCATCACGCTCGATGCCTACCGCGTGCGCGAGCCTAGCGGCGTGGCGCGCGCGCTGAGCGTCGCCGAGATTGCCTGGAAAACGCCGGCGAAGTTGGGGGAGCTGGCCATGCCCGCCGCGCACCGCAGCATCGCGGAGCGCCTACTGAGCGGATGATTGCGCCCGCGAACGGCTTCTGCCGCCGAAGGCAAGGCCGCCGCGCACCGCGATCGGTGACCACCCACCCAAACGACGCGCGCTCACACCTTCATCGGCTCGATTTTGCCGCGATCGATGCCCAGGGCGGACACGGCGGCGGCCATGTCTTGACCGGTGACTTTGCCCTCTTGGCGCAGGCCATCGAGGGCACCGATGACGATGCTCTCTGCGTCGACCTCGAAGTGACGGCGCAACGCTTCGCGCGTGTCGCTCATGCCGAAGCCGTCGGTGCCGAGCGGCACGAAGCGGCCGGGGATGAAGCGCGAAACGACGTCGGCGGTGGCTTTGATGTAGTCGGAGGCGGCGATGAACGGCCCCTCCACGCCCGTGAGCACCTGCGTCAGGTACGGGACGCGCGCTTCTTCCTCGGGGTGCAAGCGGTTGTGGCGTTCGCAGGACATGCCGTCGTTGCGCAGCTGCTGATAACTGGTGACGCCCCAGATGTCGGCCGAGATGTCGAACCGTTCTGCGAGCAGGGTCTGCGCTTTGAGCACCTGCGTCATGATCGAGCCGCTGCCGAAGAGCTGCACATGGTGCTTCAGCCGCTTGTCCGCGTTTCGGAATTTGTAGATGCCTTTGAGCACGCCTTCGCGCGCGCCCTCGGGCATGGGCGGCATCGGGTAATCTTCGTTTTGGAGCGTGATGTAATAGTAAATGTTCTCGTTCTTCTCGTACATCCGTGACAGCCCGTCTTCGATCACGGCGGCCAGCTCGAAGGCGTAGGCCACGTCGTAGGCGACCACGTTGGGCACGCTCATGGCGGCCATGTGGCTGTGTCCGTCCTCGTGCTGAAGGCCTTCGCCGTTCAACGTGGTGCGGCCCGCCGTCGCGCCGAGCACGAAGCCGCGCGCCATGCTGTCGCCCGCCGCCCACAGCTGATCGCCCGTGCGCTGAAAGCCGAACATGGAGTAAAAAATGTAAAACGGGATCATCGGCTGGCCGAGCACCGAGTAGGAGGTCGCGGCCGCGGTGAAGGAGGCCATGGAGCCCGCCTCGGTGATGCCCTCTTCCAGGACCTGGCCGTCTTTGCTCTCGCGGTAGTAGAGTAACTTGCCCTTGTCGATCGGCTCGTAGAGCTGGCCGTGGGCGGCGTAGATGCCGACCTGACCGAACAGGGCGTCCATCCCAAAGGTGCGGGCTTCGTCCGGGACGATGGGCACCACGCGCTTGCCGATTTTCTTGTCGCGGAGGAGCTTTGCCAGCATGCGCGAGAAGACCATCGTGGTCGACGCTTCGCCCTTGGACATGCCCTGATAAAACTCGCCGAAGAGCTCGGCCTTTGGCGTCTCGAGCTGCACGTCGACGGCGGCGCGGCGCTTCGGCAGAGGGCCGCCGAGCGCGCGCCGACGCTCCATGAGGTACTGCACCTCGCGGCTGTCGGGGCCCGGGTGGTAGAAGGGGAAATCTTCCAAGGTGTCGTCGGCGATGGGCAGCTCGAGGATGTCCCGGAACGCCTTCAGCTCGGTGGCCTGCATCTTCTTCTTGGAGTGCGTGACGTTACTGCCTTCGAAGCTTTCGCCAAGCTTCCAGCCTTTGACCGTGTGAGCCAGGATCACCGACGGCCGGCCTTTGCTTTCGAGCGCGCGTTTGTAACCGGCGTACACCTTGCGGCTGCTGTGACCGCCGCGGCGCAGTAAGCCCACTTGCTCGTCGCTCAAGTGGCCAATCATCTCCAACATACGCGGGTCGCGGGCGAAGAAGGCCTTGCGCACGGTTTCCCCGGAAGCCGTGGTCAGCCGCTGCCACTCGCCGTCCACCACGGCGTTCAAGTGCTCACGGAGCACACCCTCTTTATCGCGCGCAAAGAGCTCATCCCAGTTGTCGCCCCAAATCACCTTGGTGACGTCCCAGCCCGAGCCGCGGAACACCGCTTCCAAATCCTGTATTATTTTGCCGTTGCCACGCACCGGGCCGTCCAGGCGCTGCAAGTTGCAATTGACGATGAACGTCAAATTGTCGAGCTTTTCACCAGCGGCGATGCGGAGCGCGCCGAGCGTCTCTGGCTCGTCTGTCTCGCCGTCTCCCACGAAGCACCAGACGTGGGATTTGGAGGTATCGGCGAGGCCGCGGTTCTCCATGTAGCGGTTGAAGCGCGCCTGGTAGATCGCGCCGATCGGTCCGAGGCCCATGCTGACGGTGGGAAACTCCCAATAATCCGGCATCAAGCGCGGGTGCGGGTACGACGACAAGCCGCGGCCGCGCTCGGTCTCGCGCCGGAAGTGGTGCATGTGGTCTTCGGTGATGCGCCCCTCGAGAAAGGAACGCGAGTACATGCCGGGGGAAGCGTGACCCTGGTAGTACACTTGGTCGCCCAAGCCGTCGCCGTCTTTGCCGCGGAAAAAATGGTTGAACCCGATTTCATACAGCGTGGCGCTGGAGGCGTACGTGGAGATGTGGCCGCCCAGACCGTCGAACTTTTTATTGGCGCGGTGGACCATGGCCGCCGCGTTCCAGCGGATGATGCGACGAATGGTGCGCTCCAGCGCTTCATCACCGGGGAACTCAGGCTGCTCTTCGACGCGGACCGTGTTCACGTAGTCCGTGTTGAGCGGCAGCACCGGAGCCACGCCCTGGCGCCGGCCGTCTTCGATCGTTCGCTCGAGCAGGAAGCGCGCGCGCTCCTGGCCTTCGTGTTCGACCACCGATCGCAACGAATCAATCCACTCCCGCGTCTCGACGGGGTCTTTGTCTGATTCGGGCCTGTAGCTGTCCAACGCTAGCTCCTGCTGCAAGTGGGAAAAACGGCTTGGCGCGGGCGAGGTCGCCGCGCGCCCCGAATAATTAGGCCGGGAGGGACGGTTCTTCAACCCTCAGAGCCGCTATTTTAAGCCCCTTGGCAGGTCGCTAAAATGTCCCCATAAAATGCCGATAGATGACTCGCCTGCTCACCTTCGCGTTGTTCCTGTCTATCATGGTCACGCTCACGGGAGCCGCTCACTACTACGTCTGGTCCCGGCTGGTGCGCGATCCCGGGCTTCCCCCGGCGCTGGCGCAAGGTCTCACCTACACGCTCGTTTTTCTGTTCGTGACCATTCCGGGCTCCCTGTTCCTGCGCCGGAGCTCAGTCGCCAACGGTCTCGAGGGGCTGGTCTGGCTGGCCATGATCTGGCTCGGGCTACTTTTGTTTCTGGTGCTCGCGCTGGGCGCGGCGGATCTGGTGCGGGGCCTCTGGCAGGTGGGGCGCACCTTTAACCACTCCGCGCCGCTCGATGCCGAGCGCCGGCAGGTGGTGGCTCGCCTGGTGGCCGGTGCGGCGGCCTTCGTCGGCGGGTCGCTCGGGCTGTGGTCGGTACGCTCGGCCCTCGGCGGCGTCACGCTCCGTCAGGTAGAAGTCACCTTGGCACGCCTGCCCAAGGCGCTGAGCGGCCTCCGCATTGTGCAGCTGTCGGACGTCCACGTCGGCCCGACCATTCACAAGAGCTTCATCGAAACCGTCGTCGCGCAGACCAACGCCCTCCGCCCGGACGTCGTGGCCATCACGGGCGACTTAGTGGACGGAACGGTGGAAGAGCTCAGAGAGCACGTGGCTCCGCTCGCCAACCTGCGCGCCAAGTACGGCGTGTTCTTCGTCACCGGCAATCACGAATATTACTCGGGCGCAGAAGAGTGGTGCGCTGAGCTTGGGCGGCTCGGCATCCGAGTGTTACGCAACGAACGCGTCAGCATCGGCGACGCAAGTGCCAGCTTCGATTTGGCGGGCGTCGACGATCACTCGGCCAAAAGCTTTGGCGGCGGGCACGGTGAGGATCTACCGAAGGCCCTCGGCGGCCGCGACTCCGCGCGAGAGCTCGTGCTCCTCGCCCACCAACCGAAGACCATCTTGGCGGCCCAGGCGCACGGCGTAGGGTTGCAACTATCCGGGCACACCCACGGCGGGCAGATTTGGCCTTGGACCTACCTGGTCCGCTTGCAACAACCCGTCGTCGCCGGCCTCGCGCGCTTCGGTCAATCGCTCGTGTATGTCAGCCGGGGCACCGGCTATTGGGGCCCGCCCATGCGCCTCGGAGCCCCCTCCGAAATCACCGAGCTCACGCTACGCGCCGCGTGAGCGCCCCAGCTCAGACGCAGATTGGTGCTCACGCGAAGCGCTCCGCGAGTACGCTGGCGACGCGCATGCCGTCGAGGGCCGCGCTGACGATGCCGCCGGCGTAGCCGCCGCCTTCGCCCGCCGGGTACAGGTTGTCGATTTGGGGTGAGGCTAGGGTTCGGGCGTCGCGCGGCACACGCACGGGCGAGCTCGTGCGCGATTCGACGCCGATGAGGACCGCCTCTTCACTGGCATAGCCGGGCATGGAGCGCGCAAAACGAGCGAGAGCCGCGCGTAAGCGGCCGCTCAAGCCGATGCCCACGCTATCGAGGACGAGGGCCAGGTCGGCGCCGATCAGACCGGGGATGTAGCTCGAGGCCGGCAGCGTGGATGAGGCGCGCTCGGCCAAAAAGTCACTGGCGCGCGCCGCGGGCGCCACCAGGGCGCCGCCGCCCGCGGTGAATGCTGCTTGCTCCAACTGCCGCTGCAGTTGAACCCCAGCCAACGGTCCGGAGAAGCCCGCGTGCTGCCAATCGCTCGGCTCCACGCCGACGACCAAGCCGGAGTTGGCGTACGGGGAATCGCGGCGTGAGAGGCTCATGCCATTGACGACCAGCTCGCCGGACGCCGTGGCGGCGGGCACGACCCAGCCGCCGGGGCACATGCAAAACGAAAAAACCCCACGCTCAGCCACGGTTTCGGCGATGCGGTAGGCGGCATTGGGGAGCTTCGGGTGGCCGGCGGCGACACCGTATTGGAGGCGATTGATCAGCGCCTGCGGGTGCTCGATCCGCACGCCGAGCGCGAAGGATTTCGGCTCGAGCGTGACGCCGGCCGCTACGAGCCATTCGAAGACGTCGCGCGCCGAATGGCCGGTGGCCAAGACGACGGCGTCGGCTTCGATTTCGCGGCCGTCCGCGAGGCGCACCCCCCGCGCGACCTGGCGACCGCCGTGTTCTTCGCTGACGAGTCCCACCACGCGCGCGTCGAACTCGAACTTTTGCCCGACCGCCTCCAGCCGTTCGCGGAGCGCGGTCACGACTTTTGGCAAACGGTTCGAGCCGATGTGGGGTCGCGCGTCGCTCAAGATGGCTTCCGGCGCGCCGTGGACGGTCAGGAGCTCGATCACGTCCCGCACGTTGCCGCGCTTGTGCGCGCGCGTGTATAGCTTGCCGTCGCTATAGGTACCGGCGCCGCCTTCGCCGAAGCAGTAGTTGCTATCCGCGTCGACTTGCCCGGCTTGGTTCAAGGCTTTTAGATCGCGGCGACGCGGTTGCACGGGCTTACCCCGGTCGAGCACGAGCGCGTGCAGCCCATGACGCGCCAGCTGATAGGCGCAAAAGAGCCCCGCGGGCCCGTCGCCCACGATCACGATCCGCGGCCGCTCGCGCACCTCACGCAGCGCCAGACCACCCAGCGGCGGCCGCTGTACAGGGTTAGACAGCGCGACTTGCAAGTGAAAGCGGACGCGCCCGCGGCGGGCGTCGAGCGAGCGTTTTTCGACGATGACGCCCGGAATGACTGAGGACGGGACGCCCAGCTTCTGCTCGATCAGCCGGCGCAAGCTGGCCTCGTCTTGGGGCTCGTCCAAGCCTAGTTCGAGCGTGATTTCTCCGGGCAAGTCGGGCAATTACCGATGTTTTTTGCCGTTCACGGCTCGCTGTCAAGCGCCGGCGGAAACTATCCGGTTCCGCGCGATCCGATGACCAGCCTGGCCCGTACGTTAAAGGGTGTAGCAAGTTTCAGCGTGGGCTCGGTTTCTCCCCGCGGCGAATACGTCGCCGAGCCGCAAGTGGATCAATGGAAGGGGCGCTGGTACGGTTCAGCGCGCGTGGACAGTGATCGAAGTCGACCCCCAGACGCACATGGCGTCGACCAGGCGCTGGTTCGCGCCATTGCCAGCGGCGACACCGGCGCGCTCGCAACACTCTACGATCGCCACGCGCCCCTCATGCTCGGGCTTGCGCGGCGCATCGTCGGTGGCAAACCGGAAGCGGAGGACATCGTGCACGACGTGTTCGTAGAAGCCTGGCGCCGCGCCGCCGACTACGATGAGCAGCGTGGCAGCGTGAAAGCCTGGTTGCTGTTGCGTACCCGCAGCCGAGCCATCGATTACCGGAAGTCGGCGGGGGTCTCACGCACCGTGCCGGCCGGCGACGGCGCGTGGTTGGCGCTGCTCGCCGATCCGCGCGCGGACGAGTCGGAAGCGCCGGACCGTTCGCGCCTTCGCCAGGTGGTGGCGGCGCTCGCCATCGAGCAACGGGAAGTGTTGATCCTGGGCTATTTCGAAGGCCTGAGCTCGAGCGAGATCGCGACGAAAATCGGTATCCCGATCGGGACGGTCAAGTCTCGGGTCGCGGCGGCGCTCGCGGCCCTGCGCGCGGCCCTGGCCGACCCAGGTGGGAGACCCTCATGAACCCCTCCGATCCAGCAAGCATGTTGGCGGCCGACGAGCTGCCCGAGCTCGTCCGCGAGCAGGCGCCCAACGCGACCCTCAGGGACGAGCTGGCAGAGCTGTTGGGCGGCTTGTCCGCGCTCGAAATACGGGACGAAGGCGATCTAGCGCCGGGACGGGCACGCTTACTGCAGGCGGTGTCACAGGGTGCGGAGCGCTACGCGCCGCTGTTTGGTAAGCTGACGCAGTTTTTCGATCTGAGCGTCGCTGCGTTGCGCGACGTCTTCGCCCGCGCGGAGCTCGAGAGTGAATGGCAGCCCGGGCCGCTGCCCTGGGTTTCTCTGTTCCATCTAGAGGGCGGTCCAGCGCTGGCGGGGCTCGATACGGGCTTCGTGCGCCTTAAAAAAGGCATGCCGTTCCCGCGTCATCGCCACGTGGGTCCGGAGCGCGTGCTGATCCTAGCCGGCGGCTATCACGACAGCGCCGACCATTGGTATGGCCCGGGAGATCTGCATCTGATGGAGGTGGGGACGGAGCACGCCTTGCAGATGAACGCTGAGGAGGACGTGCTCTTGGCCGTCATCCTGGCCGCCGATATCGAAGTCGTCAGCGACTGATCAGCTATTTTCGACCGTAAGCACCGTACCCACGGTCGAACGGCTCGCTCGATGTGTTCACGGCCGGAGCGCCGATGCCAGGCTTCTTCGGCCGCGCACCGACGCGAACCGGGGGCGCCGGCTGGCGGGGGAGCTCGCGCGCCGATTGGATCGCCGAAGGCGCGGCCACGATGGGGGGCGCGGCGGAGTCGAGCAAAGCGGCTCGCTCTGGCGCGGGTGCGCCCGAGGACGCGCTCGCTCGTACGGCCGCGCTCAGCGCCGCTGTGCCCAGCGTCGCGCTCGCCGCATCCGAACGCAGGCCCGCCCTGTTAAAGGCGGACGCGCCGCCGAAGCCGACAAACGCAAAGACGCCGAACGCGATCACCACGGCCGCGGCGAGCAACGCGTAGACCGCGCCGCGGCGCGGGGCGGCCGTCCCTGGCATCGACTTTGAGGTCACCGCCCGCTGACCCGTGGTGAGCTCGAGCCCCTCTACGCGCGACCCTGGGCGCGAGCCTGTGCTCGGCGCTTGTGCAGCTGCGGCCGTCGGCCCGAACGGCGCCGTACGCGCGCTGCTGGACGAGATGCCCGCGAGCTTCGCCAGCTCGTCCGCCATCTCGCGCGCCGAACCAAAACGCCGCTCGCGATCGCGCTGCGCGCCTTTCACGAACCACTCGTCGAAGCCAGGCGGCACTTCGCCCAGCGCCGAGGGCACGGGCGCGGGCATCGTGCAGATCGCGATCACGAGCTCGCCGAAGGAGTCGCCAGTGAAGGGTCGCCGACCCAGCAAGCATTCGAAGGCGATGATCGCGATCGCCCACAGGTCGGCGCGCCCGTCCACGTCTTTGGCTTGGGTTTGTTCCGGGCTCATGTAGTACGGCGTGCCGATCATCATGCCGGTCTGGGTGCGGCTGACCGCCGCGGACGTGAGCGCGGCGCTGTTTACTTTGGCGACGCCGAAATCGAGCACCTTGGCGAACTCCGGCTCGTCCGCACAGATGAACACGTTGTCCGGCTTGAGATCGCGATGCACGATGCCGCTGTCATGCGCCTTACCGATGGCGCGCAGCACCTGACTCAAAAACCGCACCACTTCCTCGGTCGGAAGCATGCCGAGCCGCTTGACGCGCTGGGCCAGAGACTCGCCATGTAGCAGCTCCATGGCCATGAACGCGGTACCGTCCTCGACCCCATAGTCGAAGATTTGCACCACGTGCGGGCTGCGCAGGGATGCAGCCGACTGCGCTTCGCGAATGAAGCGGTTCAGCGTCTGCTCATCGCCGGATATGGACGCATCGAGCAACTTTACTGCCACCGGGGAACGGAGCTGGAGGTGCTCGGCGCGCCACACCGAGCCCATCCCGCCGCGGCCAATCAACGAGTCGAGGCGATACCGGCCCAGGATGACCGTGCCGGGGCCCCAGTTAGCGCTCATGTACCAAGGTAAGGTTTGTCATCGACGTCGAAAACCGGCGAGGGCCGAAGTGTTCGATCATAGCTCGGACGCTCGCTCAGCGGCAATCGCCCTTCGGCCGAAGCGCGATTTCAACTACTTGAGGAGCGGACCAGAGAGGCCATGGCGAAACAGCCGGGCCTCGGGGATCGCTCCCGCGGCGAGCGTCAAGTCGCGAGCGTGGTGCGTGAAGAACAGGACCTGCATGCGCTCGGCAAGCTCACCCAGCACTTCAAAGGCAGCGGCAGCGCGCTGATCGTCGAAGTGAATCAATATGTCGTCCAAGACCAGCGGCAGCGGCGGGTTTCGCTCCAAGTAACGCTCGAGACTCGCGATCCGCAGGGCAAGGTACAACTGATAGCGAGTCCCTTCACTCAGGCCATCCACCGATACCTCTTTCCCGTCCTCGCGCAGCGCGACGATCTGACGCTCTTCGACGCCAGCGCGGAGCCCGCGGAAGCTGCCCAGGGTCAGGCGCGGAAACAGCGCTGAAGCGCGCTTAAGAACCGGGCCCTGGTTCTGCTCACGGTAGCGCTCCACCTCACGTTGCAGCACCACCGCCGACAGCTTCAGGCGAGCATAACGCCAGGCCTGTTCGCGGATCTCGGCGGCCTGCACGCTGAGCGCCTGGGCCGAATCCGCGGCGTCCGTCTCGGCGTAGCTTTGCAGACCGGCATCGAGCGAGCTGACGCGTGCGCTCGAGTCTTGATGCTCTTCGTCCAGGCGTTCGAGCTCTTCTTCCAGCTCGCGCAGGCGCACTTGTACCGTTGGTCGATCTAGACCGCGCGCCTGCTCGACGAGCGTCGAGAGCGGCACGCCCTCATCCTTCACCAGTGACGCCTCCAGCGCATCGAGTTCGGCGCGCAACGCGCGTGCTTCCAAGACCCGCTCTTCGATTCCAGCCAGCTCCGCGAGATCCGGCGCGCCGGCCGTGAGCCGCAAGCTTTCGAGATCGCTGGCCGCCTGTTCGCGGCGCGCCTGCAGCGTCGAGAGCACGCGCCGCACTTCCTCGAGATCCGTCTGGATCTGCGTGTATTCTGCGTGCTGGTGCTCGGCCTTCTGAAAGCGGCGCACGAGCTCCTCCGCGGCCACGTCTGGCGCGCGGCCGATGAGCTCTGGCGCATAGGTCTTGACCCACTCCGACACGTGCGCCTCGAATGCACGGCGATCCTCCTCGATGCGCGCGGCTCGACGTCGCTGCTCGCTGAGCTTCTGCAGGCCGTCGAACAACCCAGACAGAGAATCCAGGCGCGTGATTAGCTCTTCGGCGGACAGTTCGCCCTGAAAGCCGAGCCGCCCCGTGGCCGCGCGCCACTCGAGCTGCCAAGCCGCGAGTTTCTCGCGCTCCGCCGCCAGATCTTGCTCGTGTTCGGCCGTGCGGCGATCGATGGCCTTGAGCGCGTCCAGCAGCTCGAGCCTCCGGTCGGCCGCGCGTGTCCCGGCCTCGACTGCCTCTTCGCAGCGTGCAAGTACGGACCCCACCGACACGCCCGGCCCGAATGGCAATGCAAAGGCTTGGCTCAGTGATTCGAGCAGCGCACGCCGCTCGGCGCTGAGCGCGCTGTGCTCGCGCCGTGCCTCGGTCAGCCGCTCGGCGAGCTCGCTCAGCAGACGCTGGCGTTGCAGCCAAGCGCGCATTTCAACCGGCGTTGCAGGCGCGACCCCCGCCGGGCGCCAGGCGTCGAGCCAACCCTGTTCGGCCGCCGCCCGTTGCTCCGCGAGTTCGGCTCGTTGCGCGATGAGGCTCGCCGATTCTTCGCTCAGCTGGTCGCGTTCGGCGGTAAGCGCGGCCAGCAACGACACGCGCTCGGCCTCGCGCCGCAGCCGATCCGCTTGTTCGTCCGCGGTCTTGATCGCAAGCTCGAACGCCTCTGCAAGCGGCGCAAGAGCGTCGAACTCGCGATCGATGACCGTGGTCGCTTCCCCACCCTGCCAGGCGAAGCGAAGGCGTTTCAGGCCCTCGTCACGCCGAGCGCGCGCTGCTTCCAATGCCGATTCGCTCGGCACGCTGCCCGAGCCCTCGATGGCACGGATTTTTCGTGCGCACTGAGCAAGCCGCTGTAGGAGTGCCTCGCGCTCGCGCTCGAGCGCGAGGCTGCGCGACGAGCGGGCAGCGAAATCCTGCTGAAAGCGCTCAATCGTCTCCTCTGACGGCGCGGGTAGGTCGGGCACGGACTCGAGCGTGCCCGACCAAAGCCCGAGCGCGTTCAGCCGGCTGAGCGCTTGGGCCTCGAGTTTCGCGCAGTCCAGAGCAGCCTCGCGCTCGCGCCGGTCCAGATCGCCGCCGGCGCGCGCCATAACCAATACACGCCGCTGCACACCGAGCTCGCGAGCCTCCCCGAGCTCGGCGAGCAACGCCAGCGCTTGGCCGCGCTCGACCTCGAGGCCGCGCAGCGCCTTGCCTTGGCTCGCGACGCGGGCACTGATCTCGGCTTCACGCTGCGGCAGCCGACGTACGCCCGACAGCTGGCTCGGACTCGGGCGCAACGCCTCCAATCCCTCGAACGGTTGCCCCGGATAGAGCATCGCCGCCAGGCGACGGAGTTCCGCCTCTTGCACGCGCGCGTCCTCGTGCCGCCGCGGCAAGTCCTTATCCGCCTTGCGAAACTCCCCGACACTGTCGCGTAACTTCTCGATCGCTTCCGCGTTAACGCCCAACAAGTTTTCGGGCACCACGAGCTCTGCCAAGCGCTCCTGCTTTTTCGCGAGCTCGCGCTCGAGGCGCGCGCGCTCCGGTGCCGCCTCGTCCAGAGTGCGCTGGGCGCGGACCCGCCGCTCACTGGCCCCATCCGCCAAGATGGGCAAGGCGCCCAGCGCATCCAACTTGTCACGCAGGGCGTTGCGCCGCGCCAAGGGACCCAGCACGCCGTCGAGCCGGCTCTGGGCGTTCGATTCCTCGCGCAACCGTTTGCGCCGCTCACCGAGCTCGGCCAGGCGCGCCCGCTCCGCGTCCACATGCTTTTGCTGAGCGAGCCACTTTTCCGGCGAAACCAGCGCATCGCGGTTGGCCGAGCGCGTCTCCTTATAGGCGTCGATCAGCAGATTCAAGCGGGCTTTGCTCGAGCGTGGCTTGAAGATTTCGTCCGCGCCCTGCTCCAATTCCTGCAGCACGCCGCGAATGCCGCGGCCACCGGAGCCGGCGTCGAATAAGCTTTCCCCGACGTCGCCTTGATCCTTGAGCAAGGCCTCACCTGCGCGTTGCAAACGCTCGTGATCCAGCCCGAACAATCGCTCGAACAGCGCCGCATCCACGCCGCTCAAGAGCGAGCTCAGTACGCCCTCCTCTATCGGCGCGTCTCGTGCATCGCGCAACGCATCCTTGCGTCGCTTCAGGCGCTGAAGCTCGATCACTTGCCCGCTTTCGCTGGCCAGCACGGCCCCAATGCGCAGCTCCGAGGTGGGGTGCACATGCGCGTCTTGTGTGCGCTCCGGGAAGCCAAATAACAAGTCGTGCACGCCGCGCAGCGCGCTGCTCTTGCCCGCCTCGTTCGGCCCGAAAATCATGTGGAAGCCGCCGGGCGCGCCGCCCGAAAGATCGAGCTCGAGGCCCGTGAACGGCCCGAACGCCGCAAACCCGAGCTTGAGGAACCTCACCGCCCGCTGTCCTCGGAGCCGCGCACGGCGGGGACGAGTGTGCTCTCGACCTCCGCCAGCAAGCGCCGCAGCGCCGCCGGGCTCTCCAGGTCCACCGCGTCCGGTCCTTCACGCAGCTCCGGGGGCAGCTTGCGCTTGAGCTCCGCTAGCTCGGCGCCGAGCTCGAGCAAGGCGGCGTCATCGTCGGCAAGCCCACTCAGCCCGCGCAAGAGCTCGCCGATCGCGTCCTCTCGCTCGCGTAACGGGATGCGTTCGCCGAGCGGGCGGGTCTCGAGCTCCACCTTCTCTACCCAGGCATCGCCCGCCAGATCGAGCGTCAACGCGCGCACTTCTTCGACCACGCGCTCGGCCCGCGACCTGAGCTGTTCGTGGGCCGAGCTCGCGCCATGCACGCGCACTCGGATCGCCGCGAGCCTCCCTTCACTCGCCGCCACCGCCCGCGTGAGCGCCTCCCGCACCCGCTCCAATGCGCCGTCGATCGAGCGCTCACCCGATACGTCCGCTTCGGCGACGTGCCAACGCACTTCATCCAACGCGCGGTGCTCCACCGCTCGTACGCGCTCGTCCTCCACCGTGACGAGCGAGGCGCCCTTCGCGCCAGTCTCGCGCGCATGGCGGCCCTGGAGATTGCCGGGAAACACGATCCAAGGCGCCTCGCTCAGCACTTCCCGCGTGTGCACGTGGCCGAGCGCAAAATAATCGTAGCCGCGGTCGGCGAGTGCGCTCAACTTGCAGGGTGCGTACGGGGCGTGCCCCACGCGCCCTTCGAGGGCGGTGTGTAAGAGCCCAATATTGAACAAGCTCGGCGCAGGCTCCGGATAAAGCAGGCTCAAGTCGCGCGTCACCTCACGCACTTCGAAGCCCTGCCCGTGCACCGCCACGCCGAGTCCCTCCAGCAAAAAGGACTCGGGCTTCTTGTGCCCGAGCTCACGCACGTTCTCGGGCAGGTTCAAGTGAGCCGTGAGTTTGCTCGCCGCGTCGTGGTTGCCGCGGATCCACACGACTTGCACGTTGCCCGCGCGCAGCGCAGCCATTTGCTTGGCAAAGAACAAGCCCGTCGAGTAATCGCGCCAATCCCCGTCGTACAAGTCGCCCGCGATCAGGAGCAGATCTGCGCTCTCATCCAAGCACAGCTCGACCAAGTTCTCGAGCGCGCGCCGGGTGGCACCGCGAATCTGCTCGACGGGCGCGCCCTCGTACTTCGATAGACCTGAGAGCGGGCTATCGAGGTGCAAGTCGGCCGCGTGCACGAACTTCATGGAGGCCGGTTCATAGCACGCTCAGGCGCTCGCGCTGACCGTTTGCCGCGCCTCACCCAAGCCCTCGATCCCGTATTCCACCACGTCCCCCACCTTCAAGAAGGTGGGCGGCGTTCGACCTAGCCCCACGCCCGCGGGTGTGCCCGTACTGATCAGATCGCCCGGCAGGAGCGTCATGAACGCGCTGATGTACGCGACCAACTTCGGCACCGAAAAAATCAACGAGCTAGTGCGGCTGTCCTGACGGGGCTCACCGTTCACGTTCAGCCACAGCCTGAGATCGGAAGCGTCGATGGCGTCGCTCGTCACCAGGAACGGGCCAATCGGCGCGAAGCTATCGGCGCTCTTGCCCTTGGTGAATTGCCCGCCGCGCTCGCGCTGAAACGCGCGCTCCGAATAATCATTGAGCAGTACGAAGCCCGCCACGTGCTCCAACGACCGCTCTTCGCTCACGTAGCGCGCGGTCTTGCCGATGACGACGCCGAGCTCAACTTCCCAATCCGTTTTCAGCGAACCGCGCGGCAACACCAGATCGTCATAGGGCCCGCAGATGGCCGTCGTCGCCTTCATGAACAACACCGGCTCGTCCGGGATCTGAGCGCCCGTCTCCAGCGCATGATCGCGATAATTCAGCCCCACACACACGATCTTGCTCGGTCGCGCGATCGCCGGTCCGATCCGGGCGTCCGCGGCCACGTGCGGGCACTGCTCCGGCTGCTCCGCATAAAACCGCGCGAGCCGGGCCGGCCCATCCGATTCGAAAAACCGTTCCCCAAAATTCTCCCCAAACGCCGAGACGTCGACCCGTCCTACCCCGTCTACGATCAGGCCCGGCTTCTCGACGCCCGCTCGGCCAAAGCGAAACAGCTTCATGTCCCCGCGCTAGCACTCCCCAGCGCCGTAGCCAATCTCGGTGTCGTGGAACAGGTCGACGTCCCGCGACACCGCGGCGCGCCGAAAGCGCTCAGTCCGCCATCGAAGTGCCCGCCTCAGAGTCCGCATCCGACGCAACAACGGGCGGGAGTGACCTCCCCGGGGACGGAATGGGGCCGACCTCGTTCAGGAGCGCGTGGTCGATGGTGATCACGCCCGGCACGGACTTGCTGTCGACCATGTCCACGAAACGCACGTCGTGCAGGACGTCGTCGCTGGCGTAGTACTGCCGCGCGTGCACCGTGTCCGACATGGTGTCGTCGTGGGCTGCGAGGATGGCGATGAAGCCCATGATGTTCTCCATCGAATCGCCCGGGCACAAGCCAAAGAGCGGGCTCCGCTCGTCCAGTACGTGGATCAAGTTCCAGGCGAGGCTGAGCACCGGCATGTGCGATCGCTCGAGCTCGAGCGGGTAGCCGCGGCGCATGGGTTGGCCCTCCGCGGTCACCTCGTCACGTAGCACGCTGAACTTCATGGTGGCGTCGCTGAGTGAGCCACGGCGCTGGTTCACGAGGCGGAACTCCAGCACGGGCTTGCCGTTGCGCACGTGCACGCAGATCTTTTCGCTGAAGGCGATGCGCGCGGTGGGCCGCGAGAACTTCGCGAACAGGATGCCCGTACCGATCGCCATGGCCATCATGCCCACGAACGCCTCGAGTGTGACCAGCACGTGGGCATAAGTCGTCTCGGGCGCCATGCCGCCGTAGCCGATCGTGGCGTAGGTTTGCACGCTGAACCAAAACGCGTCGGCGTAGGACCCGGGTCGGGCGTTCGAGATGTCGTTGCCACCTAGCCAATAAAGAAACGCGAACACGGCGTTGGTCCCAATGTAGATCAGGAAAAACCAGCCGAGCAGCTGCCGCCAGCTCACTGCGAGCATGTAGTGATATAGGTCCGTGAACCAACGCTGATCGAGGTTCTTCACTTCGAAGCGGTTGCGACCCACGCCCAGCGCACTCGGAGAGCGCAAGAGTGGCACGGGCTTCGCGTCTTTCGAGCTCACGGGCGAAGCTTAACCGAGCGCGTTCTCGGCCGGAACGCAAACCTGAGGCAAGCTCGGGATCGGTGAAGCCGACTCGGCAGAAAGCCGAGATTACCGCGCTATGCTGGCGCCCGGCGTCGGAAGCCACAATCCTTGCGCGAACCAGATGCCGGACCCGGAAACGCTCGACTGCCCCCACGGGGCGCGCTGCGGCGGGTGCGTCTTTCTCGGCGTTCCCTACGCGGATCAACTCCGGCGCAAGGGCGCGGTCGTGCAGCGCGATTTCGCGCGCTACGCCGGGCACGGGGCCGTGAAGCTCCTGCCCGTCGTCGGAGCGTCCACGACGCATGCTTACCGCGTGCGCGCCAAACTCGTGTTCGGTGCGGATGGCGCGTTGGGCCTGTACGCGCGTGATTCGCATCACGTGGTCGACATCCCGGACTGCCGGGTGCTCGAGCCGGCGCTGCTGCGGGTGACGGAAGCCGCGCGGCGCGCGCTGTCGGACGCGGCTTTGGCCGGTCTCGATCTGCGCTTGGTCGACAACGGCGTACAGGTCACCCTCATTGCACCGCAAGGCACCGCTCTCGAAGCGCTGAAGTCGCTCGCGGCAGCGCTTCGCGCGGAGAGTCCGGACGTGCTGTCCGTGGCCGCCAGCTTTCGCATGGCAGACTCGGCGACGTTACTCGGCACCGGTCATGTGCTGCTGCTCGGCAATGATGTCGAGACCCACCGTTTGACGCCCAGCGGGCCGTATCACTTCGCCGCCCACGGGGCGTTTGCACAAGCGCACCTGGGCCAGGCCCTGGCCGCGCACACGGCAATCGAGCGGGAGCTGCACGCGCTCGGCGCCCGCCGCGTGCTCGAGCTTTACGCCGGCTCAGGAGCGCTTGCGTTGCGGCTCGCGGCGGCCGGCTTCGATGTCACGGCCGTGGAGTCCTTTGCTCCGGCGTGCGCGCAGGCGGAAGCAGCCGCCCGCGCGCAACGGCTCAGCCTCACAACGCACGCAGGGAACGCCGAAGGCGTCCTGAGCAATCTATGCGCCGAAAGCGCCCCCTTCGACGCGCTGGTCGTCAACCCGCCGCGGCGCGGGCTTTCACCCGAGGTTCGCCGCGGCGCCGCCCGCCTCGGGCCGCGCGCGATTCTATACATGTCTTGCAATCCGGCGACCCTCGCGCGGGACCTCGGGCACCTGCGCTTGCTCGGCTACGAAGCCACCGAGGTCGCCCCGTTCGACATGATCCCGCACAGCGCCGCCGTCGAATGCTTGGTCACGGTCCGGCGCGCGGCCATTCCCCCGGCGCTCATCGTCTTCGAAGACGATGAGCTGCTGGCGGTGAGCAAGTCGGCCTATGAGGACATGACCGGGCTCTTGCAGCGCGTGCGGGCTCTGCCGAGCGCCGCGCTCGCCGTACCCATACCGGCGCTCGGCCTGGATCGAGATTCCAGCGGCCTGTGTCTATTTGCGCGCACCCCTGAGGCGCTTCCCGCCGCCCTGCGCGCGTGCGCCGCCTCGGCCCAGCGCTTCATCGCCCTGAGCCGCGGCATCACCCACAAGAAGGGCTGCATCCGCCGTCCGGTTCGCGCGGGTCGGCGCAAGGTGCCCGCCTCCACGCCCTATCAACGCGCCGCGGTGCACGCTGGGAACAGTTTGCTCACCCTCACACCCGAGCACGGCGACGCCTCGGTGATCCGTCAGCACCTAGCGAGCATCGCTCATCCAATCCTGGGCGACGCGCGCTTTGGCGCCTCGACGTCGAACACGTTTTTCGAGCATCGCCATGGCCTCGACCGCTGTTTTTTGCACCGTTCGGCGCTGACGCTAGGCTCGGGTACTCGGTCGCTCGTGCTCGAGGCCCCGCTGCCGGGCGAGCTCAACGCGGTGCTCGACAGCTTGTCAGAGCAAGCCGCGCCGGGCGGCTGACAGGACCGCCGCCACGTGCGCCGCGTGGATGATTTGGCCCTGCTCGATCAGCTCGAACAGCTCGGGCACCGTCACCAGCACCACCTCCAGCTCCTCGCCGCTGTCGAGCGCAAGCTCGGCAGACTGGAGCGCGCCGCGGGCGAAGAAAAAATGAGCGCGCGTGGTGTTGCGCGCCGGTTCCGGAGCGACCCTGAGCAGCGGCTCGAACACGTCGGCGGTAAAGCCGGATTCCTCACGTAGCTCGCGTCTTGCAGCTTCGATGGGCGCCTCGGACGGCTCGATCACCCCAGCCGGTAGCTCCAGGCTCGCGCCGCCCCAACCGTGCCGGTACTGGCGGACCAAGACCACGTGCTGATCGGCCGTGAGGCACAGTACGCTCGCCCAATCCGGCCCGTGGAGCAGATGAAAGCTCTCGATCTCATGGCCACTGGCCAAGCGCACGCGTTGCTCGCGGACCTCCAGCCAACGCCGCGAGATCAGCGACACATCACTCAGCACTTGCCAAGCACGGATGGGCTCGAAAACTCTCATGCGCCGTGGCACGCAGTGCTAAGTCAGCTTCGGTGCCGTCCGCAAGCGTTCTTCCCACCGAGCTCGCCGCTTGGCTCTCCGACCCCGGGTTCACGCCTGGCGCCAAGCACTTCACGCGGCTGTTCGCGGCGCTCGGCCAGGTCGAGCGCGAAGACGCTCGCAAGCTCGAGCGCGTGTTGAGCCGCGGCGGCAAAGCCGCGGGACACTGGGCGTGCGCCGGCCTGGCCGCCGCGGACGCGCGCCTGCGGGGGCGGCTTTTGGGTGTGGTTGGCCGGGTCGCCCAAGCCCACCCCACGCCCGAGTTTCAGAGCGCGCTGCTCGCCGCGCTCGATGACGCAGACGAGCGGGTGCGCCGCGTGGTCAGCGGCGCGCTGGGCAAGCTCGCGGTCCCGGAGCTAGAAGGGCGGCTGCTCGAGCGCTGGCAAAGCGCCCGCGCGCTCGAGCGCCGCAGCCTCGCCGAAGCCTTGGGTAAGACCGGCAGTGAGCGCGCGCTCCGCCTGCTGCGCGCCGAGCGGGGTCACGACCCGGAGCTAACGCGCATCGTCGAGCGCGCCTGTCTGATGCTCGAGCGTGACCTGGCACGAGCGACCCCTTCGCGCATCGCGCTCGATCGCGCGCTCGGGGCGGCTCAATCCGTGCTGATTCACTGCCGCGCCGGGCTGTCCACGGTGCTCGCGGACGAAGCGCGCACGCTGGGCGTGCCAACCGTCGTTGCGCCCGATCGCATCCGGCTCAGTCATCGCGGCACGTTCGGTGAGCTGCTCCGTTTGCGCACCGCGCTCGGCTTCGGGCTCGAAATACCGCTGCCCGGCACGAGTCAAGACAGCGTTGCGACGCGCGTGCTGAGCGCGCTCCAGCACCCCGACGCGGAACGGGCGGTGCGCGTTTGGACCGAAGGACAGGCGCGCTTTCGCATGTCCTTTGCCGAAGGCGGTCACCAGCGCGACAAAGTGTGGCGCGTCGCGGCTGCGGTGGCCCAAGCGATGCCCTGGTTTTACAACGACCCACATGAATCCACGTGGGAGCTGATCATCGACACCGCTCGCGGCTTCATCGAGCTCTGCCCGCGCCGGTTCGACGACCCGCGCTTCACGTATCGCGTGGACGACGTGCGCGCGGCATCGCATCCCACGCTGGCGGCCGCGCTGGCGCGCGTCGCGGGGGTACGTGCGGACGACATCGTGTGGGATCCCTTCGTGGGCAGCGGGCTCGAGCTGATCGAACGCGGGCTGCTGGGTCCGTTTCGGAAGCTCATCGGCACGGACGTGACGGAACCCGCGCTCGCAACGGCGCGCGCCAACGCGGCCCGCGCACAGCTCGACCTCGACTTGATTCGCGCGGACGCGCGCAGCCATCGCTTGCGCGACGTTTCGTTGATCATCAGTAATCCCCCCATGGGCCGGCGCGTGGCACGTGACGGCTCGCTCGCTCCGCTGCTCGACTCCTTTCTAACGAACGCCGCCCAGGCGTTGGCGCCTTCCGGGCGGCTCGTCTGGCTCTCGGCCCTTCCCGCGCAGACGGCCAGGAGTGCGCGCCAGCTGGGCCTGCGCGTCACGCGCCAGGAAGCCGTCGACATGGGCGGATTCTCCGCCGAATTGCAGCGTTTCGAGCGTTGAGGCGGCCGCGGCGCGTGATTTGTCCGCGCCGCGCGCTTGACGATCGAAACCCCAGGACAATATTGACCCCCAAGTCACTGACCCACAGGTCACTGATTCCTTCTTCCTAAGCGGAGGTCAGTGTGCCCAGACCGAGTGATCCTCATGCCAAAAGTCGCTTGCTCGAGGCCGCCGAGCGCGTCTTCTCGGAGAAGGGCTTGGATCGCGCAAAGGTGGAGGACATCACCACCCAAGCCGGGTTGTCCAAGGGCGCCTTCTACTTGCATTTCGACAGCAAGGGGGACGCCTTCAAGGAGCTCCTGTCGGAGGTGCTTGCCCACCTTCAGTCGCGCATGGGGGAAGCCAAAGAGGGCACTGTCCTCGCGCTCGATCAGGGCTTCGAGCAGGCGCTGGAAGTTTGGCTGGCGCGCGACTTGGCCATGTTCGAGTTCATCTGGAAAAACCGTGCACTCATGCGCATCACCTTGGAGGGCGGGCGCTCCGCGGACTACCAGCACCTGATCGAGCATTTTGCGAGCTACGCACAGAGCGAAACCGAGGGTCTGTTGCGCCAGGGGGTGGCCGCGGGGATCTATCGCTCGAACCTGAATGTGGAAGTGGCGGCCGCGTTCATCGCCGGTGGCTATGACCGGTTTGCGCGGCAACTGGTGCGTGAGAGCAAAAAGCCCGACCTGAAGGAACGCCTGCGCGAATTGCGCTGGATGGTCATCACCGGGGCCGGTACGCCTGAGCTCATCAGCTGCTTACAGCACTTGCCACCCGATGCCGACACGCCTGACTCAGTGCCTCCTTCGGAGACCGCGGGGGGCCCCGCTACGGTCGCCTCGGGCACTCCGATTTTGTCGAAAACCGTGTAGAACTGGACCCGCCTCGACGTTGCCTCCCCGGCCCCACCGAACGCACTTCGCGAGAGACTTTGGATGATCGTGTTCCGATCCTGCCAGTACAAGGAGTTCTATGTTCCGTCGCTCGTTCACGTATGCCGCCCCGCTCGCCTTGGTGCTCACGAGCGCCGTCACGCGAGCTCAGACTGCGCCGGCCACCGCCGCTCGCGCGCCCGCCTCGAATCCGCGCCCAGTGCCCGCTAACCTCAATCCTCCCGCCGCTCCGGCGGGCGCAAGTGGTCCGGACGCGCCCATGAGCAAAGTGACGGAGAGCCTGGAAGCCAAGCTCGCATCCATGAAGACCGGCAACGGGCTCACGGCGGAGGAGGCCGCGCGCCGGTCGCTCTTGAACAACGTGGACATCACCAGCAAACAGAAGGGCATCGCTGCGGCCGAAGCGGAGCTCGAACAGACGCAGGCGCAATTTTACCCCAAGCTCGACCTGTCGGCGCGCTACACGCGGCTTTCGAAGTTCACGCCGCCGAGCGTCGACATCGGCAACGGCATGACGCTCGACGGCGCCGCGATCTTCCCCGTCATTCCGAACAACTATGCGTTGTCAGCCTCGCTGAGTGTCCCGCTGTCGGACTACGTGCTTCGTCTGTCGAGCAGTATCGCCGCAGTGAGACACACGCGCAGCGCCGCGAAGATCGACGAGCGCGCGACCCGCCTGTCGGTCGCCCGCGACGCGCGCGTCCATTATTACCAGTGGATCCGCGCGCAGGGCGCGAAGTATGTGGCCGAGCAGGCTTTGGAAGCGGCGCGCGGCCACGCCCTAGACGCCAAGAACGCGTTCGACGCGGGGTTGGTCCCGCGCGCTGACGTCCTGCGTACGCTCAGCCAAGAAAAAAGCGCGGAGCTCACCGTCGCGCACTGGGCCAACAACGTGGCCATCGCGACCGAACAGCTGCGCGTCGCGATGGGCGATAACCCGAACGTCAATTACGAAATCGGCGAAAACATCCTGACGGAATTACCCCCGTACTCCATCCCGCCCGATCCCGGCTCCGGCTACGCGGAGGCGCTCGAGCACCGCCTGGAGATCAAGCAACTGGGCGAGAGCGAAGCGGCACTGCGCGAGGAAGCCAGTGTCGCGCGCGCGGCGGACTATCCACGCCTGGACGCGCAGGCCAACGCTCTGTATGCCAATCCGAATAGCCGCTACGTGCCGCCCACGGCAACTTGGCACGCCACCTGGGATGTGGGGGTCACGCTGTCGTGGACACCCACCAACATTTTCAATGCCGAGGCTCAGGCCAGAGGCGTCGAAGCCCGCGCCGACGAAGTGGCCTCGCAAAGAAACGGGGTTAAGAATGGCCTACGGCTCGAGGTCAATCAAGCCATGAACGCGCTCGCCGAGGCCAACTTTGGATTGGAGGCTTCACGGGAAGGTCTGTCGGCGGCAGAGGAAAATTACCGCGTACGCCGCGAGCTCTACCGCGCCGGCAAAGCCACGATCGTGGACGTAACGGACGCGGAAACCGATCTGACTCGTTCCCGCCTCGACGTGGTCAACTCCCACGTCGACGAGCGCATCGCGCGGGTCGCGCTGAGCCACGCCCTTGGGCGTGACGTCCCGCCCCAAAACTAGCTGCGGCTTTCCAGGCAACGCAGAGTGAGCGTCTTCGACCCGTGCCTACCCCGATAGCGATCGATCGCACCCCCCCGCGGGAGCTGGGCGTCTATGTGCACTTTCCCTGGTGCCTGAAGAAGTGCCCCTATTGCGACTTTTTGAGCGTGGCGAGGGACCGCCCAAGCCTGCCGCACGATGCCTACGCCGACGTGGTGATCGCCGAGCTGGAACGCCGCGCCGACAGCCTGAGCGACACCCGCTTGCTGAGTGTGTTCTTCGGTGGCGGCACGCCTTCGCTGTGGGAACCGAGCGCGCTCGGCCGCGTGCTGTCTCGAATTCGAGCGCTCGTGCCCGCCGGCAATGACGAGGTGGAGGTCACCGTCGAATGCAACCCCACTAGTTTCGACGTCGAACGCGGCCGCGCCCTGCGGGCCGTGGGGGTGAACCGCGTAAGCATCGGCGTGCAGGGGCTGGACGAAGCGCGCTTGAAGTTCCTGGGTCGATTGCACGACGTCGACTCGGGTCTCACCGCGGTGCGCGACGCCCTGAAGAGCGGCATGCCGCGCGTATCTGCGGATTTCATTTTTGGGGTGAGCGGACAAGCAGCGGACGCAGCCGCACGCGAAGCTCGCATCCTGAGCGAGCTCGGCACGACGCACCTCAGTGCTTACGCGCTGACCATTGAGCCCGGCACTCAATTTGGCGCGCTGGCCCGGAAAGGAACCCTGCCCCTGCTGGAGGAAGCGGCCGTCGCCGACTCGTTCTTGGCGGTAGAAGCGACGCTCGAAGAGGCGGGCTTCGAGCATTACGAGGTCAGTAACTATGCGCGCAACGGTGACCGCTCCCGGCATAACGTAGGCTATTGGGTCGGGCGCGACTACCTGGGCCTCGGCTGCGGCGCATGGGGCACGTTGAGTCAGGACGGGCAGCGCCACCGTTACCGCAACACCCCCTCGCCGGAGCGCTACCTCGCTGCCGGGCCAAGCTTCGCGCGTGCCGACTTGTCGGAGGTCGGTCCGTTGATCGCAAGCTACGAGCCGATCAGCGGGGAGACGGCGCTCGCAGAGCGGATCATGCTCGGTTTGCGGCTCGCTCAGGGCATCGATCTCGAGGGTGCCGCCGCCGCGCTCGGCGCGCCACTCTGGACGCGCGACCGCGCGCGCGCGCGCGACCGCTTACTCGATCAGGGCAAGCTGACGCTCGACCGCGGAGTGGCGACGATTCCCAAGCGCCACTGGCTGTTCGCCGACGGCATCATCGCGGCTCTGATGTAGGTAGCGCCCGCGCGCCGACCACCCGCTGCTACCTGCCCTCACCGGACTCGGTCAGGGGTGGATCATCTGCTTAATGAGACGCGTGAAAATGCCGTTTTTATCGGGCAGCGCAGCCGCGCTCGGAGCCTCGATGAAAGAACGCTTGAGAAGACGTCGTCCGGCCTATCCGGCTCTGCTCGCCTGCGCCCTCGCCGGCTGCGTCCTCGCCGGCTGCGGGTCGCCCGCCACGGTGACCGGCGGGGCATCAGGCAACGACGCAGCGGGCGACGCGGGCAGCGATGCGACCGGTGGCAGCTCCGGCCAGGACCATGGCTCGGGTAAAGGGAGTGATCTGAACGTCGGCTCGACCACCGGCACGGGCGGCTCGAACATCCCGCCCGAGGGCCTCACGGAGTTGAAGCTCGAGGTCAGCGTCGACCAAGACAGCCTCGTAGCGAGCGGCCTCCCGGTGGCGGTGACCGCTCACGCGCGCTATGCGGATGGCTCGAAACCTGCGAGCGTAGTCTGGAGCGTGGATGACACGCGCCTCGGCTCGATCGATCAGCAAGGCGTGTTCGAGGCTAACGGCTTCACCGCGGGCCTGGTGACCATCAGCGCACGCGCGGTGTCGGAGAGCGCGTCTGCGACGTTGTCGATCACCGTCGCCGTGGTCGAAAATCGCGGCGCGATCAGCTCCGCCGATCAAGCCAAGCTCGTCGCGGGCGGCAGCGGCGGAGAGAAAGGCGTCGGGCCCGACAGCGCGTTTCGCTTCCTTTATCCCTATGACAACACCGTCTTCCCGCGCGGCCTTCCGGCTCCGGCCTTGCAGTTTGGCGGCGCGCAGGCGAGCGCGACGTATCTGAGCATCAGCACGCCAGGCTTCTCTTATGCCGGCTTCGCTTCGGCGGGGACGCCAACACGGTTTACGCTTTCAGAGTCCGTGTGGCGCGGCATCACGTACAGCGCAGGGCCAGCGGCACCGGTGAAAGTACGGGTCTCCGAGCTCGTCGACGGCATGGTCACTGGGCCCATTGAAGAACAATGGTCAATCGCGCAAGGCACGCTGAAGGGTGTCATCTACTACAACACCTATCGCTCGTTGCTCGCTGGCAGCGACGGCGCGGTGATGCGGATCAGGCCCGGGCAAAGCGCTGAAGTACTGAAGAAGGGCTGCACCGTGTGCCACAGCGTCAGCGCGCGCGGCAACGTGCTCGTCGCCGGCGTGGACTGGGACGATGACCCGGTGGACAGTGAAGCGCTCGATCTATTGGATGACGGCTCGACCAAAGCGCGGCGGATCGTTAGCGAGGGCCGCCTCTTCGCCCTCGGCGCGCTCACGCCGGACGGCAAACGCCTGCTCGTGAACGGCATCCCCGGTGACGGCCCCGTGCCGCGCGGTCTAGTGGGGCCCTTTGCGTCGCGGTTGGTCGATACGAAAACGGGCAACACCATCCCGGCAGCAAGCTTTACTGACCAGGTGAAGTTTGCGATGACGCCGAACTTCTCGCCGGACGGTGCACACGTGGCGTTCAATAACCGCGACGTGAGCGCCGGCCACACCCTGTCGATGATGGACTACGACGGCAGCACGTCACCACCCACCTTTTCGAGCCTTCGCGAGCTGGTCACGAGCCCCGGCAAGGTGGTCGCATGGCCGAGCTTCTTACCCGATGGCAAGGGCATCGTGTTTCACGAAGGCGATGCCTTCGACACCGCGCAATACCAGGGCGGAGCGCTGTACGCGGACCTGCGCCTGGTTGGCACCGATGCCTCGGCGCCGAAGGCGCTCGCTCAGCTCAACGGGTACGACGCGAGTAACGCCTCGACGCTGCCCTACGGCGACGCCGAAGAAGGCCACCTCGACTACGAGCCGAGCGTGCTGCCCGTACCCGTCGGCGGCTACTACTGGGTACTTTTCACCAGCCGGCGCGCGTACGGCAACACCATCGCTCCGAACGGTACGTTGCCTCGCGGCAACGACAAATGGGGCAAACCGCAGGGCGACGAGGTCGAATCGCCGAGCCCCCGGAAGAAGATCTGGCTCGCGCCGATCGACCTCGACTACCAGACCAAGCTCGACCCCAGCCATCCGGCGATCTACCTGCCCGGTCAGGAGCTCGAGTCGGGCAACATGCGCGCCTTCGCGGCGCTCGAGCCCTGCCGCGGCGACGGCGGTGGCTGCGAATCCGCCGCGGAATGCTGCACCGGTTTCTGCCGGCAAACGGCGCACGACGACACGGGCCCCGTCTTGACGTGCGTCCCCCCGCCCGCGAACACTTGCTCGAACGAGGACGAGGCGTGCGGCGTTGCCGCCGACTGTTGCGATAAGCTAGAGCTTTGCATCAATAAGCGCTGCGCATCACCGAGCCCGGAAGAGCCGCCCATTCACTGATGCGCCGGAGCAGCCGCGTGCGGCCTACGGGCGGCGGATTCTGGCGCGGCGATAAGCGTCGCCTCTGTTTCGTCGCGCAAAATCGCGCGTAAACGTGGGTGATGCGCGTCGCCGGAACGTCTCTGAGGCGCGCTTCGGAGAGACGCCTGAAACCATTGGACACTCGCGGCGACCGCGCGAGATAACCCAATATCTAGCCGTAATCCCTGCCGAATTGTGATTGCAGCGGGGGCCGGGTGCGGTATTGTCGGCCCGACATTCGAACGGTTCCGGTACGGCACGACCCCTTCTCGTTTTGGGCTCGCGACGACTTTCCGAGCCGCAACGAGAGGAGAAAGTGATCATGGGAAATCGTCTGTACGTCGGGAACTTGTCATTTCACTCGGATACCGAGGCCGTCCGCGCTGCGTTCACACAGTACGGCGAAGTGACTGATGTCCACATCGTGACTGATCGCGCCACTGGGCAGTCCCGCGGCTTCGCTTTCGTGACCATGGGCTCGGACGAACAAGCCCAACGCGCGATTGAAGGCGTCAACGGTCAGATGATCGACGGTCGTCCTCTGCGCGTGAATGAGGCTGAAGAACGTCCTCAGCGGGGCGGTGGCGGTGGCGGTGGCGGCGGGGGTCGTCCCGGCGGCGGCGGCGGGGGCGGTGGTGGTCGCGGCGGTGGGGGTGGCGGTGGTCGCGGCGGCGGCGGTGGTGGTGGTGGTGGTGGTGGCGGCGGAGGGGATCGCGGCGGCGATCGGCGGAACCGCTGGTAGTCCGGAGCACCGACCCATTGTCACGTCCAACCACTGAGACCAGTACTTCGAGCGCAGCGCGCCACGCGCCAGGTGACGCACGCCGTGCTTTGCTCGATAAAGCTGCCAATACGGCGGGCACACTCTGGGCTCAGCGCTGGTGCGATGAGCTGCGCAAGGAAGGCCGTCCGGTAGTCGGCGGTTGGCCGGGCACCTTGCGCGAGGCTCGGGCGCAAGTCAGCGCGTATCTAGGCACGTCACTAGGGAAGCGAAAGTTATCGTTCACCCGTGAAGAGCTAGAGCGCGCCGCCAAGACCGCGTACACCGCGGCAAAAAATAGCTGGCTCGCCAAGGTCGACCGCGAAGAAGACGAAGACGCGGACGATTTCGAGGCCGAAGGCTGAAGCCTGGGCTCCCGCACCGCGCGCGAGCCCAGTGCTTCGTTAATCCCACGGTCCAAGTCGCGCACTGCGCTCAAGGGCGCGAGGCGCGCTCGTCAGCCGCTCAGAGCAGCGTGCCGCGCAGCATCACGCTGCCTACAGTAAAATAAATCACGAGCCCGGTCACGTCTACGAGCGTTGCGACGAACGGCGCCGATGCGCTTGCGGGATCGAAGCCGAGCTTCTTCAGCACGAAAGGCAAGAC
>CAXSGJ010000056.1:37289-40597 GCA_964236865.1 uncultured Polyangiaceae bacterium
GGAGCCGGCCGTGGTGCCGAACATCACTACGCCGATCAGGCTGATGAGCACCGTCTCAGCCACGCGCAGGTAGTTAGGTCCGTAAATTGGACTGACCGCTTGCCAAAGTACGATGCGGACGAAGCCGATCAGCCCCAGCATGGAGCCCAAGGCGAGGCCCACGGCGACCTCACGCCGCACCACGCGCCACCAGTCCCGGAGCCGCACCTCACCAAGCGCCATGGCGCGGATCACGAGGGTCGAGGCCTGTGAGCCGGAGTTGCCGCCGCTCGAGATGATCAGCGGCACGAACAAAGCGAGCACCACTGCGCGCGCGATCTCATCCTGAAAAAATGCCATTGCGGAAGCGGTCAGCATTTCTCCCAAAAACAGCGCCGCCAACCAGCCGCCGCGCTTTTTGATCATGCGCGCCAATGCGATCTGTAAATACGGTTCTTCCAGAGCCTCCATCCCGCCGAATTTCTGCGCATCTTCGGTGGCCTCTTCTTGGACGACATCGACGATGTCGTCCACCGTCACGATGCCTTTGATGCGCCCCTCCACGTCCACTACGGGAATCGCCATCAAGCCGGCGTCGCTGAATAAGCGCCCAACTACCTCCTGGTGAACCTCTTCCCCGACCGTGACCAGATCGGTGGCCATCACGTCTCGAACGTGCGTGTCGGGTTTGGCGATGAAGAGCTCGCGAAAGGACACCACGCCCAGCAGGTGTTGTTGCTCGTCGGCGACGTACACGTAGTAAATCGTCTCGAGGTTCTCCCGCGCTTGCAGGCGTAAGTAGCTCACCGCCTCATCGACCCGCATGTCGGGTCGGACGCGGGCGAAGCGCGGGTTCATCAGCCCTCCGGCTTCGTCCTCCTCGTACGCCATCAAGGCGGTGACTTCTTTGCGCGTCGGATCGTCTAGGCAAGCGAGGAGCTTGTCGCGGTCCTCTCCCGGCGCGCTCTGTAAAAGATCGGCAGCGTCATCCGGCGCCAACAAGCGGACCCAAACGCGCCGTTCCTTTTCGGGCAACGCGTGGAGCAGCTCCGCCATGTCACCCGCGCCCAAGCCAAGGAAAAATTCCTCGGCATCGGCGCGTTTCAGGATGCGAAAGCCGTCGGCGCGATCGGATTTAGAAAGCACTAGCCAAGCGTCACGCAGATCCGCCAGGGGTAGTGCGGGTCCGGGGTATTCGCTCAGCGTTGGCGACATGGTTTGCCTTGCCTTGCCCCCGGGCTATCCGCTCGGGAGTGGGGCTTTTGGGCGGACTACACCGCGCCGGCCAGGGGCGCGAGCAATATTTGTCGTAGCAACGCCGAGAACGTTGGGCGAAGCTCCGAACGAGGTCCAGCGATGCCCACTGTGTTTTACCCTCGTGCGCTCTTCCTGTTGCTCGGCGCGCTGACGCTACCCGAGTGTCATAAAGAAGACGGCACGCCCAAGCCGGTGGTGGCCGAGCCTGGGGCGGTGATCGCCGTGGTGGCCGACGAACGTGGGTTCACGCCCGCCGCGGTCGAAACCCACAAGGGCGGCAAGCTCACGCTGCGCTTTACCCGCACCACCGACGCCACCTGCGCCGACAAGGTCGTCTTTCCCGACGTGGGCATCGAGAAGGACCTACCGCTCAAACAGCCCGTCGATGTCGACGTCCCCACGGACAAGGCGCGCACGCTCGGCTTTCAATGCGGCATGGGTATGTTCAAAAGCAGCGTGGTAGTACGCGACCAGTGATTGCCCACGTGGGTGTTGGACCGCGTGGCCTTGACAGCCTCCACGTTTAGACTAAATCTAAACTCGTGAAGCGCGAAACCCTGCAAGCACTTACCGAGCATGGCATCCAGCCCTCGGCGCAGCGCGTCGCCGTCGCGGACTACGTGCTGTACACGACCGATCACCCCTCGGCGGATCAGGTGTGGGCCGCCGTAAAGCGCGGGTTTCCAATGCTTTCGCGCGCCACCGTGTACAACACCCTCAATTTGTTCACCAAAAAAGGGCTGTTGCGCGAGTTGGTCTTGGCGGAAGGCAAGGTCGTGTTCGACCCCAAGCTCGACCCCCACCACCATTTTTTGGATGAAGAATCCGGCGAAATTCTGGATGTGCCGTGGTCGGCGCTCGACGTGCGCCGCGTGCATAGTCTAAACGGGTTCGACGTTCGCGAGTATCAAGTCGTCATGCGCGGCAAGATGAGCCGCGCTCCAAAGCGAAGCTGAGTGGCTCCGGCTGCCGCAGTTGTACGTTCCTGCCGTTCGTGAGTTAGACGCAATCTATAATTGTACGATGTTTAAAGGAGTTCCCCCATGTTGACCGTTGGCGATAAGTTTCCTGCATTCAGTCTGAACAGCGTCGTAAGCCTTGAGCCCAAGTCCGAGTTCAAGACGCTCAGTCAAAACAGCTACCCCGGCAAATGGCTGGTCGTTTTCTTCTGGCCCATGGACTTCACCTTCGTGTGCCCGACGGAGATCGCCGAGTTCGGCAAGAAGAACGCAGACTTCAAGGAGCGCGACGCGCAGGTGCTGGGCGCCAGCGTGGACACTCACTTCGTTCATTTGGCGTGGCGTAACAACCATCCGGACTTGAAGGACCTACCCTTTCCGATGTTGGCCGACACCAAGCGCGAGCTGTCGACCACACTCGGCATCCTGCACCAAGACGGCATTCCGCTGCGGGCCACGTTCATCGTGGATCCGGAGGGCATCATTCGTTTTGCCAGCGTCAACGATCTGAGCGTCGGCCGCAACGTCGATGAGGTCGTGCGTGTGCTGGACGCGTTGCAGACCGACGAGCTCTGCCCCTGTAACTGGAAAAAGGGCGACGCGACGCTGTGATCTGACGCCGCGGGCGGCTCGGGGTGCACCGTGTGCCACGAGCCCCCGCCATCTGTTCCAAATCACCGTTTCCGGAGTTTAAAAAGACCATGAGCGCACTCGAAGCCATTCGTGCCGAAATTCCGGAGGCCGCCAAGGACCTTCGTCTCAACCTGAGCGCAGTGCTGGACTCGGGCACGCTCGCGCCGTCCGAGCGCTGGGGCGTCGCCATCGCCGTGGCATTGGCCTCGCGCTCGCGCCGGCTCGCGGAGGCCCTGATCACGTCGCGCCCGGAGGAGGTCAGCGACAAGACGGTGGAGGACGCGGTCGCCGCCGCCTCTTTGATGGGCATGACCAATATCTTCTACCGGTTCCGGCATCTGGTCGGAAAACCCAGCTACGAGCAAAAGCCAGCCAAGCTGAGGATGATGCGGCTCGCCAAACCTGCGACCACGACCGCCGCGTTTGAGCTTTTTTCGTTGGCAGTGAGCGCGGTCAACGCGTGCGAGACCTGCGTGCGCG
>CAXSGJ010000057.1:0-33027 GCA_964236865.1 uncultured Polyangiaceae bacterium
CAGCCACCGTGAGTAGCGGTGTGATGGCGCGGCCGGTGGCGCCGCGGCCCCAGGGATAGGCCTTGGCATCGAGCTCGTCGAAACAAATGCGTTGTCCGGTGCGTGGACAGGTCTCGGCGCACTCGCAATCGCGTTTGGCAAAGCTCACGGTGCTGCCGTTCGCCAATGTCCCGCTGCCCTGCACGCACACCGCCTCGTAAAAGGAGCGGGGAACGGCCTTGATGGTCTTACAGCTCGCGCTCTTCAGGGCAACGCTCGCGCCGCTGAAATCGGTCTCACCGGGGAAGTCGTAATAGGTATTACGGAACGTGCCGAGCACGCGACCGCCCGGGGCCGGAGTATTCAGCACCACCGCCACCGGCCTCGCCACGTTCAGTGTCGCTTCGACCGACGTTTGCTCTGGCGGGACGAAGCGATCATCCCCGACGGGCGGCGAGTCGCGGAGCACCCGGGCCTGTACGCGCTCTGTGGGGGCAGCCTTTGGGTCACTTGCGGCGTCATCGACGGCGGCGGGGGGCGGATCGGCACCCCACGCATGCGTGGCCATGGGTTCGTTCAGCCACGCGGCACCGGTCGTGGCGCAGCTCAAGGGCACTCCGCACAGCGCTAGCCCGAGCAGCTTCATCCAGGCGTCGATCGGCTGCGGGTCGTATGACTGGGATCGCATTCGTCGAGGGCGTTGTTCGTGATTTCCGACTGCAAAGACAGGGTGTGAGCAATCCAATGCTCGGACACGCTGGGCGGGACCTGGAAGCGATGCAGGGTTTCCTTCAAAATCTGCAAGCGGCGCATGAATTGGCCGCCTGTGATGCGATGGGCGCGATGCGCGTCCGGGATCTGGCGCCCTGAATACGCGACCGGCGCGCCCAGCTGCCTGGCCGCGAACTCGTACTCCTTGGCTTTGACGCGCTGGCGATCCGCCGCGCGAAATAGATAGCCAATCATGACGTCTTCGAAGAGCCGGTCCACGAAGTGATCGATGATATCGCGCAGCGCGGGCTCGCCGCCCACGGCCTCGAAGCGCGTGAGGCCTTCGAAGTGCGTTGCCTCAGCCGCTTGGAGCTCAGTAGGCAGGTCCGACATGAGGGCGGTGTAGCGTGATTCGGTGGCAGCGTCACTCCAGCGCGGCGGGTCGAGCCGGGCCACGCGCAGCCGGGCCGCGAAATCCGCGGCTCCCGCGGCGAGGCCTGGTCTTCGCTCGGGCGACCGCTCCGCTAGGTGATCAGCGCCGAGAGCTCGGAGTGGATCAGACCATTGGACGCCAAGAGGTGCCCAACCGACGAGTCGGGCGTCGTGCCGTCGAGTGCGCTGAGCTGACCCCCGGCTGCCAGGACGACGGCGGACCCCGCCATGACGTCCCATGCGTTCAATCGGCGCTCCCAATAAGCGTCGTAGGTCCCGTCGGCCACGAGACACAGATCGATGGCCGCCGACCCGCAGCGTCTAATCCCTCGTACGCGCGGCTTGACCCGCGTAAATGCCGCAAAATTATTAGTGATTGGCTGCGTGCGATCGCTTGGAAATCCGGTCGCCACGAGCGCGTGCTCGAGTGCGCGCGTCTCGCTCACACGACACGGCTCGCCGTCACGCAGCGCCGCTCCGCCATGCCACCCCAGCCAATGCGTGCGCAGCGCGGGCGCAACCACCGCCCCGGCGATCGGGCGGCCGGCTTCGGCGGCGCCAATGCTCACACAGAAAAAGAAGTGCCCATGAACGAAGTTGGTGGTGCCGTCGAGCGGATCGCAAAACCAGGTACGCCCATCGCCTGGTGCCGCGCTGCCGCCTTGTTCCTCCCCGACGATCGCCATCTCCGGCGTGCGCTCTCCGAGGCGCTTGCGGATCAAACGCTCGCTCGCCAGGTCGTACTCCGTCACCAGATCGGCGCGGCCCTTCTCAGTCACGGCTGGGCGCTTCCTGAAACCGCCGATCAAGATGTGTGCGGCCTCCGTCGCGACCTCGAAGGCGATGCGAGCCAGCTGCTCTGGGGAGCGAGTCATGAATCGAGCGCCTCAGGCTTCCGCGCCGTGGCACTTTTTGTATTTTTTGCCGCTGCCGCACGGGCAGGGTTCGTTGCGCCCGACGCGCGGTTCGCTGCGCACGATGGGCGGGCCCTTCAGCTCGACACCGTCGACGAAGAACCAGGCGCCGTCTTCCTTTTTGAAGCTGGCGCGCTCGCGATGGTCGAGCTTCATTTTCTGCAGCTTGTAGCTGGCGACGAACTCGACCGTGCCTTCCATATCGGCGGGGCCGCCGCCCTCGGTGGCCAAGATCTGCAAGCCGAGCCACTCCGAGCTCTTGGCCCAAGCCTCCGTGTTCGCGCGGTCGACCTCTCCCGATGTCTTCGGATCGTGAGACGAGATGACGAAGTCAACGTCGTGGGTGGCGTACGCGGTGTAGCGCGCCCGCATCAACTCTTCCGCTGTTTCTGCCTTTTTCGCGCCGCTCAGGATCGGGCCGCAACAGACTTCGATCGATTCACCTTTGCCGCAGGGACACGTCACGCTTCGCCTCTTTTCGAGTGTTTCAGAGCGCCCGCGTCTAGCATTCTTCGCGAGCGACCGCACGAGGCATCGTTCAGTCGGCCAAGCGCTCCAGCAATTTCCCGTGAATGCCGCCGAAGGAGCCATTCGACAGCAACGCGACCACGCTGCCGGGGCTCACGGCCAGCGCCAAGTAATCGACGATGGCATCTACGCTAGCGACGGCCTGCGCGGCTTTGCCCTGCGCTCGCAGATCACTGGCGAGAAGCGCGACATCCAACGCTTCTTCGGCTGGAAGGTTCGAGCGTCCGAGCGGCGCAAGCACGACTTCGTCTGCGGCTTCGAAGGCGCCCGTGTAATCCCTTTGATGCATGCGACGGCAAGCGGTGGCGCTTCGCGGCTCGAACACCGCGAACAGCTTGGCGCTCGGGTGTTTGAGGCGGAGGGCGGCAAGCGTCTCGCGTACCGCCGTCGGGTGGTGGGCAAAGTCGTCGTACACGAAGCTGCCACGAGGACTGCCGATCAATTCTTGGCGCCGTCGAACGCCGTCGAATTGGGCCAATGCCGGGCCAATCTCCGCGATCCGCGCGCCGTAGCCCTGCGCCACGGCGCCCACCGCCGCCAGCGCATTCTTCAGGTTGTGCCGGCCCGGAACGGTGAGTGCCAGGCGTCCACATGCTACGCCGCCCGCGTATAGATCGAAGCGCGTGCCGGCTGCGTCGGACGTCGCGGGCGCCGCTAGCCAGTGCGGCGGCTTACCATGTGTGTCCTCGCCTTCGAGCGCGAACCACGCAACCTCGGCGCGGGCGTGCTGGTCGACGACGCGCACGACGAGCGCGTCGGCGGCGTTCGCGACGATCAGGCCCTGCTCCGGCACCAAGGCCACGAACTGTTCGAACGCCGACAAGTAGCTCTCGAGGTCGGGGTAGATGTCGACGTGGTCGTGCTCGATGGACGTCAGGATGGCGACCTCGGGCCGGTAGTGCAAAAATTTTGCCGACTTCTCGAAGAAGGCGGTGTCGTACTCGTCGCCTTCGATCACGAATGGCGGTTTGCGCCAGGGGCGATCGCCCATGCCCAGACGGGGCTTGCCGGCCTGCGGCGCCCGAAAGCTTCGAGGAAAGTTCTTCGGCAAGCCCCCGATCAGAAATCCGGGCGCGAAGCCGCACGCCTCCAGAAGGTGTGCGGCCATGGCCGTGGTCGTCGTCTTGCCATGAGTGCCGGCGACCACCAGCGGTGAGCAGCTACCCAGCACGAAGTCCGCGAGGGCGCCCGCGATGTGGGTGTACGGTAAGCCGCGCTCGATCACGGCCACGACTTCCGGATTGTCCTTTCGGCACACGTTGCCGATGATCGTCAGGTCCGGGGTTGGATCGAGATTGCGCGCGTCGAAACCGGGAACGCAACGCACGCCCCAACGCTCCAAGGCCGGCCCCATGGGCGGGTCGAACGCGATGTCACTGCCGGACACCTGATGACCGAGCTCGGTGAGCAAGCCGGCGAGCGCTCCCATGCCGGTTCCTGCGACGGCTATGATGTGAATATGCATGAACGTTGCTTCCGCGATCCATCCGCTTGCGCAGATGGATGAGTGTGCGACGGGCATCCTATTGGCATGGGCCGGCGCGCGCTGCTAGCGTGGTCCGCGCCTCGCATGCCGTGTTCCCGATGAAAATCACGACCAAGCTTTCCGGGAAAACTCCCGCGTTTTCCTTCGAATTTTTCCCGCCCAAGGATCAGGCCGGCGTGGACCGCTTGTTCGAGACGGTGGCTCGTTTGCAAGTCTACGATCCGGCGTACGTGTCGGTGACCTATGGCGCGGGCGGCAGCACACGCCGGCTGACGGTGGACTTGGTGAAGCGCATCAAGCGTGACGTAGGACTCGAGGCCATGGCGCACTTGACCTGCGTCGGCGCGACGCGCGGAGAAATCGAGAACGTGCTCGAGCAGCTGCAGGACGGAGGCATCGACAACGTGCTCGTGCTGCGCGGAGATCCGCCCAAGGGTGAGGCGAGCTTCGTGAAGTCCGAGCAGGGCTTCGGCTACGCGTCCGAGCTCGCCCAGTTCATTGCGTCGAAGTACGACTTTTGTCTCGCGGGTGCCTGCTACCCCGAGTGCCATCCGGAGTCGACGACGCCGGAGCTCGATCTGGCGAGCGTTAAGCGCAAGGTGGACGCAGGCGTCCAAGTTTTGGTCACGCAGTTGTTCTTCGATAGCCGCAGCTACTTTTCGTTCGTGGCGCGGGCGCGGGCCGCCGGCATCACGGTGCCCGTGATCGCGGGCATCATGCCCATCACCAATGTCTCGCAGATCAAGCGCTTTACGGCGATGTGCGGTGCTTCCATCCCGGCTCCGCTGTTGGCCCGTTTGGACGCGGCGGGCGCGGATTCCGCCGCGGTGCAAGCCATCGGTGTCGAGCATGCGACCGAGCAGTGCCGAGAGCTGCTGGCGGGCGGCGCACCCGGTATCCATTTTTACACGCTCAATCGCTCGCCCGCGACGGTCGAAGTGCTGGAGCGTTTGCGCGCCTGAAGCCGCGCCAGGCGCCCTCATTTCCGGATCACGACGCTAGTCTTCTCGCCTGCTTGCAGCGGGCTAGCTAACCCGTGCCAGCCCTCGGGCAGCGCTGGGGTGGTCCACTGATAAACGCGCTCGGCGTCCGCAGGGGACAGCTCAATGTCGCCAGCCCCATGGTCGACGCCGAACCGGTCGTGCCAGTACGCACCGTACAGCATGGAGCCCGACGACAGGGTGAGCCCCCATGGGGCGTCGAATAATTCGAAGCTCTCGCCAAAGGCAAGCGGATCGCGCGTTGCGATCGTAATTTCTTTGCCCGTGACCTCGAAGGTTCCAAGCCACTTGTCGGCGTCGTTCTGGTGAGCGTCGCGATTCACGCTGGCGAGCGTGACGAAGATCGGCTTTTTGCCCACGTACAGCGTCAGGACGCCCGTGATGACGCTCAAGTCCACCCAGTGCTGCCCGCTCTGGGCGAGCTCGGGAAACGTGCTCCGGGCCTGGACCACCACGACGTCGCGATGCCGGACCCAGCGGCCGTCGCTCGTCGCCCAAAACTTCACGTCCCCTATATTGTGAAAGCGTCCGCTCAGGTGCAGCACATCGTGCACCGAGAGCGCGTCGGACTTTTGGCTCTCGTCACCGTCCAACTTGAACGAACGCACGCCGCGTTTGATTACGAACGCGAGAGGCAAATCATCCTTGTTCGTTAGCTCCACGCCGCGAAAGGCGGAAGGTTCCGCTGGCTCAAGGTCACTCGATCGCACGAAGCGTCCGCTCGTGAGGAGCGCCAGGCGTTGCACTGACCCTTCAGGGTCGCGCGCCGACCACGAACCGACTACCGCCATGCCGGCGCGTCGCTTGAGCTTCCCGACCTCGCGGACGGCGGCATCCTGGCTGGGATCCCGCTCGAAAAGAGGGGTCTCGACGCGCGTCCGGGCATAGGCGAAAGGCAGAGGCTGGTCGAGCTTTGGAGTGAGTGACATGGCGGTGAGGGTAGGGTGAGCCATGTCGAGCGTGGCGCTCTCGGTGGCGCATACGAAACCGCGAGGCCGCACCGGGTACCAGCCGCCGCCACAGCCGCGGCGCGAAAATGGCTCGACTGCACGAGCTACGCGGGCGCCCGCGTGCAGGTAACCGAGCGTGCGGGCGCCGGGCACGGGACGTTCCAAGACCGGTGTTACGTTCGCGACCGCGCCGAGCTTTGGGCCGTTCGCGGCTGGTTCGGGCACGTTCGGAATACGGTCGTCGGCCACTGCCTTCGATAGCCCCGGGTCGCCTGCGTGTGAGCTACAAGCCGCGAGGCACAACAGCCAGGGTAGCGCGCGACAGTGAACGCGCGCAGACCGCAACTCGAGCAACAAGGCCATGCCCCAGCGGGTGCCACGGTTGACGCCGATCGGGCAAATTTCAGGGTTCTTCCGTCCAGTGAGGCACGTGCTCGAGCGGCGGGGAGCGGCGCGGGCTTCATGAGCTGTTCTCTAAATGAACGCGCAGTGCGCTTCGCCTCTCCCTGCACCCACGTGCTCGGCGAGGCATGCCTCTGGATACGCATGTGACTTTTGTCGGCTGGCCGTCGCCGCAAGTTGCGTGCTGTGTTCAACGAACGGCCGCCCGACCCTCGGTCCGAGCCGCGCACGTGCAGATAAATGACAGCAGGAGCGGCGCGCGGCCGCGAGCGTCAGCGGCGCGCGTCGATCCATATATCATCGTGTTGAACATCAACACGATCAGTGGTTCATGTCGGGACCAAGAGTGAGAAGAAATCGTCTTCCCTTGCCCACTCTCTTTGGAAGGGAAGTGCGCCGGCGTCGCATCGCGCTCGGGTTGACCCTCGAGCAACTCGCGGAGCGCTCCGGCCTCACTCCTAATTATATCGGCACCGTCGAGAACGGTCGACGCGATCCCTCGCTGAGCACCGTGCTGTCTCTGGCCGACGGTCTCGGTGTTCCGGCGGGGGAACTCGTGGGCGGCGTCGCCGAGCTGGGTCCGGTCGTCATGGAAACGGCACGGCTGATGGAAGGTGCGCCGCCCGAGATGCAAGACGCCATTCTTGAGCTCGCACGTGCGATCACAAAGCGCCGGCGCTGAGCCGGGTGGGCAACGCGCTCGCGTTTCGACGGCGATAGTGGATTAACGTCGGCGCGGGGTTGACCCCGAGGGCTGAGTGACCGAGATCCGGGAGCGACTCATGAAGCGACTGGTTTGTGTTGGTGTGCTGCTCGCCCTGGGATCCTCCGTTGGCCGGGCGCGCGCGGCCGCTTCGGACAACGACTGGGACGGCGGCTACAAGCAGACGGCCACGCGGAGATCGGGGTTCGTGTTCGGCGTCACGGCCGGCCTCGCCGTAGGTCGTGCTCACGGTTACCCGAATGAGCTCGCAAGAATCGACGACCCGCGATACGACCGGAACACCGCGCTCGGCGTCGGCTCGGCCAATAGATTGTGGCTCGGCGGCGCGTTGACTGATTGGTTCGTGTTTGGGGTTGGTCTCGTTGGCCTCAGCGTCGAGCATCATGACGTGCACGCATCCGGCGGCGGCTTCGTATTTCACGTCGAGGGCTACCCGCTCTTTCAACGCGGCGGCATTTTCCGAGACCTTTCGCTCTTCGGTGACTTCGGCGCAGGCAGCATGAACATCACGGGGCGCAATCGCCCACAGGCCGACGGCGGCCTGATGAGCGTCGTGGGATTCGGCGCGGGCTGGGAGGCAGTTCGTTTTTGGAAGCTGCGGTTTGGACCCGCCGTCGAATACTTCCATCTCTGGAGCCAACCGCTCACCTCCGATACGGTTTCACTCGAGGCGCGGTTGACGTTCGTCGGCGGCCCTTAAAACCGACGTCAGCGCGGTCTTGGCTTTCGCCCGATCACCACGCGCTCGATGCCCGCCAGATCTTTGGCGCGTGTGATCTGATTGAAACCGGCCGCTTCGAGCAGGGCCGCCACCGCGGGCGCTTGGTCGAACCCGCCCTCCAGCGCCAGCAGCCCACCGGGGGTCAGATAACGTGCGGCGCTCTCCACGATGCGCCGGGTGATGGCGAGCCCGTCCGCTCCGCCGTCGAGCGCCAGACGCGGCTCGAAGTCGCGCACGTCCGCATCCAAACCCTCGATCTCGGCGCTCGGTATGTACGGCGGGTTCGCCGTGATGAGCTCGAAGCATGCGGCGTCCGGGAGCGCTGCGAACAAGTCGCCCTCGAGCACGGCAAGGTTGTGCACGACGCCCGCGCGCTGCACGTTCTCACGTGCCAAAGCCGCCGCCTCTGCCGAGAGGTCGACCGCGAAGATGCGCCACGTGGGGCGTTCTTTGGCGAACGCGATCGCCACGCAGCCCGAGCCCGTGCACAGATCGAGCATGCGTCCGTACAAGTGCCGGTCGCGCGTCTCGCGGAGCGCGGTCTCGACCAAGACCTCGGTATCCGGCCGAGGAATGAGCACTCGGCGGTCCACGCGCAGCGGCAACGCAAAGAACTCGCGACGCCCCAAAATGTAGGCGATCGGCTCGCCGACCCGGCGGCGCTTGATCAGGGCGCGGTAGCGGCCGAGCTCCCCGTCCGCGAGCGGCCGTTCGCTATCCAGGATGAGCTTGATGCGATCGCAGCCCAAAGCCTCGGCGAGCAAGAGCTCGGCGTCGAGCCGGGCGCTCGGGTTTCCACGACGGCGAAAGTCGTCACTGGCCCATGCCAAGACGCGCTTGATCGACCACGGCTCTGAGCTCGTTTCAGTCACTGGCTTGCTCTGCGCGGGCGCCGCCCGACGGGGGCAGGCAGGCGACTTCCAGGCAGACCTTCGGCGCCTTGGGCTCGGCGGAGTCTGGGTACCACGCAGGCCGGTAAAAGGAGAGCGAATCTGTCCCCCATTCGAGCTTGGCCTCAGCAAAGTAACAGCCCGTTGGACTCAGTACCGCGCGCCCGGTTTGCCACTCCCAGCGCCGCCCCGTCCAATCCCAAAAACCGTCGCGCCACACGCAGCGATTCGTTGAGCGGTGCGAAAGCGCGATCTCCTCGATCTTGGCCGGTGGCGGCGGGAAGTCGACGCTCACGGCTTTCGCCTGCGCCGGCTGCGCGCCGCGGGGCACGGTCACGAGCCGGCTGCTCGCGCAGCCCGCGATCAACAGCGCCGCCGCTGCGGCACCGCGAGCCGCCCGCGTCACGGGAAGACCGCCTGCAGAATAACGTCCCCGAACAGCAGGTACTCGATGGTGGCCAGCGCCAAAAAGGGCCCGAACGCCAGGCGCGCTTTGCCGAGCCCGGGCTCCGGCTCGAACGCCAATGGATCGCGCGCGATCTCGCGTTCGAGCTCTGCGCGCGCCTCACCCTCGCTGCTTTCGAGGAGCTCGCGGAGCTCCTGCCGCTCGCGGATCACGGCCGCGGGCTCTTCGAGCCGCCCGCGCGCCAAGTACACCGCGAAGGCCGTGATGCTCGCTTGCACTGCGCCGCCCAGCAGTGCAAACAGCGCGCCTTGCCACCCGAACCAAGCGCCCGCGAGCATCACGAGCTTGGCGTCCCCGAGGCCCATGCCCGATTGCCCGCGAAGTCGGCGGTACAAGAAGTCGAACGGAAGCCACACGACGAGAAAGCCGACTAACGCGCCGACGGCGGCCTCCCGCAAGGTGAGGTCGCGCAAGGAGACGCTCGCGAAGCCTAGGGCCGTCCCTCCCAAGGTGATGGGGTCGGGCAAATACATGTGGTCCAGATCGATGAACGAGGCCGCCAGCAGACCGAGCGCCAACGCCAAGTAAAGCGCGAACAGAAGCACGACCCGCCACCACAGCGTCCCGTCCGGGAGCTCGAAGATGATGGCTCGTACGATCGCCCAAGCTAACAGGCCCCCCAACGCCTCGATTAGCGGATACCGCGGCGAAATTCGAATGCCGCAGCAGCGAGCACGCCCGCGCAAGATCAGCCAACCTAGGACGGGGATGTTGTCGTAGAAGCGGATCGGCTCGCCGCAGCCCGGACAACGCGACCCAGGATGCGACAAGCTCTCCGCGCGCGGCAAGCGGTAGATGACCACATTCAGGAAGCTGCCGAACACGAGCCCAAGCGCCACGGCGATCACCGTGACGAACGGTCCAGGAAGATCGGCGAGCGTGACCAAGCTCGCTCGGTCATAGCAGGATTGACGCCTTCCTAGAGGGCGAATGTACCTTTCACGACGACGGTTAGCCATTCGTGCAAATCTTTTCGGCCGAGCTCGCCGGAGCCCTCGGCACTGTGGCGCGGCGTAGCCCAGCCCACTTTTCGAACGTGACTGACCTTTCGTGTACGCGGCATCGAGCTAGCTAAGCTACAGGCCGGCGCGGATGCCGCGCCCCGACGCGGAAGCGCGCGTCCGACTTGCTTTGCGCGAAGCCAGCGGTCGCCCCAAAAAACAAACCGATCCCGAGCATCGTCGATACGAATCGAATCATCTGAGCCTCCCTCTGCGACGGTCATCGTCGCTTTGCTCGAGGCAGGAACGCTACGAGTCGAGCTGGGCTTCCCGGGAAATTTCGTCGAGTAGGCGATTGCCAGACTGGCACGGCGGCAGCGAATCATTCGGCGAAGGTCGCCAACGGACGTCGACGCTCTGCCGACATCGCGGTAACGTGGGACCATGCCGGATGAAGCGAGCACGCTTTCGCTCGATCGTTACGCGCCAGACGCCAAGGCGCTCGTCGCGGCGGCGCAGGGTTTGGCGGACGAGCGAAAGCACGCTGAGGTGCAACCGCTGCACTTGCTCGTGCGCGCGCTGGGGCGAGATTTAGCCGTGCGTGCGGTGTTCGAGCGCGGTGTCAGCAATCTGCTGGAACTCGAGGCGGGCTTGGAGCGCGCGTTGAACGGCTTGCCGCGCTCGGCGGAGCCCGCATACCTGTCCGTATCGATGCTCGATCTGCTGGAGCGAGCGCAGCGGGAGGCCGATCGCGAGCGCTCGGAGAAGGTGCTGGTCGAGCACGTAGTAAATGCGTTGTCGCAGGAGATCCGCGGTCCGGCGGGGGAGCTGATGAGCGCGTTCGGAGTTCTCCCCGGCTCGCTTCGGCCGCACATGGCGGCCTTGCGGTCTGTGCCGCAAACGGCACGCAGTGTGACCTCCGCTCCGGGCAACTTCACGCGTCCGCTCTTGGGCGATCCCAACGAGCCTGTACTATTGCGTGTGGGGGAGGTGCGGCGCCTGCTCACGATTCTAGAGCGCAGTCAGAAGAGCCATCCACTCTTGGTGGGCGAAGCGGGAGTGGGAAAGGGTGCGGTCGTGCGAGCTTTGGCGCAGCGAATCGCCTGCGGCGACGTGCCGACCAGCTTGGCGTCGAGTCGACTCCTCGAAATAGACACGGGCGCTTTGATCAGTGGCGCACGCCTGCGCGGCGAAATCGAAGAGCGTGTCAAGAAGCTGCTGGCCGAGCTCGCTTCCTCCCCCGTCATTTTGGTGGTGCGAAATATCGAACAGTTGTTTGGCCAAGGCCCGTCGGGGACCGCTATCGGTGAGGTGCTGAAACCGGCCCTGCTGCGCTCCGAGTTTCGGCTGCTCGCGACCACGACTCCGGAAGGCTTGAAGCGGTTGGAAGAACGCGATGCCGAGGTGCTTCGCCTGTTCACCACGTTGCCGATTGCCGAGCCGTCGCTCGAGGAAGCGACCGAGATCGTACGCGGCGTGGCGGCGCGCTACGAGCGCCATCACGGCGTGGAAATTAGCGAACGCGCCCTTTCGCTCTCGGTCCAGCTCGCTAAGCGCTACGTCACCGATCGGCGCTTGCCCGACAGCGCGCTGGATTTGCTGGACGAAGCCTCGGCGGCGAAGCGAGTGGAAGTGGACGGCGTATCTGCCGAATCGGACCGCGTGCTGCGGCGCCTGGAATCCGTACACGCACAGCTCCGCACCCTCGAACACAGCGAGGACGTCGAGACGCGCCGCGCGCGCGAGCACTTGCTCTCAGAGCTGCCAGGGCTGGAGACGCAGACTCAGCTCATTCGCTCGGCGCGGGAAGCACGGCGCCAGGTTGTGGCAGCGGTTCGCCAGCTTCGGATGGAGCTCGAGGCCGCCAGCGACGAGGCCAGCCGCGCGGAGCTGAAGGTCCGCCTCGCACAGGCGGAGGGAGCGGCGAAAATCGGCGTCGAGGCCTCGCCGTGTGTATTGGGTGAAGGCGAGGTCGCGGCGACCCTTGCACTCTGGACCGGCATTCCGGTGGCCAAAATGCTGGAAGGTGAGGCTGAGAAATTGCTCAAGATGGAAGAGCGCCTGGCCCAGCGCGTCGTCGGGCAAGAGGACGCGGTCGCGGCCGTGGCGCGCGCCGTGCGTCGGGGTCGCGTTGGCTTGAGGGATCCCGGAAAGCCCATCGGCTCATTTCTGTTTTTGGGTCCGAGCGGGGTCGGCAAGACCGAGTTAGCCAAGGCGCTCGCGCGTTTTCTATTCGACGACGATCAGGCTCTCACGCGCCTCGACATGAGCGAGTTCATGGAGCGCCACATGGCGCAGCGTTTGATCGGCGCACCCCCCGGCTATGCCGACAGCGAGCAGGGCGGCTTCCTCACGGAGGCCGTCCGCAAGCGCCCCTACTCGGTGCTGCTCTTCGACGAGGTGGAAAAGGCGCACCAAGACGTATTCAATCTGTTGCTTCAGGTATTGGACGACGGCAGGCTGACGGATGGCCGGGGCCGGCTCGCCGACTTTTCGAATACGGTCGTGATCATGACCAGCAACATCGGCTCAGACCGCATCTTGGAGAGCGACCCCAAGTTGTTCGAAAGCGAGGCGGGGCGCGACGCGCTGCGCGATGTCTTGCTCAATCGCCTGCACGACTTCTTCCGGCCCGAATTTCTCAATCGCATCGACGAGACACTGATCTTTCGGCCGCTGACCAAGCTCCACTTGCGCCAAGTCGTCGACATTCAGCTGGGCCACTTGGAACGTTTGCTGGAGGAGCGCCGAGTCAAGCTCGACCTCGACGAGGCCGCGAAGAGCTTTCTGGTCGAACGGGGCTACGAGCCCGCGCTGGGCGCTCGTCCAATCAAGCGCAGCATCTTGCGCAACCTGCAGGACCCATTGGCTCACGCGCTGTTATCCGGGAGATTCAGTGACGGCTCGACGATCCACGTGCGCGTCGCGGGCGAAGCATTGAGCTTCGAGGCCTGATATTCGTCTCAAAATGGCAAGGTGAGGGTTACTTGAAGCCGTGAAAGCCGATGGCGAATACGGCGAACGCCGCGTAGGCCAGCCAGAACAGCAGCCATAGGCCACCGAAGATGCCGCCGATGATCATGCCGGCCAGGGCCAGCTGTTCGCCGGCGAGTTGTCCGTGGCTCTCACGCACCGCACGCCGCGCGCGAAAACCCAACCAAATCGCCAAAATACCGAGCGGAAAGCAGCTCCACGCCATCACCCCGCAGACCATGGCGCCGATCGCCTCGGAGGACGTGGGCGGAGCGTAGGGCCGGAGGCCGCTCGGGCCAGCGTAGCTGCCCGCGGGCGGCGGCTCGAACGGATTCGGGCGCGGTGCAGGGCTCGGCTCGCCGAAGCCGGGCGCTCCGGGATCGGACGGATTCACGGATGCGGCTCCGTCCGCAGCCGGAAGCTCTCCAAACAGCCGTGGGTCTGGTGCGTGCGCTCAACGCAGGCGAGGAGCGCGCGATCGTAGGGTTTGGTCAAGCACTGCCGCGTGAGCTCATCGACTTGCTCTTGGATTTCCGGCGTGAGGAGCGGGCCGCTGCCACTTAGCTGCTCCACCATCTCCGAAAAGCGCGCGCATTCTTCGGGTCCGGGCGCCTTGCGCTCGCAGCCGAGCGAAGCCGAGCTTCCCCCGATGAGCGCGAGCCCGACGAGCAACGAGGAGGGCGAGCCGGGGCGCATGGTTCAGCCTCGCAGCGTGGCTCCAAACGCGTCCTGAGCCGCTTTGAGCATGCGGCTTTGCACCTCGTCCACCTCCTTGTCGGTCAACGTGCGCGCGTCCTCGCTTGGCGAGCGTGCCTTGGGATCGCGGCAAACGACACGAAAAGTCAGCGACTTTTGCTCAGCCGACAGTGAGCCGCCACGGAATAGCGCAACCAGCTCGATTGACTCGCACAGTGCGCCTCCCGCCTCTTCCAAGATCTCGCCGACTTTGCCCGCGGCCACCCGTTCGCCCACGACCAACGATAGATCGCGCGTCACGGCGGGCAAGCGGGGGATGGCGCGAAACTGCGGGACGCCGCGCCCGAGCCGCTGGACCGCCTCCAAATCGAGCTCAACGATCTGGGCGCCGCCTCCGAGGTCGAGCGCTTCGACGACATCCGGATGCAACGGCCCGAGGTAACCGAGCAGACTGCCTGAGGCGATGATCTCACTCGCGCCGCGCGGGTGTAGATGCGCAGGCCTGGCCTCGCCACTGGCCAAGCGAATGACGGCGCACTGGCCAGTGACGCGCTCCACGAGCGCGAGCGCGAGGCCCTTCGCGTCGTACACGTCCACTTCTTCCGGCTTCAGCGCCAAGTACTCGTTCCGCGCGCCGGCCAGAACGGCGGCAAAGCGCAGCTCTTCGCGCGGCAACAGCCCGATATCCGCGGCCAAGCGCGGCCGCGAGCCGGAGCGTATCTCGCTCACCGGAGCACCGAAACAACTGCCCAGGGTGAATAAGCGTGCGCGTGTCTCGCCCCGCCTCCGCGCGCGGCGCAGCGCCTCCAAGAGCCCCGGCAAGAGACTCGTGCGCATCACGTTTCGTTCTTCACTGAGCGGATTGCTGAGCCGCACCGAGGGTTCGGGCGCGTGCACCTTGTTGAGCTCCGCCTCGGACACGAACGCGTAGGTTACGGCTTCCGAGAGCCCCAGTGCCACCGCCGCCGCGCCCACGTCACGCTCTAGCTTGCCCGTGGTCCGCGGCGCTTGCGGGATGACTGCCGGCAGACGAGTCGGAATCGCGTCCAGCCCGCGCACCCGACACACCTCTTCGATCAGATCGACCTCGCGCGTCACATCGGGCCGAAACGAGACCGCGCCCACGCTCAGGGCGGCATCGCTGCCGTTACCGGTAGCCTTCAGCACGGGAAAGCCGAGCCGCTCGATGATCGCGCGGGCCTCGGCGAACGGTACGGCGACACCGAGCAGCGCGTCGAGGCGCGCCGAACGCAACGTGATTTCGGGCAGAAGAGGTTCGGGGCCGCGCGCTTCGATCGAGCCTGGCACGGCCGTCCCCGACGCCAACTCGCATAGCAACGTCGTGGCGCGCGCCAGCACGTGGGCAGTGACCGCGTAGTCGACGCCGCGTTCGAAGCGGTGGCTGGCCTCGGTGTGCAGACCGTAACGGCGCGCCGTGCGTCGGACCCCGCGCGGGGCGAAGTAGGCACTTTCGAGCAGCACCCTTCGCGTATCCGGACGGATCTCGCTTTCTTGACCGCCCATCACGCCGGCCAGCGCACTCGGCCCTCGATCATCCGCGATCACTAAGTCGTCCGTGTCGAGCGTGCGCTGAACGCCGTCCAAGGTCGAGAATGGCTCGCCCGCATGCGCGCGCCGCACGATGATCCGTCCGCCCCGCACGCGGTCCAAGTCGAAGGCGTGCAGCGGCTGTCCGAACTCCAGCAACAATAGGTTGGTGATATCGACCACGTTGGAGATCGGTCGCACGCCCAGGCTCTGCAAACGCCACTTCAGCCACAATGGTGAAGAGCCGACGGAGACGTCCAGCACCACGCCGGCGCCGTAGTGCGGACAGCGCTCGGTATCGAGATTCTCCACCTGGAGCAGTGAGCTCAAAGGCACACTCGCGGTGCGTGGCGGCGTTCCGGCCGGCGGCGGCGTGAAGCGCAGCTCGAGCAACGCGGCAAGCTCTCGCGCCAAGCCCACGTGGCCGAGCGCGTCCGGTCGATTCGGCGTCACATCCAATTCATAGATCGTGTCCTGTGCTGCGGGGAATGCGTCCACCAGACGCATGCCCGGAGCGGCCGAGCCCTCCGGCAAGACGAGGATGCCGTCTGCGCTTTCCGCCAAGCCGAGCTCGGTTTCGCTGCACAGCATACCTTCACTCAGGACCCCACCGATCTCCTTCGGCGTGAGCGGCCCATCCATTCCTGGCAGCCAAGTACCGAGCGGTGCAAGCACGACCAAACCACCCGGTGGCGGCACGTTACCCGCACCGCACACCACCTGCTGCTCGACGCCGCCGCGGTCGATCGTCACCAGATTGAGGGTCGAGCGCTTGGGGTGCGGCGCCTTCGCCAGGACTTTCACGACCAAGATCGACTCGAGCGCGGAACCGAAGGCGCGCACGCCGTCGACGGCCAAGCCCGCCGCCCCGAACCGGCGTGCGACCTCCTCTGGCGACGCAGTCAGATCGGGCAGCAGCTCTCTCAACCAACGATAAGAAGCGCGCATGACGGCCGGCTTTTAGCACGCCCCGGCCCGAGCGCTTATGGCCCTGAGCGGCGCCCTGAGCGCCAGGAAATTACGGATGCGCCGCGCCGCCCGGCATGGTGATGTGCTTGGCGTTCGCGTGGTCTGCGTCCGCTGCTCCGGGTTTCTTGTCGTCGGCCGGGGCAGCCTTTTGGAACTTTTTCGGCTCCGCCATCGCCCACTCCGTGGCCCACGAACTGATGCTCCAGATCGAGTCACTGCCGCTCAGCTTGGCCCAGTGGCTTTGGCCTTCGGAGGTGGCGCCAAACTTGATCTCGCGCTTGGCCCCGTCCTTGAACGCGATCACGAGCGTAGCAAGCGGCTTGTCCAGGCCGACGTCGGCGTCGGTCTTGCCGGCCTCGGCGAAGTTGTCGGCGCTGAGCGCTTTGTAGGCGCGCAATAGATCGACGAGCTTGGACTCGTCGTAATCCTTGATCGGCCCTGCCGCGCCGTCCTTGACCGGCTTGAACTCGTTCTTCGTGGTCTTGCCCTTGTCGTACACGAAGGCAAAGCTGCCGTGCTCGTTGTCGATGGTCACGTTCGTGACGTCGGGATCTTCGAACTTGAGCAGGGTCATGTCTCGCCAGCCCTTCACGTCCCGGGCGTATAGGTAGCTGGAATAACCCTTGGTCGCGTACACCCCGTCTTTGCCGGCGATGCGCGTCATTTGCCCGCGCCCACCGCTCTCGCCGAAGTAAACGTCCAGCGCGACACCGTTGCCCTTGGAGAACACCGCGTGCAGGGCTTTGTCGTCCGAAAGCTCGAACTTACCGTAGTTGGTCTTGCTCGAGTCGATGAGCTCCGTGACTTTCAAAGTCTTCAAGTTGTCGAGCAGAGATTTGACGTTGGCTTGGTTTGCCGCCGCGCTCACCGGTTTACTGAGCTTCCAATCCTCGCCGTTCTTGGTCAACTCCACGTCAACCGACGCGCCAGCGTCCCCAGCGGGCTTGCTGATCGTGATCTTGTCGACCTTCTTCAGATCGTCATCACTGAGCTCGAGCTTTGGCAACGCCGCCGCCTGCCCGGATAGGGTGTAAGACTGAGCTTCCGCGGCTTCCTTCTTGTTCTGCAAAAACAGCGCGCCGCCTAAAACGGCCAGTACGCCGAGCGAGATGTACAGTTTGTTTTCCGTGCTGAGTGCCATGGCTATTTCCTCGGGCTCAGATCTTGAGCAGATCCCGTTGGGCTTGGCGTTGACGCCAACGTAGTAGGCCAAAGGCGGCGAACAGCACCGGCACACCAAAGGTGAGGGTCCACTGCACGTTGGTCTGCATCGATTTGCGAGCCGAGCGGTACTCCTCGTCTTTGCGCTTGCTTTCGGCCTCGTCGTCACCCGCCTTGAATTTCGGCTTGGAGATATTCGAGTAAGTCAGGTTCGGGTCGCCGATCAGCTTGGCGCTGGCGGCGACCAAGTCCGAGTCGCCCGCCATCCAGTCGAGTGTGTTCTTGAGCGACAGGATCGTGCTGGTCAGGTACTTGGTGTACGGCTGCGCAAACATCAGGAGCTGCGGGTCACCACCGACCGCGCCGAACATCTGAAACTGCCCGCCGAGCTCCGGCCCGTTGCCGGCGTACGCGAAGGGATTGGTCAAAAATTCGCTGGAAGAGATCACGAGCACCCGCGACTCGCTGGGCGCCCGGTCGGCGGGTTTGATGTCGGAGGGACTTCCCGCGAACGCGCTCTTCAGCTTGCCGATCGCCGTCGCCGCGATGATGCGTTGCTCTTGCGGGGGCTTGGGCTCCCAGTGCTCGCGCAGCTTCATATCCACCGTGTCCGAGGTCACGACGCTGGTGGCAGGCGTGGTGCGCGCCACGGCCATCACCTTGACGTCCGCCGGCTGTTTGCTCTTGTCCAACGTCAAGCTGGACGGGAACGGGAAGATCGCTTCGTCCATCCGGAAGAATCCGGCGAAGGAGTTGTCGAGCAGCTTGTCGTTTTCTCCGTCGAAACGGGGATCGGATACGACGTGGGCGATCGCCGGGTGGCGAATCCACGTCACGCCACCTTGAGTGGGCACACCGATGCGGAACTGCGCTCCATAGTCGAACACGGCGTCCTTGTTCATCTTGATGCCATAGCCGGGCAGCAATTTGTCCAGACCGTGCAGGCTCAACGTCGCGTTCATGGTCGCGTCGTTGGCCTTCATGGTCACCGCCGAGGCGTACACGACCAGCGCCTTGCCGCCGAGCATCAAGAACTCGTCGACGCGGCGGAGTTCCTTCTCGTCGTAATCCTTCTGCGGCTCGGTGATGATCAGACCCACCAGGTCTTTGTCGATCGCGCTTTCCCCGCCCTTCAGGTCCACTTCCTCGAGCTTGTAGAAGGGGAAGGCTTGCTCGATGATTCCCTGCATGCTCGGGCCGCCGCCGCCCTTGCCTTGCTTGGCCACCAAGTTCGCGTCACTCAGCTTGAACTCGTCCTTGCCCGTGACGACCCCGACGCGGTGCTTGATGTTCTCGGATTTGTCGCGAATTTCTCTGATCTTGTTGGTGATCCAGAACTCTAGGCCCTCCGACTGCATGATCTGCGGGATGACCGCTTTCTCGCTGCCGTACTTGAGGACGAGGCCCATGTAGCCCTGGGTGATCGAGGCTTGATCCTCCCCAGTTTGGTTCTGCTCGCCGAACGGCGTCTCGGTCAAGCCGGCCTCTTTGGCTTGGGCTCGGAGCTCGTCCGTGTTCGGTTCGATGATCGTGAACTTGAACTTCCCGCCGCCCGCTCGCTCGTATTCTTTGAGCAGGTCGGTCAAATCGCGCACGAACGCGTCGAGCTGGGGCAGGCCGGTCTTCACATAAGCGTCGATCTGCACCGTGCTGTTCAAGCCCCGGATCAAGCGCCCGCTGCCGGACGAGAGGGTGTAGCGCTCCGTCTTGGTCGTGTCCCAGCGCTTGTACGCCTTGGCGCCGAGCAGATTGGCGACGATCGCGATTGCCGCGATCACCAACACGTAGAGACCGGTCTGTGCAGCCGCTTTGCGGCGATGTTCTTGGGTAGCCATGGCTCATGCCCACTTTCGGCGCTCGAGCGCCCGAAAAGCCACCATCAGCGAAAGCGCGGTGACCGAGAGGAAAAAGACCACGTCGCGCGAGTCGACGAGGCCACGCCAGAAGTTGTTCAGGCGCGATTGAAAGCTCACGTAGTTGAGCAGGATGGCCAACGTGCCGCCGGCCTTGCTGGCGAGATCGCCGAACAGCCAGAGCGCGCCCAGCACGAAGAACGTAATGAAAAAGGCGACCGCTTGGCTCTCGGTGAGAGCGCTGATCAAGAGCCCGACCGCCACCGCGGCGGCGCTGAACAAGATCATGCCGAAGTAGCCGCTGGCGACCGGACCCGCGTCGAGTGGGCCCAGATTCCACGGCCATTTGAACATGATGATCGGGTAGGCCAGAGTCGAGATGACCAAAATCAAGACCAGGCCCAAGGCGCCCAGGTATTTGCCGAGCACTACGTCGCTGTCTTTGACCGGCAAGGTGATCAGCATCTCGAGTGTGCCGCTGCGCCGCTCTTCAGCGAGCAAGCGCATCGTCACCACGGGTACCACCAAGAAGGAAAGGCCCATCGGCGCCGATTCGAACAACCGGGCCACCGAAGCGCGGTCGAGCTGCCAAAAGCCACCGTTCAAAAAGAAGAACATCAAGCCGAGCGCGAAGAAGCTCAGGCAGATCACGATGTATGCGATGGGGCTATCGAAGTAGGAGCGAAATTCGCGCTTGGCGATGATTAACATCGGAGACATGGCTCAGTTTTTTCCCTTGGACTTCAGGTCCGCGTCATCGTCGTCGTCATCGTCGCCTTCGTCGTCGTCTTCCGACCCGGCGGCGGGGCTGGCTGTCGCTTCCAGCTCATCGTCGTCGTCGTCGTCGTCGGCCGCCGCCCACCCGGCACCGCGGTCTAGCTTCTCGTCACCGCGCGTCAGGTCGCGGAAGACTGCGTCCAGGCTTTGCGCGTCGCGCCGAAGCTCGAGCAGCGTCCAGCCCTTGGCCACCATTAGTCGGAAGATCTCGGCGCGGATGTCCGAGTCCTGTGCGCCGCTCAGCTCGAATTTGTGGGCGCTCTCGTCCGTCGGCAGCTCGCGCACCGACTTGACCCCGCCCAGCCGCTCCAGCGCCTCCTGAGCCTGAGCGGCCGCGGGCGCTTGGTTGCCCGCTTCGGCGCGCTGCTCGTCGATCGAGACGACATAACGGACACGGCCCGTGGTGCCGCGGATCTGGTCGAGCGGTCCGTCCGCGACGACCCGTCCTTTGCTCACGATGATGGCTCGGGCGCACGCTTCCTCCACCTCGGCCAGGTTGTGGGTGGACAGCAAAATCGTGCGATCTTTGCCGATCTCTTTGATGTACCGGAGCACCTCGGCCTTTTCATTCGGGTCGAGGTCGCTCGTGGGCTCGTCTAAAATGAGGATCGGCGGATCGTGGATCAGGGCTTGGCCCAGGCCGACGCGCTGCCGATAGCCATGCGACAGCGTCGAGATGTCCTTGCCCAGCGACTGCGCCAAGCCGCAGACTTCCACCACCTTCTTCAGACGTTTCTTGAACGTACTTTCGTCCAGCCCGCGGATTTCCGCGGCGAACTTCAGGTACTCCCAGACCGTCATGTCCGTGTACAGCGGAGCGCGCTGCGGGAGATACCCGATGGAGCGCCGCACCTCGAGCGGGTTGTCGAACACGTCGCTGCCGTTCACCGTTGCCGAGCCAGTGCTGGGCGAGATGAAACACGTCAAAATACGCATCGTCGTCGACTTGCCGGCGCCATTGGGCCCCAGAAAGCCGACCACCTCCCCGCGCTTTACTTCAAAGTTAACTTTATCCAGGGCGCGCACGACCCCAAATCGCTTAGTCAGCCCATTCGCCTGGATCATGACGTCGGTAGCCATCCGACCTCCGTTCGAAAACCCCCAATTACTGGGGAAAAAAGGGGGAAAATACCTCGACCAGGAGTGTTTCCGGCCGAAGGCCGCGGCATCCTAGCGGGGGCATGATCGCTGTCAACTGTGTGTGCCTGCCGGTAACCCGGCAGGCGATGAACAGCAGTAACCGCGTTCTATTCCCGGCTCGCCCACGTACTGGATGCCAAAGGCGACCGGCCGGTCAGTTCAGCCTCCGGGGTCGCCCGGACGGTTCTGCATGGCCGGCTGGCTTGGCCTTTGGCCGCTCAGCTCTCCTTCCAGTCGCCTGCGCTCAGCCTCTCCATATTGAGCGCAAGATGTAGGGACGGGTCGAAATCAGAGCTTTCTGTTCAGAAAGCCGGTGCCGTCCTAATCTCGGACTCATGGAAACCACCCGCTCGGATGCATTCATCTTTTTTGGGGCGACGGGCGACCTCGCGACGAAGCAAATCTGGCCCGCGCTCATGGCGCTGTCCAAAGCTGGCCGGCTGGACATGCCCATCGTCGCGGTGGGACGGAAGGACATAGGCAGTGATGCCATCCGCGCAAAAGCCAAGAAGAGCCTCGAGGAAACCAAGACATTCGAGGCAGACGCCTTCGAACAATTTTCGAAGCGGCTGAGCTATGTCGCCGTAAACTATGACGACCCGGGTACATTCGGCCCGCTGAAAGCCGCCGTCGGGCAAGCGCGCCGTCCGTTGAGCTATGTCGCGCTGCCGCCCGACATTTTCGAAAAAGTAGCGGCCAATCTAGCTCACGCCGGTTTAGCGACCGATGCCCGGTTGGTCCTTGAAAAGCCGTTCGCGCACGATTCCGAATCGGCCAAGGCGTTGAGCGAGGCGCTGTACGCGTTCTTTCCCGAGCAAGCGCTGTTTCGCATCGACCATTACTTGGGCAAAGAACAAGTCGAAAACATCGTGTATTTCCGAGCGGCCAACCCGCTGTTCGAGGCGGCTTGGAATCGTGAGCACGTGGCCAGCGTCGAGATCACGATGGCCGAGAACTTCGGGGTCAAAGGCCGCGCTGAGTTCTACGACGCAGTCGGTGCGATTCGCGACGTGGTGCAGAACCATTTGCTGGAGGCGGTCGCGTGCCTGGCCCTCGATTTGCCGCCGGAAAGTGGGCACTCGACGCTGCGAGCCGCGCGCACACGGCTCTTGACCCAGGTCAGCGAGCTCAGCAGCGACAGCTTGGTGCGTGGCCAGGTGCGCGGCTATCGCGATGAGGAGGGCGTAGCCAAGGACTCCAGCACCGAGACCTTCGCGGCGCTGCGTTTGTTCATTGATTCACCCCGCTGGGCCGGCGTTCCGTTTTACATCCGCACCGGCAAGTCGCTGGCCGTCAGCATCACGGATGCGACCGTGCGCTTTCGGGCGGTCGGTCATCCCGTGCTGGACGATCAACAGGCGCCTGCCGGTAATGCGGTCCGCTTTCGACTCAGCCCCGATAACCTGATCGCGCTCGTCGCCAACGTGAAGTCGCCGGGTGAGGCGATGCTCGGTGAGCCGTCCGAGCTGGTGCTGCGCCGCTCGTCGGCGGGTGCGTTGAAGCCGTACGAGCGGCTCCTCGGCGACGCCATGGATGGCGATGCCACCCTGTACGCGGAGCGGCGCGCGGTAGAAGAATCGTGGCGAGTCTTCGACGCAGCACTGAAGTCTGGATCGACCGCCTATGCTTATGAAGAAGGCTCGTGGGGGCCGAAGGAAGCCGACCGCGTCGGCCCCGAAGGGGGCTGGACGAATCCTGCGCCGGCTGCGCCGCTTTGATGGAGCGTGCGGTGGTCAGCGGCGGCCGTCCAGCGGATCAATCGCGGGCACGGCGGCCTGAGGGGCGGCATGCTGCGGCTTCACCGTGCTCGCCTTCGGCCGCGACGGTGAACGCGCCGGCGCGAGCTGCTGCGCAGAGCTAGCGGAGGGCGCTGCCGACACGGGCGCAGGGAGCACGACCGGCGGCTGACTGACGGCCGGTTTTGGCAGAGCGCTGGTGGCGAGCGCAGCGTGCGTGGGCGGTTCGGCCGCTGGCTCGAGGGCCAGACGCTTGCGCAGGTTCAAGCCAGCAACCGCCAGCCCAAGTAGCCCCACCGCCAAAGCAATGAACAACGGCGCCCGCGTCTTCTTCGCCGCTTGCGGTGATCCCCAGTTGGTCGACGTGCTCGTCCCAACGGGAGAGGACAGCGCTGCGACCGCGGACCCCGGCGCGCTCTGGATCCCCGCGGCGCCGAGCACGCGCGAGATGCGGTCGGCTGAGCGCTGCGCGGACGCAGCACCGAAGGGCGCCAGCGCAGCCGCGAGCTCCGCTACATTGGCGAAGCGCTGTTCGCGGTTCTTTTCGAGGCAGCGGAACACCACCGACTGCAGCGCGTCCGGCACGTCGGGGCGCATATCGCGCAACGGCGGCGGCGGATCTTGCAAGATCATGCCGCACAACTGCGGCATCGTCTCGGCCTCGAACGGCACGCGCCCCGTCAAAATCTCGTACAAAATGACCCCCAACGCCCAGATGTCGGCGCGCATGTCGACGCTGCGCGTCGAGCTCATCTGCTCGGGCGACATGTACAGCGGCGACCCCATGACGCTGTTGGTCTTCGTCATGTTCAGCTCTTGCCCTGTTCCGGGCATGGTCAGCTTGGAGATCCCAAAATCCAAAACCTTGATACACGGGCTGCCATCGACGCGGCTCGTGACGAACAAGTTGGCGGGCTTCAGATCGCGGTGCACGATGCCGAGGGCGTGCGCTTCGCCGATTGCCTCGCAGGCTTGCAGCACGAACTCAATGGCACTGGGCACGGCCATGGCGCCCGTTGCTCGGACGTAGCTGGCTAGATCCTGGCCCTCCAAGTACTCCATCACCATGTACGGAGAGCCGCTCTCCAAGGTGCCGACATCGGACACGCGCGCCACGTGCTCACTCTTGATCTTGACCGCCGCGCGCGCTTCACGGGCAAAGCGCTCTACGGCTTCCGGGTTACCGAGCGCGTCGGGTAGCAGAAACTTCAGGGCCACTCGCTCATCGAGCTGCAGGTGTGTGGCGGCGACTACGACGCCCATGCCGCCCTGGCCGAGCACCCGCTCGATCCGGAACTTTCCGGCCAAAACCTGGCCCTGTTCAAGCTCACTCGACATGTCAGTGTCTACGAAGCTCGAGCCTAGCTCAAGTCCGCGGCATCGCTGGCCGAGTTCGACAATGTCGGCCATTTGCGCACGTACCGCGGCCGGGTACTCTGCGCGGCAGAGGTAACCGTTGAGCGTCGACCCTGAACACCTTGCGGACGTGCCGTTCTTCGCGTTGCTCGATCATGAACAGCGCGGCGTGCTGGCAGAGCGAGTCGAAACGACGATCGCGGCCGCCGGAACGATGATGTTTTCCTACGGCGACCCCGGAGATTCCCTTTACATCGTGCGCAGCGGCGCGGTTGAAATCTTTTCCAAGAATGACACCGGTGAACGCATCGTGCTCGAGACCGCGCGTGCCGGCGACTTCTTCGGTGAGATCTCGCTCCTCGACGGGGGGCCACGGACAGCCTCCGCCCTCGTGATCGAAGACTTGGATGCGGTCGTGGTCGACCGCGAAGATTTGGAAGAATTTTTGCGCTTGGTGCCGGCGGCGGCGTTCAGCCTGCTCACGGCCAGTGGCCGCCGCCTGCGCGAAACATCCAAGCTGCTTCGTCACAGCGTTTCACGCGACATCAACGAGGAGACGGAGGACAAGCGCACGCGAGTGATGAAAATCGCCGATTGGATCTCCGGGTTCAGCGGCAGCTTGGAATTTCTATTCATCCACTTGGGTCTGTTCTTCGTTTGGATCGTGTTGAACGTAGGACCACTGGCTCGCACCTCCCTTGGCAACTTCGATCCGTTCCCCTTCGGCTTGCTGACCATGGTCGTATCGTTGGAAGCCATCATTCTGTCGGTGTTCGTCCTGCTCAGCCAAAACCGTCAGGTGGCGCGCGACCGGGTACGCAACGACATCGAATACCAAGTGAACCTCAAGGCCGAGCTCGAAGTGGGTCATCTCCATGAAAAATTCGATGACTTTCACGAAGAGGTGATGAGAAGAATGGCCAACTTGGAGAAGGCAAATCTAGAGCGGAGGCGCTGACTCCGAACACGAGGGGCCGCCGTCGTGCCCCGAATAGCCGCGACGCGCTCTGTCTATAGGCATAAGTAGTGAACTCGATATGGCGAACCAAGAACCGAAGCAAATCCAAAACTACGGTGTGATCGGCAATATGCGTACGGTGGCACTGGTCAGCACCGGCGCATCCATCGATTGGTTTTGCTTTCCGCACTTCGACTCGCCGAGTCTGTTCGGCTCACTGTTGGACGATGAAAAGGGCGGCTTCTTCAAGGTCGCGCCGCGCGACGATGGGCTGCGCACCAAACAGTTTTACTGGCCTGAAACCAACGTGCTCGTCACCCGCTTCATGTCGCCGGAGGGCGTGGGTGAGCTCGAAGATTTCATGCCCGCGGGGATCTCGGCCAAGCCCGATTGGCACGAGCAAGTCGTGCGCCGTGTGCGCGTCGTGCGCGGCAAGATGGTCTTTCGCGTCGAGTGTCAGCCCCGGTTCGACTACGCTCGCGAACCGCACGACACCAAGATCGACGCGGAGGGAGCGATCTTTTCGACGCCACGCCTGACCGTCGGCCTCGCCACCGAGGTTCCGCTTCGGGCCGACGGCACCGGTGTGTCAGCAGAATTCGAGCTGTCGGATGGGGAATCTGCGGTCTTCGTGCTCCGCGGCTTGCGCGAGGAGAACTCGTGCGGCAAACCGCCAGGCGCCGAAGAAGTGCAAGGCCTGTTCGAAGCGACCGTCGCATTTTGGCAAAAGTGGCTCGCCCAATGCGCGTATAAGGGGCGCTGGCGGGAGGTGGTGCAGCGCTCCGCTTTGGTCTTGAAGCTGCTCACCTTCGAACCATCCGGGGCCATCGTTGCCGCCGCGACGTGTAGTCTCCCAGAGTCGATCGGCGGCGCCCGCAATTGGGACTACCGCTACACCTGGATCCGCGACGCCGCGTTCACCCTCTACGGCTTCCTACGCATCGGCTTTACGGAAGAAGCGCGCGCGTTCATGAGCTGGCTCGAGGCGCGGTGCAGTGAATCGAAGCCCGGGGAGTCCCCGCTACAGATCGTGTACGGGATAGATGGTCGCCACGAACTTCCAGAGAGCAATCTCGACCACCTGACAGGCTTCGCCGGCTCGAAGCCCGTGCGCGTCGGCAATGGCGCCTATCAGCAGCTCCAGCTGGATATCTATGGAGAGCTGATGGACGCGGTGTACCTGTACAATAAGCACGGGGCGCCCATCTCCTATGCACTGTGGGGCTACCTCCGGCATCTCGTCGATTGGGTGTGCGAAAACTGGCAGCGTGAGGACGAAGGTATATGGGAGGTGCGCGGTGGGCGCCGGCACTTCGTTTATTCGAAGCTAATGTGTTGGGTCGCCGTCGACCGCGGGCTGCGCTTGGCCGACAAGCGCTCGTTTCCCGCGAATCGCGAGCGCTGGTATCGAGTTCGTGACGACATCTATCAAGCAATCATGGATCAAGGTTGGAACGAAGAGCGCCAGACCTTCGTGCAGAGCTTCGGCAGCCCAGACATCGACGCATCGAACCTGCTGATGCCGCTGGTCTTTTTCATGTCTCCGACCGATCCACGCATGCTCTCGACGATCAAGGCGATCAGCGCCGCGCCCCGTGACGGCGGCCTGCTCTCCGACAGCTTGCTCTTCCGTTATGACCACGAACGCTCACAGGACGGCCTGAGCGGCGCCGAAGGCACCTTCAACATGTGCACATTCTGGCTTGTTGAAGCCTTGACCCGCTCGGGCAAAGGTGACCCAGCCCAACTCGACCGCGCCCGCATCATGTTCGAGCGCATGCTCGGCTACGCCAACCACGTGGGGTTGTATTCGGAAGAAACCGGACCAAGTGGTGAAGCCTTGGGCAACTTCCCACAAGCCTTCACCCACCTTGCGTTGATCAGCGCGGCGTACAACTTGGATCGCGCCTTGGATGAGCGGTGACCCTTCGGCGCTTGGACACCGAGCGTTGGTCGACAGAAAGGGCGAGGGCTAATCAGGTCGAGAAGGAGCGGCCGCGACGGCAGGGGCCGCGTCGAGCGAAGCTTGCTCCGCTTGCGCGTTGGCTGGCGCTGTGGCCAGCATGCTCAAAAGCGCTGCAATCGCGGCCAGCGAAGACCGCATTCGCATACGGAACGCTCTCAAACGACCGGGACTTTATCCAAGCCGAACCCCTCGTGTAACGCGCGCACCGCCAGCTCCGTGTACTTTGCGGCGATGATGCAGCTGATCTTTATTTCGCTCGTGCTGATGGCTTGAATGTTGATGCCTTCGCTGGCGAGAATACCAAACATTTTGGCGGCTACCCCGGCGTGCGAGCGCATGCCTAACCCGACGATCGACACCTTCACGATGTCCGGGTCGTATTCGACCGGCTCGCTGCCGTACTCGGCGGCGGTCTGTTCGATCAGCTCTTTGGCGCGTGGCAGGTCGGTTTTCGCGACCGTGAACGTAACGTCCGTCGTCTGTCCGCCGCCGCGTGAGGGGCTTTGGATGATCATGTCGACGGAGACGTTCTGCTCCGCCAGCATGCCGAAGATTTTGGCCACGACGCCGGGCTTGTCGTTCACGCGCACCAGCTGAACTTTGGCTTCGCCCTTGTCATAAGCGACGCCCGCGACCGCTACCGATTCAAAACCGTCTTCGCCAACTACCATCGTACCTGTCCGATCGCTGAAGGAAGAGCGCACGTGCACGGGCACCCCATATTTCATGGCCACTTCTACCGAGCGAATCTGAAGGACCTTGGCGCCCAATGAAGCAAGCTCCAGCATCTCTTCATAGCTGATGCGGTCAATCTTGCGCGCGGAGGGGCAGATGTTCGGATCGGTCGTGTAGACGCCGTCCACGTCCGTGTAAATTTCGCAGACGTCGGCCTTAATCGCGGCCGCGATGGCCACCGCGGTCGTGTCCGAGCCGCCGCGCCCGAGCGTCGTGATGCTACCGTCTGGGTCGATGCCCTGAAAGCCCGCCACCACCGCGATGCTTCCGCCTGCCACCGCTTGCAGCAGTTTGGAGCCTTCGATATTTTGAATGCGCGCTTTGGTATACGCCGCGTCGGTGCTGATGCGCACCTGATGGCCGAGGAAGCTCTTGGCCTTACCGCCCAGCTGGTGAATGGTCATCGCGACCAACGCGGCGCTCACTTGCTCGCCGGTCGATGCCAATGAATCCAGCTCACGCATGTCGGGCGTGGCTGAAATCTGATGCGCCAAGGCGAGCAACCGATTCGTCTCGCCGGACATGGCGCTCACGATCAGTACGACCTGGTTTCCCTCGCGCTGCGTGCGCAGCGCCAGCTCGGAAACGTTTCGCATCCGGTCGAGATTGGCGACGGATGTACCACCAAATTTTTGAACGACGAGGGCCACGCAGTGTGGGCTGGTAACCTCCGCGACAGGGCGCGTCAAGGGCGAGCGAGCGCGCGCAAGATTGACGCTCCGTTCACCGCGCTCTCGGTGTTACGCTGCGCCTGGGATGTCGCCGCTCGCCCATTATGTGGTGGAAACGCTGGTCACGCTGCTCGCGATCGCGGCGCTGGCGGTGCTGGTATTGGTCGGCGCACGGCGCGCCGGAATGGGACGCTCCGCGGGCCCGTTGGAGTTGCTGGGGCGTTTACCACTGGACGCGCGCCGGGCCGTCTATCTGGTGCGCGTGGGAACGACGGTTTACGTGGTTGGCGCGAGCGAGGCTGGCATCGCCAAGTTGGGAGAGGTGGCCGAGGGCAGCATCGAGTTTCCGGTCCCTGCTGCCGCTCGCAGCGATTCGTTTCGGGAGGTCTTGGGCCGTGCGCTGGGCAAGAAGTCTTAGTCGGCCCTCAGCGGCGGGCCTGGCTGGCTTGCTAGTGCTGCTCGTACCGTTCGTCGCACGAGCCGCCCCGGTCGCAGCACCGGCCGGCGGCTTCGACGACGTGCGCCCAATCACCCTGGTCGTGATCTTGGCGTTGGCTGCGCTGCTGCCGTTCGCGTTCATGACGCTCACGGCTTTCGTGAAGATCTCGACCGTGCTCCAGATCGTGCGAGGCGCGATCGGCGCACAAAACATTCCTTCCAGCACCGTGATCATGGCGCTGGCCGGGGCCCTGACGCTGTTGGCCATGGCGCCCGTGGGCTCGCGCATCGAGGAGCGCTCGCGGCCGCTGTTCGAGCCGGGCGCGCAGCACGACACGAGCGCCTGGTTGATCGAGCTTGCCCAGGCCACACGTGAACCCATTCGCGCGTTTCTGAAAGCCAACGCGTCGAAGCGTGAACAGGCGCGGTTTTATGAAATTGCGCGGGCGGCGCGGCTGCCCGCGGACCGCGCGCAAGTTGAGCGCGATGACTTGGTCATTCTAGTCCCGGCGTTCGTGGTCAGTGAACTGATCGCGGCCTTTGCGCTGGGCTTTGCCTTGTATTTGCCGTTCTTGGTCATCGACCTCGTGGTCTCCAATGTGCTCTTGGCGCTCGGCATGCAGATGATGAATCCAACGCAGGTCAGCTTACCGTTCAAGCTGCTGCTGTTCGTGGCAGTGGATGGCTGGGGTCAGCTCGCGCAGGCCTTGGTGACCGGTTATCGTGCCGGGTAGCCGCGCCGTCGCAGCCCGCCACAGCTCGTGAAGACGGCGGGATCGGCCGAGGCAAAGCGCCACGAACATGAGCCAGACGCGGCATGAATTGACGCGGTTTCGAGTCGCCAAGCGCGGCCCAGCTCGTGCAAAGCACCGCGCATGACCGGTACGAGTCGCCTCATTCTGGTCGCCAATCGCCTCCCTGTTTCGGTCGATCTCGGTGACGGTCGCGTAAACATCAAGGCGAGCAGCGGCGGCCTAGCCACGGGCATGCGAAATCTGGCCAAGGCCGAGCAAACGTCCTGGGTGGGCTGGCCGGGCGCCAACCCAGAGAGCGACGAGCAGCGCGCGAGCCTCGAAACGCAACTGCGAGAGCACTCGGCCACGCCCGTGTACCTGTCCACGCAAGAAGCCGAACGCTTCTACGAAGGCATGTCGAACAGCGTCATCTGGCCGCTGTTTCACTACATGGTCGATCGGATGCCGCTGTTCGTCGGCGACTATGACGACTACCGCGCGGTCAACGAGCGCTTCGCCGACGCCGTGTGCGCGGAGGCGGGCGAAGACGACACGATTTGGATTCACGACTATCACTTGCTGCTCTTGCCGGGCATTTTGCGTGAGCGCTTGCCGCGCGCCCGCATTGGCTTTTTTCTGCACATCCCGTTTCCGTCGTCAGAGATATTTCGTCTGTTGCCGCACCGGGAGCAATTGCTGCGCGGCATGTTGGGCGCAAATCTGATCGGCTTTCACACGTACGGCTTCGCTCGCCACTTCTCGGACGCTTTGCTCGGCACGTTGGGCATCGAGCCAGAGCTAGACCGCGTCGACGTCGACGGAAGGACAATCTCTATCGGGGTCTTCCCCATGGGTATCGACGTGCCGACCTTCGAGCGCTTGGCTCAAAGCCCGGATTTGCCGGCCCGGGTGGCGGAGCTGCGCCAAGCCCAGGGCGTCGAGCAACTGTTGCTGGGCGTCGATCGCCTCGATTACACGAAGGGCCTACCGCGAAAGCTCTTGGCCATGGAGCTATTGCTTCAAAGAAGTCCGCAGTACCGCGGCAAAGTTCGGCTTCTGCAAATCGCCGTACCGTCGCGAGAAAGCGTCTCCGAATACAAGAGCCTACGCCAAGATGTGGAGGCGTTGGTCGGACGCATCAATGGCTCGAGCGGCTCCCTGCATGATGCGCCGATTCACTATTTGTACCAGCCGGTAACGCAACCAGACTTAGTGGCCAGCTATCGCGCGGCGGACGTCATGGTCGTGACGCCGCTCCGCGACGGCATGAACTTGGTCGCCAAGGAGTACATCGCGGCGCGTACAGATGGGGACGGCGTGCTTGTGTTGAGTGAGCTCGCCGGGGCCGCGAGTGAGCTCGGTGAAGCGTTGACCGTGAATCCTTACGACGTGGAGAGCATGGCGCTGAACTTCGACCGCGCGCTGGCGATGCCAGAAGCTGAGCGGCGTGAGCGCATGGGCGCGCTGCGCGACAAAGTACGCGCGCATCCGGTCGAGCTCTGGGCATCATCCTTCGTGAGCGCGTTGGAGGCGGGTGAGCGCGGTCCGGAGCCGCGCGATCTGCGCCAAGACTCGGGTGAGCTCGATCGCCTCGCGGCAACTCTCGCCGAGCAGTCAGAGGTGATCTTTGCGCTGGATTATGACGGAACGCTGGTTCCTATCGCTCGAAACCCGGAACTCGCTACCCCCGATCCCGCGTTGATCGAGCTCCTGGGCATGTTGGCGGCGATGAGCGGCGTGCGCGTGTGCGTGGTGAGCGGGCGCGCGCAAGAATCTCTGGCCGCATGGCTCGGGAAGCTGCCCATCGATTTGGTGGCCGAGCACGGCGTGTGGTCGAAACGATCGAACGAAGACAGCTGGCAGTGTCATATCGACCCGAGCTCGTTGGGCTGGCTCGCCGATGCGCGCGCCATCTTGCGGACCTACGTGGAGCGCGCGCCAGGCGCGATTTTGGAAGAAAAGACGGCCGGGCTCGCCTGGCATTACCGCAACGTTGACCCGTATCTGGGCGTGCACTTGGCGCGGGAACTGCGTGTCCATTTGGTGCGCCACTTCGCTCAGCTACCTGTCTCCATCTTGGGCGGGCGCAAGGTGATCGAGCTTCGCCCTCAAGGGCTAGACAAGGGCACCGCCGCGCGTGACGCGCTCGCGTTGTTCGCGACGCCGGCCGTGATCGCCGCGGCCGGCGACGACCGTACAGATGAAGATCTATTTGCGGCCTTGCCCGAAGGCTCGATCAGCCTCTGCGCGGGCACGCTCGCTACACGCGCCGGTTTTCGCGTCTCGGGCCCGGAGCAGGTGCGCCGCTTTCTGCGGCGCTTCGCCGAGACCCGTACGCTAAAAAAAAGCTGAAGCGGTAGTAACTCTGTCCGCTCGCCCGCTCGGTCGCACCCTGTGACGCATCGCTAGGCAGATCGCCGGATCATGCTGGGTTTTGTTGGTCACGCGCTCGTCGGGGGCCGTCCCAGCCTTCGGCGTCGCGGACGGAACGCCGCCAGACGCTCGGCGAGGCCGCACTGGTCAAAGATTCGGCGGCAACTTGCGCTCAAAAGACGCTGTCCGGCCGCACCGCGCCGCGGGGTAGGTCCAAGTTGAGCGCAGACACCGCGGCTTCTCCGCCGTTCAGATATTGATAGCGCGCGAGGTTACCAAGGACTCGCTCGACGTAAGTTCGGGTTTGATCGAAGGGGATCCGGGCGACGAAAGCGTCCATCCCAATCTTTTCGGGTGCGCTGAGCCAGCGGAAAATCGCGTCAGGGCCTGCGTTATAGGCCGCCGCAACCAGCGCGAGGTTACCGCCGAAGTAACCGCTGAGCTGCGCCAGGTAATGTGCGCCATAGCGGATGTTCGCGTCGGGGGTAAGCAGTGCTCCGTCGGCGAAGGGCTCATGCAGTTGTGCCGCGACCCGTTTGGCGGTCGGCGCGATCAGCTGCAGGAGGCCGTACGCGCTGGCTCCCGAAGCCGCCTGCGGGTCGAAGGCGCTCTCTTGGCGCATGACCGCGAACAACAAGGCGGAAGGCAGGCCTTCGCGTTGCGCGGAGACTGAGCATGGCGCGCATCGAGCAGGACCTAATCAAGGTGAAGAAGACGCGCGCGTTGAACCGCAAGCGCCGTTCGGACGTGCCCTATCCCGTGGTCGCCCTGGTCGGGTACACCAACGCGGGCAAGTCG
>CAXSGJ010000057.1:33037-40548 GCA_964236865.1 uncultured Polyangiaceae bacterium
CCCACGTGTTGGCAACGCTGGGCGCCGAGTCCAGCGCGGCGCCGCGCACGACGTCCTGCGCGACGCGGTAGCGGCGTTGCGCGACGCCCAGCGAGCCATAGGCTTCGCACAAGGCCTCATTACTGCGCGGCGCATACGCGCGTGAAAACGTGAACTCTTGGCGCATGAGCTCGCGTTCTGCGTCGCGGGCGAGCCCCACGCGGTTCAGCGCCGCGACGTCCGGTGGCAACTCGACGGCGAGCGGGGCATGAACGGCCGCGGCGCTCTCGGCGATCACCGGAGGTTCGGGCGCGCCCACGATGCCGAGCCGCGCGCGCGCGGCCAAGCCGAAAAACGATAGCGGCTGCGTGCGGGCGAGCTCGGTAAACGCGGTGACGGCTCGCTCTCTCTGGTTACCGAGCGCGCGCGATAACGCCTCGAGGTAACGCAGGCGAACCTGGTTGTGGCGCTCCTTGGCCCGCGCGGCAAGCCGCGCGAAGCTCGCCGCAGCGAGCAACGGCTGGTCGGTCTCGAGGGCGCAGAGCGCACGCTCGTAGTTGGCATCATCACCGAAGCGCGCCTGCTTGCCGTGCTGTGCCAGGTAAGCGTCGTAGCGCCCGCGCGCGTCGAGGTATTCGCCCGCGATGAAGCGCAGACGCGCCGACAGAAATTGCGCTTGCTCGGCCCAGCTGGATTTCGGAAATTGCAGGGCCACGCGCTCATAGGCAGCGATCGCCCGCTCATCCAACTGGGCGCGCGACAAAGACCGCGCCGCGTAGAACAATGCTTGCGGGGCGCTCGTGGGATCTTCGCGCGCCGACCGTTCGAAGAGCTCTGCGGCCTTGGCGTAATCGGCCCGCGCGGCATACAGCGCGAAGGCTCGAAGGTACGTCAGCCGACCGAGCGGCGCCGGCCCGCCTGGTGCCTTTTGTGCGAACGCGAGCTCAGCGTCGGTTGCGTCGATTCGACCGGCCTCGGCCAACGCGCTCGCGCGCTCCAAGTGTTCGGTCGCACGCAAGCGACTCGCTCCGCCCGACGACTCGAGCGCGCGCACAGCGCTGTCGGCCTCGGGTCGAAGCGGCGCGGCGAGAGCGAGCCAGCGGTTGTCAGCGTTGGCGGTGCCTCTGTCACCCATTTGCGCGGACAGCGAGGCGCGCAGCGCGCGAGCTCGGACTTCCGCGTCGCGGATGCGCTTCGATTTGCCGAGCCGAGCCAGGGCACGATCCAACGCGAGGCGAGCTTTGGGCAAGGCGACGTCGGCTTGATACGCCTGGGCGGCCGATATCAGCGCATCCGTGTCGCCGCGGCGCTCATAATACAGCGCCGCCTCGGCGAACGGTCCTACGCTCGACTGCGCGCGCGCGCGCAGAGCGGCGATCTGTGTGCTCAATGCGGGCAGCGAGCCGTCCAAGCCTTCGAGCTCGGCGAGCGCGGCACGCGCGTCACCCAGCTCCAAGTCGACGCGCGCGCTTGCGAAGCGCACCTCTGGTTCGGCGCGCGCCGCCGCCGTCAAGGCCGCGAGCGCGGCGCGCGCGTCCAGCCAACGTTCCGCGCGTAGTAACGGTGCAAATGCGCGCGCGGAAAGCCGCTCGGAGAGCGCGGTGGAAGCACCCGGCGCCCCGCCCACGCCTGCGCTGTGCGCGAGGGCGGGCGGTGCACTGCCCGGCGCGCCCGGTGCGCCGCGGTCGCAGGCTGCGAAGAGCAACCAAGCGCAGGCCAGTCGCCTCAAAATCCCCAATGATATTCTGCGCGTAATAGGGGCGTGAAGGCTTCGCCATGGGTCGGGCTCGAGAGCAGCACATCCGCACGCAGTGAAGCGCCCAGGCCAAAGCTCCGGGTCATGGCGTAGTCCACCCCGAGCACCAGCGCGCCCAGCACGTCATCGCGGCGAAACGGCGCGCCTGCGGGCAGCGCGCCCGCGATGTGTTGATAGCCGACGAGAACGGCTCCATACGGAATCCACTGCAATACGTCCAACTTGTATGACAGCCCGGCGACGGCGGAATAAGGCGCCGCGTGCGCGGTCCCGCTCGTCGAGCTCTCATCGTAGCCGTGATACGAGGCCAAGAGTTCGAGCTTCAAATCGAATACGTCCGAGATGCCGTAGCCCGCGTGCAGCCCCAAAGCAGGCCCCGCGGAGTAGTCATGCGGATACGCGCTGACTCCGACCCCCCCGCCGAGGTGCCATTCACGCTCAAAGGCCGCGGCGTGCCGTGATCCGAAGAGCGCGCCTAGCAGACAGACTACCGCGACGGGGAAGGCTTGCGCGCGCGCCATGAACCGGGGAAGTGTAGCCGAGACCTTGCCACCTTCAGAGCATATTTATCGGATCTACGTCGATCGCCATGCGCACCAGGCGGTGCACGCTGGCGCGCGCGACGGCGAGCAATGCTTCGCGCAGCGGTTTGCGGTCGATGGCGCGCAGGACGAAGCGATAGCGGTAGCGGTTCCGCAAACGAGCCAGGGGCGCCGGCGTAGGACCCAGCACCTCCACCAATGTTGGCGCCGCGTTCCGCGCAATGACCGCGATGCGTTCACATTCGGCGAGAGCGTGGGCCTCCGAAAGCGCGTCGAAACGCACGAGCGCCAGCCGAGAAAAGGGCGGAAAACGCAGCTCCTCGCGATCGCGCAGCTCTTGCTCGATGAAGCCCGGCACGTCATGGCGGAGCGCGTAGGCGATGGCCGGGTGCTTCGGTTGCCGAGTCTGTATCAACACGCGCCCCGGCGTCTCGCCACGCCCGGCGCGACCGGCGACCTGCACCAGCAAGTGAAAGGTCCGCTCACTCGCCCGAAAATCGGGCATCGAAAGCGCCGAGTCGGCGTTGAGTACGCCTACGAGGGTCACGTTCGGCAGATCGTGCCCCTTGGTCACCATTTGCGTGCCGACCAAAATGTCGATGCCTCCTGCCCGCATGCGCTCGAGCACGGCCTCGCTTTTGGCCCCCGCCGCCACATCGCGATCCAGCCGTGCGATTCGCGCCGTGGGAAACACCTGCTGCAACGTGCTCTCGATGCGTTCCGTCCCCGAACCCTCCTCCATCAGCCGCTTGGCTCGGCACTCCGTGCACTGCTCCGGCAGGTCACTGGTGTAGTCGCAGTAATGGCACTGCAGCGAGACGCCGCGCGAGCGGTGCAAGGTGAGCGACACCGAACAATTCGGACAGCGCACTAGGTGTCCGCACGAACCACAGATCAAGCTTGGCGAAAAGCCGCGCCGATTCAGGAATAAGATCGCTTGTTGACCGCGCTTTAAAGTGTCTTCTAGGGCTCGAAACAAGGTCAGACTGAGCAGCCGATCACCGCCGGGGCCGGGACCGATGTGGGTGAGATCCACGATCTCCACTTGGGGCAGTACGGCGGCCGCGTGCGCGCGCGCCGGCAATTTCAAGACCTCCAGCCGCCCGCTGCGTGCCAGCGCGACGCTAGCCAGCGACGGCGTCGCCGAGCCGAGTACACACACTGCGCCGGCGCGGTGCGCGCGCAGTAGGGCCATGTCGCGGGCGTGGTAGCGCACGCCCTCCTCCTGCTTGAAGGAGCCGTCGTGCTCCTCATCCACGCAGATCAGCCCCAGATCGTGAACGGGGGCGAATAGCGCCGAACGGGCGCCCACGGCGACCTTCAGCTCACCCTGGCGCAATGCGCGCCACATGGCGTGTCGATTGCTGTCCGTGAGACCGCTGTGCAAGACGGCGATGCGGTCGCCCAAGCGCGCGCGAAAGCGCGTCACGAGTTGGGGGGTGAGCGCGATCTCCGGCACGAGCACGATCGCGCCCCGGCCGAGATCGAGCGCACGCTCCACGCCGCGTAGATAGACCTCGGTTTTCCCCGATGCAGTCACCCCGTCTAAGAGAAAGCTCTGCTTTTCGCGCGCCTCCAACGCGCCGATCAGGCGTCCGACCGCGTCGGCCTGGGGCCGGGTCAGCTCGGGCGGGAGATCGCGCCGGACCGGCGCGAAAAACGGATCGGGCCGCGCCTCGACGCGCTCGAGGGTGACGAGTTCCAGCGCATTCAGCCGCTTTACGATGCTGCGTGCGCTCGGCCAAGCTTTGCTTAGCTCGGCGATGGTCGCCGGCCCACTCGCCAACAAATGCGAACGAAGCGCGCGCGCCTGCTCACTGAGCTTCTCCGAAATATCGATCGTCGCCACGGCGCTCACACGGAGCACGAGGCGCCCGACTGCATCTTTGACCTGAAATGCGTCGCGCTTGGCCAAGGCCTCGGCCGCAGTGCGTTCGATCGCCGGCAACGCGAGCTCGATCACCGCACCGATGGGCGCTAAGTAGTAACGCGCCAGCTCTTGCAAAAAGCCGAGCAGCTCGTCCTCCAAAACCGGCTCCGGGTCCACGACCGCGAGCAGAGGCTTCAGCTTGACGAGCGGAAGATCGGGCGGCTCTGTCCCGACCTCGAGCACCACCCCCAGCACGCGGCGGCTCTTGCCAAAACCGACCAATACCCGCGCTCCCCGCCGTACGGTGCCCATCGCTTCCGGGGGCACGACATAACTGAACGCTTGCCCGAGCGGGACCGGGATCGCGACGCGCGCATATTGGACGACGGCTTCAGGCGCGTTCACGACGCTCTCAGCGGTGTAGTCCCAGGAAATACGCCGTCAACGCCACCCCCGCCACCAGCGCCAACACCCAGACCCAGCTCCGGCCGCCCGCGCGTGACGCCGAGCGCGGGCCATTTCGCACCATCGCCTCGAGCGAAGCGGGCGGCGGATCCATGCGCGGGAAGTGCACCGACCGCGGCGCATCATCCCGAGACTCAGGAGGTGGAGGCAAGTACGGCTGGCTGCCGGGACGCTCGTCTGAAGGATCCGACACGCGCGCGGAGCGTCCCCTGCGCATTCCGTCCGGTCAACGCTTTTCGAGGTGAAGCGCCACCCTCGCCATGCGCCGCGCGCCGCAACTCAAAATCGACCGACCCCGCGGGCGGCGTCGCGCCACAACGCATGTCCCACGTCGTTCATGCCGTCGCTGGCCCAGCGCGCGGCGAAGGCGTCGCGCAGCACGAGCTCGGCCTGCTTGCCGCGCGGGGAGAAGCCCCATTCCGCTTCTTGCGACATGTCGTCGGGGTCGGCGTAGACCCGCCACACGAAGAACCCAGCGAACCAAGGCTGATCGACGAACGCCGAGAGCAGCGCGCGATAGGCTTCGGCCTGCGCGGCTTGATCGGCGACCACGTGGTTCATCGTGTCTGGCCATTCCCAGGGGCGGATCGCGGCGTTTGGCCGCGTGGTGTAACCGAGCTCATTGAAAAAGATTGGCTTCCGCCACGCTTCGGCGAACTTGGCGAGGCGGTCGCGCACCCGGTCTCCACCGGCGCGCAACTGCTCGGCGCTGGCGCCGTCCTTTTCCGCGAGCGGAAAGAACGCGTTCAAGCCGATCACGTCCAAGTCCCCGAGGATCACCGTGTCTTCGATGTCGTCCCAATTGCCCGCGTAGGTCAGGAGCCCTGAATACGTTCGACGCACGTCGCGCAAAATCGGCGCGAAGGTCTTGGCGTGGGCAGTGGTGAGCCAGCTCCGTAGCTCGACGCCCACCGCCAACATGTCTGCCTGCGAATCCTGCGCGACCTCGGCCCAGGCCAACAAAAAAGCGCGATAATTTCGGCTCCATTCGGCCCACGCCGCGTCCGAGCCAGGGTCGAGCTCACCGCGCCAACCGCCGCTCTCGACCCATAAGTGAGGCACGATCAACACGCGCAGCCCGAGCGCGTGGGCCTGGCGCACGGCGCGCAACACCGCCCGGCGATTGTCCGCAAAAGGCGCTTCGAAGCTGAGCGAAATGCCCGTGCTCTTCAGGTCGTACACGCGCGCAAAGGGGGTCAGGCTCACCCAGTTTGAGCCCAGGCCCTTGGCCTCGCGCAGGGTACGCTCGAAGGCGGCGCTGCCGTAACCGCGCTCGGCGTGCAGCGCACTCTCGATCGGGCCGATCGTGAGACCGCGGATCGCGCCGCGCTCGGAGCGTTGCCACGCGTCGGAGCCCGCAGCCAATAGCGTGCGCTCCGTCGCGGTCCTCGGTTGTATCGCCGCCCGCGACTCGCGATGCTCGGAACAGAGAGCGCCCACCCCTAAAAAAATCCACGCGAGCGACCGGCGATACTTCCGCCGCGCGCGCGTGCGCGCTTCGAGGTGCGCTCGTTCAGCCATACAGCTTTTCGAACAATGCGCTCAGCGTGGGCTCATCGATACTTGCCAGATCCAAAACCACGAGATCGGCTCCGGCCGCATACAGCTCTGCTTCCGGATAGCTGTGTCCAACGGCCACGCACGGCAGGCCCGCCGACTTTGCGGCTTCGATACCTGCGAGGGAATCTTCGATCACTAAAGCGCGCTGCGCGTCGGCGGCCGGAATCCGCTTCGCCAGCGCCGCGATGCCCAACAAGTAGCCGTGCGGGTCGGGCTTGGAAGCGCGGGTGTCTTCGGCCGCGATCACGCTCACGATCATCTCTTGGACGCCGAGCGCCACCACGCCGAGTACGATCTCGTCGCGCAACGCGCCCGAGACGATGGCAACGGGGCCCGCGGCGGCACGCCGCCGAATCAGCTCGCTGGCGCCCGCGAACAAGGGCAATGATGCTTCCGCTCGCGCGCGGTACAGCGGGCGCTTGGCCTCGACCAACCGAGCGATTTGCGCGGCGTCGGCCGGCCTACCTGCATCCGCGAGGATCGCGCCAAAAGCGCCTACGTCGTCGAAGCCGAGATACTTCTGCCAATAATCCGCCTCCGTGAGCGCGATCCCAAGTGGCAGCAGCGCATCCTGGAATGCGGCCAGGTGGACGGTCTCGTCGTTGGCTAGTACGCCATTGTAGTCGAACAGCGTCGCGGGGAACGTCGCAACCGGGCTTGGGGCGTTGCTGTCGGCGCGCGCCGCTCGAGTTGTGGAATCGGCAGGATTCACGGCAAATTCACCAATCTCAGATCCGATGGCCCGCGCTTCTCGCGGTTGCATTGGCGGGCCGGCTGTGTCAGGTTCCGCGGCCGTAAAGGACCGAATGAGTCGTAACACATGAGTAAGGGCGATCTTCTCGAAATGGAGGGTGTCATTCAGGACGCTCTCGGCGGCGGCCAGTACAACATCAAGGTCGATCAAGGCGGGGCCGTCGTGCGTGCCCAGCTGTCGGGTCGTATGCGGCGCCATCACATTCGAGTGCTCCCCGGGGATCGCGTGCGCGTGGCCGTGTCTCCTTATGATTTGTCGCACGGTCTGATCGTCTATCGCGGCAAGTGAAGCTCGGCAGAGCGCGTTCGGCTCTCTGCTCCTATCGTTTGATGGTCGCCTCGTGGCTGCTTGCTTGTTCGCGGGCACCCGAGCCGAGCGACCACGAACGCCCGAGCTCGTCAGCCGTCACGGCCGCGAGTGCACGGGCGAACGGACTGGAGGCTACTCCGCCTGGGCTGCTCTACTTGCCTGACGGCGGCGATGCGGTTCAATTCGGCGCGGCACCTTCGCTCTTGCCGGGCCTTCCGCCCACGATCACGCGCTGTTCCGCGGAGATGGTCGACGTGCGCGGACGCTTCTGCATCG
>CAXSGJ010000058.1:0-6435 GCA_964236865.1 uncultured Polyangiaceae bacterium
ATCAAGGACGTCGTCGCCTTCCTCGAGTCCCTGAGCGACCCGGGCTTCGTGCAAAATCCTGCCTTCTCGGACCCGAATCTTGGCCCACAGGGTCTCGAATAATCCCCCGGCGGTGGCTTGCCCCGAGTCCGGTGGCTCAGTAACCTCAATGCCGTGCGGACCCTCGACTCGATTCTGTTACGAGCGAAGAGAGCGGGGGCTGGGCGTTGCTCGGCGGCTTAGTGAGTCAGCGTGTCGCTGCGAGCACGGGCTTGTTGGCGGCGCTGAGCACGGGATGTCCATCACAGCCGCAGCAGGTTGGCCAAGGCCCGCCAGTGGCGGTGTCGAGCCACACCACATCGACAATGGCTGCTGCATCGGCGGCGCCGAGCGCTTTACCGCCGCTCAGTGACGTGCGTTGGGTCGAGCCGCTGCCACTGGCAGACGGGCAGCTCGCCTACGTCATGCCGCCGGTGGGGGCGCGTGAACCGCGGCCTTTGATCGTCGCAGTGCACGGCGCGGGAGACCGCCCCGACTGGGCGTGTGGCGGCTGGCGGCTGGGAACCCACGAGTATCCGTTCGTGGTTTGCCCTCAGGGTCTCCGCTTCGACTCGCAACGCTTCGCCTGGAATGTGCCGAGCACGATCGCGCGTCGTGCTCAAGCCGCGATCGACGCAGCTCGCCAGCGGTTCGGCGCGTACATCGCGGACGGGCCCACTATTTACGCGGGCTTCAGTCAGGGGGCGACCTTGGCCGGCCCCGTGTTGCTCGAGCAGCACGATCGCTTTCCGGTCGTGGTGCTCGCAGAAGGCGGTTACAATCTGCTTCGCGATCAGGCTTTTTTGCAGAAGCTGCGCGCGGAAGGCACCTCGCGCCTGATGATCGTCTGCGGCTCACCTGCGTGTTTCGTCACTGCCCACAACGTGCAAGGCGGGCTCAGCCGAGCGGGTCTCGAAGCGTTCACGGCCGGTGACGCGCTTTCCGGGCACAATTTGAATCAGCGCATGCAGGTCGCGTTGCGCGCGGCCTGGCCGGAGTTTACGGCGGGGCTGCCGAACTGGAGCGGGTACCCATCCTACCTGGCCGCTCGTGCGAGCCGCACCTCGGCGGCCGCTGAGTAAGCCGTGCGGCTTCAAGCACCCAGTCGATAGGACCCCGACTGGGAGCCCGGAGTTCGGCAGCGCTCAGCGCTGCAGAGCTACTGCTGGGTCGCGACGGGCTTTTGACCGATCCAGCGGTCGCGACGGCTGTAGGCGATGGTCTTGGCTTCTTCCGGGCCGACGGTGGATTTGTCGTTCTTGATGTTTTTGGTCATGGTGACCATGAACACGGTGGAGCTGCCTTGGCCGCCGATGAGCACGGACCAAGACAGAAACATCATCCACATGCGGAACCATTTTTCGCCGTATTTGGCGACAATGGCCGCTTCGTTCTTCTTCCAGTTCTCGTACCATTTGTGAATCGTCACCGCGTAGTGCACGCCGCAGTTCTCCACGCGGTGGATTTCGAAGCCGGCGCGTTCGGCTTGGGAGGTAACGAAGCCGAGCGGGCAACTCGCGTCCGCGCCGGGGAAGATGTACTTGGCCATGAACAATCCCCAAACCAAATCTTCGAACTGCCAAGAGCGGCGCAGGCCGGCAATCTGCAGGTAGAAGATGCCGTCGTCTTTGAGCATGCCGCGGACCTGCAGCAGGAACTTTTGAAAGTTCTTGATGCCCACGTGCTCGGCCATCTCCAAGCACGTGATCTTGTCGTACCTCTCCGAAGGCAGATTGCGGTAGTCGTCGACGATGATGTTCACGCGCTCGGCCACGCCGGCTTTTGCGGCCCGTTCGTTGGCCCAGGCGGCTTGCTCCTTCGCGAGCGTGATGCCCGTGCTGACCGTGCCATAATGCTCGGCCGCGTACGTTACCAGGGGCCCCCAGCCGCAGCCGATGTCCAAGTGTTGGTCGCCCGGCTTCATCTGCACGTATTGGCAGATGGTCTCGAGCTTGCGATCTTGCGCGACCTCCAAGCTCTCTCCCGGATCGCGGAACATGCCGCTCGTGTAGGTCATCGAGGGGCCCAGGAACCAGTTGTAAAAGTCGTTGCCGCGGTCGTAGACGTGGGCGATGTCGCCTTTGTCTGAAGCCTGGCTGTGGGTGATGTTTTGGCCCAAAAACTCGCGGAAATAGAACTTCACGTCGCCCCAGGTGAAGCAAAACTTGAAGAGCTGGTTGCGCCGCAACATAACTTCGTACACGTCTTGCTTGAAGTCGATTTTCTCGGCCATGTAGGCTTCGTAGAAGATCTCCATCGGGATCTTCTTGCCTATCCAGGGCACGCCTGCGCTGGCGTCGCGGAAGCTGAAGTAGCCGCTCCAATCAGCGCCGCGGCCGTCGGCCTGATGTGACCGATACACGAGGTACATCAGCGGTAAGACAACACCGAGCAGCGGGACGGCAAGCCAAGCGGCAACGAACACAAGGGCGCCCGCCAGGCTCGGGCCGAAGCCGCTCAACACCAGCGCCAGCGCGGCAATTAGTGTCGGTGCGGCCAAGAGCAGCGCGCCGTTCTGCTCAAGCAGCCAAAAGATGAACGGCATGCCGTGCGTGCGGCCCGTTTCGTTGTGCTGCGAGGCCGGCCGAGAGCGGGCAAGCGCCGCGCGTGAGGTGAGCTGGGTGTCGCTGGCGAGCGGGCTGTCGTTGGTCTCGCCGGTGGCGAGCGCGGAGATCGGTTGCTTCATGTCGAGCTGTCACATTCGTGATCGCGTCCGCTTCGCGTCGTTGAAGTGTTCGCGCCGCACGACTCTTCGTATCGTCTGGCGCGCCACGCAGCGGTGCGTGGCAGAAATGTTAGCGAGTCACTGAGAGCTTGGCTGAGTGTCGAGGCGCGAGGTCCACCTCACCGGCTGCCTGCCTACCGGTCAACTGAAGCGGCGACAACCGGAGCACCCGGCCGCTTGGCCTATTATCCATGTCGCCCGGGAGCCCCACCGTTCGCATGGCTCAGCGTTGCGACCGCGAATCGACCGCGTTTTCAAGCCTTCGCCCCGCGAATGCGGCCTGGCCTACCCTCCAACGCGACTTGACGCAGTCACGGAGGCCACGGTAGGCGTGCCTCGAACGCTGTGACGACTCGGTCGCGCCCGCGCCAAGGACGGCACATCCCTGGATTCGCTTGAACCGCTCATGAGAAAAATTATCAACGACTTCGTTACGTTCCACGACCCCGCTTTGTCACGTAAGTGGGCCGGCAAAAAGATTCCGATCTCGCGCGTGTACGAGGCCTACATGGAGGGCCAGATCGACATCCCCGCCGAGCATTGGGAGCCGCTCTTCAACTCGCGCCACGAGACGATGTCGTTCAGTTTGACCGACTCGCACTGGAAATGGGCGGTCACCAACTTTTTGCCCGAAGTCACGATCCACTCCAAGGATCAGGATAGCCGCATCGTTGGCGAGCATTACAACCGCGGCAACGACTTCTTCGCCTGGTTTCTGGGCGAGGCCATGGTCTACACGGCGGCCTGGTTCGAAAATCCAAGCGTGCCGCTGGCACAGGCGCAATACGCGAAGATCGACCGTGCGTGCCAGAAGCTGCGCCTGAAAGAGGGCGAAACGCTGCTCGATATCGGCTGCGGCTGGGGCACGTTCGTGGCCCGTTCGGCCAAAGAATTCGGAGCCAAAAGCTACGGCGTGACGCTCGCACAAGAGCAGGTGAACTTCGGCACCGAGCGCATCGCCGAGTACGGGGTGAGTGACCGGGCCAAGGTCGAGGTATGCGACTACCGCAACGTCACCGGCCAGTTCGATAAGATCGTCAGCTTGGAGATGGTCGAACACGTTGGCGTCAAAAACATCGTCAATTACTACAAAAAGGTGCACGAGCTGCTCAAGGACGACGGTTTGTTCGTGCTGCAGTGGACCGGCATCCGGTCGCTTTACAGCCCACACAACCCGGTGACGACGATCGCCACGCTGCGCCCGGAAGATTTGATCTGGGCGCTGTTCATGGCGCGCTACATCTTCCCGGGCGCGGATGCGAGCCTCACCCTGTCTGGCATGATCCGCGCGGCCGAGGACGGCGGCTGGGAAGTCATCGATGTCGAGAACATGAGCCCGCACTACGTGGTTACCCTGCGCGCCTGGCGCGACAATTGGGTGTCCAACGAGCAGGCGATCATCGGCGCCTACGGGCAGCGTTGGTATCGGCTCTGGTACTTCTTCCTGCATTGGTCCGCGCTGATCGGCGAGCAGGGCTCGGCCTTTACGTATCAGCTGGTCATGCACAAGAACAACGAGAGCTTCGACCGCCAGGGGTTGCGGTTCAACGGCGGCCACATCCGCTGACTCGCGCGCCCGTTGCGAGCCGGGGCAAGCCGTTGCCCCGACTCGAACACGCACAGCGCTCGATCGCCGAGCGAACCGGCACTCGTGGCCCTGCAACGCGCCACCGCAGGTTCTGAAATTCTAATGACGTCGGTCGAGCGCGTGATCGGAGGCAGGCCTCAGCCAGCCCGACCGCGAGGGGTAAACGATGCTGCGCAATGCGACCGGCGGTCGCCCGTCCATCCCCCGGCAGTCATCCCGGCAATGGCCGTCGGGTACTCTAAGATTCGCGCCTTCGGTCATCGCGCAGTGAGACGGCGGAACCCGAGCAGCCCTCGCTGCCCGACGTGATGCGGCCAGCGCGGGCTGACTCGGTTTGAGCGCGTGAGCGGCCCTCACTCGTCGCCAGCATCCAACGACGTTTGCGGGCTCTGCGATCATGCGCCGCTGCACGAACGGTCGCGCACGACCGTGCGCGGAGGCACGGCGGGCGCCGCTCTCTCGCTTGAACTGCCGAGAATTCTCCTCGGCATGCCCGGTGCATTCGTCCCCGCACTGCCTCTCACCCGGGACCGAATCATGGGCACCGAAATCCTCACCGTTGGCCTCGCCATCCTCCTCTATGGGGTGTGCACGCTGTTCGTGCGCATCTGCGATCGGATCTGAACCATGTCCTTTGATCTCTCGCTGACGGTTGCGAGCGCACTCGGGCTCACCGTTTACTTGTTTTACGTCCTCGCGCGACCGGAGCGCTTTTGACATGTCCGCACGCTTTTACATCCTGCTGGTCGTGTTCTTCGCGTTGGTCGCGGGCGTCGCGTGGCCGCTCGGGCGCTTCATGGCGCGTGTGTTTGCCGGCACCAATAGCGGCAGCCGAAAGGTAGGCTGGCCAGTCGAATGCGTCCTGTATCGTTGGGCCGGCGTCGACCCGAGCCGCGAGCACACCTGGAAAGGCTATGTGACGGCAGTGCTGGGCTTTTCGCTCGTCACTCAGCTCATTACGCACGTCATGCTGCGCCTGCAGGACACGCTGCCGCTGAACCCCGCAAAGCTTGGCGCGGTCGCACCGTGGCTCGCATTCAACACCGCGACGAGCTTCACGACCAATACGAATTGGCAGTCGTACGGCGGCGAGACCACGATGAGCTATCTGTCACAGGCAGTCGCACTCACGTCTCACAACTTTTTCTCGGCAGGAGTGGGCATCGTCGTGGCGATTGCCATGATCCGGGGCATCGCCCGCCATGAAACCGATAAACTAGGCAATTTCTGGGTCGATCTAGTGCGGGTGCACCTGTATGTGCTGCTGCCGCTCTGCGTCTTTTACGCGCTGTTTTTGGTTTCGCAGGGCGTCATTCAAAACTTCCTCCAGCCCTCGACTTGGGGGACCCTGGACGGAGCCACACAAACGCTCGTGCAGGGCCCCGTTGCATCCCAGGAAGCCATCAAGATGCTGGGCACGAATGGCGGCGGCTACTTCAATGCCAATAGCGCGCACCCCTTCGAAAATCCGACCCCGCTTTCGAACTTGGTAGAGCTCGTGTCGATCTTCGCGATCGGCGGCGCGCTGTGCGTGACGTTGGGTGAGATGGTCGGCAATCGTCGTCATGGGTGGGCGGTACTCGCGACCATGACGTTGCTTTCGGTTGGCGCGATCTTCGTGGTCAATCACTTCGAAGCGCAGGGCAATCCGTTGCTGGCGCAGCTGGGCGCCGATCAAACCATGAGCGCGACTCAGCCCGGCGGGAACATGGAGGGCAAGGAGATGCGCTTCGGCATACCGGACTCATCCGTGTTCACGGTCGTCACGACCGATGCCTCGTGCGGCGCGGTCAACACCATGCACGATAGCTTGACGCCGATCGCGGGTCTGATTCCACTGCTCAACATTCAGCTCGGCGAGATCGTGTTCGGCGGCGTGGGCTCCGGCATGTACGGCATGCTGATCTTCGTGATTTTGGCGATCTTTTTGTCGGGCCTCATGATCGGGCGAACGCCAGAATACGTGGGAAAGAAGCTCGACAGCCGGGATGTGCGCTTTGCGAGCTTTTACATTCTCGTGATGGCGGTCTTGATCATCGCCACGACCTCGATCGGTCTAACGAGCGAGGCCGGGCGCGCGGGCATTTTGAACACGGCCGCGGCA
>CAXSGJ010000058.1:6445-21341 GCA_964236865.1 uncultured Polyangiaceae bacterium
GAGCTGCCGGGCGCCCCTTGGAAGCCGCACCCTCACGGGTTCTCCGAAATTCTGTACGCGTTCAGCTCAGCGGCGGGCAATAACGGCAGCGCGTTCGCTGGGCTCACCGCGTATTCGAGCGAACACCCTGCGTTCTATTCAGCGACGCTCGGCATTGGCATGCTGTTCGGACGCTTCTTGCCCATCGTCGCGGTATTGGCCATCGCCGGCAACATGGCGAAGAAAAAGCGTGTGCCACCGGGCCCTTCGAGCTTTCCAGTGGGCGGCGGCCTCTTCGTGGCACTGCTCACCGGTACGATCTTACTCGTGGGCGCTCTCACGTTCTTCCCGATGCTCTCCTTCGGGCCAATCGTCGAGCACTATCAACTCGCTGCGGCTGCTGCTGTTCATTGAATTGAGTTCAAGTTCGCCATGGCAAAGTCTAAAGAAAACTCGCGTTCGCTCTTCGATCCGGCCATCATCAAATCCGCCATCGGCGCGTCGTTCATAAAATTGAATCCGCGCGACATGATGAAGAACCCCGTGATGTTCGTGGTGGAGGTCGGTACCGCGCTCGTCAGCGTGCTCTACATTGCCGACCTCTTACGCGGTCGCCCGGTCGATTCCAAACTCACGCTGCAGCTGATCGTTTGGCTGTGGTTTACCGTGCTCTTCGCGAACTTTGCGGAAGCCGTGGCCGAGGGCCGCGGCAAGGCACAGGCCGCAACCCTCCGCAAAATGCGCACGACGACCAATGCCTTCCGCACCCTGCGGGCGGGCGGTGTCGTTCCGGCAGACGCAGAGGGCGAGGGCCGCGCTCGCGGTGAAGTCATTTCCGCGACCGACCTCAAAAAAGGCGACCGCATCTACGTCAAGGCCGGCGAGCTGATCCCAGCGGACGGCGAGATCACCGAGGGCGTCGCTTCCGTCGACGAGAGCGCGATCACCGGTGAGAGCGCGCCCGTCGTGCGAGAGGGCGGCGGAGACCGCAGCGCCGTCACCGGCGGCACGCGTGTTCTTTCCGACTGGCTCGTGATCGAAGTCCGACAAGACCCCGGCGGCGGCTTCATCGACCGCATGATCGCGCTCGTGGAGGGCGCGCAGCGTCAAAAAACGCCGAATGAGATCGCACTCACCATTCTCTTGGCTGGCCTGACGATCATCTTTTTGGCGGCCACCGCCGGCTTGATCCCGAGCGCGCGTTTCTTCGCAGGCGACATCAGTATCTTGCTATTGGTCTCGCTGCTCGTGTGCTTGATTCCGACGACCATCGGCGCGCTGCTCTCGGCCATCGGCATCGCGGGGATGGACCGGCTGGTGCAATACAACGTCATCGCGACGTCCGGACGTGCCGTGGAGGCGGCCGGGGATATCGACGTCTTGATGTTGGACAAGACGGGCACCATCACTTACGGGTCGCGTCAGGCCTTCGAAATCGTAGCCGCCAAAGGCGTCGACGCGGCGCTCCTCGCCGAGGTCGCCATGCTTTCTTCGCTGGCCGATGAAACGCCGGAAGGCAAGAGCATCGTCGTTTTGGCGGAGAAGACGCTCGGTAAGCGGGTGGACGCGGCCAACGGGATGCCCGTGCCGTTTACCGCTCAAACCCGCATGAGCGGGCTCGACATCGGAGCTCGGGTGCTGCGCAAGGGAGCAACTGACGCGGTGGTGAAGCACGTGACAGCGCTTGGCGGTGTGGTCGGTGAAGACCTCCAGACTCAAGTGCGGCGCATCGGCAACGAGGGAGGAACCCCACTCGTCGTATCCGAGGGCTCTCGTGCGCTCGGGGTCGTGTACCTGAAAGACACCGTGAAGCCCGGCATGCGTGACCGCTTCGAGCGGCTCCGCGCCATGGGTATCAAGACGGTGATGATCACCGGTGACAACCCACTCACGGCCAAGAAAATCGCCGAGGAGGCAGGCGTCGACGACTTCCTCGCGGAAGCGACGCCCGAAACGAAGATGGCCTACATCGAGCAGATGCAAGAGGGCGGCCGGCTCGTAGCCATGACCGGCGACGGCACCAACGACGCTCCCGCATTGGCCCGCGCGGATGTCGGCGTCGCCATGAACACTGGCACGCAGGCGGCCAAGGAGGCGGGCAACATGGTCGACCTCGACTCCGACCCGACGAAGCTCATCGAGATCGTCGAGATCGGCAAACAGCTGCTCATGACACGCGGTGCCCTCACCACGTTCTCCGTGGCCAATGATTTGGCGAAGTATTTCACCATCTTGCCCGCCATGCTCACGGGCATTGCTGCCTTTCAAGTGATCAAGGGCGATCCACATTCCTCGGCCTTCTGGGCTCTGAACGTAATGCGCCTCGGAACGCCGTCGAGCGCCGTGCTCAGCGCGGTGATTTTCAACGCACTGATCATCATTGCTCTCATTCCGCTCGCGCTCCGCGGCGTCAAATACCGACCCATGGGCGTGGAGCGTATCCTGCGTCGCAACTTGCTCGTGTACGGCGGGGGCGGCGTGATCCTGCCGTTCGTTGGCATCAAGCTCATCGATATCGTCGTGAACGTGCTCAAGCTCGCCTGAGGCCATTATGAACATGCTTCGACCTTGTTTGGTCATCACCGCCGCTCTTCTGGTTCTCTGCTCTCTGGTTTACCCCGGCGTCGTCACCGTCGGGGCTCAAGCCTTGTTCCGCGATCAGGCGAACGGAAGCCTGGTCTTGCGGGACGGCAAGGTGCTGGGCTCCGCGCTCATCGGGCAGTCCGTTGCGGATTGGGCGGCTCATCCAGAGTACCTTTGGGGCCGGCCATCGGCGGCGAGCAATGACTCCGCGACCGGTATCACCTACTCGTCCGGCAGCAACTACGGTCCGATGAACGGTGCCTTGCTCGATGAGGTGAAAGCGCGAATTGCCCTACTGCGCGGCTCCGGCGTCAACGGACCCATCCCCGCGGACTTGGTCACCAAGAGCGCAAGCGGGCTCGATCCGCACATCTCGCCGGCGGCGGCCGAGCTGCAGGTGGCGCGCATCGCGGCGACGCGAAAGGTCGCCGCGTCCCGGGTCCGGGATTCGATTGCGTCTCACACCGAACAGAGCACGCTTGGGTTCCTGGGCGAGCCGCGCGTGAACGTGCTTCTGGTCAACGTCGACCTCGACGGCCAGGCGCCGTTCGCCGCTCCACCGCCCGCGGTCAGCGCAGCGCCAGCCAAGTGATGCCGGGTGAGCGGTGGCCGATGATTTCCTCGCCGTCTTAAAAGCGCGCCGCAAAGCGCCGCTCAAGATCTATCTCGGCATGGCCGCCGGCGTCGGGAAGACCGTCGCCATGCTCAAAGAGGGCAAGCGGTTGATTGCCGAAGGGGTCGACGTGGTGTGCGCGATCGTCGAGACCCACGGTCGCGCGGGCACCTCCTCCGAGACTCAGGGCGTCGAGCTCACGCCGCGAAAGACGCTCGTCTATCGCAATGTTCCGTTGGAGGAGATGGACCTGGAGGCCGTGCTCGCCCGCAGACCGGCGGTGGCCCTCGTGGACGAGCTGGCGCACACGAACGTCGGTGGGTCGAAGAACGAGAAACGCTGGCAGGACGTCGAAGAGCTCCTGAGCGCGGGCATCAGTGTCATGGCGACGCTCAACATTCAACACCTCGAAAGCCTCCACGAAATCGTACTCCGCGAAACGGGGGTGGACGTACGCGAGCGCATCCCGGACCGCATCGTATCGAGCGCGGACGAAGTGGTGGTGATCGATTTGCCACCGAGCGAATTGCAAGAGCGCTTGCGTGAAGGCAAAGTCTATCCGGCAGAAAAGGTCGAGCACGCCCTACGCCGCTTCTTTACCAGCAAAAACCTAGCCGCGCTTCGCCAGCTCGCGTTGAGAGAAGTCGCCAACGCCGTTGAACAGCGTGGCCGCCGTGACCCCGCTCATCAGAACGAGGAGCACGTCGGGTTCGGCTCACATCCGGTCGACGCGGAGCGAGTCATGGTGTCCATGTCGTCACGACCGAGCGCTACTCGGCATTTGTTGAGGCATGGTGCGCGCTTAGCGGGCGGCCTGAATAGCCGCTGGTTCGTAGTTTACGTCCGCACCTCGAACGAAGCGGTAGAGCGCATCGACGCGGTCAGCCTCCGCTCACTCACGGAGAACATTCGGCTAGCCAAGGAGCTCGGCGCAGAGGTCGTGAGGCTCGAGGGCACGGACGTCGTCGGCGCGCTCGCCGACTTTGCTCGCGGCAAGGGCATCACCCATGCAGTCTTCGGCCGCACCGGGCAAAGCCGCATGAAGGAGCGCATCCGCGGCTCGATTCTGGCCGAATTCATGCGCGCGGTGCCCGAAGTCGACGTACTCGTCGTGGGCGAACGGCGCGAAGACGAAACCGGAGTGCCCGAGCCATGAAGCGCCGCGTGCTCGTGATCGAACCCGACGCGACGATCCGGCGCATGTTGGAGTACACCCTGTCGGCGGCCGGCTTTGCGCCCAGCAGCACGCCGACCGTGGAGGCATCACGGCCCCTGCTCGATGGCACGCCGATGGACGCGGTCGTCTTGGAAATGCGCGCAACGAATTCAGAAGGCACGGATGGCGTCCGCGCATTGCGGGCCGACTACCCCGAGCTCCCTCTGGTTGTAATGGGCAGCTTGCTGACGCCGCGCGTGATGCAGGAACTCATTCGGGCCCGCGTGGACGACGTGGTGCCCAAACCCTTCACCCCGCGCGAGATAGTGGCCGCGGTCGAGCGGGTGCTGGGCAATGCTCGCACCCGCCACAACGGAGCGCTGGAGTACGCCGCGGCAATGGCCAACGCGCGGCGCGCGGTCGTGGAAGGTCGACTGCGCGACGCTGACGCACCCTTGACACGCGCCCGCGCGGTGTCGCCGCTCGACGGCGAAGCCATGACGCTCTTTGGCTTGATGTGCGAGCTGCTCGGACGCGATCGTGACGCGGACCGGGCGTATCGCGCGGCCCTGGCGCTCGGGGGCGAGCGGGTCACCGAGGACATGCTGCCGGCCGACGGCCTGGCCCGCTTGCGCGCGTACGGCGGCGCGCGCGTGGTGCCGAGCTTCGAGCACCACGGACGCCACAGTCTTTGGATTATCTCCGATGCGGCAAGTGAGCTCGCGCTCGGGCCGGCGGGAAAGGCCAAGCCGGAGGTGATCGTTTTTTCGCTCGGCCTGATCGCCACCGAGACGGGCGCGCTCTACGCGCGCATCGCCGCCGACAAGCAGGCTTTTTTGATCGCGACGAGCGCGACCAGCGAGCGCTTAGTGCTACGCATCGCGCACTCCTTCGAACAGCCGACGCTGGCGGCCCACCCCGAGACCCTAGCGCGAATGGCCACGAACCCGCAGAGTCTGGCGCCGGGCAACGGCGAGCGAGGAGACGCGAAATGAGGAGTGGGCAATGAAACCGCAGATCTTGGTGATCGACGACGACGAGTCAATCCGGCGCACGCTGCGCCTGTGCCTCGAATCGGGCGACTACGCGGTATCGATGGCGGCGAGCGGGGAAGCGGGGCTTACCTTGGCCAAGAAACAGCCGCCGGATTTAGCGCTCGTCGACCTGCGGCTGGGAGGGATGGACGGCCTAGCGGTCACCCGTGCCCTCGCTCAAGAGGCGCCCGGTGCGCAGGTGGTGATCATGACGGCCTACGCGACCATAGACAATGCGGTCGAGGCGATGCGCGCCGGAGCCTCCGACTATCTCGCGAAGCCGTTTACGCCGAGTGCCGTCAAGCACGTGGTGGCGCGGGTGCTCGATTCAGCGCGCATGAAGCAGGAGCTGGCCGAGGTCGAGCGTCACACTCGCCGTGCGCCGGTCAGAAGCAGTAGCCCCGGGGTGATCGAAGCCTACACGCTCGCGGAGCGCGTGGCCGGGAGCGAAGCCACCGTGCTCCTGCTCGGCGAAACGGGCACGGGGAAGAGTCTACTCGCGCGCCACGTGCATCAGCGGTCACCGCGCGCCGCGCGCCCCTTCGTGACGGTGAACTGCGCGACCATCAGCAGCAATCTAATCGAAAACGAGCTATTCGGTCATGCCAAGGGCGCGTTCACCGGCGCCGACCAACCGCGCGCCGGGTACGTGGAAGCGGCCAAGAACGGCAGCATCTTCGTTGACGAAGTGGGTGACCTGGGTAAGGAGACGCAAGGGAAGTTTCTGCGCCTGCTCGAGGAGCGCGAGTACGTGCGCGTGGGTGACACCGAGCCGCGCCGGTCCGATGCGCGAATCATCGCGGCGACCCATCGCGATTTGAAAACGGCGGTTGCCCAAGGCTCGTTCCGTGATGATCTATTTTACCGGCTGAATGTGGTCACGATTCGCTTGCCCGCGTTGCGCCAACGGCGTGAGGACATCCCCGCGCTGGTGAGCTCGTTCCTGAAGCCGGTTTTGTCATCCGGCCGGGCGAAGGCGATGACGGTTTCGCCGGAAGCCATGGCCGCCTTGGTCGCCTATGACTGGCCTGGGAATATCCGCGAGCTATCGAATGTCCTCGAGCGAGCGGGGCTGCTCGCCAACGGGGACGTGCTCACGCCTGACCTGTTACCGGAAGAGGTCCGCGCCAGCGACCGCGCCGTCTCTCCCCTCTTGGACGGCGATGAATCGCTGGAGGCGGCGGAGCGCCGTCACGTCGCGGCCGTAGTCGCCAAACACCCAACGCTCGACACGGCCGCGAAGGCACTAGGGATCGACCCCTCGACTTTGTACCGAAAGCGCGAGCGCTACGGGCTCAGATGACCTCCGTTCCCCCGCCTCGCGCGCCCGCTGCCAGCCGTAAGTCTCTGCGGTCTCGGCTGTTTCGCGCGCTCGCCGTGGTGGGCGCGACACTCGTCCTTTTGTGCGTGTTGTCCATGGCCGCGGTCACGCGCCTGGGTGGCGTGCTCGGGCTGATCTTGCGGGAAAATTATGTTTCCGTGCTTTCCTGCCAAGAGATGAATGAGGAGCTCGAGCGGCAGGACTCTGCCGTGCTGTTCGCAACGAGCGGGCGCACCGACATTGCAGAGCCGATGCTGAGGGAGCACCGGGCGAGCTTCGACAGAGCGCTCGCACGCGAGGCCGGCAACATCACGTTGCCGGGCGAAGGCGCGCGGGTTCGAAGGGTTGACACCCTGTACCGGGATTACGTGTCGCAAGTCGATCGAATCATTCTGGAGCCGAGGGAGGCACGCGTCGACGGCTACTTCAAGAGCCTGCTCCCGCGCTTCAACGCCGTTCGCAGTGAGGTAACCGCCATCAGGCTGATCAATCAGAAGAATATGGAGGAGGCCGACAAGGAAGCGCGGCGCGTCGCTCACCGGACGCTCGAGCTTTCGGTGCTGTTCACGGTGTTCGCGCTGACTTTGGCCGTGTGGTTCGCGCTGAAGATACCGAAGACCGTGCTCGAGCCGATCTTGTCCTTTACCAAACACGCCAAAAAGATCGGCGAGGGCAAGTTCGATACGTCGATTCCCGTGCCGGATGTCTCTGAGCTCAGTGCGCTGGCTGAAGCATTGAACCGTATGCAGGAAAGGCTGCGCGCTTACCGCGAGAGCTCATTGGGCGAGCTCCTGGCGGCCAAAGATCTATCGCGAGCCACCATCGCTTCCATGGTCGATCCAGTGATCGTGTTCAGCACGCGCGCAGAGGTGCTCTTGGTCAACGCGGCGGCGGAAGCGACGTTTGGGCTCGCCTCCGGTGAAATGGATCTGTTGCGCCGGGGCGGCATCGAGATCCCTGAGCCCATCGCCGTTGCGCGAGATGCCGTGTTGGCGCATGGCCAGCCGCTCTTGCCGCAAAGCTTGGCCGAGGCAATGCGCTGGATCACGGGCGACGGAGAGAAGTATTTTCTGGTGCGTGGCTCGCCGCTCAGCAGTGATGACGCGAGCGGCGCCGGCGTGATCGTCGTCGCTCAAGACGTGACCCGCTTTCGACGCATCGACGCGCTGAAGAGTGATGTCGTCGCGACCGTGAGCCATGAGCTCAAGACCCCGCTCACCTCACTGCGGCTCGCCACGCACATGCTGCTCGAAGACTCTACCGGCCCGCTTCAGAACATTCAGCGCGAGCTCGCGATCACGGCACGTGACGAGACCGAACGCCTGCAAAGCACAGTGAACGAGCTCTTGGATCTAGTTCGCATCGAACGCGAGGCGGGGGCTTTGCAGCGCGCGCCGGTGAGCCCCACCGCGTTGCTGCAAGAGGTGTTGTCTGCGCATTTGCCGACGGCAAAGCTGAAACGTGTGACGCTCGAGATTGAGCCCGGCGAGCTGGGCGCGCCCGTTGAGATCGACGCCGAACAAATCACGATCGTGCTCAGCAATTTGATATCGAATGCCATTCGCCACACCCATGAATCCGGGCATGTCTGGCTTCGAGCCTATACCCAAGGCGAAAACCAGGTATTTGCGGTACGGGACGACGGCGACGGGATCGCACCGCAACAACTGCCGCGCATCTTCGAACGGCACTGGAGCGGTTCGGAACCGTCTACGCTCAAAGGCAGACACGGCCTCGGCTTGGCGATCGCTCAGGACATTGCTTCCCGTCATGGCGGCGAATTGACGGTCGAGACCGAACTCGGAAAAGGCAGCACCTTTCGCCTCTCGATCCCAGGCGTGTAACGGGTAGGCCCCGGCCGCGCCGCCGAAGGCTGAGTGCTCTTCGCCGCCGCCCGTGACCATCACCAAAAATGATGGACTCGGCCCGACAGCGTATGCTCGACGGGAAACATCGCCAGCGTTCCGGTGATCGAGCGCGGTCTCGAGGCGCGCTTGGCCCCGAAAAGTGCGAGCCCTATCCAGCTTCCACGCCGTCACTCAGGGCCCCGCCGAGCGAGCGCATGCTGCTGCACGCGAGAGTGGAGCGGCGTCCCCGACGAAGGGCGAGTGCTCGAAGTTGACACCAGCCAGCGCTGGCGCTACGTCCGCCTGGTGTTGGTGCCCAGCCCTGTGGCTGGGTTTAAAGGGAACCCGGTGTGAATCCGGGGCTGCCCCGCAGCGGTATGCGAGAACGAAGCTCACGGAGCACTGGCTTTAGGCTGGGAAGCGTGGGTCTAGGGAGTCGGCCTTGGCCGAGGTGCTCGCGAAGTCCGAAGACCTGCCAACGCACGGCGCACGATGTGCGTCGTTCGACCCGAGCCTCGCGGGAGGCGCTCGTGGGTCAGAGAGGTCGCGCGGTTGCTGCCTGCTTTTTTCCATTTGTTTTTGTGTTCTCAAGGCCTTCGTGTGCGCTTCGCCGAGGTCGTCGCGTTGCTATGGCTAGCCGTCGCTTGCGGACGGACATCGGTTGCCCCCGACCCGTCGCGCGGTGGGCAAGCGAGCTCTAACGAAAGCGCGGGGCACGACCCCGCCCGGCCGGCGGGGAGCGCACCTGATATCGGCAGCGCCGGCTCGGCGGTAGTTGCGACCCCGGCGAAGACCGCGGCATGCCAAGCCCCGCTCACACTCGACATACTCGGCGATTACCTGGCTTCCGATGGCTCCGAACTCTGGGTACGTCAGTCAGCAACCGCGCTGACGCTGACTCGGCTGCCTCCAGGCCCAGCACGGGCTGACGCGCGACCCACCCTATGGAAAGTCGCGCGCGTTTGCGCCGCCGATCGCAGCTTCGTGCTCGAATCCTCAGACGCGAGCTTCGAGCGCGTCGACTTTGCGGCGGCCGGCTCGAAAGTTTACTGGTGCATGTCCGCAATTCACGCGATCGATGTGGAGGGCGCAGTAGCGGCCGCTCCCGCGACGCTAAGTGACGCCCGCACCGGCTGCCGTGGTGGCCCGCTGCTCACGCTCACGAGAGCGCAATAAGGCATGCGGCACCCCAGCTGGCTCCGGGCTACCGCTTGTGCCCTTACACTCGTCGCACCCGCGCTGAGCGCCGGGGACGGGTACGGGACGCGGCCGAGCTACACCATCACCTTCCCCTCTTCGGCGACGAGCTTCGGAACCTCGGCCGATGCCTTTGGCGGCAATGCCGCCGGCATTGTCGACGGCTATGCGTTGCGCGCGCGCTTTTTGGCCGCCGCGGGCAGCACCGTGTTCTTGCAAAAGAACTTCGGGGCCAGCCTGTGGCTGCCGGTGGCCAACGTGCCGGAAAACATGGACCCGAGCTTCCTCAAAATCACGCCGAGCGGCCGCAAAATCGCGCTCGGCACTGGCTTTTACAAGCCACTTTATATCTTTCCGAGTTCGATATTGAGCAGCGTGATGCCGCTCGGTTTGAACGGCGCCGCTGGAACCATGCGCATGGATGCCAACTACTTCGATGCGGCGTGGCGCGACGAACGCTACTTATTCGTTGATGGCGAGGCAACGCTGGGCAGCCGCGTGTACGCGATCGACACTACGAGCAAGACGCCCGAGCAGCTGCTCCCCATCGTTACGGGCATCCCGGGCGCGTCGGCGGGCCTTACATTCGACCATTCGGGCGACCTGATCACCGGCATCGGATACGGAGAGAAAACCGGACAGCTCAAGATTTGGTCGGCACAAGAAGTTGCGCTCGCGCTGGCGGGCGCGTCGCTCGCTTATTCGAACACCGGACATGTGCTGGCGGATGGGATTCTCAGCGCCGCTTCGCTCGGCGTGGACGCCGACGGCAACTTGTTCGTCGGGGGCGGCGATGCGTTTGGCGGGAGCGGGCACCTGGGCTACGCGGGGTTGATCCGCTCCGCGGTGCTGCAGCGGGTGCTTGAGGGTGGGCCTCCGCTGGATCCGAAATCGGGCGCAGATTTCGTGAAAATAGCGCCGGATCCATGTCAAAACGACGACTCCACGAGCGTCTGGTTCGCCCCGGGCGTCGATATGTTGGTCGTCACCGCATACCTTGGCTCGGTGCCACCCAACTGTGCACCGACGGACACGACGGGCGGAGGAGCTCCCGCAACGACGCAGCTCTATTTCTCTCCCACCGCGCCGGATAGCGACGGAGACGGCGTGCCGGATGGCGCCGACAACGCTTACCTTACGCCGAACCCCGACCAACTCGACGCGGACAGCGATGGCTTCGGTGATGCGGCGGAATGCGATGTCGATCACGACGGCGTGCTCGGTCGCGCAGAGCTCAGCGCTTTCTTGCAAGCGTTCGAGAGCACGGAGGTGGACCCGAATTTCGATGTGCGCTTCGACTTCGATCGCGACGGTGCGGTCGGCTGGGGTGATTTCGCCTTGCTCGACGAGGAGTGGGGCCGCGCCGCCATCTGTTACTATTGAGCGCGCCACGCCGCGCGGTTGACGTGACAGCGTACAAGTTGTATCCCGCACAAGCCAATAGCCGTCGGCCCCGGTGGGTCGGCTTTCAAGGGAATCCGGTGCAATTCCGGAACTGCCCCGCAGCGGTAAAGGGAACGAACCCCGCCTAGAAGCACTGGCCGCACTTCGCGGCTGGGAAGCGGCGAGAAGTAGGCTGCCCGAAGTCCGAAGACCTGGCGTTGGTCGAGCTCTAGCCCGGGTGGAGCTCGCAGTTGCGCACGCCTCGAGGGAGGCAAGCGCTGCAACGAGTCATTGAACGCAGCAAAAGCGCCTGAGGGCAGCCTCGAGCCGAGTCAGTGACGCGCGCACGGAGGACACAATCATGCGAATGTTTGTCAAATTTGTTTGTTTATCGAGTCTTACTTCGAGCCTAATTTTGCTCGGCTGTAGCGATGCCGACACCTTCGACGGCAGCCGCCACGAGGGCGGACAAGCCGGCCGGGCCGACGGCACCGGGGCCGCCGGCGCTCCCGCCGAAGGCACGGACGGCGTCGACGGTAAGAACGGCAAAGATGGGAACGATGGCGTCGACGGCGAAGACGGGAAAAATGGCAAGGACGGTGCCGACGGCAGCCATGGCGTCGACGGCAAAAACGGCAGCAATGGGGCCGATGGAAAGGATGGCGGTAACGGGGCCGACGGAAGAGACGGCATGAATGGCGAAGCCGGCGTGCCAGGCAAGACCGCTCTGGTGAAGCAAAGCCACGAGCTCGCGGGCGACAACTGTGGCTACGGTGGCATTCGGGTGGAATCGGGCGTCGACCAAAACAGTGATGGGGCGCTATCGAGCGCCGAAGTCAACGCGACATTGACGCAATGGGTGTGCAACACGAGTTTTGCGTGGAACGAACTCCCCTCGCTTCCCACCGTAAACACCGCTTACGGTTTCGCGCTCGGGATCAACGATACCGACGGTAGCCCCCGGCTCGGCTTCATTTTCAAGGACGACGCCTACCGGCAGAAGCTCCTCGCGAGCAACAGTGTGCTTTGGGATGGCGGGGGCGTTTATACCGGCACGCAAGTGTTCGGTGTCTATCAGCTAGGCGGCGAAACGGGCAAAGCCTGGGTCCTGTACGAGGGTCGCCTCACCCCACAGTATTATCAATACTCCGACCTCACCTTCAATGCGGGCCAGTCCTATTACACGACCAGTTACCCGAGCTTCGGCGGCCTGATTTCGGTCGTGAAGAGCGGGCAGTACGGCACGTACGCGCTCACGCCCGCGTTCACCACGCGCAAGGCGCACAGCGTTGGTTTCTTCGGCGGGCAGTTGTTCGCGTTGATCGCGCAAAAGGCACCGGGGCTCACCCTGTCGATGTTCCCGATTGATAAATTCGGCATGCTAAGTAACCTGTGGGTCAACCTAGCGACGCTCGAGACGGACGCGACGACCGTCATCGACCCCGTGATGCTACCCGCCGGTGACCGCTTGGTCGCCGGCTACGTGCGCGCCGGCAAAGGCTACGTGCGCGCCAGCAAGACCCCGCAGAGCGTCGCTCAAGCCGGCGATTTTCCAATCATTGGTCAAACCGAAGACGCGGTGCACTTAAGCGTGGCCTGGGACGGAACGAAGTTATACATGGCCACGATATCGAGCAGCGGCTCGCTCAAAGTTCAGCGCGCGGCGCTCGCCGATACGCTGCAATGGGAGGTGCTCACGACGCACGTGACCGGTACCGTGTCGGACGTCAGCCTCGCGGGCAAGGCCAACAGCGTGCTGCTCGGCGTGCGGCAAGGCGGCGCGCTGCGAGTCTACCTAACGGCCGTAGACGACCTGCCATCCTTCGACGCCGTGCTCCCCGGCAACTTCAGCCTGGTAAACTCCGCTACCGGTCCGGCGCTTGCCGTCATGAACCTGGAGGCCAGCGCGACCCATACGCTGCGAAGCTTCATGCGCTGACCCTCCCGCCTATCTCACGCCGCCCCGTGCGCACGGGGTGGCGTGAGGTCAGTCGAGGGCGCATCATGGCGCGTCGAAAGGCGCTATACGATGCAAGCCCCCGAACGCATCGTTTCGATGCTCGCTAGTGGAACCGAGCTCATCTGCGCGCTCGGCTTGGGGGATAAGCTGGTCGGGCGCTCGCACGAGTGTGACCATCCCGAGTGGGTCAGGCGCCTGCCCGAGGTCAGCCGCCCCACGTTCGACATCAGTGGCTCGAGCCGAGATATCGACGAACGGGTTCGCCAGCGCCTGCACCGAGGCGAAGCCCTGTACGAGGTGAACGAGCAGTTGCTCGTCGAGCTTTCACCGGATGCGCTCATTACCCAAACCCATTGCGAAGTGTGCGCCGTGAGCCCGTCTGATCTTACGCGTGAGCTCTCGGCCAATTTGCAGCGCGAACAGGTCGTGGCGCTCAGCACCGGAACCCTCGACGCCATCCTGCAAGGCTTCGTCGATGTCGCAGCGGTGCTGGGTAAGCCAAACGAGGGCGTGGCTTTGGTCGCGTCGATTCGGAAGCGCCTGTCGGCGGTCGCGGAGCGGACGCGCTTGTTGACGCGCCCGAGCGTAGTTTGCTTGGAGTGGATAGAGCCCGCTTTCGCCATGGGCAACTGGGGTCCCGAGCTCGTCGATATAGCGGGCGGGCAAAACTTGCTCGGCGCCGCCGGCGTTCACTCGACCGCGACGCCGTGGTCTGCAATTCGAGCCGCCGATCCCGACGTGCTAGTCATCGCTCCTTGCGGCTTCGGGCTCGCGCGCACGCTTTCCGAAGCTCACTTGTTCGCAGAACGCGCGGGCTGGAGCGAGCTGCGAGCCGTCAGAGCGGGGCGCGTGTTCGTGGCGGACGGCAATCTATACTTCAACCGCTCGGGGCCATCACTGTTCGACACGCCAGAAGTTCTGGCCGAGATGATTCATCCGCAGGCGTTCAGCCCCGACCACGAAGGCTCTATCTGGCAGCGCTGGCCGGCATGACGCTAGCCTGCGGGCCGCTAGCCTGCGGGCCGTCTCACCCGAGCACACCCGTACGCCGCGAGCGCCGTCGTTGCATCGAGCAATCGACGCTGGACGCTCGAGCGCATGGTCGAAACCCGAAGCGAGCCGAACGATCGGGCTAACATCGCCGCACCGACGAGGCTTTGTCTAGGTTTGCTTTGCCCGGTGAGAGTGACGCGTGCCCTTGCGCCTAGTATGGATCGAGCATCGTTGTCGAACGGGACCTCGGGAAAATGTTTCTCAGCATCGGCAAGCTCGCCCAGCTCACGGGATTCAGCACAACCCTCATCCGCGTATGGGAGCGCCGCCACGCGTTTCTCGCACCAGTGCGGCTTGAAAATGGCCACCGCCGGTACACGCCGGAGGATCTGACCGTGTTGAACAACGTTCGCGCCCTTCTGGATCAAGGCGCGAGCATTAGCGACGTCGCCCGCATGGGGCGGCACGAGCTCGTACTCTCGAACGCGGCAGCGCCGAGCGCGCAAATCATCGACGCTCCCGGCGGCAGCTCACCCGGTGACGACTACCTCGATGGCCGCCACCCCGAGATCGCGTGGTCGATTTTAGAAGCCCTGCCTTGCGCCGTGCTCGTCACCGACAAACGCGGGCTCTTACGCTGGATCAACCGCGGCGTCGTAGAGCTCTGCGGTTACGACCTCGCGGACTTACACGGCTTGAGCCCCGGCAGCGTGCTGCAGGGCCCGAGTACCGATCGCAAAGCCGCGGAGCAACTCCGCGCGGCCATCGCCAGCCACCGCCCCTGTTCGGTATCCATACTCAACTATCACAAGTCCGGTGACCCCTATTTA
>CAXSGJ010000058.1:21351-40468 GCA_964236865.1 uncultured Polyangiaceae bacterium
CTCTTGGATGTAGCGCCGCTCGGCTTCGGGGCTCGAAACGTGGGCTTCGTGGCTCTGGCGCGAAGGTTGGACTAGGGCTCGCGAATGGCTAAGTCGATCGATCTCGCGACCGGTGCATCCCGGCTGGAGCTTCAGCGCTGCGGGCGGGAGCCCGTGAGTTCGTCGCGCACCAAGCTTCGTGACTCACGAACCACCATTGACGGGCACGAAAGTACGCGCGGCGGCCGAGATCGAGGACCTAGCCGATCGATCTATCAATCATGGTAGCGTCGAGCGCGCCTCTGCCTATGACTCAATGACGGAACCAAGCCCGCGTCCAATCATCGAATCGCGTGTTCAGCTCTATTCTGCTCTGAGCGAGGCGTCCGAGCTGGAGCACAACTTTCTGTGTCTTTATCTGTACGCCCTGTGCAGTTTGAAGCGCACGATGTCAGAAGGCGTTAACCCAGCACAACTGGCCGCTATCGAGCGCTGGCGACCGGTGATTCAAGGCATTGCGCTGGAGGAGATGACTCACCTCACCCTCGTCTCCAACCTCACCGCGGCCATCGGCGGATCTCCGAATTTGATGCGACCGAACTTTCCGGCCGCGCCCGGCCTCTATCCGGCGAACATCATCGTGGAGCTGGCGCCGTTCGACCTCAGCACCCTCGAGCACTTCATTTATCTCGAACGCCCCGCCGCGCAGGAGGTCGAGGACGGCGCGAGTTTCCCTCACCAAGAACACTACGTGCGGGAGGCCCCGGCCGGAGTATTGATGCCGAATGCCAGCGACTACGCCACCGTCGGCACGATGTACCGTTCGATCCGGGAAGGCCTCGAGACGCTCTGTGACGGCATCGGCGAGGACCGGTTTTTTGCGGGCGGAACCGCCCGGCAGATCGGACCGCTCGATTCGGCGCTGCCCGGTTTATTGCTGATCTCCGACAAGGCCTCGGCGCTTCGCGCGCTCGACACGATAGTCGTCCAGGGGGAGGGTGCCCTCAGCGTTCAGGGCTCACACTTCGCGCGTTTCTGCGCCATCCGCGACGAGTATCTGGAGCTGTTGAAGGAAGACCCGGGGTTTACGCCCGGCAGGCCGGTGGCGCGGAACCCGGTGATGCGGCGGCCTCTCAGCCCAGAAGGCCGAGTTTGGATTCGGCAGCCACTGGCCGCCCGCTACCTCGACCTCGCCAACACACTCTATGCATTCATGTTGCGAGTCTTGGTGCAGGTGTTCGTGGTCGAAGGGCGGGCCCCCGCGTCGAAGCGCGCACTGATCGACACCAGCCTGGACACGATGCATGCGCTCGCATCCATCGGCGAGCTGCTCACTCATCTGGCCGCCAATGAGGACACGCCGGGGGTACACGCGGGCGTGACCTTTGCGATGGTGCGGAGCCTCGCTCCCCTCGATAGCCACGCGGAGAGCGCGCTGCTCGGTGAACGGCTGACCCAGATCGTGAGCCGCTTTGCCGAGTTGCAAGCCGAGTTGGAGGCCGTTGCGAGCGACGCCCCTCCGCCCGCTTCCTGTGTGACCCAGCTCAAGCATGCGAGCTCTCTAGTCGAGCGCAGCCGCGCTCGCTTGGCGGCTGCCCCGTTCGCACCCGCTTCAGAACGTGAGCGAGCCGACGCGTTGCCCGTCGCTCCGCGCCTGTCGAGCGATCCGCCGCCCGCCGATCCGCCGCCCGCCGAGCCGCCGCCCGCCGATCCGCCGCGCGGCCAGATCGGGCGCGCCGAGGTTGCGCGGGGCAGCGCGCTTTCATTGTCATTCACCGCGACGCGCTGCATCCATTCCAGGCATTGTGTGACCGAACTGCCCGCAGTGTTTCGCGCCAACACGCCTGGAACCTGGCTGTTTCCGGATGAAGCGCACGCTGAGCTCTTGGCGGCAGTGATCCGCGAGTGCCCTTCCGGCGCGCTGCAATACGAGCGTTCTGACGGCGGGCCCGCCGAGCCAACGCCACCAGTGAATCTGGTGCATGTGCGCGAGAACGGCCCGTATGCAGTGCTCGCGTCGCTGGAGCTCGAAGGCCGCAGCCCGGGCTACCGCGCCACGCTATGCCGCTGCGGCAAGTCGAAGAACAAGCCCTTCTGTGACCAAAGCCACCTGGCTAGCGGCTTCCGCGCTTCCGGTGAACCCGCAACGCTGAAAGCAGACGCGCTCGAGCAGCGAGGCGACACACTGCGAATTGATCCGGAGCCAAACGGGCCCTTGAAGCTGACCGGTAATGCAGAGATCTGCTCGGGAACAGGGCGCGTGATCCTGAGGACGGTTTCTGCGCGCCTATGCCGCTGCGGCCAGTCGAACACGAAGCCGCTGTGCGACGGTTCGCACGTCGGCGCGGGCTTCATTTCGGAAGCGCCAGACACCGACGAAAAGGCCCGCGATCGGCCACCGGCCACGTAGAATCACGGCTAAGAGTGCGTCGTTGACTTGCGCCACATGCGGCGAAACGCGCCGACCGGTAACAAGTGCAAATGGATTGACGCGGGACCTGCGCGCAGCTGGCCCGGGTACAAATCCTGCAAACTGTCGCGCATGGGAATCGTACATGACGTTGCGGTCGCCGCAGGCCACGCGCTCTCTGGCGTTCACGCGGGTTCGCAGAAACTCGCTCTTCATAAGCTGGCAGAGGGACTCCCACCTGGCATTGAGCTGAGCAGCATTGCCTTCGAACCGAATGCGGCGCTGCCGATTTCGTGCAGCGTAGATGGCGTGGGCGCGCCGCCGCCGCTTCACTGGCACGGCGTTCCCGAAGCCACCCTGTCGTTGGTTCTATTGTGTGAAGACCCGGACGCCCCCGCGCTCGAGCCGTTCTTGCACTGGCTCGTGTACAGCATGCCGGGCGGCACGAAGGATTTGGATGCGCTCTCGCAGCACGAATACCGGCTCGGAGAGAACAGTAAGTCGGAAGTCGCCTACACGCCGGCCGCCCCGCCGCCCGGCCACGGCGTGCATCATTATCACTTTCAGCTCTTTGCGCTCGACAAGACGATGGATCTGCCTCCAGGCGCAAAGCGGGCAGATGTCGTCGATCGCATGAAGGGCCATGTGCTGGCCTGGGGCGAACTCGTGGGTACGTATCAGCGTGATTGAGGGAGCGCTTCGGTGCGCCCGCTTGGCGGGAGTCGCGACCGTCCTTCTACACGTCGTTGGGTGTGAGCACTTTGCGCGCGGTCCCGGGTCTCCCGGTGCCCCGCCCATTGAACGCACAGCGACTCCGATTGCTGCCTCGAAGAGCGCGCTACCCGATCCGTGCCGAGGGGTGCCCTTGCCTGGCGATCAGCACTTCGTCGCTGCCGGCTTGTGCGCGCGACTCGTCGCCAGCAAACAAGGTGAGCTCCGCCAAATCACCTTCGCGCCCAACGGTGATCTATTCGGCGTCACGATACCGGGCGCCATTCGCCGTTACCGGGACACCAATCGAAACGGCGTATTCGAGGCGAACGAGATCGTCGAGTGGGCAAACACCGGCACCGAAAACGGCAATAACTGTGATATCGACGCGCAGGGCGGGTATCTCTACGCAGGCACAAAAGAAGGCGTTAAACGTTGGAGGTATGCAGCTGAGATCGAGCGCGGTGGCCCGGGGGAGGACGTCATGGTCGGGCAGCCTGGAGGCGGCAATCACCCCTTCCATCCCGTGCATGTTTACGACGGATTCATGTACGTGGACTCGGGCTCTGAGCACAACGCAGTTCGCCCTGACCCGCCAAAGTACGACAGCGAGCGCTCCGTCATCAAGCGCTTCGACCTGTCCAAGCTGAGACCCGGCAGACCGTTTCGATGGCAAGACGGCGAGGTGTTCGTGCGCGGCGTTCGCAATGTGACTGGCTTCACCCGCACGGCGGCCGGGCGCATGGTCGGCGTTCTAAGCGGCATCGATGATCTTCGCTATCAGGGCCAGGACATCCATGCGGACAACCCCGGTGAAGAAATCGTCGCCTTGGAGCCGGGGAGAGCGTACGGGTATCCGTTCTGTTTTGCGGCGGCTCGCGTTTTGGAGGCAGGGGGAGTCGTGCCGCCCGGCACCAAGTTACGCGCGGCTTGGGCTAGCCAAAACCCGCTCGCTTCCGTCACCGACAGCGCGGCCGACAACGCGTGGTGCAAGGTTCACGCAGACCTGCCGCTCACATTCATGCAAGCGCACTCCTCGCCACTCGGCATCGCGTTCTTCGAAGGCCCGCAAGGCGCGCTCCCCGCGCGATTTTACGGTGGTGCGTTCGTGGCGCTGCACGGCTCGTGGGACCGAAACCCCAGCACGGGCTACAAGGTGATTTGGGTTCCGTTCGACCAGAGCGGCAAGGCCCCGATGCCGACTTCGACCGCACAGGCGACGACCTACCCGTACGAGGTCGTGTTCGGCGGAGGCTCGAACGGCGAAGCCCACGACGGCGCGTGGTCTTGGTCGCAGGGTGAGTTGGGTGAATCTCCCGTGCGGCCGGTCGGCGTTGCGATCTCACCGGTCGACGGGGCCCTGTACGTTTCGAGTGACAATGGCACCGTGCCGCTGAAACGTTCCTCAGGCTCGAGCGCGCAGGGCAACCTGTATCGAATCGGAGCCTTGCGCAGCCAGTGAGGCGAAGGCTCCTGAGCTTCTATTGGCGTGGTCGCCGCTGACTGAATGAACTCGAGCTGACCGTCGCGGCTTCAAAGTTCCACATATCTAATCACGGAAGGTCTACCACGCAGCGCTTGTTGGATTTGTGATCAGGTGTCTGCAATGAGGACACACCCGCCCTGCATGCGCGTACATCCGTCAGCTGGGTTGGTTCTGGGCAGTGTCATTGCGATCTGCTGCTCTGCCGGCCAATCGAACAGCGGGCCCGGCGGCTCACGAGTCACCTCGCCCACTCCCGAAGCAGGGAGTGCGGGCAACACGTCCAACTTCCCGGACGCCAGCATCGGGCCTATCCTGAACACCGAGGGCGGGCCACCCCCCATGGCAGTGGAGGACCGCCCGGTCGTCAACTGCACGACCGGCTGTAAGGACCTCCCCGCCGCCGCCATCTTGGATGCCAGTGGCACAACGCCCGTGCCCGCAAACGCGGCCACGCTCTTCGGCGCTCCAACCAACATGGGCACGGCCGGCCCTTGCGTGTTCGAACCGCAACTCGCACAAGGTAGCGATCCAGGCACGCTCTTTCCCGCCAATTGGCTGCGCCCGCGCTTTCGCTTCGAGCCGCTGGCGGGGGAGAACCTTTGGGAAATCCGCGTCCATGCCGACGCCGAAGCGAATGACTTGGTAGTCTACACCACCGCCACCAGCTACGCGATGCCCAAAGACATCTGGCTTGCATTGGCGACCAACGTGCACATGGCTCCAATCACGGTGACCATCCGCGGCCTCAGCACCGCCAGCCCCGGCACGCCTTCGGGCACCAAGGGCACGTTTCAAATCGCTCCTGTTTATGCAGGCGGCACCATGGTCTATTGGGCGAGCACATCACCAGCGGTGGGCCCGGATACGAGCAAGTTGGTCGGCTTCCGTGTCGGGGACGAAAGCGTGATCGACGCGCTCACGATCAAGCAAGTGCAGCGGCAGGTGATCAATGTCGACGGCAGCGCGCTGCGCGTCTCCCCGGATCCCGGCGCCATCAAAGATCCGCCGGGCGCCGTGCAATGTATCGGTTGCCATACCTCTACGCCGGACGGCAAATCGGTGGGCTTCACAGATCTCTGGCCATGGAATGGCGTGGTCGCCTCGATCGAAGGCGCGACCGTCGGTCAACAGCCGGCGTATGTCACGCCAGGCGCGGCGACTCTGATCAATCAGCCGTGGCTCGGCATGCTCACCTTCTCCAAGGCGCATTGGTCGGACGGCGCGCATATGGCCGTGTCCATGTACACAGATCGCACCTCCACCACCGGCTTCAGTCTCCCACCAAAAAATACCAAACCGACCACGCTCGCTTGGTTCAACCTGGACACCCCAGCGACCATCCCCTGGGCTCCGAACGCGGCGGGCCCGACCAACGCGGCCATCGCCGCCTCGGAGAAGATGGCTTGGGGGCGCTTGGCCTTGACCGGTGAGGCAGCGTCCGCGATATCGCCCGCCTTCACGCACGACGGCAAGAGCATCTTCTACACCTCTGCCGATCACGAGCAAGACGGGCGCATCGGCGGCAACAACACTGACGTGAACATTCACAGCGTGCCTTATAATGACGGCGCGGGCGGCACCGTCACTCCGCTTTCAGGCGCGTCACAAGCCGGCGTCGCCGAGTATTATCCGGCGCTGAGCGCCAACGACAGCTTAGTTGCGTTCAACCGCGTCGCTAAGATTGACGCGGCCGACATGTATTATCGTCCCGATGGAGAAATCAACGTCATTCCAGCGGCTGGCGGCACGGCCACTCGCCTCTCCGCCAATGACCCGCCGGCGTGTGGCAAAGACAAGAGCCCAGGCGTAATAAATAGCTGGCCCAAGTGGTCGCCGGACGTAAAGAGCGAAGGCACTAAGAACTTCTACTGGTTAATCTTCTCCTCCGCCCGCAGCTATCCGGGGCAATTCATGCTGCCGGGCGGCGGCGCAGGGGATCATCATTCGTCGCAGCTGTACATGACTGGCGTTGTCGAAGACTCGGTCACTCATCAAATTCAAACCTTCGATGGCGCCTACCTGTGGAACCAAGGCACGACGAGCACCAATCTTACTCCCGCCTGGGACGAGTTCGAAATCCCGCCGGTTCCGCCGCCGAAGTGATCGCCTGCGACGCGGAACGTCGCACCACTGCTGTTCGCAAGGGTATCAGGGCCAAACAAAAGCCGGTACGAGCGTGCCGTTGCCGTCCTTGCGAAAGGGCAGCCAGAGCAGGCTGAAACTCGTCACGTTGGTATCCGCCTTGCGTGCGGCAACCTGCGTGCTTTGGACCTCGAGCTTGCCGGGATCCCACGCCGCCTGCACGGCGTGCAATGCCTCGTTGGCTTCGCGTTGCAGCGTACTCCAGGTCTCGCGGAGCTCGGCTTGCTTGGCCTCTGCCAACGCCACGTCATTGTGTTGCTTGGACGCCCGGCCTGCGCTCTTAACGACCGACGCGCCGCGTCGCAGGGTAGTGGCCGTGAACGGTGAACGGCCGAGTAGCGCCCCGAGCACGGTCGACCCTACAGAAGCCAGCGCGTCGACTTGGCTGGCTTTCGCCTCCGCGCGTTCTTTGCTGACTTTAGCTTCAGCACCGTCCCACTCTGAGCGGAGCTTGGCGAACTTTGCGTCGTATTTCTGCTTCACCTGCTCTAGTGCGCGGTCGCGCGCTTCGCGAGCGGCCAGCGCCACACGGGCGCGGAAGGCGGCCGCGTCCTCGCCCGCCGCCGAAGTGAGACGTAAAGTTTTGCATTCACTCAGCTCGAGCGGGCGTTGCTCGTAGAGGTGCGCGGTCAGGGCTTTCTTGCTTGCAGCAAGCTGCTTGGCATCACTCGCCAGCTTCGGTAACGCGAGGAAGCTGGCCTCCGGCTCGGGCTGGGCAGTGGAGCGCATTGCAAAGTCTGCCGCCGCTACGCTTGCTTGGCTCCAATCGAGCTCGGGATCACTGGCGTCCAAGGGGGCGACCAAGGCGGTACTTGCCCACGCGTCCGTCGCCGAGCCGGCATTCACGTAGTGGAGCTTGGCCACCGCCCAGAGGGCAGGCTTGTACACGAGCGCGCCGCCAGCACCAGGCAGTGCCGCCACGAAGACCTCGCTCAGACCGGCGGCGGGTGCCGGCTTCAATGTCGCGGCGGCGGAGGACTCGGTGCTCGGCGTCGGGCTCGCAGAAACTTCGGCTTTTTTCTCAGCCATCAGCGCCATGATCTGTTCGCGTGACAGCGGGCCACGTAAGAAGGACAAGGTTTGACGGGTCTGAAACGCGATTGGGGCCGCTTCGCGAACATCATGCAGGACGAACACGCGGCTGCCCAACGTGGACAGCGCACGATCCAGCGCCGCACGATCGAAGCCGTTCCCCGAAGCCTGCCCAGAGGCAGTTTCAAGACCCTCCAGCACACGCAGCTTGTCGCGCTCGGTTTGCAAGCGGCCAAGAAACCACGCCCCGCAATTGGCCAAGCCCTTGTAATCGAGATCGACTGGATTCTGCGTCGCGAGCACGACGCCCAAGCCGAACGCGCGCGCCTGCTTCAGCAAGACGAGCATGGGCCGCTTCGACGGCGGCGCGGCCGTGGGTGGGAAGTAGCCGAAAATCTCATCCATGTAGAGCAGCGCGCGCAGGCTCGAGGTGCCCGTTTGCTGTCGCATCCACGCGACCAGCGCGTCCAGCAAACGGGTCACGAAGAACATGCGCTGCGCGTCCGACAAGTGAGCGATCGATAAGATCGAGATCTTCGGCTTGCCCTGGGCGCCGTACAGCAGGCGCTGAATGTCGAGTGGTTCACCGCGGGCCCAAGCGGCCGCCGAGGGCGACGCCAAGAGCGAGTTGAGAGCGATGGCCAGCGTATCGCGATCGCTCTTTGCATAAAACGTGTCCAACTCGAGCACGCCGATGCGGTTGAACGGCGGCGTTTGCACGGATTGGATTAGACCGGCGAGGTCGAGCCCCTTCCGCGACGCCCAGGCGGCGCCGAGGATTTGCGACAGCAGCACGTGCTCACGGCTGCGCAGCGGCTCGGCGTCGATGCCTACCAGGCCGAGCAGGCCCGAGACGGTGCCCTCGATCTGCCCGGCCAGCAGCTCCGCGTCTTCCAGCACTGCCGAACCGGGCAGCGAGAACGAGCGCAGGAGCGAGAGCGGCAGGCCCGTTTCGCTGCCAGGCGTGTAAATCGCCAGCTCACAGGCGTCGCGGAAGCGTCGGATGCGGTCGGCATCTTGTCCCCACGCCAAGAGCCCCGCGCGCTGGGCGTTGGCAGCGTGTTCAGCCAACGCGTCGACCGTGAGACCCTGGCGCGCTGCCTCGCCTTCGTCGACGAAAGGCCTAAAGTCGCTCGGCCTCAGCTCGGGGAAGCTCAGCAGTAGGTTCGAGATATCGCCTTTGGGATCAATGGCAATCGCCGGAATGCCGTCGAGTGCGGCCTCTTCCAATAAGCCCACGCACAAGCCCGTCTTTCCGCTGCCCGTCATGCCCATGCACACCGCGTGTGTGGTGAGCCGGCGCGAGTCATAGAGGATGGCCTCGTCCGTGGTCTTGCGCGCCGCTAAGTCGTAGCTGTTGCCCAGGTAGAACACGCCCAGACCTTCGATGTTCGCCATCCGGCTACCCTAGCCGCGGTAAAGACGAACGTCGCGCCGCCTCGAACCGGACCTCTAGCGCGCCGGCTCCCGTCGAGCTCGCTTGCCGCCGTACAGGGGCCGAGCCGCGAGGCCCGGCCAAACTCGGCCGTTTTACGGACTTTTGCGCCGCGGCTCGCCGCGCACCGCCGAGCGCGCCACACTCGCTTGACAACACCGCCGTCGATCGAAAGGATCCCGCCCGCTCGATCCCCGGCACGCCCGGGCATCAAAACGTTCACGCAGCACGCGCTCGTAGCTCAGTCGGATAGAGCAGCGGGTTTCTAACCCGCCGGTCAGGGGTTCGAGTCCCTTCGGGCGTGCCCTTTGGTTTCAAGCGGTAGCTATTTGTCTGATTCGTCGAGTCCGACCGGGCAACGGTGAAGTGCCCGATCCCGCCTGCCGTTCTTGACCGGCTTGCCGCGGGTCATCTCGAGGTTGCCGCTTTGGCTTGCAGTTCACGCGTGGCCCGGTGTTCCGGATACCCTCCGCGAACTTGCGAAACGGATTGCTTGCGAACGGGAGGGAAACGAGTACTTTTTTTCGCGGATGGAGCGCTGCTTGGACAGGGTCCTCGCGCGTAAAAACAATCAACTAGGACGCGAACCATGCCAATTACCGTTAACGGAACCGAGGCCGATATACCGGCCGACCCGCGCGTTTCGCTGTTGGATTTGCTGCGTGAACACTTACACCTGTCCGGCTCGAAAAAGGGCTGCAATCAGGGTGCTTGTGGCGCCTGCACGGTGCTGGTGGACGGCGAACGTGTCCTGTCGTGTCTGGCGCTTGCGGTGCAGTACGAGGGCCGTTCCATCACGACGATCGAGGGCTTGGCTTACGATGGAACGATGCACTCGCTCCAACAGGCATTCATCGAGCACGATGGTTTCCAGTGCGGATACTGCACGCCCGGGCAAATCTGCTCGGCGCTCGGCATGGTGAAAGAGTGGCAGCGTGGTGTCCCAAGCCACGTGACCAAGGACCTTTCTGCCGAAATCATCGCGCTCTGCCACGACGAGTTGCGCGAGCGCATGAGCGGCAACCTGTGTCGCTGCGGCGCCTACAACGGCATCGTCACGGCGATCGCCGAAACGTTTGCGGTGGCGGGAGCGGCAAAGTGAACCCGTTCACCTACGCCCGGGCGACCGACGCCACGGACGCGGTTCGTCGGGGTGGTGAAGCAGGAGTCAAGTACCTGGGCGGCGGCACCAACCTCGTCGATCTGCTGCGCGAGACCATCGAGCGGCCCCACGCCCTGGTGGATGTCACCGGCCTTTCCGGTGTGATTGAGGAACGGGCGGATGGCGGCCTGCTCATTGGCGCGGCGGCCAGGAACACGGCTGTTGCCGAGCACCGGGCGGTGCGGACGCGTTACCCGGCGTTGTCCAGGGCCATTGTCGCGGGCGCGTCGGCGCAGATTCGCAACATGGCGACGGTGGGGGGGAACCTCCTCCAGCGCACGCGCTGCACGTATTTTTACGATACCGACGGTTCGCGCTGCAACAAGCGCGTGGCCGGTCAGGGCTGCGACGCACTCGACGGCTTCAACCGCATCCACGCTATCCTGGGCGCTTCGTCGGCATGCGTTGCCACGCATCCGTCGGATATGTGCGTGGCGCTGGCGGCACTTGGGGCGATCGTTCATCTGCGTGGCGCCGGTGGCGAGCGCACGCTGCCGCTGACCGACCTGCACCAGCTGCCGGGAGAAAACCCGGAAGTAGAAACAACGCTCGAACCCGGCGAACTGATCACGGCGGTCGAGCTGCCCGCGCTGCCGTTCGCCGCGCGCTCGACCTACCGCAAGGTGCGCGACCGGGCGAGCTATGCCTTCGCGCTGGTCTCGGTCGCTGCGGCATTGGAAGTGGACGGGGGCACAGTCAAGAACGTGCGTCTCGCGCTGGGCGGTGTTGCACACAAGCCGTGGCGGGCGTGGAAGGCCGAGGCGGCTCTCGCGGGCCAACCCGCGACGCAGGCGAGCTTCCTGGCCGCCGCCGAGGCGGAACTCGTGGACGCCAAGCCGTTGAGTCATAACGCATTCAAAATCGAGCTCGTCCGGCGGACGGTTGCCGCCACGCTCGGAGAACTAGCGGAGAAGCAATCATGAGCAGGTTCGGCAATGCCGCTACGGGCGCGTTGAAAAAAGCGGTCGCGCTCGCGCCCGATCGCTGGATGCCGGGCGGCAAGCCCGATCCACTGATGGGTCACGCGCGCGGGCTGATCGGCGCGCCGGTGTCGCGGGTCGACGGGCCACTCAAGGTAAAAGGCGAGGCGCGCTTCGCCGCTGAATTTCCCTTGGATGGCATGGTTTACGGCGCGCTTGCGTACAGCACGATCCCCAAAGGGCGCATCGCAGCGTTCGACACCAGCGCCGCCGAAGCGGCACCGGGCGTGGTGCTCGTGATGACGCATCGCAACGCGCCGAAAATGAAGGCGTTGCCCTTCTTCATGGCGGCGCAAAAGGCCGCCGCAGGCGACAACCTACCTGTCATGCAGGACGACCGAATCCATTGGAACGGCCAACCCATCGCCATCGTCTTGGCCGAGACGCAGGAGCAGGCGGACCATGCCAAATCGTTGATCCGGACCAGCTACGAAGCGGAGCCGGCGGTCACCGGGTTCGCGCAGGCCAAAGCTGCGGGCCTCCATCGGGCGGAATTTGGCGGGGAGGCGCTGAAGCACGAGATCAAGGATGCTGAAGCCGCCTTGACCGCTGCGCCCTACCGGGTGGACGAGACTTACCAGACACCGCGTCACAATCACAACGCGATTGAACTCCACGCGGTGACCGTGGCGTGGAACGGCGACGAGCTGCTGGTCCACGATGCCTCGCAATGCGTCTCGCACGTCGCCTGGTCGCTCGCGAAAGCCTTCGGGCTCGAGGAAAAGCAGGTCCATGTCACCTCGCCGTTCGTGGGCGGCGGGTTTGGCGGCAAGACGTTGTGGCAGCACCATGTCCTGGCGGCGGCGGCGTCGCGCGTGGCGGGGCGGCCGGTGCGCCTCACGCTTTCGCGGGAAGGCGTCTACCGCGTGGTGGGCGGGCGCACCGTCACTGAGCAACGCGTGGCCATCGGTGCCCAAGCGGACGGTCATTTCGATGCGATCATCCACACCGGCGTGGTCGCCATGACCGAACACAACAACGTGCCCGAACCGTTCATTTTGGCGACCCAAAGCCTGTACGCGGCGGACAGCTTCAAGCTCATGGTGGAAACGGCGCATCTGGACATGCTCGCCAACACCTTCATGCGTGCTCCCGGCGAGTCCGTCGGCAGCTTTGCGTTGGAGTCCGCCATCGACGAGTTGGCCGAAAAACTCGGCATGGATCCGATCGAACTGCGCCTTCACAACGAGCCCGACCGGGACCCGACTCAGGGCATCCCTTTTTCCTCGCGCCACCTCGTGGAAGCATGCCGCGCGGGTTCCGAGCGGTTTGGGTGGAATCAACGCAACCTTGTTCCCGGCACCCGCCGCGAGGGTGAATGGTGGGTGGGCATGGGCATGGCGGCCGCGACCTATCCCTACCAGCGCATACCGGGAGGAGCCGCGCGGATCACGCTGACCCGGCTCGGACACGCGAAGGTCGAGATTGCGGCGCACGAAATGGGGATGGGCACAGCCACGACCACGGCGCTGGTGGCCGCCGCACGCCTGGGGCTACCGATAGAACGAGTCAACGTCAGCTACGGCGATTCATCTCTGCCGGGAACGGTCCTTGCCGGTGGCTCGCAGCAGACTGCGTCCATTGGTGCGGCCGTCCTCGCCGCGCACGGGGCGTTGGTGACCGAACTTCTGGAGCTTGCCACCAAGGATTCGCCCTTGGCTGGCCTCAAGCCGGACGAGGTCGGCTGTCTGAACGGTGGCTTGTACAAGCTCGACGAGCCCGCGCTGGGAGAGAGCTACGCCGCCCTGCTGAGACAGGCCGGACGCGACGAACTGACGGCAGAAGGCAGCGCCCCTCCGCCGTTCGAGTTGATGCACTGGTCCATGCATTCCTACGGCGCGATGTTTTGCGAGGTACGCGTCAACGCCGTGACCGCCGAAACGCGGATCAGCCGCTTCCTCGGCTCCTTTGACTGCGGGCGCATCCTCAATGCCAAAACGGCCGCGAGCCAGTTCCGTGGCGGGATCATCATGGGCTTGGGCCTCGCGCTGATGGAAGAAACGCAGTTCGACGAGCGCAATGGGCGCGTCATGAACCCAAGCCTCGCGGAGTACCATGTGCCGGTGCACCTAGACGTGCCGGAGATCGACGTGATCTGGACCGATATCCCGGATCCACACTCGCCGATGGGCGCGCACGGCATCGGTGAAATCGGCATAACGGGCGTCGGCGCGGCGGTCGCCAATGCGGTTTACAACGCCACCGGCAAACGTATCCGTGACCTGCCGATCACGCTCGATAAGCTGCTTTAACGGCCAACGCCCTGGTTTGGTGAGTGGATCCGCGCCGGCGCCTCTGCCTGCAATGCGATGTATCCGCACGGCTTTTCCCAATTGCAGCATTCTTGTGCAGCGTGCGGCGTTTTTGTGATGCCTCGGCTCGAAGCGCCACGCCGTCCTCGTGCTCAGGCGCATGGAAGTGCGTTATTGTGTCGGCGACCGGAGCACCCGGGGAAAGGCTCAGTATGTCACTTTATCGTTGGCGTCATATTGCGGTGTTTGGGGCGGCGCTTCTTGGTGCATGTGGAGGCTCGAATGAAGCCGGCACTGAGCACGCAGCAACCAAGGCACAGGCCTTGGTCGTGGCTGTCCCTGGGCGCATCGAGGCGGAGAGCTACGGGCGCGCGCTCGACAGCACACCTGACGTGAACTTCGGCGCATACGTCACGCAATGCGATCGCAAAGACGGCGTCGATATCGATCGCAGCGATGATCCCGACGACGGCGGTTGCGCGATCGGCTGGACGACGGCAGGCGAATGGCTCGAATACGACATTCAAGCGAGCGCTACGAAAGTCGTGGACATTACGGCGCGTGTCGCGAGCGACCTTCTCGACCGGCAATTTCACGTGAGCATCGACGGCACGGGCTTGGCCGAGCAGAGCCTGCCTTCGCTCGGCACCTGGCGTTACACGAACGTGACGTACTCGGGGGTTACGCTCAGCGCGGGCGCCCACGTGCTGCGCTTCACCTTCGACAGCGACAGCATCGATTTGAATTACATCGACGTCACCCCGAGTGGGACCGCGCCTCTGGTGGAGACGCTGCTTCCGGCCACCGGCGCGGTCGCTTCGTCCGTCGAGAGCGACGCGCTTCCCGCTTCGTTGGTCATTGATGGCGACTCAACCACCCGCTGGTCGAGCCAATTCAGCGACCCGCAGTGGATCTACGTGGACCTTGGCAAGGTCCGGCAAGTGAGCCGCGTCATCCTAAACTGGGAAGTAGCGGCGAGTCAGACCTACGAGATCGGAGTGAGTGACCGGAGCGATGGGCCGTGGTCGGTCGTGTACTCGACCACCACCGGTGACGGCGGGCTCGACGATATATCATTCGCTCCAATGGCCGCGCGCTACGTGCGCCTGTACTCGACCGCGCGCCTCACCTACTTCGGTAATTCTCTCTATGACTTCGACGTCTATGGCGAGGTCGCTCCGGATCCGAGCTGCACGCCAGAGATCGCCGATGCGCCCGATGACGGCGCGCAAATCGAGCCCCAGCCCGCGTTGAGCCCGTCCTTCGTGGCGCCCTACGGCTCGAGTTGCGGAGGTCAGTGCTTGAATGGGTCCGTCCTCGACAAGGGCACATTGGCCGCTCGCTCGGCGCCGGTTTGGATGCCGGATGGCACTGTGCTTATTTTCGTTAAAGGCCCCGATGGTACCTGGCCGCGTCAAGCGGTAATTGCTAACCCGGAAGCGGTAGGTGTCCGCTCGGACCCGTATTCGGCCGCTATCGATAGGACCTTCGGAACGTATCTAGCCCTGAACGGCGATGAACTGCTGAGTTCCGGAACAGCTAATGGCGTGGGCAAGGTATACTTATTTACCCGCTCGGGCGGGGTGTGGCGGCTAAAGCAAACGCTGCTGGTGAACGCCGATGGTCGGTTCGTGCTCGATAACGGCACTGCGCTCATCCGCACGGCTCAAGGTGTGCGCGTCTTTCAACGCGGAGCAGACGGCTATTATCGGCTGCAGACCGTGTTCGACGCTCCGCTGGATCCAGTAGACGCGGAGTACAGGAACACTTTTGGCTCATCCGTCGCCCTCGACAAGAATGTTGCTGTCGTTGGAGCCCCGCCGCCTGGCGGATACGTGACCGGTCACTCCTCGGCTGTTTACATATACGAACGCTGCAGCTCGCTTTGGAGCTTCGCGCAACGGCTCGATCCACCGGATGGAGCCGTTGGCACCAGTTTCGGCTCGGCAGTTGGAGTGAGCGGCACGCAAATCGCGGTCAGCGAGCCAAATGCAGCCGGGCCGAGTGCTCAGCGGACCGGCGCCGTCCAATTGTATCTGCGCGAAGGCTCGCATTGGGTCGCGGATCAACGCATCCTCAATTCTATCCTCGCAGACGGCCAGTATATCAGCTTCGGCACCGCCCTCGCTCTTCACAATCACCTACTCCTCTCGAGCTTCGTTGAGCCCTACCCATTCGCTTTCGGCGGCTACACCACTCTCTTCGACGTAAACGGAACGCCGCGTTTATTAGCGGCGCTTGGCGGCAGCGCCCTCACCGTACAAATCTCCGGGCACGAAGCATTGGTGGACGTATCCGCCAGACATTACGGCACCGACCCCGAGGTGTTCGAGCTGCCAAAGTAGCCTGACGTAACGCACCAACCGGGCTCAGGGCGCCCCGCGCCCTTGGGCCGAGCTATTGCTCGAGAAAGACGCGGGCGCCCATCGGGCCTCGCAGCGTTCGGCCGCTCGTGCCGCCTTTCCGCGGTGGGGCTGCACGCCAAGCTGCGACTCGAGATTTTGCCATCGCGGGTGCTCACCGCCTTTCGGTCAAACGAGCGAACAGTGGCGATCGTAAGCGCGAGTGGCATCGGACACGGCCGAGCTGAGCAATGCGATCGCGTCGTCGACAGTATCCTGATCGCCCATGCCGGCTTTGAGCAGCGACAGCGACGTCGCCTCGTACCCATGCTCCCAGAACAACCGCATCGCACTATCGAGCGCTTCCTCCCGGTTGAAGCCGCGGGGGCGGCCAGTGCGTACCATCTTGCAGGATTATACATGCGCTATTGAAAGCGAAGCACTGGGCGACGACGGCGCGGCGTCTCGTCGCGGCCTGCCATGCCCTCAGCGCGAAAGCACGGGGGCAGCGCGGTGTGACCTACCTGTCTGTCGTAGCCACTGGTGGGCTAGATCGCCATCGACGCGCGGATGCCATGACACGGACACCTTCACATCGAGCGTTGGGACTGAAAGCTCGAAGCTTTGGAGACCAGACCACCGCGCAGGCCCGTTCTGCAGTGCATTGCCGAGGCGGGACTGTGGAACGAGCGCGATGAGGTCCGAGCAGCGGGCAATCCGCAGCGCGTCGGGTAGCCCCGGCACCACCGCAGACACCCGGCGGGCAAGACCAACCTTTTCCAAGGCCAGATTCACCGGGCCCGGGGGGCTGACTCCCCAGCGCGAGGCAGGTCGCAAATGCGCGGCTTCCTCCGCAGGGACGCCATTCTAGGGCTTCGACGAGGTCGGTGGGCGAGAGTGAAGATCGGATCCTCGATCCTAGGTTGGCGCCTTCAAGCTTCGCTTCAGCCAGCTATAGAGCAACGGTGGGAGTAGTAAGTCGGCGCACATGATTCCGATAATCAAGGACGATGGGGCGCCGTGAATCGCCCATGACACCGCCCGCGCCAACCCCGCCGCGAAGAGCACACCCAATGTCGCCACGACGATTGGCTCATAGCGGCGGAGGTCGGTCGCGCCGATCAGCAGAGTGATCCCTAGGAGTGAAAAGGTGACGCCATAGAAGCGGTTCTGACTGTCGAGCGACGGGTCCGCCGCTGCCGCCGGAGACACCGGCGCGCCGAGCATGGCGTCAGCCTGCATGCCGGTAGCTAGATGCAATGCCGACACCGAAAGGAATGCGATGGCCAAAATTCTCAGAGCAAGGGCTAGGGATCTCATGAACAGAGGGTAGCGCGTTACACCCTCGTACGTCAGCCCTCGCGTTGCCCAACTCACCGCGACTCGATGTGCGCGGGCTCCGTTCCGAACACCTCCTGCCACAGCTCGTTGTATTCCCACCTGCTTGGCGTGCTTGAGCGAGGCGGGACTGCCGAACTCCGTCGCACAGGCTCCTGGCTCGAATAGCGTCCCCTTGAGGCCGAAAGCATTGACCTCCTTCGCCAAGCTCTCGTGGATCTTGTACATCGAGTAAGGCACGGAGAAAGTGCTGCTCTTCGTCACTTCGCTCCAACCGTTGGCGATCGTCTGCATGAACAGCCCCGTGTAGTCGCCGGTGGTCATGGCCGGCCTTCCGAGCGCGACGTCGGCCCGATGGGCACTTCCGCGCCAGCCGCTCCGCGGTTTGAATGCTCTTAACCGAGCACGACGCCACAGCTGCGCGAGCGAGCAGGGCGCTCGACGTCTCGGCGTGGCTTTCAAAGCGCTTTTAGCGCGTCGAACCAAAGCTTGGCGATCTTCGAGTAACCGATGTCATTTGGGTGCAACTTGTCGGCAAGCTCCGAGAGCGCGACCGCCGAATGAGCGTCGATGGTGCTGATCGGTTCCCCTTTCTTTTGGTGAGCTTTCACGACGGTGACGACGGCTTGATTGTACGTGACGCAGCGCGCATCCTCAGTGAGATCATTGATCGGCGGAAGCTGCGCCAGGATGATTTTGGCCTTGGGCTGCAGACCCATCACTGGGTCGATAATCGAACTGATCAGTGCGTCGAGGCGGTCGCCCGCGGTGTCGAGCTTGTAATTGAGGTCAACATCGTTCGTGCCGATCAAGATCAAGAAGACGTCTGCCTGTGATCCGCTCGGGCCGAGCCATGCTTGGCGATTATCGTAAATACCGGGGCGCCCCGACGTACCTGCTTCGATCACGAAGCCCGGGTGGCCTTCGTGGTGGGCTTGCTCGCGGGGCAACGCTGGCGTGCCCGCATTGTCCGTCGCCGAGCCCACGTATTGGAAAAGCACGCCCGCTTCGTCGAGCAACGCTTTCAAGGGACCGCGGTAACCGGCGTGGGTGCCCTGGAAGCCATCGGTGATCGAAGCGCCGAGCGGCATGATGCGCAGCGGCTGATGCTTCGAGTCGAAGCGGAACGAGGCGCTCGAATGGCTGTTGTTGTCGCCCCCCGTGGGGAACGCGGGGCTCGCCGCGGTCACGAATTGGTAAGGGTCGAAATTGCCGTCGGTGACGCCCAATGCGGGCAACGGCAAGCCGCCGCCGTTCCCGGGCTTGTCGTCATCGTCGAGGCCGTAGGCGATCACTGCGTAGTTGCCGGGCGCGAGGTCGACCCCAGTGCTCAGCGCGGCATAGCGAAAGCCGCTATCGAGGGCCCCCACTGTCCCCGCCGGCACGGTGATGGAGCCACCGGGCACCGGCGTCGCTTTGGCGCCGGCGCCGATCTTGTCGAGCGAAAACAGAGTGACGGTGTGCGCATGCACCAAACCGTTGGCGCCGTTATCCCAAACGCCCAAGTCGCGCACGCGCACGGGGTCGCCCTTGATCATGAACTGGCGCCCCTCATTGCGCGTGCCCGTGCTGGCCAACGCGGGTGCCGCATCGCTCGTGTAAGCGGGCACTACGAACGTTGTCGAGGGAGCCCCGCCGCTGCCGCCCGCGCTACCGCCGCCCGCGCTACCGCCGCCCGCGCCGCTGCCGCCTGCGCCGCTGCCGCCTGCGGTGCCCGCCGCTCCCGCACTGTCGCCTGTACCGCTCCGGCCCGCGGTGCCCCCCGCTCCGGCATTGCCGCCTGTGCCGCTGTCCCCTGCGCCGCCGCCGATGCTCCCCCCCACATCGCCGCCGCGACTGCCGCCACTG
>CAXSGJ010000059.1:0-11563 GCA_964236865.1 uncultured Polyangiaceae bacterium
GATCTGTTGCGGCTACCGGGTTGGGAGCCGGCAGTGCTGCCGGGGAAGCCGTGCAGGGCCAAGATCGGCGTCATGCGCTGGCTCCCGAGCGCTCTAATGCCGCACGGACGCGTTGCTCCGCTTCCCGTGCGCTCGAACCTTCGACCACGACGTGCACGATGCTCACCGTGGGCTCACTGGTCGCGCGCTGCATGGCGCTGGCGATGTCCAATTCACGGGTGACTCGCGTGTAGTGATAGCCAAAGAGCGCGGCCGCTTGCGCGAGGTCGACGCTTTGCGGCGTGAGCCAAAATTGAGCGCTCACACCGTCTGCCTGCAGCTGCGCGAAGATGGGCAACCGTTCGAAGATGCGGCCGCCGCCGTTGTCGATGACGACGATCGCGAACGGGCCCTGACGGTTGCGCGCGGCCGCCAGCCCGCCCAAATCGTGCACGAAGCTCACATCGCCGATCAGCAGCACGGTCGGTTCCGAGGCGATGCTAGCGGCTCCGGCTGCCCCAGAAATCAGCCCATCGATCCCGTTCGCCCCGCGCTGCGACAAGACACGAAGCCGGCGACGCGAACTCGGCACGTAGGCATCGACCTCGCGAATGGGCAAACTATTGCCGAGCACGAGCAGGCTCGGCGAGGGCAATTGGTCGAGCACCGAGCGCACCGCGCGCGCTTCGCTCAAGGCGGCCGTAGGCCGGGTTAACTCGCGGTCTACTGCGCGCCAGGCCTCAGCGTTGGCGCTGGCCCAAGCGCTGGAAAACGCGGCACGGCCGGGCGAGTCGTCGACGCCGCTGGCTTCGAGAAGTGACACCGTGGCCCGGGCCGCCTGCGCGCTCCCAGAGCTCACGAGCTCGGTGGCCAAGCCATGCGGATCGGGAAAGCCATGCGGCGACACCACGAAGCGCTGCCCGGCAAAGCCGCCGTTTAAAAGTCGCTCGTAGGCGCCAGACGTGGGCGTGGCGCCAAAGCTCACGATTAGCTCCGGCTCGAGCGCGCGCGCCCAGCGCGTGCAACCGAGCAGCCACTCGAAGGCGTCCACGAAGCACACGCTGGCGGAGCTCTCGGCGCGCCAGCGCAGTTGGCTGGTTGCCTCACAAAGCAGGGGAAACCCCGCGACTTCCGCGAGACGCACGAGAGCTCCTTCGGCCCCATCGGGGGCTTCGGGGCCGACCATGATCAAGCCGCGAGCAGTGCGCGCACACGCCCGGGCTAGGCGCGTGACATCGCCTTCCAACGTTGCGCCCGCGCTCAGCGTCGGACCGCGCGCCAACCAGCGATCCACGCTGTCTCGCAGCGCGAGCGACTCCTGATCTTGAGCTGCAACCGGCTCGAGCGGTTTGCGCGCGCGTGCATTCAGGTGCACGGGTCCCGGCTCAGGAAACTGCGCGGCGTGCGCCGCGTGCGCGACGCTCCGGACCAAGCCCGAAAGCGCGCTCGGCGCGGCGTCGGGATTGCCGAGCTCGAAGAAGGCCCGCGCATACCCGCCGAACAGCTTGAGTTGGTCGATGGTTTGGGGCGCCGAAGAATGCTGCAGCTCGAAGGGACGGTCAGCGGTCAAGATCAAGAGCGGCAAGCGAGCTTCTGAGGCCTCGATCACGGCAGGAAAGTAGTGCGCGGCGGCCGTCCCCGAGGTGCACACGAGCAGGCTCGGGCGCCCGCTGAGGCGAGCTTGGCCGAGCGCAAAAAAACCCGCCACGCGCTCGTCTACGAAAGAATGACAGCGAAATTTGGGCTCGCGCAACGCGGCCCAGGCGAAGGGCGTGGAGCGCGAGCCTGGGCTCAGCAGCACGTCCCGTACGCCAGCGCGCGCCAAGCTTCCGAGCAGCAAGCGTGACCACTCGGTCAGCAGCGCGGGGCTCACTCGCTCACTCCGAGCGCTCCGAGCAACGCGGCGAGCTTCCAGCGCGTCTCGGCAAATTCGCTCGGAGCATTCGAGTCTTGAACCACGCCTGCGCCCGCGTACAGCTCAGCGCGTGGCCCGCACACCACGCCCGAGCGCAGCGCCACAACGAAGCGGCCGTCACCCGCGGCGTCAAACCAGCCGATCGGGCCGGTATACCAGCCGCGCTCGTCGGGCTCGTGCGCAAGGATGAAGTCGATCGCCGCTCGCGTCGGTACGCCGGCCACGGCGGGCGTCGGATGGAGCCGCGACACGAGCTCGAGGACGTGGCTTGCCTCGCGCAATGTGCCTGAAATGGGCGTGCGCAAATGAAGCACCGTGCGCAACCGGTGCACGTCACGCCGCGCCGCAGTCAGCTCGCGGGTCAGCGGGCTCAGCAAGCGCATGATCTCGCTCACGACGAACTCATGCTCGCGTATATCCTTATCGCTCTCCAGTAAGCGGCCGGCGGCGGTCACATCATCCGCGCTGATCGAGCCCGCGACCGCCTCCGTGCTGAGCTCGAGGCCGCGCTTCTGGATCAATTGTTCGGGGGTTGCGCCCAAAAAAGTAGCGGGGCCGAAGCGGAAAGCAAAGCGTGTGCTCTCCGGTGCGTCGGCTCGCAAACGGCTGTGCACGGCGGATGGCGAAGGCGCGCGGTCCAGCTTCAAGCTCACCCGCCGAGCGGCGACGATTTTGTGCGCGTTACCTTGGGCGATTTCGCCCTGAATCGCCAGTACGAGGTCACCCCAGGCCTGCACGGAGCGCTCCTCACGCGCGAGCTCGCGGGCAGGCTCGAGCGCGGCGGTAGGACTAAACAGCGCCGACAGTGCGCGCCGCAGCAGTCCCTCGAGCTGGGCAAAAGATTCAGATTCTTTCCAAGCATCGCCGCGCACGATCAAGCGCAGCCACGCTTGATCGCGATTTCTCAGATAGGTCAGCGTCGGCAGTACGAAGCGCGCGTCGCCGAAGTCTTGCCAGAGTGCGCTCGATGCCTGCCCGGGTTGAAACGAAAACCCACCAAAGAAGCGCGGCGCAGGGAGCTCAGCCGCGAGCAAACTCGAGTCGAGGAGCGCCCAGGCCGCGCGCGCCTGGCTCTGAATGCTTTGGAAGCGATCGGGGCCGCGCGCGCTGAGTGTGACCGCCGCCCCGACTCCGCATGCTTCCTCGTCACCGGGTGGCGCCCACAGCACGGCTTCGCCGGCGTTCTCGGCCGCCAGCAGCCGCTCGCTTTGCACGCGCGGCACCGCCCAACTCAGCGCCACGAACGGCGCTCGGCTGACGACGCGCGCCAAGTCGCAAAAAATGCGCGCAATCAACTCTGCGACGTCGAAACCGCTCTCAGTTGCGCGGCTGGCCGGAGCGACCTCGACCTGACTCGTCATGCTGAGGTCCGTGGCTCTGCCACGTACAAGTGGCAGACGCCGAAGGTGAGGGGCTGCACCGCGATCACTTCCAGGCCCGAGCTCTGCATCAAGGCGGCGAACGCCGATGCCGGTGGAAAGGCAGCGATTGAGCGCTGCAAGTACTCGTACTCCTTGTCGCCCGATAGGAGCGCGCCCACGTACGGGACCACCGAGTGCACGTGAAAGCGCGCCAGCGCGCCCATCAGCCCGCCGCGTGGCTCGGATAATTCCAGGATCGCGACCCTACCGCCCGGCCGCGTGACGCGCGCCATCTCGCGTAGCGCCCGGCCCCGGTCGGGCACATTGCGAATGCCGAAGGCAATGCACACGGCGTCGAACGTCGCGTCCGCGAACGGCAGCGCTTGCGCGTCGCCTTGCACGAGCTCGATGCGGCGCTCGAGTGAAGCGCGCTTCAACTTCGCGCGCCCCACATCCAGCATCTTGGCCGACGGATCGAGACCAACGACGGTCACGGAAGATTCGCTCCGGGCCACTTGGATCGCGAGGTCGGCCGTGCCCGTCGCTAGATCCAGCACTCGATGCGACGGCGCCAATTCGAGTGCGTGCACGGTTTTCCGCCGCCAGCTCTGATCGATGCCGAGCGAGATGACCCGGTTCACCAAGTCGTAGCGAGCGGCGATGCCGTCGAACATCGCACCCGAGCCATCACGGGCGACGAGGGCAGTTACCGGGTCACTCATGGATCTCCGTACACTTTGAGAAATGGCGTCGGGTCGACCATCTTGCCTGCCACGAGAGCGGTGAGGAGGGTCTCCCCGAGTCGCGCCAAGCGCTGCAGTTCGTGGACCCGATCGCGCTTGAAGTCGCGCAGACTGGCGGCCTCGCTGGCTCGCGGCAGCGCGGAATCGGCGTTGCTCAGGGCTTCCCCGAATTGACGCACGAGCTCGAGTTCGCGCTCGCGCAGCACCCGCTGCACGAGTTTGCCGATGCTGGTCTCCGCCTCGTAGAAGTCGCGGCGCTCGCCGGGCCGCCAGCTCTTCTTGACCGCGCCCCACTTCAGGAGCTCATTCAAGGTCATGCTGACCGCGCCTGCGCTCATCTTGAGCTGTTCGCCGAGCTCCGCCGCGCCGAGCGGCGCTGGCGAAAGGTAGAGTAGGGTCCACATTCTGCCCATCGGCCGTTTAAAGCCCCAAAACTCCATCAACCGGCCGATGGTGTCCGCGACTTCAAGCTCGGCTTGGGTGACCGGTTCTGCGCTTCCGGACATCAGCTTGGTCTTTGAGGTTTCAAAACTTCGTGAAACTTTAGGCTCCCCGTCCGGGTCGGTCAAGCGCCGAACCGGCCTTTTGTGAAGGCGGGACACCGCCGGCCGGCGACCTAATGAGCGACCTCAGCCTGAGTTCTGGGCGCCGGCCCGGGGCGCCGGCCCGGGGCGCTCAGTCCGCGAGGTCTTCGCCGGACACCGAGTACCCCGTACCCGGACGCTCGATGAGGCGCTCACGGTTCGCACTCGACCCAGGCGACGTGCGCTCGTGGTTGGTGCCCGACGCGCGCTCATGGTTGGTGCCCGATGCGTGCGCCGCGCGAGGCACGCGCTCATGATTCGCGCCTGACGCCGGCGCGGCGCGCTCGAGTTGGGTACCTGACACGTGCGATGCCGGAACTTGCACCGCGCGTAGACTGATCGAGCCGATTGCCGTCGCGCTCGACTTTCGCTGCGGCCCGAATAGCTCCGCGTCGCTGACCTCTGAAAAATCGGTCTCGGCCGCGGCGGGTGCCTCGAGGGGGGGCGGTGTGAGGCTGCGCTCCGGCGCTGGAGTCGCGTAACGCTGCACGGTCACCGGTGCGGGCGTGGTCTCGCTGGCCGCCAACTCGCTCCAGGCCGCGTCGCGCTCGCGCTCGCAGCGCAGTGCGTAGTCGCGCGCTTGATCGCGCTGCGCGGTCAGCTCCTCGATCTCGCGTTGCTGTGGGGATTCGACCGGGCGAGGCGGACCCTCGACTAGCGCGCGTTGTAGATCTGCGACCTGACGCTCGTGGTCAGTCAAGATCTCCACCAAAAAAAGATCTTGCTGCTCGATTAGAAACTCTCGCTCGCGCGCGCCCTCGTGACGCACCACGTCTAGCAGTTGCTCGACGTGACTCAGGCGAAAGCGCAGCGAATGCTCCGCTTCGTTCCGGCGCGTTAGGTCGGTCCGCAGTTGGTCGAGTTCCTGCGTGAGCTCCGCGTTCGCTTCGCGCGCCGCGAGCGCGCCCGCCGCCAAGTGCTTCAGGCCACGGATCAAGAGCCCGAGGTTTGCCTCGGTGCGGGTGACGCTCGCCAGGGCCATTTCCATGCGCTCAATGCCATTTTCGAGCAACCCCTCATCGCGCACGCGAGCCGGCGGAATGCCACTCTCGAACTGGGTGTTCAGGCTAACCCGCAGCGGGCCCGAGTCCGGCGCAGGCTGTCCCCCGTTGCCCCGCGCGAAGTCGCCGAAAGTCGATTCTGCGTTCTCGAGTGCCATTGTGCCCACTTCTTCTGTCAATGTCGGCCCGGCCGCAAGGACTTCTTTCCGTGCACGCGCAACTCGACAGCACCACGCGATCGCCCAGCGCAGCGGGCGTCGCTGAGCGCGCCTGGAGGCTCCGACTCGAAAGTTCTGGCAGCGCTTGCAAGTGGTTTCGGCATCATTTCGGCGACAGCGCTCGCCGCTTGAAACACGCTATTTCGCTCGAGCGGGGCGAAGCGCGCGCGAGGCCTGCGGCGCGGGCAGTAACGCGCTACGATCTGAGACCATGATTCGGACATCGGTCTTCAGCTGTTCCCGTCTTCGCGTTCGGCTTCCGGCGGCGCTCTCGCTGTTGCTCTTGCTGGGCGGCTTGGGAGCGTCACTGGCTGGCTCTGGGGTCGCTCACGCGGGCGAAACAGCGGCGCCCGGTCCCGCGCCGTCCGTTTCGCCCGAGAACGACTTTGCCGATGACATTCAAGGCAATGTCCCAGGTGCCAGCGCCATCGAAGGCCGTCTAATGGCGCCTTGTTGCTGGACGCAGACCATCGATATCCACGACTCCGAGATTGCGCTCAGTATGCGTCACGAAATCCGCCGCCGCCTGCGCAATGGAGAATCGGCGGACGCCATCCAGGCCTCCTTCGTCGAACGTTATGGACCGAAGATCGTGGCGGTCCAGCCCAACAGCCAGCTCAAAAACGTGTTCATCGGACTCTCGGTAGTGATGGGCGGCGCGGGCATCGCGGCGGCGTTGATGCTCGGGCGTTGGCGTAAACAAACCGCCAATGCGCGCGCCGCGGACAGCAAGCGCTCCGAGCCTCGAGACCAGTGGGACGACAAGCTCGACGCCGAGCTTCACGAGCTCGACGGTTGAGGCGGCTCGAGCGCGCCCGCTCAGGAGGATCCGCGCGCCGGCCTACGTGCCGCCGCGCTGGCTACCGGTTTCGCGCCGAGCTTCACCGCGCCCGCTGCCGAAGCAACGCGCGTAGCGGGCTTTTTCGCCGCAGCCTTTGGCGGCGGGCCGGGCTTGTCCAGGTTCCGGAACATTTGTAGCGAGGCCTCGGCGGCTTTGCGCGCACGCTCGGTCTCGCCGCGCATTTCCATCAGAAAGCGACTCGGGATCTGAGCTCGCGGCTTACCCCACTTCATGCGCTCTTTGCAGAACGTCAGCGTCAGTGAGTCTTGAGCGCGCGTGACGCCGACGTAAGCCAAACGGCGTTCTTCGTCTATGCTCTTGCCGTCGATGACCGAGCGCTGGTGAGGCAAAAGCCCTTCCTCCATGCCCACCATGTACACGTGCGGGAACTCCAAGCCCTTGGCGCTGTGCAAGGTCATGAGCGTGACCGCGTGGCGCTCACGCTTGTCGTCGTCCTTCTGATCTTCACGGCCGGCAAGCGCCGCTTCTTCCAGAAATCCTTGCAGCGTCGCCCCCTCGGTGCGTTGTTCGTAGAGCGCGATTGAATTGAGAAATTCTTGAATCGAGGCCAGCCGCGCCTCGATATCGCCGGGAGTCTTGTATACGCGATCGAGCTCGGCGCGGTAATCGACCGTTTGCAGCAGCTGCTGGGCGAACTCGAACAGCGGGGCCACGCCGAGCTCAGCGCGAAACTTCTCCACCAACGTGCGAAAGCCGTCCACGCGGTCGCTCGCGCCGTGAGCAATGTCACCGCTCGCCGAAGCCTCCGGCAAAATTTGCCAGAGCGGTAGGCCGCGTTGACCGCCACTTGCATCAACACTTCGACCGTGCCCGCGCCGATACCGCGCGCGGGCGTGTTGATGATGCGCAAGAGCGAGACTTCGTCGGAAGGGTTGGCAATCACCCGCAGGTAGGCCAGGACGTCGCGAACTTCTTTTCGATCGTAAAAGGACATGCCGCCGACCAGCACGTACGGGACGCGGGCGCGCCGAAGCTCCAGCTCGAACGCTCGTGGCTGTTCGTTGGTTCGAAACAGGATGGCGACGTCGCTCGGTCGCCACCGCACCGATTCGTCGACTCCCTCCATGCGCTGCCTTATTTCCGCGATCACCGCCTCTGCTTCCAGGGTCTCGTTTTCCATGCGCAGCATGCGCGGGGGCAAGCCACCTTCGCGGAAGGGTCGCAAGATTTTTTGGTGCCGAGAGCCGTTGTGGGCGATGAGGGTGTTGGCGGCCTCCAGTATGGGTGACTTCGAGCGATAATTGTCCTCCAAACGCACCACTTTGGCGTCGGGCCAATCCTTCTGAAAGTTCAGGATGTGAGACACGTCCGCGCCGCGCCAACCGTAGATCGACTGGTCATCGTCCCCCACCACGCACAGATTTCGGTGGCGGCTCGCGAGCGCTTTGACGATCCGGTACTGCGGCCCATTGGTGTCCTGATACTCGTCGATCAGCAGATGATCGAAGCGCGTTGCCTCGGCAAAGCGCGCTTCGGGATGTTTGTCGAAGAGCTCCTCCGTCGCGAGCAGCAAATCGTCGAAGTCCATCGCGCCCGAGGCCCGGAGCTGTGTTTGGTAGCGAGCGTAGGCCGCCGCAGCCAACCCTTCCCGGTCGCCGTTGGCGACACCTTCCGCCGCGGCCGGCCGAATGCCTTGGCTCTTCCAACCGCTGATGATGTGCAGCAGATCGCCCGGACGCAGGGTATCGGCGCTGACGCGAATGTCGCGCAGGGCCCCGCGCGCCAAGGTTTCTTGGTCGCTTCGGTCGTAGATCGCAAACTCTTTCGGATAACCCAGGCGCTCGGCGTGGCGGCGCAGCACCCGCACGCAGAGGGCGTGGAAAGTGGAGATTTCCGGCGGTTTGACGCCTTTTGGCCGCTTACCCAGCAGATGCAAGGCGCGCTCGCGCATCTCACGTGCCGCCTTATTGGTGAACGTCACGGCTAAAATTCGCTCTTGCACGGTGCCGCGCCGGATGAGCTCAGCAATCCGGTAGGTGATGACGCGTGTCTTGCCCGTGCCAGCGCCGGCCAGTACCAGGAGAGGCCCCTGGAGCGTCATTACCGCGCTATGCTGAGCCGGATTTAAATCGGGACGAATCACGCCTCTTCACATAGGAGCGCTTCGGCTGCCGGATCAAGCTTGACGACGGCGAAAAATCGGGGCTTTGGAAGAGAGTGAAGCTGCACTCGGAAACTTCGGGCAAGGCGGGCGCGCCGCGGGTGCTGCTGTGCCATGGCTTTGGCGGCAGCGCGCGCAACTGGCGCATGCAAGCGCGCCTCCTGCGCGATGACTTCCAAGTCACGCTGTTCGATCTGCGTGGTCATTCGCGTAGCCCGGCCCCTTCTGCGCCAGATGGATATTTATTGGAGGCGATGCTGGCCGATCTGGACGAGCTCGCGTCCGCCGATTCGAGGCCGGTGATCGTGGGTGGACTCAGCTTGGGCGCAAAGCTCTCACTCGACTATGCGCTCCTGCACCCAACGCGCGTGCGAGCGCTGCTGCTCGCTTCCTACCCGACCTCGGGGGAGGACATGAAGCGCCGGGCTTGGGCCCTCGGCTTCGCCGACGCGATCGAGGCGCGTGGCCTGGACGAAGCGGGCGCCGAGTTCGTTTGGGGGGAGCGCTCTCGCTTCGACCCGAAAGGCGCGGCCTTGATCCGGCAGGGGCTGATGGAGCACTCGCCCTACGCACTGGCCCAAATCCAACGCGTGCTCCTGGCTAGTTCCCTGTCCCCGCGCTCCATGACCGCGCGCTTACGCGAACTCACGATCCCTACCTGCTTGATCGCCGGTTCCAACGATCCGGAGAGCCTGAAGCCCTGTCAGGAGCTGGCCGAGCTCTTACCGAACGCCGAGCTGCACGTGCTGGATGGAGCGGGGCACGTCGTGAATCTGACCCAGCCGGCCGACTTCAATCGCATCCTGAGTGCGTTTGTGGCTCCATTTCGCGTCCCCGAGTGAACGAGTCGTTCAATGAGACGCGATGGCGGCGAAGATTTGCGCGGCATAGACGATGAAGCCGATGATCGACATCACGAGCCCGAGCCCAAACCCGCTGAGGGTGACGATCTTACCCCATTTGAGCTTGTTCTCGGCGTCCTCTAAGTTGCCTTGATCGGCGGCTTGCATGGCCAAGAAGCAAAACACGGCGCCGATGATGCTGAAGCCGCAAGCACAGAAGAAGAAGCTCGCGGCCGACACGATCAGCCACGTTTGAGCGCGCTTCTTCACTTCCGGAACCGGTGGGGGCCCGCCCGCCGGGCCGTACGGCGAGCCCGGGTTGTACGGCGGCAATGGTGCTCCGTAAGGCGCTCCGGGTGGACCGTAACCACCTGGCGCCCCCGGGGGCGCGCCGTAGCCGCCTGGCCCTTGTCCCCCGGGAGGCCCGTAGCCGCCTGGCCCTTGTCCCCCGGGAGGCCCGTAGCCGCCCGGCCCCTGTCCTCCGGGGGGCCCGTAGCCGCCTGGCCCTTGTCCCCCGGGAGGGCCGTACCCGCCTGGAGGATAGCCGCCGCCTTGCGCGTGGCGTGGGTCCTGTGCGCTTGTCATCGTTGCTCCTCGGAATGGTGACGCGCTCGCGTCAACGCGTGAGAGTAGGACACAAGTCGCTTGCCGCTCCAAAGTATTTGCCGCTGGCATTTAACCGTGTTTCTCAGCCTTTGCGCGCTGGCCTGCAGCAAACGGGAGCCGGCCCCGGAATCTAATTTCCGCGACGGCTACGTGCGCGGCGACCGCGTCGTCGTCGAACAGGCGGCGGCTCAATTCTTCGAGGGGCGGGTGCTCGCCGTGACGGCGGGCACATTGCGCGTCCAGGCCGCGGGCGGCAACGAGTCATCGAACGTGGTGGCCAGCGACGTGTATCGCTTGCCGCCGGCACCCCACGAGCTGCAAGCGCGCGCTCTCGCGATCTGCGGACAGGGCGATGCTTGGCTACCTTGCCGTATTCAGAGCGTCATCCAAGATCGGATCACGGCGAGCTCCGCCGCCGGCGTGACGTTCGAGCTGCCTCGCGAACGGGTGTTGACGCCGTCCGCGCTGACCGAACTCAACCTCCGCCGCTTCTTCGAACGCAATCAGGCCGAGCTTTCGTTCGCGCGCAATGCGGAACGCGCGGGCGACCCGCGCCCGGAGCCCGGCTGGCATCCGCGGGCGCGTGAGCGAGTGCTCGTCAAGTTGGGCCCCGACTGGTTCACGGGTTCCGTGCACGAGCTCGGCGACGATGCGACGCTCATCAGTCTGAGCTCGGGCCGCATTGTGAGCGCGCCATTCTCGGCCCTGGCGGCAGAACCTCCGTCCAGCTTGGTGAGTGAGCTGCGGCGTGGAGATTTCGTGCTCCTTCGCCCGGAGTCGCCCTCACAACCTTGGCCGCGTTGGCAAATACGCGCGGTGAACGACAAGGAAATCAAACTGAGCGCCGCCGACGGCGCGCTGCGCTCGGCGTCGGTACGTGACGTACTGCTCCTTAGGCCTTAGGGCCCTCGGAGGGTGAGTCGCTCGCTCTCGTGACCGAGGCATCCCCGCTGTCCCCGCGGGCTTCGTTGCTCCTCGTCACTTCCCAACCGTGTGCGCCTTCGTCGCGCCTCGCCAGCCGGGGGCCTCGAGCGCGATCATCGACCGACTCAGCCATTCGACGGCCCTTTGGCGCTCAGCGAGCCGGCGTGGTCATGTGCGTGGTCGAAAGCGCCTCCCCGTGACCGGCCGCGACCCGGAGCTCGACGCGCGCGTGCAGCGTACCGCCGGATTGAGCATCGACCGCGCAAGCGCGCGCGCTGGTGGCGTGCGTCCCGCGAGACCAAGCCAGCTCGGCGCCGGACAGGCTCTCGACCAAGCGCACCTCTGCCCCCGTGCTCCCCGCGCCCAGCGCCAGCGTGTAGTCGACGCACCGGCCGAGCGGCACCAAAAACTCCTCGGTATCCAGGTG
>CAXSGJ010000059.1:11573-27108 GCA_964236865.1 uncultured Polyangiaceae bacterium
ATGAAGGATGTCTCGGCCAAGCTCGATATCCCGCCGCTCAAGAACGAACTGCGCTCGTTCGTCGACTGGGTTGCCAATTACACGCTGGCAGCGCGCGGCACCGTGTTGCGCATGGCGTTGCGCATGGGCGAGAATCTCGGCCCCGGCCGCGATCACGTCCGCCTCCTGGGCGGCGCTGCGGATCAACCCGTGCTCGAGCATGTGATGCAGTAGGCGGCTCGCCGCCAGCGGGGAGGCCATCAAGCCGGCGGGTGCCTCGGGCTCGACGCGCAGCTCTACGCTGTAGGTGCCAGGCCGAGCCAGGCTTTCGGTGTCGAGCCGGGCCGGGCCGCCACCCGAGCAAGCGAACAGTATCGGCGCCGCCCCAGCGCTCTCGGCGATCAAGGAGTCGTCGGCGCTCCACAGCCGCGCGGATAAGTCACGCACGGGTGCGCCGGCCAGCACGTCGACGCGCGCGCAGCCTTTGGGCAGTGTCAGCGCCGCGCTATCGAGTCGGCCTGGCCGCAACGTGTTGGTCTTCAAAATGTTCGCCTTCGGGTAGCCGAGCCCTGCTAAGCGCGCGGTGTTTTTGGCGCGCGCGTCGTCGAGCGTGCCGGACTCGAACAGCTCGACGCGCCAAGCGTCGTCGATGTCGCCCGCTGTGCCGGGCTCGGTTTGAGACAATACCAGCACGGCGACGCCGCGACCGCCTTGCGGTCGCAGCTCGAGGCTAACCGACGTGGTCAGGGGCGAACACACGACCAGCGAGCGGTCACGCCCCAGCGCCGCTGCCCGGCCGAGGATCTGACCGCTCTCGTCGAGCGCGGACAGTTCGATGTGAGACAGTTCATCGCCGGCCAAGACCAGTGCGTGAAGGCATCGGTCGGCCTCTACGGTTGCACTCAAGCGGGTAGGGATGCGCGCGTCGAGCGGCACCGCGACGCGCCGTACGTCCGACCATTTCCCGCCCAGCCGTAGGCGGTGCTCGGCGATGCGTTCGGCCAGGCCGGGCCAGGCTGAGAGCCGCGAATCGGTGTCGGTCTGGCTGTGTCGCGCGTGGTACTTCTGGGCCGCGCGCTCCGCGTCTTTCGGCGGCATGCGCTCGACGCCGATCGCGACCAGCCCGTGGCCGGCGGCGATGCGCCCCGCGACGTACACGCGCAGGGGGTGCGGTGGGCAGATCAGCAGCGCGGGGGTCTTGTCGGCGCCCTCGTCCATGCCGAGCACCGCGCCGTCCTCGCCATAAGCGAACAGATCCAAATCTTCGACGCTGTCTGTGCCGCGTGCAATCAGCACGGCGCACGACTCGGCGGGCAAGTCGACCAACGTCGCGATCCGGTCGCCCGCGACGCCCGCCTCGACCGTCACCACTTCGCTCTCGCGCTCAGGGTGGAACCAGCGCCGCGAACTCGGCAGCCCCGATGCCTTACCGAATGCAACTGCCGGAACGGGCGCCGTCGTAGGCGGATGGGGTCGGGCGCAGGCCACGCCGATGATTGCGCCGCAGAGCGCGAGCCGAGCCGAACGCGCACCGCTCACGGCGCTGCGCTGCCGATCACCGCGCGTCCGGTCTCCCAAAGGGCGAGCAACCAAGAGAGGCTCGAGCCCTGACCGTCGACCTCGAGCGTAGCCCGAGTCGCACCACGCGCGCAGAACGAGACCGCCGTGCCGTCCGTGTCAGATGCGCCGCGCGCGGTCTCTCCTGGGCTGCGCACGAACGCAGACAACGACAAGGCGCGCACTTCACCGCGTAGCGGGACCAGCAGCGCCGTGTAGCAGGCGTCGGGCTCGACCTCGATGGGCAGGGCGCTCGAGCCCTGCACGCCGAGCGATTCGTACACGGGCGCGCTGGGCAGACTAAGGTGCTCGGCCCAAGCGACCCGTCCGAGCGCGGCCCGTGGCTCGGCGCCCCACGCCTGAGGGAGCCCGGCGGGCAGCTCCCAGCGCGCGTGAGTCAGAGTGAGCGGCGAGCTTGGCCGGGCCCCCACGAATCGAAGCTCGACGGGAACGGTTTCCCCGACACACCAGCTGAGTGCGCCATCGGGATCATCGCTGCGGTCGACCGCGACGCGCGCGCCACTCTCCGCGTTCACGAGCTCGAGGTCCAAATCGACCTGCGGCTCTGCGCCCGGCAGAGCAGTCTCGGCCAGCAACCTGAGTTGATGGCAACCCGCGGTCAACGACAACGCGCGAGCGCCCGAGCCATCGTCGCGGGCGGACAGCGGCTCATGTTCGAAGCTCAGCGCAGCTTCACGTTTGGCGCGGGCTGACAGCCGCGCGAGGCGCTGGACGAGCGGGGGCAGACCCGGGCGCGGCCCGGGGTCGCCCAGCGCCAAGTCGACGCCGGGATCACGTCCCGGCAGCGTTTCCTGAAGCCTAGGTACGCCTGCCGGTGCCGCGCTGATCAAGGTCTCGAGCACCCCGCGCGGCGAGCGCATCTCCAGCACGATTCCAGCCAAGAACGGCTTTCCGCTGCCGCAACGTGTGATGTCCATGGCGCCCGCGACGCTGGCTTCCGGATAGGCCGTGCTCGGCGCGCTCGGGTCAAGCGACGAAAAGCGGACCACGAAGTGCGTCTCGGGCACGCCCAGGACGGCGACCGTTACGCAGCTCGCACCCTTTGGATCCAGGAGTTCGGGCGGGACGGGCAGGGGCAGGCGCTCGCCACGCTCCAGCAGCCGCGGCTTCAGCCGGAGCACTCGCCCAAAGAGGGCCCGCGCGTGTTGGTGCGTTCGCACGTCCTCGCCGAGATCGGCCCGCGCCGGCATCGCCCAACACGCCGTGCTCAGTGCCAACCCAAGCCAGGCGAGTCGCGGCATGATCGAGCCGTGAGTCTACGCCAGCTTCGAAAACGGCGCTTCTACGAATGAGCTCGCGGCATCGTCCCAGATGAACAAGCGGTGGGCCGTTACTTCGGCGTGGTCGACCGCCGTGACCAGATAAGCCAACGCGTAGCTCGGGCCGCCGGTGTTGCCCATGGTCATGCTCGCCGCGTCTTCGGCGCTGAAATAGGCGCCGCAGTCGAGGTGCGAATGAAAAAATACCTTCACCGGGCGGCTATTGGACACGCCCTCGGCGATCGCCCGCTCGAACTTGAGCGAGTTAATCTTGAAGTACTCGCGGCCGGTGCGCGGGTGGCCCTCGGGATCGACTTGGTGGTACTTGTTGGCGAGGTTTTCGAGTTCCACGGCACGGTCCGCCAGCAGCGGGTCCTCGGCTGGACCGGTGAGGTAGCCGCAGGCCTCTTCGTCCCGGCCATAGGCGGCGACGCCCGCGCGCTCGATTTCGCGCAGCACGCTCGCAGGAATTTTCAGGCCGCCGGCAATCCAGGCTGTGTCGGTCATGAGTTGGTCGATTCCTGATTGGGCTACCAGAGGTAGCGTTTTTCCCACTTCATCGGGGCGAAATATCGATCGCCGCGATCGCAGGCGATGGTCACCACGCAGCCGGTCTTGCCTTCGCGATGCAGACGCTCAGCGAGCTTCACCGCGCCGAAGACATTGGCGCCTGTCGAGTGTCCGACGTGCAAGCCTTCTTCCAGCGCGACGCGATCGGACATGTCCCATCCGTCCTCCGTAGAGATCGGCATGATCTCGTCCGGAACGCCCGAATCGTAAATGGGAGGCACGATGCTCGACGCGATGTGCTTCAGCCCTTCCAGACCGTGCAGAGGTTGGTCGGGCTCGATGGCGACGCAGTGAATTGGCCGAACGTGCGTGTGCAAACGGCGGGTCGTGCCCATCATGGTGCCGGTGGTGCCGAGGCCTGCACAGAAATGCGTGATGCGATCCCCGAGCGCAGCCAAAATTTCGACGCCCGTGCCGTCGTAATGGGCAAGCGGGTTCGAGGGGTTCGAGTATTGGTCCGGATAAAAGTACTTGTCCGGGTTTTCCTCGACTATTTTCCGCACCAAGCGGATAGCGCCGTCCGAGCCCTCGAGCGGATCGCTGTAGATGATCTCCGTGCCGAAGGCCTGCGTGATGTCTTTCCGAGCTTTAGTCACGTTGCTCGGCATCACTAGCTGAACCTTGTAGCCGAGGGCGGCGCCCATCAACGAATAGGCGACGCCCGTATTGCCACTCGTCGAGTCAATCAGGATGCGATCGGTGGTGAGCCGCTTGTCGGCGATGGCGTCCAGCATCATGCGCATCGCGGGCCGATCCTTGACCGAACCGCCCGGGTTCATGAATTCCAACTTGACGTACACCTCTACGCCTGGCGCTGAGCGCGCCACCTTTTCTAGGCGAATGAGCGGCGTGTTGCCGACGGCGTCCAGCACCGAGGACAGGCGGCGGGAGCGGATCAAACGAGGGCTCATCGGTCGCCGATATCCAGGCTCAAAATTGCCCGCATTTGTGCGATGGCGCGCCATGCGCCGGCGGCCTGACGGCGCGTCGAGGAATGGCGAAAGAGCGCCTCGTGCACGAAGGGCTTCGCCGGCAAGCTCGGTCGCAGCGAGATCCGCTCCACGCCGGATCGGCACAGGTACACGAGCTCCGTCAAACTGCCCTCGGTGCCGCGCACCTCGAGGGAAGCCGCGGCCAACCGCGCTTGGCCGGCCGCGCCCACCTCGGCCAGCCGGATCTGCCGGGTGAGCGAGTGCTCGGTGATCATCATCCGCCTGCGATGGCCGGCACGATGCTGATTTCGTCCGTGCTCTTCAGCGCTGTTGCCAGACCGTCGAGGAAGCGAATGTCCTCATCGCCGACGTAGATGTTGACGAAGCGCCGCACGCCCTTGTCGTCTAGCAGGCGTTCGCGCATGCCTGGGTGATTCTTCTCCAGCGTTTCGATCACGTCTTTGACGGTCTCGCCGGCTGCTTGCACTTGGTCTTCGCCGCCGGTCAGGACGCGGAGGGGAGTCGGGATACGCACGGTCGCCATGGGGAATGCTCCTTCGTTTTGAAATCAGGCCGCACAGCTGGGCGCTGTGTAGCGGTCGTAGGTGATGCGGTCGATGCTGCGCTCGTCGCTGCACAGCGCGCAGCGCGCGCGCGCCGTCAGCCGGAGCTCACGTGCGCGGTCCGCCTTGGCGTCGTAACTCACGAGCGCGCCGCAGACGGAGGCGTCGCCAAGGAGCAACGAAAGTGCGCGGTCGGCCATCAGCACGCCCGCGAAGCCCACGACGGGACCGAGCACACCCGCCTCTGCGCAGTTTGGCGTCGCCCCGACCGGCATGTCCTCAAACAGGCAGCGGTAGCAAGGCGCGCCGGAGGCGGCCACGCACAAGACGGTCGCGCACAGGCGCACGGCCGCGCCATGCACGACGGGGCGGCCCTCCAGAAAGCATGCGTCCGCGCACAGAAACTTGGTCGCAAAATTGTCTGCTCCCTCGAGCACGACGTGCACGCTGCGCACGAGCTCGCGCGCGTTTTCCGGCAAAAGGCGCGAGCGCACGAGCTCGATGCTGCCGGGTCGAGCGCCGGCGCGGTAGAGCGCGCGCTCTGCGGCTTCCAGCTTGTCCTGCCCGATATCGGCTTCGGCGAACAAAATTTGACGGTGAAGGTTGCTTTCGTCCACCACGTCGTCGTCGCACAGCACGAGGCGACCGATGCCCGCTTCGACCAACGCCAGCGCAGCCGGGCAGCCCAGGCCGCCGACGCCGACGATGAGCGCCGACCTGTTCTGGAGCGCGATGCGCTCAGGGCTTGAAGTACTCATCGAGACTGAAATAGCGTTCACCGGTATCGCACAGCATCGTGACCACGTTCTTGCCTTCGCCCAGCTCGCGCGCGACCTCGAGCGCCACCGCGACATTTGCGCCAGAACTAATGCCGGCGAGGAGGCCCTCACGCCGGGCAAGGTCGAGCTTGGTTTGGTAGGCGAGCTCATCCGTCCCGGTACGGACTTGGTGCACCACCCTCGCATCGTAATTCTTGGGGATGAAGCCGGCCGCGATGCCCTGAATCTTGGACGGGCCGCGCTCGCCCCGCGAGATCGTGGCGCAGGTTTCGGGCTCCACGGCGATCACCAAGCACTCGGGATACAGGTCGCGGAGGGCGCGGCCGACGCCGCTGATCGTGCCGCCCGTGCCCACGGCTGCGACGAACGCGTGCACCGGTTCGCCGCCCAACGCATGCACGATCTCACGCGAGGTCGCGCCGAAGTGCGCCTCCGGGTTGGCTTGATTTTCGAACTGGTGCGGCACGAACGAGAGTGGCGTAGCGTGGGCTATCTCGCGCGCTTTGGCGATCGCGCCTTCCATCTGCGCCTCTTCGGAGGTGAGCACGACCTCTGCGCCGAAGGACTGGAGCAACTGGCGGCGCTCGAGGCTCATGCTCGCCGGCATGGTGAGCACGCAGCGATAGCCGCGGCGCGCGCAGACTAGCGCGAGACCGATGCCGGTGTTGCCGCTGGTCGACTCCACGACCACGCCGCCCGGTAGCAGGTTGCCGTCTTTCTCCGCGCGCTCAATCATCGCCAGGCAGATCCGGTCTTTGACCGAGCCGCCGGGATTTAGCGCCTCCAATTTCCCAAATACGTTCGCGCGAGGCGTGGCGCGGCCCAACCGCCGCAGCTCCACGAGCGGTGTGTCGGCGATTAAATCGAGCACGCTGCCGTAAACGTGCGGGTGGGTGGAAAGTGGCGGCAGGGCCGCCGACAGGGCTTCAGATGACATAGACGTAGCCTTGTGCGCCTGGGCGCTTCAAACCTTGGTCTTCGGCACGATCGCAGATATCTGCGATCGTGATCGCGTCGAAGCAAGCCTCCACGCGCGTGGACAAGTCGCGAAACACGATCTCGGTCACGCGCCGCCCGTCCTCCGAGGGTGGCGCGCGCTTGGGTCCCGGCTCACGATCGCCCAGGCTGATTGGCCCTTCCAAGGCGCGCACCACGTCCCCCAGACGGATGTCGACCGGGCGCCGCGATAAGCTGTAGCCACCCTGCGGCCCACGCTTTGACCCCACGATGCCGGACCGCTTCAGATCTTGGAAAATTTGTTCCAAGAAGCGCGGCGGGATGTGCTGGCGCTCGGCGATGGCTTTGACTTGGGTGGGGCGGCCCTCATTGTAAAAGGCGATATCGAACAACGCGCGCACGGCATAGCGGCCCTTGTTCGACAGCTTCACGTGCTCGATATGCATTGGCACATCGGTTTTGTCAAGAACAGGCCCAGCGGGCTTTTGTGCTGATTTAGCCACTCGCTCGGCGTCTAGGCACGCCCGCGGCCCGCCGACGAGGCGCCGGCCGTACGCGCGCGATGGTAGCCTGCCCGGGCTTTGCCGCGCGCCGCGCTCTTCTGCCTGATGTCCGCGGTCGGGTTAATGCCAGCATGCAGCGGCGAGGGCGGCGACCCCGAGCGCTGCAAGACCTGTGCGGCCGCGGGGGAGGAGGACACTGGCGGCGGCACCCCGGCTGAGGGCGTCGCGGGAGCAGGCGGCGCTGCGGGAGAAGCTGGCGCGAGCGGCGCCAGCGGTTCGAGCGCAGACCGCGAAGTCAGCATGTCCGAGATCTCGTTCTGGCAAAGCGTGCGCGTGCCGCTCGAGCTCGCGGGCCGCGCGGTGCCGGCAAATGCGCCGATCATCGCCAACAAGGAGAGCATGCTGCGCGTGTACGTGGAGCCGCCGCACGGTTTTCGCGCGCGGGTCTTGTCGGCAGAGCTCGAGTTTGGCGCGGCGCTGCCCTTGAGCGCCACGAGCAACAAGCCAATCCGCGGCGCGTCCGTGCACGGAGAGTTCGCTTCCACGTTCAACTTCCCGATTGACGCCGGGCTCGTGCTGCCTGGCTCGAGCTACGCGGTCACCTTGCGAGACGGCGTGGGAGGACCGGTACTCGACCGCTATCCGGCACGCGAACGCAGCGCGCTGGCCACGGACTCCGCGGGGGACACGCTGCACGTCGTCATCGTGCCACTCGTCGTCAATGGGCTGATGCCCGACGTATCTCCGGCCACACTCGCCGTTTTTCGTGCTCGCGTGTTGTCCATGTATCCCGTAGCGGAGCTCTCACTGACGACGCACGCGCCGGTCCCGACGGACACCGTGGTGGGGCCGAGCCAGGGCTGGGAGGAGCTCCTCGACCGGTTGTACGCCGTGCGCGCGGTCGACGCGCCCGCGGCCAACGTCTTTTACTATGGCCTGTTCACCCCGGCTGGCGCCTTCGACGAGTACTGCGTCAGCGATTGCACCGTGGGCTATTCGGTCGTCGCGGACCGGCACGACGTCGAGGACCGAGGCTCGATTGGCCTCGGCATTTTCTCGGATGGCTCGAATCGCGACGCGCCCGACACCATGGCGCACGAGCTCGGACACGCGCTCGGCCGCTACCATGCGCCGTGCGCCTTACGTGTGAACGACGCCGGTCCGTTCCCGTATCCGGGCGGTAAAGTCGGAGTGTGGGGGTTGGATTCGGTCGCGCATTTGTTGATCGAGCCCGAGACTCACGGCGACGTGATGGGTTATTGCTCCCCCGATTGGGTCAGCGACTTTACGTATCGCGCTCTCTTCGATCGCATCAAAGAGGTGAACGCGGAGCCTGGAGGACCTCGAGCCCAGGTGCTGTTGCCGGCCCGCGCGTACCGGCGGTTGCTCGTGCGCGCCGAGGCATCACTCAGCTGGGGGTCGCGTTTCCAGACGCGTGCCGAGCCCACGGGCAATCGGCGCACGCTGAGCTTGCTCGACGGCGACGGGCGCACACTTGCGACGCGAGACGCGGCTTTTCGGCAATTCGGCGACGGCTTGGGCGGCTTCTTGTTGGTGCCCGAGGCGGCGTTGAGGGCCCCCGGGGTGCGGGCCGTGAGCGTGGGCCGCGCGGTCTTGCCCATGCCCTAGGCTACCCCGCCGGCAGCAGGGCCGGCGCAGGGTCGCGCGCGAGGCGTCGCCGCGCTTGCCGGGCCGCGGGCAACCAATGCCCGCGCCGGAGACGCCACCAGAAAATGAGCGCTTGGACCGTGATATCCACGGTCAGGGCGAGCCAGCCCCCGACGGCTCCCCAGCCATGACGAATGCCCAGAAACCAAGTCAGCGCGGGCACGAAGAGCCAGCCCGAAGAGATCGCGATCACGGCGGGCACCCGTACGTCGCCCGTCCCGCGCAAGACCGAGCGCGCCATGATGTTCGCGGCGTCGAAGAGCTGAAAGCCTGCTGCTACGTACAAAAGGTGCACGCCAACCCGTTGCACACGTGCATCGGTCGTGAACAACGTCAACAGTGGGACGGCGCAGGCGACGAACAGCGCCGCGCACAACGCCGCGTAGCAGCCGGCCAAGATGAGCGCGTTCTTCGCGACCCGCGGCACCCGTGCGTCGTCGTCGGCGCCTACGGCTTGCCCGGCGAGCACGGAGGCGGCCTCGCCGATGGAGACCGCGGGCATGAAGGCGAAATGCAAGATTTGTAAGGCCACCTGATGCGCCGCCAGGTCGACTTCGCTCATGCGTGCAATCAGCAAGACCAGGGCCGAAAACGCGGCCACGCCGAGCAAGAACTCACTGCCCGTCGGCACGCCGATGCGCAGTACGTCGACCACGTGCGCGAGACGCGTACGCCGCAGGCCGAGGCCTTGGCGCGCTTGAATGCCGAGCATCCAAACGAGTTCCACCAGCTGGACGAAGAGCGTGGCATAGGCGGCGCCGGCGATGCCAAGACCTGCCTTGAAGATCAACCCGTAATTGAGCGGAATGTGTAAAAAATTGCTGAACAGCGCGGCATACATGGGCGAGCGAGAGTCGCCGAAGCCGTAACGCGCTTCGCGGATCGCAGCGCTCAAGAGCACCACCGGCGCTCCGAGTAGGCGCAGCGACATGTACGTGTACGCCACTCGGCCTGCCTCGGCGCTCGCGGAGAAGCGCGGCAAATGGTGAGCGATGGGCAGACAGTTAGCTATCGACAAAGCGCTCAGAAACAGCGCCGCATTCACCCCCGCGCCCAGGAACGGCAGCACGGCCGCACGCTCGCCGGCTCCGATGCCCTGAGAAACGAGCACCTTGACCGCGCGCAGTAACCCGAAGCCAAAGCAGATCACGGTCCACAGCGCGATGCCGCCGAGGCCAACGCCCGCCAGCGCAGCAGGGCCGAGCCGGCCCACGAAGGCGGTGTCCACGACCGTCATCACCGTAAAAGACAAGGTCGATACGGTGATCGGCCAGGCCAGCGTGACCAGCTCGCGGAACAGCGAACCCTTGGAGAACGGATGAGTGCGGTCGAAATCAGTCACAAAAAACCAGATTCTGCGGCCGTCGAGGCGCGTCAGCTCTTTCCGTACAGCGCTTCCAGAACGGGCAAGTAGCGGTCGAGGACGAGTTTTCTGCGCACCTTCATGGACGGCGTGAGCAGGCCATTTTCGAGCGTAAAATCTTCGCGGATGAGCCGAAACGCCTTCGGCTTTTCGTAGCCGCGAAACGCGTGCGCGCGCGCCTTGAGCTCGGCCGCTAGTAACTCAGTCACGGCGGCGTCCGTCGTGATGTCCCGAATCACGATCCCCCGTTCGCGCGCCCAGCGCGTGATGGCCGGCTCGTCGATCACCAAGAGCGCGACATTGAACGGGCGGTTCAACCCGTACAGCAACGCGTTCGCGATGTACGGAGACAGCTTGAGCTCTTCCTCGAGCGGCGAAGGCACCACGTACTTACCGTTCTCGAGCTTGTACTGCTCCTTGATTCGGCCCGTGATGTGCAAATACCCGTCTTCGTCGATGAAGCCCATGTCGCCCGTGCGGAGGCCGCCGTCCGGCTGCAGCATTTCGCGCTCTTCTTGCTCCCGATGGTGATAGCCGCGCATCACGTTGTCTCCGTAGACCACGATTTCGCCGTTCTTCGCGTCACCGGTGGCCACGCGGTCGATCTCGATGCGGACACGGGGCAAGGCCTTGCCCACGGTGCCGATGCGTGCCGCGTCCGGGTAGTTGGTGCTGACCACCGGGCTTGCCTCGGTGAGCCCGTAGCCCTCGTAGACTGCGATGCCGAGCGCGTCCACGAACTCTGCCACCTCGCGGGCCAAGGCCGCGCTGCCGCTGACCGAGAAGCGCAGGCGACCGCCGAAACGAGCGCGTACTTTGGAGAAAATCAGCTTGTCCGCAATGGCCAACGCCAGGCCTTGGGCGAGCGTCAGCGGCTCGCCGCGCTTTTTCTGCGCGGCGGCGCGAATGCCGGCCTGAAAGAGCGACTGAATGAGTTTCGGTCGGTCCAGCATCTGCTTGTTCACCACGTCGTAGATGCGGTTGAAGATGCGCGGCACCGCGATCAAGATCGTGGGCTTTACCTCGGCCAAGTTGGCCACCAAGTTCGGGACCTCGTCGTTGAGCGCCATCGCGCAGCCCGAGCTGAACAGCATGTGCAGCTCCGCGGTCTGACCGAAGGCGTGCGCCCAGGGTAAAAAGGCGAGTGAGCGATCGGTCGGCCTGAGCTTAAACAGCTCGCCGCAGGCGATCACATTACTGGTGATGTTCCAGTGCGTCAGCACGACCCCCTTGGGTTGGCCAGTCGTGCCCGAGGTGTAAATGTAACAAGCGGGTTGCTCGGCCGCCGGGTGCTCCACGGATCGCGGTGCCGCTCGCCCTGCCGTCAGCAATCGCTCATACGAACGCGGGTCGTGCGCGGGAAGCTCCAGTCCGATCACCGCCTGTAGACTCGGCAATCGCTCCCGGATCGAGTCGACCTTCTCGAGCACCTGAGCCGTCGAGCCCAGCACGACTTTGGCTTCGCAGTCGGCCAGGATGAACGCCCAATCTTCCAGCGGTTGCTGCTCGTACATCGGCACGAAGGTCGCGCTCAAGCCGAAGGTCGCGTAGGCCGCCGCCGCCCACTCCACCCGGTTATGCGCAATCATCGCCACGCGGTCGCCCGCGCTCACTCCCAGGCCCGCGAGCCCCGCTCGCAGCGCGTCGACAACGAGCGCAAAATCTGCGTAGCTGAGCCACTGCCAGCCCTCGGCCGTCTTGGTGCCGAATAGTTCGCGCGGGCCATGCCGCTCGGTGCTCCGCTCCCATAGCTCGACCAGGGTCGAAAAATTCGCGCTCATTGTTGGGCAATCCTCTATCAGACAGACTGGCGGCAGGGAATGCGGGCGCCGCCCGACCGCGAATCGATGACGCCTACCGCCTTTCGCAGCCGGTGTTAACCTCCGGCCCTCGCCGACAGCACGCGCCATGCCCGCCTATACCCTCGTCACCTTCGGCTGCCAGATGAACCAGCACGACTCCGATCGCATCGGCGAGGTGCTGCGGGGTATCGGCTATGAGCAGGTCGCCGAACCCTCGCGCGCGGACTTGATCGTGCTCAACACCTGCAGCATCCGCGAAAAGGCCGAGCAAAAGCTGCGCAGCGAGGTCGGGCGGCTGGGCCTGTTGAAGCAGAGCAAGCCAGGGCTGGTGATCGGCGTGGCGGGCTGCATGGCGCAGCAGGAGGGCGAGCGCCTAGCGCGCCGCATGCCTCAGATCGATTTCATGCTCGGGCCGGATAACATTCCGGAACTGCCGCGCATCTTGGCGGAGGTGGAATTGGGCGCGCCGCCCCCCATCCGCACCGTGTTCGACCTCAGCGCGCCGCAATTTCTAAGCGCGCTGGCCGAGCCGGGGCGCGTCGGCGCGACCGCGTTCGTGACCGTGATGAAGGGCTGCGACGAGCGCTGCACCTACTGCGTCGTACCGAACACGCGGGGCCCGGAGCGCTACCGCGCCGCAAGTGAAATCATCGACGAGATCCGGCGGTTGGTCGCCTCCGGCGTGCGTGAGGTGACGCTGCTCGGTCAAACCGTGAACAGTTATCGGGACCCCGCAGGATCTCTGGCAATTGCGCCGGGGGCAGGGGAGATCCACTTCGAGCACACCCTGCGGGCGGCGGCCTTGCAGGATGAAAGCGAATTCCCCGCGCTTTTACGCGAAATTTGCCGCCAGTTGCCTGAGCTTGCTCGGCTCCGTTACACGAGTCCTCACCCCCGCCACCTGACCTGGCCCCTGATTATGGCGCACCGCGATCTGCCGGCCCTCGCCCGTCACGTGCACATGCCGGTGCAGTCGGGCAGCGACCGCGTGCTCAAGCGGATGCTGCGTCGGTACTCGACCGCAGAGTACGAGGAGCGCGTGGCGGCCTTGCGCCGCGCCGTGCCGGGGCTGACGATCTCGACCGACGTGATCGTGGGCTTCCCTGGTGAAACGCGAGCGGACTTCGAGGCCACCCTCGGCTTGGCCGAGCGCGTCCGCTTCTCGGGCTTCTTCGGCTTCACCTATTCGGAGCGCCCCAACACGCCCGCGCAGAAGCTCGTGGATGACGTGTCCGAGCTCGAGAAGAGAGCGCGGTTGGAGGAGGTGTTCGAGCTCACCGATCGTCATCGCCGCGAGCATTTGCGAGGGTTGGTCGGCCGTAGCGAGCGCGTGCTCGGCGAGCGTCGCGGCAAAAACGGAGATTTCATGGGCCGCAGCGAGCAGAACGAGATCGTCCACTTCGCCTTCGAAGGCGACGCGGTCGCTCAAATGTTGCCGGTCGAGATCACGGAGGCCTACGACAACTCCGTACGCGGCGTCGTGCAGGCTGGTTTCGCCCTTGCGCCGCGCCCGCCTTTGCCTGGCAGGGCGCCGAACGGCCCGCTGCGCCGCGCGCTGCCGGTCGTCACGGGCCCGTGATGAACGAACCGGTCCGTTCCTTCCGAGGGTTGCAGCCGAAAATTGCCGCGAGCGCGTTCATCGCCGACACCGCCCGCGTGATCGGGGACGTCGAGATCGGCGAGGAGGCGAGCGTCTGGTTCGGCAGCGTGCTCCGCGGTGACGTCGGGGCGATCCGCATCGGCGCGCGCTCGAACATCCAAGATCTCTCGATGGTGCACCTGTCCCTCGGCATCTCCACTACGCGGATCGGTAGTGACGTCACCGTCGGGCACGGCGTGATCATTCACGGTGCCATCATCGGTAACGGCGCGCTGATTGGGATGGGCAGCATCCTGCTCGACAACTGCGAAATCGGTGAAGAGTCATGGGTCGGGGCCGGCACCGTCGTCACCGCCGGCATGAAGGTGCCCCCGCGCTCGCTCGTGCTCGGTCAGCCCGGCAAAGTCGTGCGTGGCCTGCGCGGCAGCGAAGCCGAGCAAGGCCGGCTGCTCGCCGCGCGCTATATTGAAGTCGCCAATGCACATCGCCAAGGCCTATCGCCGTGAATGGCTAGCTGGCAGGGGAGGGGGCGCTCCCAGTCCAGCCGCGCAGCTCATAGTCCGACAGCATGCCGCCCGCTTACGTCAGTCACAGCCGGTTCGTCGCGCGCGCCGAACCCCGTTTGGTTGGCGCCGCCCACCGACAGGCTCAGCCGCCGCCGACGAAATGCACGATCTCCAGCGCGTCGCCTGCGTTCAGGGGGGTGCTCGCGTGCTCGGCGCGGGGCACGACTTCGCGGTTCCGCTCCACGGCGACCGGGCCCTCCGTCAGGCCCAAGTGCTCGACCAAGGTGCGTACGGTGAGTCCCTCGGGCACCTCGCGCGCCTCGCCGTTCAGCATGATTTGCATGAGCAACTTCACAAACTTTGGTCGAAGCGGGCGGCGCGTCAAGCGGGCCCGGTGATCGCGGGCTTGGCCGCCCGCGGCGGAACCCGATAACCTACGCGCGTGCGAGCTTTGACCGCGTTCATCGGCGGTGCCGCGCTGGCCGCGGCCGCGTTCGGAGCCTATCCGCGCGTCCGGGCCTGGCAGGAGCAAGATCTTGGAATTTGGGTCGGCGGCGAGACGCCGCCAACCGAGCTTGCTCTGGAGACGTGGCTCGCGCAGCGCCGCAGCGCCGTCAACGCGCGGCGCGTCACGCTGCTCAGCGATGCGGACGCGGAGGAGCTCAGCTTCCAGGAGCTGGGCCTCACTCTGGATGTCGCCCAGAGCGCGCGCTTGGCGCGCGCCGCCGCGCGCACGCCGACACTGATCGCGCGCCTGCGAGGTGTGCTCGCCCCTTCGCCTTCGATCTCGGATGTCCCCCTCGCATTTCAATTCGACGCCGAGCGCGCGGGCGCCCGATTGGCTCGCTTCGCCGGCCGCGTGCACCGCGATCCGGTCGACGCGCGTCTTGATCTCGCGGCACACGAACGCATCCTGGACTGGCCGGGTCGAGAGCTGGACTTGGCCGCGTCCCTCGTGACCATCGCCGAGGGAGAGCGCGAGGACGGCGCGGTGTATGAAGTGCTGACGCGTGAGGTTCCGGCTCGCGTCACGACCGACATGTTGCGCGCCGTGGACGTCGAACGCGTGCTGTCTAGCTACGACACGGACTTCACGCATCACGCGGGGCCGCGCGCGATCAACATCGCAACCGCTGCGCGCTACCTGAACGGCACCGTGATCGCACCGGGCGAGGTGTTCAGCTTCAACAAGACGGTGGGCCCGCGCACCGTCGAACGTGGTTTCGCCTTTGCGCCGGTGATCGTGGCCGACGAGCTCGAACCGGGTGTGGGCGGCGGCGTGTGCCAGGTGGCCAGCACTTTGCACGCGGCCGCGGTTTTTGGCGGCTTCGAAGTCGTGCAGCGGCGCAATCACAGCCGGCCGAGCGGCTACACGCCGCTTGGCCTGGATGCCACCGTGGTCGACGGTGAGCTCGATTTAAAGTTGAAGAATCCTTACGATTCTGCGCTCATCGTGCACGCGTTTTTACCCACCCA
>CAXSGJ010000059.1:27118-27441 GCA_964236865.1 uncultured Polyangiaceae bacterium
GTGAGCCACCGGGAAAAGTCGAGCACTTCTTCCAGGTGAAGGAAAGGCACGAGTTCATGCGCCGCATCGTGGTCGAGCCCGGCTTCGAGCCAAACCAGAGTAAACGCCATCAGAAGGGCGGCTGGGGGTACGACGTGCTGAGCACGGTGCGCACCACTTACCCCGACGGTCAGCGCCGTTTTCGCTCCTACAAGAGCACCTATGATCCGGTGCCGGAGGTGTATTGGGTGGGGCCCGGCAGCGACCCCAACTTGCTACCGCCGCTGCCCGAGGGCGCCGAAGGCGTTCAGACCGGGGCCGATCCGGCGACCCCACCCGGCTGA
>CAXSGJ010000059.1:27451-28725 GCA_964236865.1 uncultured Polyangiaceae bacterium
GATCTCCGGTTTGACGAGCACCCTTCGACGCTTTGCGCGGAGCGCGATTCTGCCCTAAAACGCCCGCGTGAATGCGCTCTCGCGAGCTCTGGCTCGAGCCGTCTGCTGCGCGGCGTGGCCGGCGTTGGTCCTCGGTTGCAAGGGCAAGCCCCCCACGCCCGGTACGGGGGCGGTTTCCTCCGCGAGCGCGGCCCCGTCCGCATCGAGCGCACCTTCGACCGTGGATCACGGCGAGCTCGACACCCAAGCCCCGAGCGACGCGCCGAAAATCGCGGCCACCGTCATCGCTGCCACGGTGTACAAGCTGGCCGACACCAGCTCGCGCCGCTTGGGCTACATCCGGTTGGGCGGCGTGGTCGATCGCGACTCGGAGTCCACCCGCGGGAAGGGTTGCAAGGGCCAATGGTTCCACGTCTTTCCCATGGGCTTCGTGTGCACGGACGAAGCCAGCACGGACCTAAACACGCCGATCGTGCGTGCCGCCAGCCGCCGCCCAGATTTGGACAAGGCGATGCCCTATCGCTACGGCTTCGTGCGCGCGACGTCGCCGCAATACCTACGCGTCCCGAGCCATCAAGAGCAGTTGAAGAGCGAGTTCAAGCTGGACGAGCACCTGACTTGGTTCGAGCAAAATCGGCCTGAAGTTCAGCGCGTCGTGCTGGGAGCGAACGATATTCCGCTCGATGCACGCGGCATCGCGGCTCCCGGCGCGCCGCCCAAGCCAGGCTTCAAGCCATCGCCGGAGCTCAGCGAGAACGAGCTCTTCGGTGGGCAAAGCGCCGGGGACCCGGTGCCCTTCTGGCTCGACGGCGGCCGCAAGGTGCCCAACGTGTCCGGCTACGAGGTGCCCGGCTACGCCTACTTCGCCGACCGAGTGCGGCGTAAGACGGGGCTCTCGTTCATCGGCGCCTTCGACACCGAAGATGAAGGCGTACACCGCCGCTTCGTGGCCACCGTGGACCTGCGCTTGATCCCGGCGAGCAAGCTCAAACCGGATTCGGCGTCACCGTTTCACGGCCTCGAGATCACCGACAAGATGCCGTTGCCGTTCGCCTGGGTGAATAAGACGGACGTGACGACGTACCAACTCCTGAAAGGAAAGGACGAGGTACGCGCAGCCGCGGCCGTCCCGCGGCGGGCGGTTGTCCCGCTCAGCGGCAACGCGCGCATCAAACACGGCGAACGCTTCTACCAAACGGCGCGGGACAAAACCGTGTGGCTGCGGGCCGAGGATCTGGGCGTTGTCGACAAGCCCTCCACCTGGCCGGACTTCG
>CAXSGJ010000059.1:28743-40053 GCA_964236865.1 uncultured Polyangiaceae bacterium
AAAGGGGGAAAAGTGGATCGATGTGTCGATCACGCAGCAGGTGCTAGTGCTGTACGAGGGTAAAAAAGCCGTGTACGCGACGCTCGTGTCGACCGGCCGCGACAGGCTGGGTGACCCGAAGGAGACGCTGTCGACGTTGCGCGGCACCTTTCGCCTGCAGAGTAAGCACATCGCCGCCGCGATGGATTCCGAGGAGAACTCGGCCGTGTCCGGCGGTTCGCGCGGGCACGCCCCGAAGCTCAGCGCCAACGCCGCGGAGACCACGGAACGCCTAAAAAAGGCCGAATCGGGTGGCAAATCCTTAAACGAGGAGGACCGACGCCGGCTCGCGAATATCAACAAGGGGCGCGATCCGGAGTACGGCATCACCATGCGCCGCGGCTCGGCCGATTTCGAGCTGCGCGACGTACCCTGGATCCAGTACTTTGCCTCGGGCTACGCGTTGCACGGCGCGTATTGGCACGACGTATTCGGTGTCGCGCGGAGCCATGGCTGCATCAACCTCGCGCCGATCGACGCGCGCTACGTCTTTCAGTGGACGGATCCGCCAGTGCCCAAGGGCTGGCACGGCATCAATGTAGGCGTGGACATGGGTGAGGGCACCGGCGTGGTGGTGCGCGAATGACGAACTGATGCCCGATATCGCAGGCTTCAATCACGCTCGGCGAAGGTGCTCGCCCAAGCCTCGCCAAAAATCTGAACTTGCCGAGCGGGGCGATTGAGGTCCTGGCCATGGTGAAGGAGCTCGCTCGCGCAGGAGCACCCAGCGGGCGCCGGCGAGCGTGGCAGTTTGCGTGGGGCATGCTTAAATAACAGGCAACTATGGCCGACTCGTCGGCGCCGGAACGCGCGCTGCAAGGCGCTGATAACTTGCTGTTTTCGCCCTCGGCGCGCCACGATCGGCGGACGTCGAAGCCCATGATCCGCACCGCGTTGGCAGCCTTCCTTGCTGCGCTGCTCGCGCAGGTCACGTTCGGTGCGGCGTTCGAACAAATCGCGGAAGCCAGCGCCAGCGTGGGCGGCTTCGGCGCGTTTGGCCTTCGGTCCCTCGGGTTCGGCGGACAGGCGCCTTCGTCGGCGACAGCCGAGGCGGTGGCACGCGTGGCGCCCGTTTCGAGCACAGCCGTCCCGTCACTGGCCGCGATCAGTGATCCCCCTGCGGCACCCACGCTGATCTCTATTCCGACTCCGGCGGAAAGCAGTGCCTGCGACAAGGCCATGGTCTTGGTGGAAGGCGAGTATTGCACCGACGTCTCCCAGGTCTGCGCGCGCTGGCTCGACGACGAGACACTGCCGTTCGCCCGCTGTGCCGAGTACCGCTCCCCCTCGCGCTGCATGGGCAGCCGCGTCCACGAACGATTCTGCATCGACCGCTACGAGTACACCGTCCCCGGGCAGGAACTGCCGCTGAACTATCAAAGCTTCAGTAGGTCGAGCGCGCTCTGTCGCAGCCTGGGTAAGCGGCTATGCACCGAGAGCGAATGGAACTTCGCGTGCGAGGGCGAGGACATGCGGCCTTACCCCTACGGCTTTTCTCGCGAGCCCAAGTGCAATCAAGATCGCGACGACCTGTATGAGGTGAACCCGCACCGTCAGATCTTGGCGGACCGACGCGAGCGCGGCGACGCCCGACCCGAATGCGTCAGCCCGTTCGGCGTGTACAACATGGCCGGCAACATGGATGAGTCCGTGTTGCGTGAGGGTCCAGAGCACGTGGACCCCTTCCGCAACGCGCTGAAGGGCGGCTGGTGGATGCCGGCTCGAAACCGCTGCCGCCCCGCAACCACCGCGCACGACGACTATTACAACGACATCCAAGTCGGCGCGCGCTGTTGTTCCGCCGCTAATTGAGGGGCTCGGAAGGCTATAACTTACTTGAGTTAAGTTGGGTAATTACTTGTTTGTGCTACGTTAATTGCGCTACGCAGTCCGCTGGGCGCTCGGCGCCTGTCCGGCCCACCGATAAGCCGCTTGACGGAGCCCGCCGCCTGCCGAAGTGTCGAGGCCCCATGAGACGCACCGGCATCCTCGGAGTCGCGCTCGGCCTGACGACGGCGCTGGCGGGCGGCTGCCGCAACAGTCAACCCGCTCCCGGGCTGCGCTTTGCGTCCGAGGAGGGGCCCTTCGCCCGGCCCGCCGCTGGGCAAGCGCTGGCTGCGCTGCGCAGCGCGCCGGCTCCGACCGCCAGCGAGCCGACTCGTTGCGGGGAAGGCATGGCATTGGTGGAGGGCAAGTATTGCCCGGATGTACGGCTGAACTGTAAAAAGTACCTCGACCCCGAGGGTCGGTATCAGTACTTTCGCTGTGCGGAGTACGGCCCGTCCACGTGCTTGTCCAAGGAGCGCCGCGCTCTGCGCTTCTGCATCGACAAGCGTGAGTTCACCGAACAGGGTGAGACGCTCCCCGCCAACCACCGCAGCTGGCGTGATGGCGACCGCACCTGCAAGAAGCTCGGCAAGCGGATGTGCCTCGAGAGTGAATACAACTTCGCCTGCGAGGGCGAAAACATGCAGCCGTACCCGTATGGCTTCACGCGCGACGCCACCGCTTGTAACGCCGACCGCGACGACGTGGTGAGCCCTGCCGGAACGCTGCGCGACCTGCGGGCCCCGAGCGGCTCGTACGAGCGCTGCACGAGCCCTTTTGGCGTGGCCGACTTGGCCGGCAACCTGGAAGAGTTCGTCACCATCGACCGCAGTACCCCGGCGCGCCCGGCGATGAAGGGCTCCTACTGGCAGCCCGGCCGCAACTTCTGCCGCGCCGCGCAGACCGCCCACGACATGTACTACAACGGGACCGAAACCGGTTTCCGCTGCTGTAGCGAAGCGCACTGAGCCCCGCCGCGCCGGCGCGTGTCCACCCTGTCACTAGGGGAAGAGCCCAGGCGTGGTCAAGCCCGTGAGTTCGTCTAAGCCGAGCATCAGGTTGAGATTTTGCAGGGCTTGTCCGGCGCCGCCTTTGACCAGGTTGTCGAGGGCGCCGAACACGGTCACGCCGCGTGTGTCGCCCTCGATCGGCCCGAGCGTCATGCCGACCTCGGCGCGGTTCGAGCCGAGGACCGCCACCACCTCGGGTAAGCGAGACGCCGGCAGGACCACGCAGCGTTCCTGCCGGTAACAGCGCTCCGGGAGGGCCCGAAGCTGCTCTTCGCGCAAGCTCGCCGGCACGCGGAAGAAGGCCGTCGCGAAGATTCCGCGGGTGAGCGGCGCCGAAACGGGCACGAAGTGCAGAGAGATATCTTTGGCCCCCGCCGCCGCCAAGGTTTCGACGATCTCTGGCGCGTGCGCGTGTTCGAGCGGCTTGTACGTGCGCAAGTTGTGCGCCCGCACCGGATGATGGGTGGTCGGGCTAGGGCTCGCGCCCGCGCCGCTCGAGCCGGTGATGCCAACGACCTGCACCGGCCCGCGCAGCAAGCCCGCCTTGGCAAAGGGCAGAAGCATGAGCTCGATGGTGGTGGCGAAGCAGCCAGCGGACGCGACCAGGCGCGCATTTCTGATGCGCTCACGATTCAGTTCGGGCAAGCCATAGACGAACTCCGACAAGAGCTCGGGGCGCGGATGAGGCCCGCCGTAGTAGCGGGCATAGCTGGCCGGATCGCGAATTCGGAACGCGCCCGACATATCCACGAGGCGTGTGTCCGAACCCGCCAGTGCGTCGACCACTTCAACGCTCGCTCCGTGCGGCAATCCCATGATGACCGCGTCCACGCCACGCGCGGCCTCGGCGTGCGGCGGATTCTCGAAACGCAGCTCGGTCAGCCCCTCTAGATGCGGATGCGCGCCCGATACCAGCTCGCCGACGTGATCGTTGGCGCACACTCGCACGACCTCGAGCTTTGGGTGATCCAGCAATCGGCGCAGCAGCTCCGCCCCGGCAAAGCCGGACGCCCCAAGCACGGCAATTTTAGCCTTCATTTCCCAATCCTAGCACCCCGGTCCGTCACGAGCCGCGCGTAGCCCGGCTCGTGACGCCGCGCACGCGAACTAAGCCAATCACCCCAAGCTTAGTCGCTCAACTTCGTTGGCACCCACAATGTCCTGATGGTCACCGCGCTCCCCCGACGCGTGTACCCCGCGAGCCCATACAGCACGTTCCACCAGTGACCGTTCGGCGTCTCGCCGTAGGAGAACGCCGGGAAGATGTGCACCTCCCAGTCGAGGCCGGCCTTGAGTTTTTTCTCGTGGTAGTAAACGTTGCCCACGAGCTCGGTGGTTTCCTTCTCGTCGCTGAAGCGCCAGAAGACGGGGAAGACCACGGTAGAGCGGGTCTTTGGCGTAGCAAAGTCCCAGAAAATGGGCGCTAGGACGAAGTGCGTGTCGAGCGCGTTCCTGCCGACGTAGAGCAGCGGATGGATGTTGGTCTGCCAACCGCGCAGGTCGGTCGTGTGTTGAAAGAACGGCGTGATCCAGGTGCTCTCGCTCACGCCGTAGCGATGAAAGTGCCCCCAGAACGGGAAGAACGCTTGATCTGACTCACGCGGGCTCGTGCGTGAGAACAAAAACGGGAACAAAAGCTTCATGTCGAGGCCGATGTCCGGATCCCGGTACGCCCAATAGAGCGGAGTGACCATGTCCAGCTCCGTGCGTCCTCGGTAGCGGCTGTAGAGCGGGGAAGCGAACGTGCTCTCGCCGTGCTCGCCGCGGGCGGCCACGAACAACGGCGTCGCCAGCAGCCACGAACTGCCCTTATACCCGTAGTGAAAGAACGGCAGCACCGTCGTGTGCCGCTCGTTCTTTCCCCAAAAGCTATAATAGAGAGGGAAGAGGTGGAAGCTGTCGGTCGTCTGCGTATGGCGGCGGAAGTACGGCCCCCACATGTTCGTCCAAGACAAATCCCGATCGTTGTAACGATAGTAATGGAGGAGCGGCGGAATGATCTCGTACTTGGTTTTGACGTTCTGGCCGTAGAAATAAAGTGGCGCGACGCCGAAGTCGATGTCCTGCGCGGTGCGCGCATCGCAGCTCGAGCCGCCTTTCCACGAGCAAAACAGGGGCCCGACCAGGTTGAGGCCGCCTTGGTCGTCGTGCCGGGTGTACGTCAGCAGTGGCGGGATGAGGGTGTAGCCGCCGTGCTTGCGGGTGCCGGTGAAGTACAGCGGCGCGAGCCAATTGTCGGTCTCGTTTGGCGCGCTGCGGTTGACGAGCGGGCCGATGATCGTCGTTCGGCTGTGCGCGAGCCGGTCACGCAAATTCCAAAACACGGGAAACAAAATGTCGTCCGCGCGCTCGGCGCTGCGCCGGTTGTAGTACAGACCACCAAACAGCGAGGCGCGGTCCGTCTCGAGCGGCTTCGTGCGCGAAGGCATCATGCGCTCGGCCCACACCGGAAAGGCTAGGCGAAACCTGTACTGCCCGCTCGTCTCGGTGACGTAGGGCCCGTAGAACGTGAAGGTCTTGCTGTTCGGGTTTCGCCCGAGCTCGGTCTGCTCCGACTCTGCGTCCGAGCCGATGGTGGCGAACGTGGGCTCCTTCAGCTTGAGTGGCTCTTCCGGCAGCGTGGGTTCGCTACCCGGAGCGCTCAGCGAATCGTCGGCGCCCGAGGCTGCGTGCATTTCGGGCGTGCCGGGTGGGGGCGCCTCTTTTTTCTTCTTCTTTTGCTGCTGGGGCGGCGCGGCGCCACCGAAGCCGCCGCCCGGTATGCCGCCTCCGCCCGGTCCGCCAAAGCCCTGCGCTTGCGCCGGAGTGGCGATACAGAGCGCACACCAGAAAACGGCCAACGCGGACAGCCACGCGGCGAACCGGGTCCCGCTCAACGGTGGCTCCCGAGCGTCGGCGGCGTGGCAAACATTTCAACGACGCGCGCCGCGGCATCCGCGCGCGCTGCCTGTTCCTGCGTGTGCGAGGCCAGATCCTTCAGCTGCACCTGATCTTGGTCAACCTCGGTCTCACCGATCACGACGCACACGCGGGCGCCCAGGCCATCGGCCCGGCGCAGCATGCTTTTCATGGAATTGCCCCGCCCGTCGAGCACCGAGACCACGCCTCGTTCGCGGAGCTCGCGCGCCAAGCGCAGGCCGCTGAGCGTCGCGCGCTCGCCGAGTGGCGCAATGAAACAGGGCGCGGGCCGAGCCACGGGGGCCTCGCCCAGCGCGAGCAACACGCGCTCGAGGCCCATGCCGCAGCCCACCGCGGGGATCTGCGGGCCGCCCAGGCTTTTCAACAAGTTGTCGTAGCGGCCGCCGGCGATCAGCGTGTTTTGTGAGCCTAGCCCACCCATGCTGGACTGAATCTCGAACACGGTCCGGGTGTAATAGTCGAGGCCGCGTACGAGCCCGGGGCTCACGGTGTACGGCGTACCCAAGGCGTCGAGGCCGCGCAGCACCGCCTGCCAATGCGATCGGTCGTCGTCGGTCAACGAGTCCAAGATGGACGGCGCGTCAGCGACGGCCGCGCGATCCCGCGGATCTTTGGAGTCTAGGATCCGAAGCGGGTTGTCTTCTAGGCGCTTTTTTGCGTGATCGCTCAGGGTTTCGGCGCGTGGCCGCAAGTAAGCGGTCAACGCTTGCCGGTAGGCGGCGCGGCTCTCCAGCCCGCCGATCGAGTTGACCAACACGGTCATGTCCGTGATGCCCGAGCTCTGCAAAAAGCCGTGCAACAGGTCGAGGAACTCCGCGTCGCAGGCTGGGCTCGGATCGCCGTACAGCTCGCAGCCGGCTTGGTGAAATTGCCGGTAGCGGCCGCGCTGCGGCTGCTCGGCGCGAAACATGGCGCCGATGTAATACCAGCGCGACACGGGCTCTTGGGCCTGCACGCTATTCGTCAGGTAGGCGCGCGCTGCGCCGGGCGTGCCCTCGGGTCGCAGCACGAGCACGTCATCGCCGCGCGTCAGCTCGAACATCTGCTTCTCGACGATTTCCGAGGTTTCGCCAGTGGAACGCACGAACAGGTTTTTATGCTCGAGGATCGGCGTGCGCACCTCGGAGAAGCCGGCCAAGGCCATCGCGCTTCGGAACGTTTGCTCGACGCGCTGCCAGCGTCTGACCTCGTCGGGGAGGATGTCGTTCGTCCCCTTGACGGCGCGAAATTGCATGACGTTCGATCCTGAACGACCCGGCGGGGCGCGCCCTGGTCGACCGCGCTTATGCTCGGATGGGCGGGTCGGGTCAAGCTCACGGACCGTTTTTTGCCGGAGCTTTCGTTTCAGCCCCGGGGTTTCCGGGCGCGCGCCTTGAAACTGTCGGTGATCGGTGGCTCACGGTGCTAAAGACGCCCGCTCATGAGGGCCGCAGCCGTGGACCTTGGAAAAGTCCGTGTTGGGCTGGCCGTTGCCGATGAGCTCGGCCTGATGGCCCATCCGCGCCACTATCTAGATGGGCGCGACCCGCGTCGGGTGGTGGGCGAGCTCGCCCGCTTGGCGGAGAGCGAAGGCATCACGATCTTCCTGATCGGCTTGCCCCGGCATTTGAATGGCAAGGAGGGGTTGCCGGCGCAGCGCGCCCGAAAATTCGCCGAAGTGCTTGCCTCCCGCACCCGCGCGCGCGTCGAGTTGATCGATGAGTGGCTGTCCACGAAGGAGGCGCATGCCCGTCTGCGCGAGGGCGGCACGACCAGCCGTGACGCGCGCGAGCGCGTCGACAGCGCGGCCGCCGCGGTGCTGTTGCAGAGTTGGCTCGACGGGCGGCGCGAGCCCGAAGAGGAGCGGTGAAGAAGTCTGCGACCGCGCGCGGCACGCCCCGTCGCCAGCGCAAACGCCGCCGGCCCTCGCCGCCGGTTCCGGCCCGCAAGGAACGTCGCTGGGCAGCACGCGTCCTTTGGGTCGGCTCGGGCGGACTACTGGGACTGCTTGGGCTCGGTCTGACGGCGCTGCTTTTGTGGGCGCGGTCCGCCGGGCCCGGCGCTGGTCGCTCCTTTGTGATCGAGCTGCCGCGATCGAGCACCACGACCGAGCTCGCTGCCTTGCTGGAGTCGCGTGGCGCCCTTTCGAGTCCCCGCCTGTTCCGCGCCTACCTGAGCGTTCTGCAGCCCGGGCTCGAGCTCAGCCCCGGCGAACATCTGCTGGACGACGCGGCGTCGCCTCGCGAGCTGGCGTTGCGCATGAGGCGCGATGCCGCGCGCGCGTCCGAGCGTGTCACCATTCCGGAGGGCTTTCAGTTCGTGCAAATCGGGCAGCGCTTGGAGCGTGCGGAGATCTGCACTCGTGATTCCTTTCAACGCGCGGTTCGCGATCCCGCCTTGCTGCGCGAGCTGGGCATCGAAGGGCCGAGCGCGGAGGGCTACTTGTTTCCCGCCGGCTACGCCTTGCTGCACGACAGCGATGCGCGCGCGATCGTGCGCGTTATGGTCTCGGAGGCCAAGGCCCGGCTGCAGAAGTTGTTTCGCGCTTACCCGGGTCGCTTCGAACAGCTCACACGTGACGAAGCCTTCAGTGAGCGAGACGTGCTCACGCTGGCCTCCATGGTCGAAAAAGAAGCGCAGGCTGACGATGAGCGTTCGCTGATCGCGAGCGTGTTCTTGAATCGCTTACGCGACCCAGATTTCAGGCCCGCGCGCATGCTCCAATCGGACCCGACGGCCAGCTACGGCTGCCTGGTAAACGCCGCGGAGATCGCCACCTGCGCCGGCTTCCACGGCATCGTGACCCCAGCCTTACTGCGCGATCCGAGCAACCCATACAACACGTACCGGCACGCCGGCCTGCCGCCGGGGCCAATCGCGAACCCCGGCGAAGCGTCGATCAGGGCGGTCCTCGCGCCCGCACCAACCGACTACTTGTACTTCGTGGCCCGGGGCGCGGGACGTCATGCGTTCAGCCGCACGTTCGCCGAGCACCGCGAAGCGCTGGCCGCTCCGCATTGAGGCTTTGCGCGCGGCAGCCACGGGGTTAAGGCAACGCTGGCTCGTTCGTCAGGAGACATCCGCTGGCATTACCGATCGTTTTGGTGCCGCACCCCCATGTGCGAACCGACCCCAACGTGCTTGGCGGCAGCCCATACGTGGTCGGCTCGCGTGTGCCCGTGCGCCGGCTGTGGGCCTTTTATCGGAGCGGAGCCAGCGCCGAGCGCATATTGAAGCGCTACCCGCAGCTCGGAGCGGCAAAAGTTTTCGACGCACTAGCCTTCGCCTTTGACAATGAGGAAGTCGTCAGCGCCGACATGGCGCGTGAAGACGACTTTCTGGCCCGGGCCGGCCAGAAGCCGCCCAGAAAATCGCTCAATCCCGACCAAATCGAGCTGCCGTTTCAGATCCCTTCACCCGGCGATCCGGTGGCGCCCGAACGACCGGCCGCGCGCCCAGCGCGTAAGCGATGACACGCTCGACAACAAGGTGTCCCGCGTCGGTGCCGAGTGACAGCGCCGCTGGCGAACGCCGAAGCGATCCGTGCTGGCGTGCGCGGCGGCGGTCAAAGAGTGACACAAACGCGCGCAAGGGGTTTTCAAGCGCTGCGTATTCGGGCTAGCGTCCTCGCCGATAATCGCGGCCCGTGTTCGGAGCCCGAGGAGGATAGAAACTATGTTTGCTCGCAAGACGTCGAGAGCTTGGCTTGGTGCCGGCTTAATTCTGGCTGTTCCATTGATCGTTGACTGCGGCTCCATGAAGGGCGTCCCCGGCGCTCCAAAGATGCCCGATGTTCCCGGCGCTCCCGGTAGCTGCCCGGCGAACGTGGCTGACGCAGACGCGGTGATGGCCGCCAACTTCGGCCTCGAAGGAGCGCTCGAAGGCAAAGTGAAGGCATCCCTGGCCGCCGGCGCGGATCTTCAGAAGATCGGCGCAGACGTGGAGGCCGAGGTTGCGGTCGCCTGCGCCAACCTGGCCAAAGATCTGGGCGCAAGCGACGCCGACATCAAACCGAAGCAAGACGGACCGGGCAAGAAGGCCGAAGCCGCTTGCAACGCCGCCGTCAAAGCCATTGGCGAGATGAAAGCCAAGGCAGCCGGCAAGGTCACGGTCACCGTGGTGCCCCCGGTGTGCACCGCCTCCGTCAATGCCATGGCGGATTGCGCGGGCAAGTGCGACGCGACGATCAAGCCCGGCAGCGCGAAGGTCACCTGCGAGGGCGGCAAGCTCAGCGGCAAGTGCGACGCCAAGTGCGAAGGCGCTTGCGACGTGGAAGCCGGCGCCAAGTGCGAGGGGACCTGCGGCGGCAACTGTAAGGGCGATTGCTCGGCCGAGATCAGCGGCAAGTGCGATGGCACGTGCAACGGCAAGTGCGACGGCAAGAACAGCACCGGCAAGTGCGCCGGCACGTGCGAAGGCACATGCAAGGGCGGCAAGATCGACGCGCAGTGCAAGGGCGAGTGCAAGGGCGAGTGCGACGCCACGTGCACCGTGCAAGCCAAGGGCGAGTGCAAAGGTACGTGCTCTGGCAAGTGCAGCGTTGATTTCAAGGAGCCGAAGTGCAGCGGCGAAGTGAAGCCGCCAGAGATGAGCGCGGAGTGTAAGGCCCATTGCAACGCTCAGGTGAACGGCAAGCTCGAGTGCAAGCCGGCCCTGGTCACGGCGTCGATCGCCGGTTCGGCCGACGTCAGCGCGGCGGCCAAGCTCAAGACCGCTTTGGAGCGCGATCTGCCCGCCCTGCTCAAGGTCACCTTGGGCATGAAGGGCAAGCTCGAGGGCATCACGGCCAGCGTGAAGTCTTCACTCGAAGGCGCCAAGGCCGTCGTGACGTCCAGCGGCAGCGCGGCGCTCAAGGTCGGTGGTTGCTTCGCCGAGTCGCTGAAGGCCCAGGCCGACGCTTCGGTTCAGATCAACGTGTCAGTCAAGGCGAGCGCGTCGGCGAGCGCTTCCGCTGGCGCGGGCTGAGCTGAGACTCTTGTGAGGTGAGGAAAACGGCTCTGGGCTTCGGCCCAGGGCCGTTTCCTTTTTGTTTGCCGTCTTGGCGGGTTAGTGGCTCGAGGGCCTGCCACGCGGGTAAACTGCTGCCTTGATCGCTCACTTCAAAGAGGTCTTACCCGCCGAGCTCGACGCGCACCTCGCGCAGGCCAGCGCGCAACTGCTCATCGTTTACCTATGGGGCCCGGACTGTCCCAACTGTGTGATTTTCAAGCGCAGCTTGCCGAAGCTCCTCGATCGCCTGTCGGACATCGAAGCGCGGCTGGTCGAGATCGACGTGTACGCGCACCCGCAGATCGCCACCCGCTACGGCGTCATGGGCATTCCTCACTTCTTGCTCTTCAAAAACAGCAAGAAGCTCGGAAAGATGAGCGAATTCAGAGGCGAGTCGTATTGGGCGAGCGTAGTTCGCGAGCACGCGTAAGCAGCCGGGACCTCAGCCCACCTTCGCTAAATCCTTCTTGGCCGCCTCGGTCATGTCCGCCACGAGCAGCTTCAATACCGCCGGGTCCGGACCCTCCACCATCAACCGCAGCTTGGC
>CAXSGJ010000060.1:0-16289 GCA_964236865.1 uncultured Polyangiaceae bacterium
GGCGCGAGGGCGCTGGAGGTCCCTGCGTTCGGGCGGTGGCTTTGGGGCTCGATGGGCGGGCTCGTCGAGCAGGGCGAGGGTGGCCAGACCGGCTTGAACGGCGATGGGATTGCCGCTCAAGGTGCCCGCTTGGTACACGGGCCCGAGCGGCGCAATGCGCTGCATGATATCCGCGCGACCACCGTAAATGGCTAGCGGTAGGCCACCACCGACCACCTTGCCCAAACATGTGAGGTCCGGCGTCATGCCGAACAGGCCCTGCGCGCCGCCGCGGGCCAGCCGGCAGCCGGTCATTACCTCGTCGAAGATCGAGAGCGCGCCGTGCTGTTGGCACAGCTCTAAGATCGACTCGAGGAATTGGGGTTGGGGGGGCACGAGGCCCATGTTGCCCGACACGGGTTCGACGATCACCGCAGCGATGCGGGCGCCGTCGCGCTCGAACAGCGCGCTGAGCGCGGGTAGATCGTTATAGGCGAGCGTCGCAGTATTTTCGACGCTCGCCGCGGGAATGCCAGCGGAGTCGGGATTGCCGAAAGTTGCAGCGCCGCTGCCCGCCTTCACCAACAGGGCATCGGAGTGGCCGTGGTAGGCGCCATCGAACTTGACGATCACGTCGCGTCCGGTGAAACCGCGCGCCACGCGCAGCGCACTCATTGTGGCTTCGGTGCCGCTCGATACGCAGCGCATCATCTGGACGCTCGGATAGCGCTCGATGATCACGTCTGCGAAGCGCACTTCGCCCTCGGTGGGTGCGCCAAAAGACAGGCCTTTGGCTGCTGTTTCCACCACGCTTTGCACGACTTTGGGATGCGCGTGGCCGAGGATGGCCGGCCCCCAGGAGCCGATGTAATCGAGATAAGCGTTGCCGTCCGCGTCGAACACACGCGAGCCGAGCGCGCGCGCAATGAACAAGGGATGCCCGCCCACCGCCCGAAAGGCGCGCACGGGGCTGTTCACACCGCCCGGCATCAAGCGCTCGGCACGCTCCATCAACTTGTCGGATGCGCTGTGAGAGGCGGTGCTTGGCGACATGTCGTCCTTTTAACATCCTCGGCCGCCAACTCAACGGGGCCCTAAGCCTTGCGATGCGGGCATGCGACGGCAAGCCGGGCTTGTAATGGCGGGGCGCCGGAGACCGATCTGCCTCCAGATCGACGCTGGACGCGAGTGAGTCGGGCCCGGAGGCTTTACTCTGTACGTTTGGGAAGCTAATCTGAAACGTTCCGGAGCGTTCAAATGCTTCCACGTTGGGGTCATACAATTCCTGTTGCGGTGTTCATGCTCAGCGCATGCTCCGTCTACGATGCGTCGCTCTTGGCCACGAACGCGGTGGTGTCGGGGGGTGCCGGCGGCAGCGCGGGCTCGCTCTTGGGCAACGCCGGGCTCAGCTCGGCCGCCGCAGGGGCGGATTCGGACGCCGGCGCAGGCGGCGTCCCCGCCGATGAACCCGATGCCGGCGGGAATTCGGCAACCGGCGGCGTCGGCGCATCGGGCGGCGCTAGCGGTAACGGCGGCACTGCCGCGGCTGGAGTGGGCGGGGGCGTGGCCGGCAGCGGCGCCGCGCCCGTGCTCGATCTGGAAAACATCGACACGATGGAGGACAACAATGCCGCCATTGAATACGTGGGCACGCGCAACGGCGACTGGTACGCCGGTCACGACGCCACGGCGACGGGCATGCAGTTCCCCGGCTCTGCCTTCGTGATGAGCGCGCTGGACAAGGCCGACCCGCGCTACGCACAAAGCAAGTACGCCGCCATGACCAAGGGCTCGGGCTTTACGGACTGGGGTGAGGACCTGGGCTTCAACCTGATGCTCGTGAACGCCACCACCGGTAAACATCCCACCTACGACGCCAGCGCCTATTGCGGCGTGCGCTTCTTCGCGCATGTCGGCACGGGCGCCAGCTCTTCGGTCATCGTGCGCGTCCCGGACAAGAACAGCTTGCCGGACGGCGGCGTGTGCGGCGTGGGCGGCATGCCCTGCTACCTGTCTTTTCAAAAGGTGTCTTCATTCACCACCACCTGGACAGAGTACGATGTGCTGTTCAGTGACCTTCGCAACAACGGCTGGGCGACGGCGCTGGCGCAAAACGCAATCTACGGGCTCGAGTTCGGGCTGTCCCCCAGCTCGGTGTTCGAGCTCTGGGTGGACGACGTCTCGTTTCTGAAAAAGCCAGCAGGCGGAGCGTGCCCGGCTTCTTACCCGTGACTTAGTTCTTTCGGCGTAGGCGGTCGTTCAGCACGGTGCGCCACGCGTCGATGCGATCGAGCTCGCTGCGCGTCCAAGAGAAGCGCGCTAGGCGGCTGAGTAGATGCGGAGTGTGGTCGCCCGCGCGGCTGCGTTGACCGAACACCTCCGCGGCGGCTTCGATGCTCTCTAGCGCGGCCTCGCTCTCGCCCTCGGCGACCTCCAGCCAGGCGCGGGTGAGCAGGAAGTGCTGCCGTGCCTCCGCCTCTTCCACTACCATGCGGCTCGACTCCTCGAGCAGCGTGCGCGCCTTACCGGGCTGCTGCCGGACGAGGGCGATTTGAGCCAAGAGCAGCTTGGTCTCGATCACGCCCCACGGATCGCTCATGCGCGCGAAAAGCTGCGAGGCACGATCGGTGTGAAGCTCTGCCATTTCCAAATCGTCGGTGTCCAGGCCGATCATGGCCAACAAGCGGTCGCAGGCGGCTTGCCCGCGCGGCGTGCGCAGGGTCTCGAAGGTGGACAGCGCGTCGAGCGCACCGGTCTCGGCGCTGTGGAAATTCATCAAGCGATGCTCCACGTGTGCGATTGACACGTCGGCCTGCGCGGTGCCCAAGCGATAGCCGGCGCGCTCGAACTCGGCGCGCGCCTCTTGCGCGAGGCGGCGCGAGCGCTCCGTCGCGCCCTCGGAGTGCTCCACCCAAGACAGCAAGAGCAGGCATTGGCCGCGGCCGAGGGCTTGGCCGAGGGTCGCAAAGTTTCGCTCCCCGCGCTGAATCGTGCCGCGTGCTTCTTCGTAACTGCCCAGCAAATACTGAATTTCACCGGCTACTGCTTCGCACTGCGCTTGGCCGAGAGCATTGTTTTGCTCCACGAACATTTGGTGGGCGCGCTGGGTCAGCTCGAGCCCCTCACCGGAGCTACCTTGGTCGCTCGCCAAGTGACCGAGCAGCCGCAAACTGTGTGCGATGTTCTCCGGATCGCCGAGCTCCTCGAAGCGAGTGCGCGCCAGATCGGCGAACGTCATCGCTTCTGCGGTGCGCCCGGCGTGGCGCAGGGCCTCCGCTTGCCAGCGGTTCTTCAACGCCAGCGTGCGACCCATCAGCTTGCCCTTGAGCAATTCCAAATCAGCCAAGGTGGCGACGGGCTCGCGCGCGCCGTTCCAACTCTGTTGCAGAAAATCGAAGAGCAGCAGGGCGGCCGTATCCGCGTCGTCGGCCTGCAGTAAATTGACGACACGCTGACGCACCACGCGCCGGCTGTTGGCCAGCGGGTGCTGCGTGAGGGCGGTGGCCGAGGCGCGATAGAAGCGCTCTTTGTCCGCGCGCTCGTTCAGGGTCAAAAGCAGGTGCTCCTGCAGGAGCTCGTGCGGCCAGGCGTAGCGGCCGGGACCACGCGGCACCAAAATTTCCGCAGTTTGAAGGCTCAAAATCGCCGCTTCGGCGGGCAGCCCGAGCGTGTTTAGGAGCGCGGACAGCACGTTTTTGCGGATGTCGCCGCCGAGCGTGGCGGCGGCGTAGCTCGCGGCGCGGTGCGCCTCCGCCATCGCGGCCACTCGGCTGTCCCACAGCTCGGCCGTGGTCTGCGGGCGCATCGCCAGCACCTCCGGCGGCACGCGGTACACGCCGTTCTGAAACTCCATGTTGCCGGCCAGGGCCCAGGCATGAAGCTGCTGCAGCGCGAACAGTGGATTGCCGCGGCTGCGGCGGGCCGCTTCCTTCACCGCCGCGTCGTCCAGGGGCAACGATTCACGAAGCAGCGTCGCGGTCGTATCTGCCGGCAGCGGCTCGATGTCGATCAGCTTGCCGTTCATGATGTCGCGCAGCTCGCGGAGGCGTGTGGCCGTTGCCGTACCCATCACGACGTCTTCCAAGCGCACCGTAGCCACCATCACGATCCGTTGATCCGGCTCTTCCGTATGGATCTTGAGTAGGCCTTCGATGGTCGCCGGGCTGGCGTTGTGGATGTCGTCCAGCCAAAACAAGAGCGGACGACCGTTGGCGATTTTGCGCAGCGTGTAGCGCGTGACCATGCGCCGGGTATCCAGCGTATCCAGCGTAAACCGAACGCCGCTGGGCCCGACCGGGGCTTCTGAGCCCATGGGCCTCAACCACTCGCCGGCGCCGGCCACCCAGGCGCGGCCGTTCTTGTCGTCCCGCCGCACTTTCCAGCGCTCGAGCAGCGAGCGCTCGATCAGATCTCGCTCGACGCGCTCGAAGTTGTAATGATGCAACGCCGCGCCCAGCATGCCGTCGAGCGAGCCGCGGATTTTTCGGTAGCGCGCGCGGAGCGGCACCATCGTGCCTTCTTCGTGCACGACCTCACTCAACCACTCCGCGATGCGGCTCTTGCCACAACCGGCAGGGCCGACCAACATCACGAGCCGGTGCGGCGCGCCCACGCCGTCGATCACGTCGTCGCACACTTCACGCAGCGTGTTCCGGACGTCTTCACGACCCACGAGTGGGCTCGGGCGAATGCTGAGCAAGCCCGGCGCGCGCTCGGGGGCGGGCGACAGATCCGGATTCGGACCGCGCGCTCCGGTGCGCCGGGTGGGCGCGGCGGTCTTGGCCGTGGAGGACCGCAGGTCGACCGGCAAGCGGTACTCGGAGGGCTCGGCCTTGGGCCGCCATTTGCCCCATTCGGCGCGCGCTTCCGCGGCAAATTCCCAGCGATCCCAGGGGCGCTTGGCGAGCAAGCGCATGATGAAGGGGATGGTGCCTTCCGGCGCCTCCATGGTCGCTTTGAGGGCGGGGGGCTGCTCGAAGGCGTGCACGCGCAGCAGCTCTTTGGACTCGCCCGAGAAGGGCGCCCGGCCCGCGAACAACCGGTACAGGATGCAGCCGAGCGAATACAGATCCGTCGCGCCGCACACGTGGTGCATCTCGTGCTGGATCTGCTCCGGCGCCATGTAACCCGGGGTGCCGGCGCCGGCGTGGGGCGCGAACTCCATGGGTTTGTTGCCATCGAGCCGGGCGTCGAGCGCGTCCTGGCGCAACCATGCCAGGCCAAAGTCCAGCACGTGAATTTGCGGCGGCTGATCGTCGATCGCCTCCACGAGCACATTGGAGGGCTTGAGATCGCCATGGATGATACCGCGAGCATGCGCGTGCGCGAGCGCCGATAAGATCTGATCGACGATGGTCCAGATCAACGGAAAGGTGAGGCGAGTGTGCACGAGCTCATGCAGCGAAACGCCGGACACGAGCTCCATGGCCAAGAACGGCGAGCCGTCACGCAGCTGCCCAAAATCGCGCGCTTGCACGATGTTCGGGTGGGCCAAAGCGGCGAGCGCGCGCGCCTCTTTGTAGAACCACATCACGTACTCGCCCTGCAGGTTGCCGGAAGGCGGGATCACGCGCTTGATGGCGACGAACTGGCCGTTCGATTGATCGCGGCAGCGATAGACGATGCCCATGCCGCCTTCGCCTAAAATGCCGAGCACCTCGTAACGGTTGGCGATGACGTGCCCGGGCAATACCGGAATCGAGCCTTGCGGTTTGGGAACATCCTCTGCAGTGACACTGGCAGCGGACGGAATGCTCGGCGGCGCGCTGTCGGGCTCGACAGGCGGGGCAGGCATGATCTCGTGGTCGCGTACGAGATCGGGATCGGTGTTGGGCGCAGCAGGCACGGGGTCGGCGGGTCGGGCGGAGCTTAGCTCGCTAAACGAGTCAGCGGCGATCTCTGCCATGGCTCGGGGGCGAGTTTAATCAGTCGTACGTGAGCGTCGAGCCATTGCTTCCGCGCTTCATGCAGTGCGCATGTAATCCTGAAAAAGTTTAATAATCTCCATACTTTGTAAGAGTGTAGCGCAGGTCGAAGGGCGGCGGTAGGCTCCGCGCCATGCTGAATTCTGGAACGCCGCGTGATCCCTCTTTAGCTGACCGTGACCCCGAGATCGCTCGCCTGATCCGTGAAGAGGAGGTCCGGGAGACCATCAAGCTCCGGCTCATCCCGAGCGAGAACTACGTCTCGCGAGCCGTGCTCGAAGCAACCGGCTCTGTCCTGACCAACAAGTACTCCGAAGGTTATGCCGGCAAGCGTTATTACGAGGGCCAACAGGTCATCGACCAGGTGGAGGAGCTGGCCGTTTCGCGGCTCAAGGCGCTCTTCGGCGTCGATCACGTGAATGTGCAGCCGTACAGCGGAAGCCCGGCAAACCTAGCCGTTTACCTGGCCTTCTGTCAGCCGCACGACGTGATCATGGGCCTCGGGCTGCCGTCCGGCGGACACCTGACCCACGGCTCAGGGGTCAGCATCACGGGCAAGTATTTCAAGAGCGTCCCTTACAACGTGAGCCCGGACGATCAGCGTATCGACTTTGCAGAGGTGCGCCGCCTCGCCCTGGAGCACAAGCCGAAGATCATTTGGTGCGGCACCACGGCCTACCCGCGCACCGTCGACTTTGCCAAGTTTCGCGAGATCGCAGACGAGGTAGGCGCCAAGCTGTGCGCAGATATTGCGCATATCTCGGGCTTGGTGGTGGGCGGCGCGCATCCCTCGCCGGTCCTGTACGCGGACGTGATCACAAGCACCACGCACAAGACGCTGCGCGGTCCGCGCGGCGGCATTCTGATGTGCAAGAAGGAACATGCCAAAGACATCGACCGCGCCGTGTTCCCTGGGCTGCAGGGCGGCCCCCACAACCACACCACCGCGGGCATTGCCGTAGCGGCAAAAGAGGCGAGCACGCCGGAGTTCAAGAGCTACGCGCACGCGGTCGTGAACAACGCCAAGGTGTTGGCCGAGGGCCTGCTGAGCAAGGGCTTCACGCTCGTCACGGGCGGCACCGACAACCATTTGATCTTGATCGATCTGCGCGGCAAGAACGTGACCGGGAAAATCGCGGCGCAGGCCTTGGACCGGGCCGGCATCGTCGGCAACTACAATGCAATCCCGTTCGACCCGCGCAAACCTTTCGATCCCTCCGGCTTCCGCATCGGCACGCCAGCCATCACTTCACGCGGCATGGGCAAGGATGAAATGCTCAAATTAGCGGACTTCATGGGTCAAATCGTGAGCGCGCCCGACGACGCCAAATTGATTGAAAGCGTGGCGGCTCAGGTCAAGGAGCTGTGCCTCGGCTTTCCCCCGCCGGGCATCGCCGTCTGATTCACGCTCACGGGCAGGGGCCCACGAGATCCCACGCGTCAGCCCAGGCGAAGCCGGACGGGGGCGCGTAGGCGTCGCTCGTGCCGCACCAGCCCGTCTGCGGGAAAGTTTTACACTGGTAAATCTTACCGCCGCTCTGCACCCGGTCGCCTGCGCCGTACGCGCTCAGCTTCCAGGTGGGCAAGCCCGCGCAGCTGGTCGTCGATGCGCCAGCGCCCGCCGAGCCGGCGCTCGGAGAGCCTGCACTGGACGAGCCCGCGCTCGCCGATCCGCCATAGCCCGAGCCGGCGCCCGCCGAACCCGCGCTCGCTCCGCCAGCCGCCCCGCTGTTGCCGCTCGCCGATCCCGCGTTGCCCGCGGCCGCCGTGCCGCCTGTCCCCGCCGCGTTCGACGGAGCGCCAGCGGCGCTCGTTCCGCCGAAAGAGCTCATCGACTCACTGCCCGACTTGCCGGCTGCGCCAGCGCTCGTTGCATCGACGTCTTCTACGTCGGGCAGACTCGAATGCAGCGTGCTCGTTGCACCGCCCGAGTGCGCACCGCTCACGGGGTTGTCTGTGCTGCCCTGGGCGTTGTCTTCAGGGGAATCGTACACCGCGTGCGCACAACCCACGGTGAGCGGTAAGAGCAGCGCGACGCGCAGCGGCCACCAGCGGCGAAGCACGGCGATTTCGAAACACTCGACAGAGCGGCGTGCTGGCGTCATGCCTGTAAAGATACGGACTCGCTGCACGCGCGTGTGTTCGCTTTCGCTCACGTCCATTTGCCAAAGGCGTGACAATTGTGGCGGCTTCGTTTCATTTGCCCCTAGTCGCGCCGGGCATGCCGCGGGGATATCGAAGGTGTTGCCGCAACATGTCTTGCCGCGTCTTGCCCGCGTGGCTGCCGGCACGCGGTACCGAGCGTCGATATAGAACCCTGTGCACCCGTGCTGCTGGAAGGCAGCCCCTCAACAATCTCAACGGGCAGCGGGAGCCGCGTGCTCAAAGCCCACGCAACGCCGCACGGGCAGCGCCGGATATTTGGGAAAGCGAGCGTCGGTTTTGCTCCATTCGCACAGCCAGAACTCGCTGCCTTTGGCGGATTGAATGGTCCGCGCATGCGCGCACTCGGCGCACAGTCCGACGCGCGCTCGGCGTTCGGGGTCTGCGTCCGACACGCGCCGGCTCAGCTGGGCGTGCGGCTCGGATCGCCGAGCGGCCAAATGCGACGAAAGCCGACGCCCATCACCGTGTCGTCGTCGCGGCGCACGACGGCGCCGTAGCGGCACTTCTCGATCAACGTGCCTTGCGCGATGCCGGTGATGTCTTGAAAGCGCACGCGGTTGCCTTCCTCCAGCGCAGCGAACACGCGCACGTCGTTGGCGGCAGCGTGCAGCTCGGCCGTGGGCTCCTGGACTTGACTCAACGCATCCGCGGTCGTCCGGCGCACCCAGCCGGCGTTGGAAAATACGTGCACCTCGTCGCCGTGGCCATAGAGCACGACGCCGCTGGCGCCCGTATCGAGGAAACAAACGACGCGGCCTGCTTGCAGATCGGTTCGCGCTCGCCCGCCCAGACGCGCGCGTACGGCGTCGATCGACCGCGAGCGTTTGGCGGATGGATCGTTCACGGGAAGGGAGACGCGGCGTGACACCGCGCTAACGTAGCACCGCCGTTGCATGACTGAAGGGCCGGGCGACAAACGTCGCCGACTCGCGGCGGTTCAGAAAGCCGCGACGCGACGCGCGGAACGAGCGCGGCTGATTGCTCGCTCCGCCAAGCGGGCGCCCGGCTCAGCCGAAGCTGGCGGCGGGCATAGGAAAACGGAGACGATTCAGGATTTTTCGGAACCAGCGCATGGGATGCCCCTTTTCTGGGCTCGCGTGAGCCGTGTGTGGCGACTGCCTACACCCGTTGCTGGCTGGTTGGCAAACTTTCGCCCCGGCGGGCCGGCGGCTCCGCCTCCATCCCCGCAAATGACGCAGAATTGGCTTCGGCGGACAGGGTTGGGCGCGACGCCGTGCGGAGCGCCGGGCTATAGACCCGGCATGCGCACGGATCGAGGCGGTCGGACGAGACGTGCGGCGCAGTTACAGACGTGGTTGGCCCGGTGTGCGGCCACGGCGCTGCTCGTTACGGTTACGGCCGGGGGTTGCCGGCGGAGCGCTCAGCCTTTGCCGGTGCTGGGTCATGTGGGCGCCTTCGCACTGCTCGACCAGCAGGCGCGCTCGGTCAGCGCCGAAAGCTGGCGCGGCAAAGTCTGGGTGGCGGCGTTTTTCTTCACGCGTTGCCCCACCATTTGTCCGCGCATCACCCGGCGCATGCGCGCGCTTCAGCTCGCGAGCAGCGACACGAATCCCTCGCTGTCCCTGGTCAGCTTCAGCGTCGACCCGGACAACGACACGCCCGCCGCGCTGCTCGCCTACGCGCAACACTACGGCGCCGATTTACGCAGCTGGTCGTTCTTGACGGGCGATCTCGCGGTGGTCGAACGCACCGTGGTCGACGGCTTTCGCCTTGCGCTCGACGGAAAAGCGGACCCAAACGCAGAAAACGGCGGCATCATTCACGGCTCGCACTTGGTCTTGGTCGACCGCACCCTGGCGATTCGTGGCTACTACCGAACCGACGACGAAGCAGAGCTACAGCGCTTGCTGTCGGACGCGGCGGAGCTCTGAAGCGGGCTTGGACGCGGAGCGAATTTGCCCGCTCGCGATCGTTTTCACGGCGCTCCCCAGATGCCCGGCAGGGCCTCTAAGATCGCGACGCGCTCTGCGAGCTGGCTCTCGTTCGCTGCGCGTACGGTGATGTGCCCGACTTTGCGGCCAGCACGCGTGGCTTTGCCGTATGAGTGAAGGTGCGCGTCGGGTACCGCGAGCACGGCGGCGGAGTCCGGCAAGCTGCCAACCAAGTTCAGCATGCAGCTTGGCGAGGTCGCGGCCGTGTCGCCCAGCGGTAGACCGAGGATCGCGCGCAGGTGGTTTTCGAACTGACTCGTGCGCGAACCCTCGATGGAAAAGTGGCCGGAATTGTGGACGCGCGGCGCGATCTCGTTGGCGACCAGCCCGCTGTCCGTCTGAAACAGCTCGAGCGCAAGCACCCCCACGTACGCGAGCCGTTCCAAAATGAGCGTCGCCGAACCCTCCGCGGCGGTTTGTAGCGCGGCCGGCACAGCGGCCGCCGGTGCCACGGTTTTGCGCAGAATGCCCTGCTCGTGCTGATTTTCTACCAAAGGGTAAAAGCGTATCTCGCCGCTTTGGCCGCGCACGGCGAGCAAGCTGAGCTCGCGTTGGAAGCGCACGAAGCCTTCCAAAATCGAAGGCGCGCCGCGCACGGCAGCCCAGGCGCTAGCGGCGTCCTCGGGCTTTCGAAGGACGAACTGGCCTTTGCCATCGTAGCCGAAGCGCCGAGTCTTCAAAACCGCCGGTAAGCCCACCGTCAGCACTGCCTGCTCGAGCTCCGCTTCGCTGTTCACTGGCTGAAACGGCGCCGTCGCAATGCCCAAGTCGCGGAATGCGGTCTTTTCCAGCAAGCGGTCTTGGGCCACGCGCAGGGCGGTGGGTGGCGGAAAGACGGGTACGCTCTGGGCGAGCGCGTCGGCGGCCTCGACGGGCACGCTCTCGAATTCATACGTCACGACGTCGCACGCGGCGAGCGCCGCCAGGCCCTCCGCGGCGGTGTACTCGCACACGACTTGCCGCCCGAGGGCGGCCGCGGGCGCGCCTGGGCTCGGATCCACGAAGACGAAGCGGCAGTCGAGCGGAATGCCGGCGAGCGCGAGCATACGGCCGAGCTGCCCCGCGCCCAGCACGCCGACACGGATCGACGCGTCAGCTTCTGGGGTCTGGCTTATCGAGGACACTTTGCGTGCGGGCGGCGCGAAAGCGCTTTAAAGCTTCGCGGAGCGCCGGATAGCGACCGCCAAGTATGGCCGCGGCCAAGAGCGCCGCGTTGATGGCCCCCGCCTTGCCGATGGCGAGCGTCGCCACCGGGATCCCGGCCGGCATTTGCACGATCGAAAGCAGCGAATCCAAACCGTTCAGCGCGTGGCTCTGCACCGGAACCCCCAGCACGGGTAGGGCGCTCTTGGCCGCCACCATACCCGGCAAGTGAGCCGCTCCACCCGCGCCGGCGATGATCACCTCCAGCCCACGCGCCTCGGCGCTTGCTGCATATTCGAACATCAAGTCCGGAGTGCGATGGGCCGAGACCACGCGCACCTCGTGCGGAACGCCGAGCTCGCTCAGCGTGTCTGCGCAATGAGACAGGGTTTGCCAATCACTCTCCGAGCCCATGATCAGCCCGACCAGCGGTTTTTGCTTTGAATCGGTCAAAAGGAGGGCGGGACCCTAGTCATTTCCAACAGAAGCCGCAAGGCCGGGGGCGCGGCAGGGCGTTCACGCGTGTAATAGGCTGCGCAGCTCCTAGCAAATGACGGAAGCATGACCCGGAGTGGGCAAGCCAGCGCGCTACCTTTCAGGCACCGGAATGTACATCATCCTCGTATTCTTCGTGTTGCATTGGCAATCGTCGGTCTTTTTCCAGACCTTCTTTTTGCATCGCTTCGGAGCGCACCGGCAATTTACGATGTCCAAGGGCTGGGAGCGGTTTTTCCACCTGGCGACGTACATCACCCAGGGCTCGAGCTTTCTGTCGCCGCGCGGCTACGCGATCTTGCATCGCATGCACCATGCCTACAGCGACACCGAGAAGGATCCGCACTCACCGGAGAATTACGGAAACGTATTCACGATGATGCTGGCGACGAAGAAGCGTTACGACGCGTTCGCCTATCACCGTGAAGAGCCGGAGCCGCGCTTCGACGGCGGCGTGCCGAGCTGGCCTGCCCTCGACCGCTTGGGCCAAAATTGGATGATGCGCGTGCTCTGGGGCGCGGCGTACACCTCGGTGTACTTGGTGTTTGCACCCTCACTCTGGTGGTTTCTGTTGTTGCCGGCGCACTTCATCATGGGGCCGATCCATGGCGCGATCGTCAACTGGTGCGGTCACCGCTACGGTTACCGCAACTTTGCCAGCGCGGACGTCTCGCGCAACATGCTGCCCTTCGACTTTTTGACCGCAGGTGAGCTGTTCCAGAACAACCACCACGAGTTTTCGATGAGCCCGCGCTTTGCGGCGCGCTGGTTCGAGATCGACCCCACCTACTTCGTGATCGTGGGCCTGGACGCCGTGGGCGTGATTCAGATCGCGACCGAGCAGCTTGCGCGCTACCCCCGTGAGCGCAAAGCCCCCGCGCTCATCGTTTCAGACGCCGAGTGACGCGGCCTCACAGGCTGGGGCGCGAGCCGCGCTCGAACGACCAGTGCTCGGCCGCGCTGACCCGCGTGGACTCGACGTCGTAGAGCTGCATTTGCCCGGTCTCGAAGTCGGCGATCGAGCACACTGGACGGTGCTTGGGGTGCAGCGTGCCCGCGTTCAAAATCGTGAGCCCGTCAATCGTGCGCAGCATGGGGCGGTGACTGTGGCCGTTGACTACGAAGCGCGCTGAGCGGCTTGTGAGCAGCTGTCGGAGCGCGCTGTTTTCGCGAAGCGACTTTTCGTCGTCGTCCGGGCGCACACAGGCCATGTCGTCTTCACCCAAGCCGTGGCAGAGCAGAACCATGCCGCGGGGGCTTTCGAATGAGCGCGTTTTGGGCAAGGAGCCGAGGTACTGACGTACCGAGGGTGGCAGCTGGTCGAGTTGATTGGCGTCCGGCAGATCGCGCATCTCATTGCTGAGCAGCCAGCGCTCGTGATTGCCAGCGACCGCGATCGCACCCGCCTGTTGCAGGATCGAGCACGTCTCCGTCAGATCACCGGGGCCATCGGCGATGTCACCTACGGCCAACACCGTGTTTACGTCCGCGCTGCGGAACAGCGCGAGCGCTTGTTGCAGGCGGGCGACCTGACAGTGGATGTCGCCGATGAGGCCCGCGCGTCTGAGCATTCAGCGAAAAGTGTAGCCGAACGAACCTGCCGCGTCTCGGTGGTATTGCTTCAGCTTCGCGCTCTTGCCATGAGCGTTCGCCGCGCTCGAGCAGGTGCGGCAATTTGCGATATGTAGGCGAGCGCACTACGTTGGGCTCATGCGATTCGCCGCGATTTCAAGTGCTTTGCCGATGTTGGGCCTGGGGCTGGCCGCCTGCGCGGGGCCCGCGCACGTGCAGTCCATCGATCGCGAGCCCGCGCGCGCGCGCGCTACGCCGCCGCCTGGTGCTCCGACCGCGCCAACCGATGCGGCAGAAACGCCGCTGAAGCGCGAAACCGCCACGACATCTGCGCCCGTGACCTTGGACGGCGATGCCGCGCCAGATGCGACTGACCACTGCCCCTCCGGCATGAAGCTCGTCGACGGCGACTACTGCACCAAGCTCGACCTGGAATGCAAGAAGAGCTGGTACGACAAATCGAACAAGAAGACCGTGTGTGAGGAGTTCGAGGCCAAGAGCACGTGCGTGGGCGACAAGGTCCACAAGCGCTACTGCATGGACACCTATACGTGGCCGAACGAAAGGGGCGCGCGCCCGGAAGTGATGAACCGCTTTCATCAAGCCGAGGTGAAGTGCGCCGCGATAGGGAAACGCATGTGCACGGAGACGGAGTGGACGCTCGCCTGCGAAGGGCCAAAGATGTGGCCGTTTCCCTACGGCTACGTGCGGGACACGAGTAAGTGCTTAGGCGACGTCGAGTGGGACGGTCCGAACATGAAGAAGGTGGCAGAGCGTGATCCAGAGGAGCTCGCGCGCTTGTGGAAGGGAGTGCGCAACGGCAGTCAGCCCGGTTGCATCAGCGCCTACGGCGTGGCCGATCTCCCCGGCAATACCGACGAGGTCGTGGCCAGCGAAACCTACTCGAGCGATTTTCGGGGCCGGTTCGACAGCGTGCACTCCGGAGGGCCGTGGTACAAAGGCGTGCGAAACCAGTGCCGCCCCAAGATCTACACGCACGATGAAGGCTTTTACTATTACTTCCTCGGCTTTCGCTGCTGCGCGGAGGCGGACGGTAAGGCGACCGAGCCACGCACGCCGAAGCAGGTTAAGGCCAATTGGGGGTTCGAGCGCGTGGAGCGCATTGCCGGCTTCAGCCGGGCGCAGGTGCTCGAAAAGCTCGAGCTGAAGAAGCAAGGCAAGTGCACGTGCGGCGCGAAGGACATCCGGTGCAAAACGCTGTGCGGTACGCTGCTTGGAGCCGAAGCCAAGGACTATCGTTGATGCGAGCGCCCATCACCCTGCTGCTGCTGCTGAGCTCCGCGCTCGTACTCAGCAACGCCGGGTGCTCTTCAACGAGCACGTGCTCGCGTGATCCGGACTCGGTGATCGTGCCTCGAAGTGAGGCGCTGGTGGCAGGAGACACGTACCATTCGGCGCCGATTGGCGGCCCTTATCAATACTTCCCGCCGTCGCGCACCGTGATCTTCGAGCACGGCCTCGGGGCCGCGCCGTATGCCGTGCAGTTCTGGCTCGCCTTCTCAGAGCGGGGCACGCTCGCGCCGAGTGCCGGCAACATGACCGAGCTGAAGAGCCTGGACGAGACCGAGGACCCCGTCACCAATGAGACGATCTCGGTCTACAACGATACGTGCAGCGACTTTTATTTGTGGGTCGTGGCCACTCGACCCTCCCCCTGAACGCGCCGCTTAAACGCGCGCGACGACGAAGCTCAGCGCGCCCGCCAAGAGCCCGGCCAGGACGTCGTCGGCCATGATTCCGACGCCCTCTGGCTTGGCGTTCTGCACCGTGTCGATCACGCCCGGCTTCCAGACGTCGAATAGGCGAAAGAGCGCCAGCGCCAAAACCTGCACGCCGACGCCGCTCTTACGGACCATGCCCATGGCCAGCAGCGTGCCGGCGACTTCGTCGATCACCACGCATTGGGGGTCTTCCACGCCCATGGCCTTGGCCATCTCGTTCGAGGACCAGACGCCCACCGCGGTGATGCCGACAATGGCGGCCAAGTGAAGGGGCGCCGGCAACAAGCGCAAGCCGAGATGCACGGGGACAGCGCCAAATGAGCCGACCGTACCGGGCGCAAGCTTGTTGGCGCCGCAGCCGAACCACGTGGACAGCGCGCGCACGGTGAGCGAGGCCGGGGGCCGCGTTGCAGCGTCCGTTTCGGTCATTGACTTGGATCCTGCGGGGCTCCGCTGAGACCTAGACGCGTTCGCATCAGAGGTGCATCAAGGCGCAGATCAACCCCGAAGGGCAGTCGGCCGAGGGCTCGTCGATGACCTGACATGAGTCGGCGATGGCGACTTGAGTCGCTTGCTCGCCATTCCAGCTCTGGCCAGGCTGCCAACGCAGCATTGGCTTTTCCATCGGCCCCGCGAAGTGAACTTTGCACTCTGCGACGAAGCGCGCGAGCTTGTCGGGCGTCAGCGTGCCCACCGGCTCATTGTGCACGCGCATGGCGAGCGAAGGGCTCGCCCACACCCCGGAGACGAGGATCAGCTTGTTGTCGAGCCAGGTGCGGTAGGGCTGGATGATATTTGCTTTGTTGTCATCGAGCGGCGCCTGCGGCTCGCGGGGCCAAGGCTCATTCTCACTCTTGAACGCACAGTGCCGCCCCTCGAAGCTTTGCGCGGACGCGCAGGTGAGGGAAGCGGCGTCCGCGGTGACCAAGGTCAAGCGGATGGTCGACTTCTGACCCGTCTGCCAGGCCGCTGTGTTCGTGGGCGGCGGCTCGGCCGGTTCGAACCAGTTACCGAGGGCGGACATGGGGATCACGGTCAGCGCGCCCAAAATGGCCGCAGCGACCAAGAAGCGGCCGCCGATGGCCTGGGGGAGCTCCTCTGCGCTGGGGCGGCGGGAGACACTGCGCGTGGCGGGCGCGCCCGGGGGCACCGCGGCGCGTTTCGGTTCGGGGGTGCTCGGTTCGCTCGTCGCCATCGCGCGCTTAGATAGCGCAATTTGCCGACGCTCCCAAGTGTGTCGGAGGAGCGGCAAAAAGGCTCGAGAAAAGCCGCTTCGCACTCCGGCAGCGCCGGCGAAGAACGCTAGCGCTGCCATG
>CAXSGJ010000060.1:16299-36220 GCA_964236865.1 uncultured Polyangiaceae bacterium
ATGGCGTCCGGCGCGCGCGTTCTAGCTCCGCCAAGCGTGTCACCACACCGCGGGCCACGATGTCGAGGACGTGCTCGACGACCTGCTTGCGCAGACGCGGATCGCCGCCGAAGGCGATCTGACTTTTGGCGGACTTGCCTCGCGGCAACCGGCCGAGCGCGGTGCACGTCACATGCAGCACGCCGGCCTCCTCGCGCAGCTCGAGCCGTTCGACGAAAAAGCGGTAACTGATGGTGCTCCCCGCCCCCGCGCCCCAGTCCGCATGCCTCGCCTCCCGTCGCAGGGTGCTGCGCAGGTGGGCTTCGAAGCCTTTGGCGCCCACCAGGTCAGCCGGCAGTGCCAGGCGGTCTAGCTTGATGCGCGGTCGATGATTCGCGCTCGCGGCTTCCACTTCCGCCTCAGCGCGCGCCGAGCTCAGGCCGTTGCTTAGTAAAAGCGCTTTGCAAATCAGGCAAAAGATTAGACACGGAGCACGCGGCACCTGCGTGCCTTAGGGGCGCCGGCGCGTTTGGGCCAACTTTGGGACAAGACCGCGATCATCGACCGAGTTAGCCATTCGAGGTCGTAAGCGCCGGCCCTCGCTTTACCAGATGCGTTTCGAGCGCTATCGATCAGCGGATGGTCCGGAAACCCGACGTCGATCCGAGCGGGCGGGCACTGGACTGCGATCTGCTCGTGATCGGCGGGGGCGTGAACGGCGTCGGGGTGGCGCGAGACGCCGCCCTGCGCGGCCTCAAGGTCGCGCTCTTCGAACGGAATGACATCGCGTTCGGCGCCAGCGGCAATTCGAGTGGAATGATCCACGGCGGCCCGCGCTACCTCACGTACGACCCGGCCGTGACCCAGAGTTCGTGCCTAGATTCGGGGCACATTCAGCGCATTGCGCCGCACCTCTTGTTTCGCATTCCGTTTTTGATGCCGATCTTCAAGAGCGGACCGCTGTCCAAGGCGACGCTCACCGCTTACGACGCATTCTTCGATCTGTACGACGCGTATCAGCCGCTCAAATCCGGCAAGAACCACGTGCGCCTGAGTGCGGATGAAACTCGCGAGCTCGAGCCGGGCCTGGTGGGCGGGGCGGCGGGCGGTGTCACGTTCGACGAATGGGGCATCGACGGCACGCGCTTGTGCATCGGCAACGCCGTAGACGCGCGCGAGCGGGGCGCCGAGATCCGAATTCATTGCACGGTCACGGAAATCTTGCGCCGCGAGGATGGCGGCGTGTACGGGGTCCGATTTCGGGACCGCGTGTCCGGGGAATGCAGCACGCGTACGGCGCGGGTCGTGGTCAACGCGACCGGCGCCTGGGCACCGATCACCACGTCTCTCGGCGGCCTGCCGTCCACGGCCGCGCGCATCCGCCCGGGCAAAGGTATTCACGTCTTCCTCGACCGGCGGCTGACCAACTACGCCATCATCGCCAACGCCATCGATGGCCGGCAGGTGTTCTTGCTGCCTTGGCAGAACATGAGTGTGCTCGGCACGACCGACGACGATTACTACGGTGATTTGGATCAGGTCGTCGCAACGAGCGACGAGGTAAGTTACTTGATCCAAGCGGTGGAGCACGTATTCCCGGCCGTGCGCACGGCGCGCGCCATCGGGACCTGGGGTGGGGTGCGGCCCACGCTCTACGCCTGGGGTCCAAACGAGGATCAGCTCTCGCGCGAGCACCAAGTCGTGGATCACGGCGCGCACGGGGCCGACGGCTTGTACTCGATGATCGGCGGCAAACTGGCCAGTTATCGCTTGTTCGCCGAGGAAATGACGGACGTGGTCGCGCAGCGCTTGGGCAACACCGGACAGCGCCGCTCGCACGTAGCGCCGCTCCCCGGCGGCGACGAACGCGTCGACCCGATGCAGCTCGTGCTGCGGGGCGGCATGGAGGCCGTCACGGCCACCCGCCTCGAGTACCGCCACGGCAGCCGCAGCTTGCGCGTGCTCGAGCGCATGCAGCAGAAGCCTCGTGAAGCGGCGGTCGTGTGCAGCTGTGAGCCCGTTACCGAAGCGGAGATCCGCTACGTGGTCGAGCAGGAAATGGCGCACGACGTGGCGGACGTGGCGCGCCGGACTCGGCTCGGCCTCGGAGCTTGTGGCGGCATGCGCTGCGCCCTCCGTTGTGGGCGCATCGTCGCCGATGCCACCGGCCGCTCGCCTGAGGTCGGGCAGCGTCTGGCTTTGGACTTCCTGGCGGAGGCGGCGCGCCGACGAAGTGCGGCAATCGGGCCGGCGCAAGCCCGTCAAGAAGCGTTGGCGCTCACGGCGCTTCAGGCAGAAGTCGGTTCGGGAAGTCTGGATTCGTGAGCATCGCAGTGATTGGCGGCGGCATCGCGGGCGCGGCCGCTGCCTACGGGCTCGCCCAGGAGGGCCTACGGCCCGTGCTTTACTTCGAGAACTCGGGTTCGAGCGGACTTTACTCCGGCGCCCTGGATTTCGAGCTCTGGGATCGCGTCGCTGCGGTCAGCGAGGTCGATCAGGATTTGGCTCGCTTCTCGGACGAGCTCGGCGTCTGGCAGTTGGGGCGGAGCCCGCTGTGCGTGGCCACGTTGGAGGGCAATGTCCGGCCGGCGCGGGGCGGCGACCGCGCCCTTCTGGATCTCGCGGCCTGCGCGGGCAAGCGCGTGGCCGTGATTGACATTGAACGCGACGACTGGGACGCGCCCTTGCTCGCCAAGAGCTTTGCCAGCAGCGCTTGGGCTCGGCAAACCAATACGCACTTTTACGAGGCGCGGGTGCGCGCGCTGCAAGCCGGCTTCGAACGCCGCATCTCTGGCTACGACTTCGCCGCGCTCCACGACGCGCCCGAGCGCGCGCAGGGCTTGCTGGCGGCAATGCAGGTGAGCGGGGCGAAGCCGGATGCGTGGTTGTTCGGTCCTTGGCTTGGTCTCGAGCGTCGAGTGGCCGCGGAGCTCAGCCTCGCGCTCGGCGTCCCCGTCGGCGAGACGACCTCGGGCCTCGGCGGCGCGGCCGGCGCTCGTTTCGACGACGCGCGCGATCGGCTGCTCGCGCGTGTTGCGGACGTCGAGCGCTGCCGTGTCACGCGGATCGAGCCCAGCGCTACGGGCTACGTCATCTCCGCCAGTGAGCGCGACGCGCGCCGATTTTCTGCGGTCGTTCTGGCGACAGGCGGCGTTGCCGCGGGCGGGGTCGCGCTCGAGCGTTCCTTCGAGCGTCACGGCGGAACGGGCTTTCGCTTGTCCTATTCGGCGCCCGTGCCCCTCGAGCTCGAGCACGAAGTGTTCGAGGGTGTGTCCTCGCTTTCCAACGTAGACTTCGTGGCGCGCGGCCTGGGCACGCTACTGAGTGTAGGCATCGCGGCGGGCCCTGGGGGCGAGGTGCGCAGCAGCCCTGGCTTGTTCGCGGCCGGTGACGCGCTCGCGGGGCGGCCGCGCTTGGCGCTCGAGGCGGCCCGCAGCGGGCTTGGGGCGGCGGCGAGCGCGCTCGCGTGGCTGCGCCGCTCTGGGTGAGCGACCATGACTCATGCTACATCCGGGCCCACGATGGCAGGCGGCTCGGACTCCGGCATGCGCGTCACCTTTGGCGTGCTGAACGCCATCGCGGGTCTGGTTTTGTTGTGCGGGGTCTTCGTCCTCGCCCGGCCCAGGTACTGGGCGCTGGATGTACCGGCGGCCGCGATTGGGGTCGTGCAATGCGTGAGTGCCATTGGGCTGTTGGCCAAGCGGCGTTGGGATCTGCGCGCGCTCGCCGTGGCGGCCTGGCTCTCCTTCACGCTCGGGCTCGCCGTCGTCTTCGCGGTCGTGCTCACGATGGTGTTTTTGCGCGGGGTTCACGGGGCCTACGGGCTGGCGGCGTTGGTCGTATCGGGCTTGGTCGTGGCCCTGCTCGTGCCGTACATCGTGGTCTTGCCTGCGCTGGAGTTGCTCTGGCTGAAGCGACGGCGTGCCGAGCGCTCGTCGTGACCGTTCGTTTGCTGCGGGTGATCCTGGCCGTGTACGTCGGCGTGTTGGCGCTCAGCTCGCTCCTACTATTCGGCGCGCTGCGCCTGAACCGCGCCCGTGCCGCGCGGGGGCCCGTGCTGGTCAGCGTCTGGCGCGGCGGACAGCGCACGGAGCGCCGCGTCACGGCCAGCGAGGCGGATGCGGTGCGTGTGCTGCGGGACGAAGAGAGCTTGCCCGGGGCCACGCGCGTAGTGGAGGAAATCGTCGATTCTGCGCCGATTTTCGCGCTTGGTCGCCTGTTATTCGCGTCCTCGGTGGTGCCCGGCCAGGACGGCGTGAGCGCGACCTACCGGGGCCGGACCGCGTACCTGACGCCGGATGATCTGTTGGCGTTGACCGCGTACGAGCCTGACGCCCAAATCGGCTCACTCGGACTCGTGCTCAGCATGGACGCAGGCAAGGTGCTGGGCGCCTTGGCCACTGAATTACACACGGAGCCAGAGGAGTTATTTCGCCGCGGCGAGTTTCGCCGCTTTTGCGTCGCACCCGGCGCGTCCTACCCGCAGCACGTGGCGCCGGTTGAGGTGACCCGTGGGCTGGTCAAGGATGCGGTCAAGGACGCCGCTCGCTACTTGGTCGTGAATCAGCGTCGCAACGGCTCCTTTCGCTACGAAGTAGACGCCGTGAGTAACTCCGACTCCGGCGACTACAATTATCCACGGCACGCGGGCGCCACCTATTTTTTGGCGCGGGCCGCCAACCGCTTGCATGACGCACGGCTGTTCCGCGCGGCGGAGCAGGCCGGGGCGTACATGAAAGATCGCGCCACACTCCGCTGCGGTTCGCACGCCTGCGTGGGCGAGGGCAACACGGTGGACGTCGGCGCCTCGGCCTTGGCCTTGCTCGCGTACGTCGAGCTGTTCCAAGGCGGGGCCACGGAATACGGCGCTGCAGCCGGCGATTTAGCCGGTTTTCTCCGCGGCCAGCAGCGCAGTGACGGCGATTTTCAACACATCTACTCGGTCTCCGAGCAACACCCCGTGGACGTACAGCTCGAGTACTATACCGGCGAGGCGGCGTTCGCGCTGGCGCGAGTGCAACGGCTGACCGGGGACGCGCGCGACCTCGAGGCCGCCCGGCGGGCGCTCACGTTTCTCGTGCAGCGCCCGGCCTGGTTTCTTGGAGCTCACTACTTTTGGGGAGCCGAGCATTGGACTTGCCAGGCGCTAGAAGATCTTTGGCAGCGTGCGCCGGACGCCGCTGCGCTCCGTTTTTGCCTGGACTGGCAGGCCGCCAATCGCGTCATCGAATACAGCTCGCCGCCGGCGCCGCCCGCTTACGACGGCGCGGTCAGCCGCGGCCCGATCTTCTCGCCGCGCCTGACCCCGCTGGCCAGCCGTTTGGAGGCGGCCGTGGCCACCCTGTCTGTGGCCCAGCAAGCCGGTGTCGAGCCCGCGGAGATTGAGGAGCTGCGGAATCAAATCAAGCGCGGCTTCGCGTTTTTGATGCGTTATCAATTCACACCCGGACCGACACACCTGATGCGGGATCCGCGCGCGCTGGCGGGCGGCTTTCCCGGTAGCCCAACCGACCTACACGTGCGCATCGATTACCCGCAGCACGCGGGCGGCGCCCTTCTGAGGTACTGGGAGCTGGAGCCGCGTTGATGCGGTCGGCGCGCCGCACCGCTCGCCCAAAGTCGCTCAATTTGCCCGTGAATCGGCCCCGTCTAATCCACGTGAGAGGGGCAAAAGGCCGCGATCCGGATTGCGTGTCCCAGGCCATTGGGGTACGCCGGAACGCGAGGATTTCCAGATGACCGACCGCTCCCTTGATTCTTTTGGCACGCGCTCCGAACTCGACGTAAACGGGAAGAAATACAAGTACTTCAGCTTGCCGAAGTTCACCGCTTCAAGCGGCAAGGAGGCGGCGCGCCTGCCCTTCTCGCTGCGCATTCTGTTGGAGAATTTGCTGCGCTGTGAGGACGGCAAGGCGGTCGTCAAAAAGGACATTGAGGCGCTCGCCAACTGGGACCCGAAAGCCGCACCGGACACCGAGATTGCATTTCACCCGGCGCGCGTGGTGCTGCAGGACTTCACCGGCGTGCCGGCAGTGGTTGACTTGGCCGCGATGCGCGACGCAATGGCGAAGATGGGCGGCGACCCATCGAAGATCAATCCCTTGTTTCCCTCCGAGCTCGTGATCGACCACTCTGTGCAGGTCGACTACTACGGCACCAGCGACTCACTGCTGAAAAACACGAAAAACGAGTACGAGCGCAATGAGGAGCGCTACGTCCTTTTGCGTTGGGCCCAAACCGCGTTCAACAATTTTCAGGTCGTGCCGCCGTCCACCGGCATCGTGCATCAGGTGAACCTGGAATACTTGGCGCGCGTCGTGTTCGACAAGGACGGGCTCGCTTACCCCGACACCCTCGTCGGCACCGACAGCCACACGACGATGATCAACGGCATCGGCGTGCTCGGCTGGGGCGTCGGCGGGATCGAAGCCGAGGCTGCCATGTTGGGTCAGCCAATCAATCTGCTCATTCCCCAGGTCATCGGCTTCCGGTTGTACGGCGCGCTTCCAGAGGGCGCCACGGCGACGGATCTGGTTCTGACCATCACGCGTCAACTGCGGGACAAGGGCGTGGTTGGCAAATTCGTCGAGTTCTACGGCGACGGTCTGGATCACCTGCCGCTCGCGGATCGCGCCACGATTGGCAACATGAGCCCAGAATTCGGCTCGACGTGCGCCATTTTCCCGATCGACGCCGAGACCATCACCTACGTTCGCCTCTCGGGTCGCAGTGACGAGCGCGCCGCGCTCATCGAGGCCTACGCCAAAGCGCAAGGCTTGTTTCGCGAGAAGGGCACCCCGGACCCTATCTTCACCGACACGCTCCAGCTCGACCTGTCTACGATCGTCCCCACCATGGCGGGCCCCCGCCGCCCGCACGACAAGGTGGCGCTGAAGGACGTGGGCGCGGGCTTCGCCAAGAACTTGGGCGAGATGGTGGCCCTGGCCAAAAACAAGGGCAAAGGCGCGCCCGCTCCGGCCAAGCCTGAAGACCTCGTCACGCGCGTGAAGACCTCGCTCGACGGCGCGGACTTCGAGGTCGGTCATGGCTCAGTGGTGATCGCGGCCATCACGTCCTGCACCAATACCTCGAACCCGTACGTGATGCTGGGCGCCGGTCTGCTGGCGAAGAATGCGGTGGCCAAAGGCCTGAGCGTGAAGCCGTGGGTCAAGACCAGCCTCGCCCCCGGCTCCAAGGTCGTCACTCAATACCTCAGCGCCGCAGGCGTCCTGCCCAGCTTGGAAAGCTTGCACTTCAACGTGGTTGGGTACGGTTGCACCACCTGCATCGGCAATAGCGGGCCGCTACCAGAGACCATCAGCAGCGCCATTCACGAGGGCGATCTGGTGGCCGTCAGCGTGCTCAGCGGCAACCGCAACTTCGAGGGCCGTGTCAGTCCCGACGTTCGTGCCAATTACTTGGCGAGCCCGCCCCTGGTCGTCGCCTATGCGCTCGCCGGCCGCATCGACATCGACTTTTCGACCGAGCCGCTCGGTCAGAGCAAGGATGGCGCGGACGTGTTTCTGAAGGACATCTGGCCGTCCACGAAGGACATCTCCGAGACCGTGAAGCAGCACGTGACCTCGCAGATGTACCGGGAGGAGTACGCGGAGGTGTTCACCGGTGACGCGGCGTGGCGCGCGCTGCCCGTCCCGGAAGGCAGCCGCTTCTCCTGGGTGGAGGACAGCACGTACGTCCGTAAGCCCACGTTTTTCGAGGACATGAGCATGGAGCCCGCGCCCCTGAAGAACATCGAAGGGGCGCGCGCCTTGGCGGTACTGGGCGACTCAGTCACGACCGATCACATCTCGCCCGCGGGCAACATCGCCAAGAACTCCGCCGCCGCCGCCTACTTGGTGGAGCACGGGGTGAAGCCAGCAGACTTCAACCAATACGGCGCGCGCCGCGGCAATCACGAGGTGATGATGCGCGGCACGTTCGCCAATGTGCGCTTGCGCAACCAGCTGGTGCCCGGCGTCGAAGGCAGCGTCACCCGTTACTTGCCGACCGGTGAGCAAACGTCGATTTACGAGGCTTCGGTCAAGTACAAGTTAGACAACACGCCGCTGATCATCCTGGCCGGCAAAGAGTACGGTTCGGGCTCTTCGCGCGATTGGGCGGCGAAGGGCACGTTCATGCTCGGCATCCGCGCGGTGATCGCCGAATCCTACGAGCGCATCCATCGCAGTAACTTGATCGGCATGGGCGTTCTCCCGTTGCAATACTTAGACGGGCAGAACCGCGAAACGCTCGGCCTCTCGGGCGAAGAAGTATACGGCATCACTGGCATCACTTCCGGGCTCGCGCCGGGCGTCAAGCTCACCGTCTCGGTGAGCGCTCCGAACGGATGGGAGCGCAAATTCGAGGCCGTGGCCCGCATCGATACGCTCGTAGAGCTCGACTACTACAAGCACGGTGGCATCCTTCAATTCGTGCTCCGACAGCTGCTCCAAGGTGTTGCGTAAAGCGTTCCGGCCCGCACGAACCTCGGACTCCTGAGACATGGCTACTCAAAAAGCGCTCACCCTGCTCGACACGACCGTTGGCAAGAAGGCCGCCCTGGCGGTCAGCGGCGTCGTCCTGTTTGGCTTCGTCATCGGCCACATGCTGGGCAACCTGCAAGTGATGCTCGGCGCGGACGCGTACAACGCCTACGCGGCCAGCATCAAGGACAAGCCTCTGCTGCTCTGGGGGGTGCGCACCGTGCTCCTCGGCGCTCTCATCGTGCACACCGTCATCGTCTTGGAGCTATACGGCAAGACGATCGCGGCGCGGCCCATTGCGTACAAGGTGAAGAAGCACATCGCCACGAGCTACGCGGCGATGATGATGAAGTACACCGGGCCGGTATTGCTCGTGTACATCATCTTTCACATCGCTCACTTCACTTATCCCGGGGTCTCGTTCGGTGATTACGATCCGATCGCCGGCGATGTGTACGCCAATTTCGTGAACGCGTTTCGGATCCCGTGGGTGGTCGCGGTGTACGTGATCGCCAATTTGATGCTCGGGATGCACCTGTATCACGGGGCGTTCAGCATGTTGCAGTCGGTCGGACTGAGTCACCCGCGATACAACAATCGCGTCAAAAATATCGCCCGCGGGCTCGCCTTTTTGGTGACTGCGGGCAACGTACTACTGCCCCTGACGGTGTTTTTGGGCTTGGCCAAGTAACATCACGCCCGCCGCGCCATCCCCCGGATTTCTGAGAGCCCTTCGATGCAACTAGAGTCGCGCGCACCCACCGGTCCCATCGAGCAACGCTGGAACGAGGCTCGCTTCAAGAGCAAGTTGGTCAATCCGGCCAACCGCCGCAAATACAAGGTCATTGTCGTCGGCTCGGGGCTCGCGGGCGGCGCGGCGGCGGCCACGTTTGGTGAGCTCGGCTACAACGTGTCCTGCTTCTGTTATCAGGACAGCCCGCGCCGCGCCCACAGCATCGCGGCACAGGGCGGGATCAACGCGGCCAAAAATTACCAGAACGACGGCGATAGCGTGTACCGCCTGTTCTACGACACCGTAAAGGGGGGGGACTTCCGCGCGCGCGAATCGAATGTGTACCGCTTAGCCGAGCTCAGCGTAAATATCATCGATCAATGCGTGGCGCAGGGCGTGCCGTTCGCCCGCGAATACAGCGGTTTATTGGGAAATCGGAGCTTTGGCGGAGCGCAGGTGGCCCGCACGTTTTACGCGCGCGGCCAAACGGGGCAGCAATTGCTGCTCGGCGCATACCAGTCGCTGTCCAAGCAGATCGAACAGCGCACGGTCAGGATGCACCCGCGTACGGAGATGCTGGATCTGATCGTCATCGACGGCGTCGCGCGCGGCATCGTGACGCGGGATTTGGTCACGGGCAAGGTTCTGGCCCACACCGCGGACGTGGTCGTGCTGTGCAGCGGCGGCTACGGCAACGTGTTCTACCTGTCGACCAACGCCAAGGGCTGTAATACGACCGCCACGTGGCGGTCGCATCGCCGCGGCGCGTACTTCGCCAATCCGTGCTTCACGCAAATCCACCCCACGTGCATCCCGCAGAGCGGCGACTATCAGTCGAAGCTCACGCTGATGAGTGAGTCGTTGCGCAATGACGGCCGCGTCTGGGTCCCGAAGCACCTCGCGGATCTGCAAAAGGATCCCAAGAACATTCCGGAATCGGAGCGCGACTATTACTTGGAGCGGCAGTATCCGAGCTTCGGTAACCTCGTCCCGCGCGACATTGCCTCTCGCCGCGCCAAGGAGATGTGCGACCAGGGCAAGGGCGTCGGCCCGGAGGTCGCTGGCGTGCGCCGTGGCGTGTACTTGGACTTTGGCGATGCGGTGAAGCGGCTGGGCCGCGACGCGGTGGCCGAGCGCTACGACAATCTGTTCCAGATGTACGAGCGCATCACCGGGGAAAATCCGTACGAAGTGCCGATGCGCATGTACCCCGCGATTCACTACACGATGGGCGGCCTGTGGGTGGATTACAACCTGATGAGCACGATCACCGGGCTGTTTGTGGGCGGCGAGGCAAACTTCTCCGACCACGGCGCCAATCGTTTGGGCGCGAGCGCGCTGATGCAAGGTCTCGCGGACGGCTACTTCGTCCTGCCGGTCACGGTTTCGAATTACTTAGCGGGCGTCAAACCCGGCGGGGTCGACGAATCGCACCCGGAAGTCCGGCGCACGGTGGCTGAAGTAGAGACGCGCATCCAGCAGCTCATGTCGATCCGCGGCAAACGCACCCCGGAGTCATTTCATCGCGAGCTCGGGACGTTGATGTGGGACTACTGCGGCATGGCACGCACGGCGCAGGGCTTGAAGTTTGCGCTCGCGAAAATCCCCGAGCTGAGAGAGCAGTTTTACAGCGACCTCAGCATCGTCGGCAGCGGTGAAGAGTACAACATCATGCTCGAAAAAGCTGGCCGCACGGCGGACTTCTTCGAGCTCGCGGAGCTCACTTGCCGGGACGCTCTGGATCGCGAAGAATCGGCGGGCGGTCACTTCCGCGAGGAGCATCAAACGGAGGACGGTGAAGCGCAGCGCAACGACGACGCGTTCGCGTACGTTGCGGCCTGGGAGTTCACCGGTACGAGCAGCGCGCCCAAGCTCAACAAAGAGCCGCTCAGCTTCGAGTACGTGCACCCCAGCCAGAGGAGCTACAAATAATGGCCCGCTTGATGAATCTGGTGCTCAACGTGTGGCGTCAGAAGAACGCCAAGGATCAGGGTCGCTTCGTGCGTTACGAGGCCAAGGCCATCAATGACCACATGTCCTTCTTGGAGATGTTGGACGTGGTGAACGAGGAGCTCGCCCACAAGGGCGAAGAACCCATCGCCTTCGATCACGATTGTCGCGAAGGCATCTGCGGCTCGTGCGGGATGGTGATCAATGGCGTGCCCCACGGGCCGGCCAAGAGCACGACGGCGTGCCAACTGCATATGCGGCTCTTCAAAGACGGCGACGAGATCACCATCGAGCCGTGGCGCGCTGGCGCATTCCCCGTCGTCCGTGATCTGGTGGTGGATCGCAGCGCGCTCGACCGCATCATTCAGGCCGGCGGCTACGTGTCCGTGCGTGCCGGCGCGGCGCCGGAAGCGAACTCATTGCCGGTTCCCAAGCTGGATTCGGACCAGGCATTCGACGCCGCGACCTGCATCGGCTGCGGCGCCTGCGTTGCTTCCTGCCCGAACGCCTCGGCGGCGCTGTTCACCGCCGCCAAGATTTCGCACTTGGCGCTATTGCCGCAGGGCGGCCCAGAGCGCACCGACCGCGTGCGCAAAATGGTCGCTCAGATGGACGCTGAAGGCTTCGGCCATTGCTCCAGCCACAAAGAGTGTGAAGCCGTGTGCCCCAAAGACATCAGCATCAGTTTTATCGCCAAGATGAACCGCGAGCTGATCGCGGCCATGAGCGTGGCGCCGAACGAGATCAAGAGCCGAAGCAAAGGTTGACGCTCGGCTCACGGTTTCTGCTTGGCGCTCTCCGCGGCTAGAGCGCTGGCCGTCGCTCGCGTGAATGCGCCTGTTACGATCTGATAGGCGACGCTGAGCGCGGCGTCAGGGCCGGTGCGCGGATCCACGGGCACCGTCCGCGCAACGCCGAGGTCGACCTCGAAGCCCGCGGGCGGGCTCTGACTGGGCGGGGTGTCGGCGGGTACTTTGACCGACGGAGCGACGACTTTGGAAGGTGCGCCTTCCACGGGCGGCAAGTGGCTCACTAGATTTTCCTCGCGCACCACACCGAAAGTTTCGGCGGCCGTGGCGCCGGGGATGAGAACGTCGGGCGTCACGCCTTGTTCCTGGATGGCGCGCCCGCTCGGCGTGTAATAGCGCAGAGTAGTCAGCCGCAGCCCGGCGCCATCCGGCAGGTCGATGATGGTCTGCACGGAGCCTTTTCCGAAGGTCTTTTCGCCAACCAGCGTGGCGCGGTGATTGTCTTGAATGCAGCCCGCAACCAGCTCGGCGGCGCTCGCGCTGAACTCGTTCACCAGCACGGCTAACGGCCCGCGCCGCGCAACGCCGCCGCTGTCGGCGCGCACTTCGTCCACGATTTTTCCGCGGCGACGTGTGGTGTAGATTACGCCACCGGTCAGTACCTCGTCCGCGATCGCGCTGGCTTCGTTCACGAGGCCGCCTGGGTTGTTGCGCATGTCGAGGACGAGGCCAGCCAGATCACCGCCGTTCTCTCGGCGGAGCGCTGCATAGTGATCTAGGAACTCCGCGTGCGTCCCGGTCTGAAATGTCTTGATGCGCAGGTAGCCGACACCCTCCTTGAGCAGCTTGCTGGTGACGCTCGAGACGGTGATGATTTGCCGCGTGAGCGTGAGGTACAAAAGTTTCTCGGAGCCCGCGCGCCGAATCGTGAGCAGCACGTGGCTCCCGGGCTCGCCGCGCATCTGGCGCACGAGCTCGACTGACGGGCGACTGCGTACCCCCACATTGTCGATCGCTAGGATGCGGTCCCCCGAGCGTACGCCGGCGCGCTCCGCGGGTGACCCTTCGATCGGCGCGATGACCGTGATGAATTCGTCGCCGAAATCTACCTCGACCCCGACGCCTCCGAAGTGGCCCTCCGTGTCGCCTTGAAAAATTGCGTAGTCCTCGGCTGGCATGTACGAGGAGTGGGGGTCGAGCTCAGCCACCATGCCCTTGATGGCGCCCTCCAAGAGGCGTTTCCGGTCCACCGGGTCGACGTATTCGTTCTCGATCCACACGAGGACACGGCCGAGTTGCTCCACCACCCGGTACGGGCTCTCCCGTTCGCTTCCGGCGTACGCCCAATGGCTGAGCAAGCCGCCGATAAAAACCGCAAAAATTAGCGGCAAACCGCGCCGCGCGAGCGAAAACGAGCGCCATTTAGCGGGCATCGCCGGCACGATACACATGCCCGCGCGGCTTTGCTCGGCTTCTGATAGGCTCTCAGAGGATTCTCTAATCGGTCCCTTTCCCGCTCACATTTCGTGATTGATTTCGCGGCCCTGTGAGCGATACTGGGCTCTTTCCCGGTGTCGGGTGACACCCCCTACACAGAGGTACGCTTGGCCGACCACGAAGTGAACAAATCAGCCGGCAGCGATAAGCGCAAACAGAGTCTGTACTTCCCGGAGGCAATGCTCCAGGAAATCAAAGACGAGGCGGCGCGGCTCGATCGCTCGCTGTCTTGGGTAGTACAGCGGGCTTGGAAGATGGCTCGCCTCGAGATCAAAAAGATCCCGAGCGTGAATGACATCAGCGACGACGAGGAAGAAGCACCTCCCGCAACCTGAGTGGTGGCTTCCGAGTCGTTCGCGCAGGGCGCCGACGGGACCCGGCTTTACTTCCACACGTCCGGCAGTAAAGGCGGGTCCGATGGCCTGACGGCCATTCTCTGTGATGGCTTGGCCTGCGACGGGTTCATTTGGAAATATTTGTGGGACGAGCTCAGCGAACAGCTGAACGTTGCGCATTTCCATTATCGAGGCCACGGGCGGAGCAGCCTGCCGGTCGATACCGAGCAAATCGGCGTCAAAGCTCTTGCCGAGGATTTGGACGCGGTGCGCCGTGAGCTGGGCGGTCCGCGGGTCGTGCTCGTGGGTCACTCGCTCGGCACGCAGGTCGTGCTCGAGGCTTACCGTCGTCGGCCCGAGGGCGTTGCAGCGCTGGTGCTGCTGTGCGGTAGCTTTGGGCGCGTCACGTACACCTTCAAGGGCAGCGAGCTGTTGGCCTCGGTCCTGCCCCAACTGATCGAGTTTGCCACGCAACACCCCAAGGTGGCGCGCGCGATCTGGTCCAGCGTTCCGCCGCGTATCGCAATCGCAGTGGCGCGTCTCACCGGCGACATCAACCTGGGTGCGGTCCGCATCGAGGACGTGGAGCCCTACTTTCAACACGTCTCGATCGTCGATTTCGAGCTGTTCTTGCGCATGCTGCGCGCGGCCGGTGAGCACTCGGCGGAGGACATTTTGCCGTTGGTCCGCGTGCCCGTCTTGGTCGTGGCGGGCGCCAAAGATTCATTCACGCCCGCCGCGGTGTCGGAGGCCATGGCGGGGGCAATTCCAGGCGCAGAGCTACAAGTCATTCCTAACGGAACCCACCTTGCCCCACTCGAGCACCACGCTGAATTAGCCGCGTGCATCAGCGCATTTTTGACGCGCCACGGTGTGCTCGGCGCGCCGCTCCCGCACTGAGGGTCGCGCTCGAATGATGGGCGGGCTTTACGCAAAGCAAGCAGAGAACGTAACCTGGCTCGGATGGCGAGCGAGCAATTGGAGTCGGACTTGGTTGGCGGGCTCCTAGGCCTGATCGTGCACGATCTGCGAAATCCGCTGTCTGCGCTGCACAGCAACGCGAGCTATTTGCAGTCGGCGCGAGACATCGCGGGACCGGACGCAAGGGAAGCCCTGGAGGACGTTTCGGCGTCCTGCGAAGCCCTTGGGCACATCATCGACAACATGGAGCTCATGGCCTTGGCGCTGCGCGGCGAGCGGCGCTTCGAGCAAAACTCGTTTACCGTGCGCGAGCTGGTGGCGGACGCGGTGACGCGGTCGCGTTCGCTCGCCGCGAGCTACTCCGTGCGCCTCGAGTTCACTCCTTCCGCTGATGCCGACGTGAAGCTCACGACGAGCCGAGAGATGCTCGGCCGCGCGCTCGGCAATTTGATCAAAAACGGCATCCAGCACGCGCAAGATGGCGTGGCCGTGCGCATTTCGGCGCGCGTCGAGGACGCGCGCGTGGCGGTGCTCGTCGAGGACGGCGGCGCCGCGGTTGCGCCTGAGTTGCAAGAGAAAGCGTTTACCGCGGCTGGCCAAGTCTCGGCCAAGGGCCTGATCGGGGCGCGCTACAGCCGTGGGCTCGGTTTATACGCCGCGCGCCTGGCGGCAGACGCAGCCGGTGCACAAGTCCGTGCCGTGGCCCCGCCGAGTGGCGCCGGTAACGCCTTTGAGTTGAGCGTCGCCCGTTGACGGTGTAAACGCCAGCGCATGGGCGCGCAATGGAAGCAAAAAGGCCGTGAGCAGGGCGCCGACGCCAAAGGGCGACTGTTCACCAAGCTCGCCAAGGAGATCATGGTCGCCGCGCGCAGCGGCGGCCCGGATCCGGTCAGCAATGCGCGTCTGCGCCTGGCAGTGGAGCAGGCCAAACGCGCTTCGATGACCAAGGAAACGCTCGAGCGCGCGATCAAGAAGGGCGCGGGCTTGCTCGATGGTCAAGCCCAGCACGAGACCGTCATCTACGAAGGCTTTGCGCCCCACCAGGTGCCGGTGATCGTCGAATGCCTGACGGACAACAAGAACCGCACCGCGCCTAACATTCGGCTGTTGTTCAAGAAGGGCCAGCTCGGCGCGGGGGGCTCGGTGAGCTGGGACTTCAACCGCTGTGGCGCGGTCGAGGCCGCGCCGCCCGCCAAGGCGGAAGACGCGGAAGAAGCGGCGATCGAGGCCGGCGCGCAAGAGGTGGAGGCCGCCGAAGACGGCCTCTTTCGCTTCGTCACCGAGCCAAGCGATTTGGATGCGGTCTCGAAGGCGCTCGCCGCGCGCGGTTGGGCGGTGACCTCGGCCAACTTGATTTGGATCGCCAAGAACCCGGTCCCACTCCAGGGGGCCGAGCGTGCTGAAGTCGAAAGCTTTTTGGCGGCGCTCGACGAAGACGATGACGTGCAACACCTGTACGTCGGGCTCGCCTGATTCACGGCTGAAAAATCACCACGCTCTCCGGCGGACGGAATAGGATTTTCCCGGTTTCGCCGGGGCAGCCCCAGCACGTGCTCCAGTGCAAGCGCGGCCGGATCGACGCGCTGTAAGCGAAGGCGACGGGGCCGGGCTCGCTCTTCATGAAGAAGCTCGCGGCCACGCTGTAGTTCTCGTTGCCGAGCACGTGAAGCACGGCCACGAACGCGTCGTTGTCGCCGGATTTGCCCGAAACGAGCACGAACTCACTGCCCGCGGCGGGTCGCCAGACGAGCGGCGCGACCGTGAAGTCGAACCCCTTTTTGTCGCCAGGCCCGCGCGCGACGACGGTGTTGGCGGCGTCCGGCTCGCGATAGAACTTCAAACTGACGAGCTCGTTCGTTTGCGGGTCGGCCTTAAAGATTTTTTCGAGGGCGTCGGTCGTAATCTTGGCCCGAGAGAAGGTTTCCCCAAGCTTTGGCTCCGGTACGATGGCCGCATTGGGCGCGCCCTTGCAGCAGCGGAAGCCGAGGTCGTCGGCCTGGCTCGCGGCGTCGGCGACATGGCGCGCAGCGCAGCGGTGCTCGGGCGGAGCGGCGTTTCCCGAGGCGCCGCGCACGAGCGCTCCCTCCCTGCCCGGGATTTCGCTCGCCACCCACTCTCGCAGGCTCCCGCCCAAGCCGAGCACGTCGAAGCCGGATGGGCAGCTCAACGGCTCGATGGCACACCGCGGCTGCCAGAGCTTTCCCGCTGCGTACGGCAGGCTCGCGGGACCCTTGCAAGCGCGCTCCCATTCCAGCTCGGTGCACAGGCGCTCGCCGCGTTCAGCGCAGGCGCGTTTGGCTTCGTCGCGCGTGACCGAAGTCAGCGGCGGGCCCTTGCCGTCATTCGGGTAGGGCAGGCGATCGATTTGAAAGGGGCCGAGCTCGATCGAGCTTTGGCGCGGCTCGAGCTCCGGGTTTCGTCCCGGGTCCCCCGGGCGGCTGCCCACGTCGAAGCTGCCGCCTGGAACATCGACGCGCTCATTCGGTAGAGGCTCGGCCGCCCGTGGCGCTGGTGAGAGAGCGCTGGGGACCGAGGCTGGCCCTGCGCGATTGGACGTGCTGGCGTTGGGCTTGGGGCACGCGCCGAGCCCTGCCGTATAGCCCAGCAACAAAACAGCTCGTAGCCGACGCACGCCGCGAGCTTCCCTCGGAGCTCCCCGGACAGGCAAGGCGTTTGCGGGCTTTACAGCGCAAAAGCAGGCGCTCGGGCAAACCGCGGTAGACTGCGCGTGGGATGACCGGCACGAGCGCGAACCGAGCAGTGGTCTCCGTCTTGGCCCGCCTGCATCGCGCGCTGAAAGCAGGCACTGCGCCGACCCTCACGCTGCTTCAAGAGCTCGGCTTGGTCGCGGACGTCGCGCGTGAGCTTCAGAGCGAGGCCCTCGGCGTGCTGAGCCACGCGACGAGCGCGTCGTCGACGGAGCTCGAGCTCGCCTTGGGAGTGCTGCTGGCGCTCCGCATGCCGGCGAACGTGCCCGAGCGCGCGCCATGAGCACGCTAAAGCTCACGGGCCGTGTGCTGTATCTGACAGAAGATGCTGAGCTCCTCCGCCGACAGCTGGATGGTGAGACGCTGACGTTCGATCCGGCGCGAGCCTTGTGCGCAAGCGTCTCGACCGACGAGCTGACGCCCGCGTGGGCCTGTTACTATTACGACCAAACGCTAGCGCGGTATTGTTTGGTCGGTTTGCGCGGCGGCACCGTAGCGCGCGACGCCGTGCGCGACGGCGGGTTTCAGGTGCTGGTGAGCGGGGCGAGCAAGGGCTGCGGCAGCTCACGTGAAACGGCGCCCTACGCCGAGCTTGCCTGTGGGGTGCGAATCGTGTTCGCGCCGAGTTTCGAGAAGATTTACCTGCAGAACTGCCAAAATATCGGCCTGCTCGCCAGCTCCGACTTCTCATTGCTCGAGCGGCTGGAACGCGGCGAGACCGTGGCGGTCAGCGAGCTCACTACGCAGCTCTCGCCCATCTCGCGCGCCATCGTGCAGGCGGGCGGCCTCTTTGCGTACAACGCGGCGCGCTTGCAGGGCACGCTCGCGCCCGCTCAGCCGCGGCATGCGGCGCGCGCCATGACGCTGGCGGAGAAGATTTTGGCCGCGCACGCGGTGCGCGATGCGGCGCGCGGTGAGCTCGGGCTGGCTGCAGTCGCGCCCGGTGATGCGCTCTTCGCGCGCGCAGATCTTCGTTTCAGCCACGAGTACGTGACGCCCATGGCGGACGCACTGTTTCGAGCGGGGTTCGGCGAAGCCGCTCGTGTGGCCGACCCGGACTCGGTGTTGCTCTTTCGCGATCATCTGACGTTCTTGGAGAGCGTGATGCCGGCGCAGCACCGCGCGCTCGGTCTGCTCGAACAATCCCGGGAGCTCGCCTCCGTGCAACGCGCGTTTGCGCTTCGTCACGGTGTGCGGTTATTTGGCGAGGTCGAACGCGATGGTCAGCCGGCGGGCAGCGAAGCCATCTGCCACAACAAGATCATCGAAGATTTTGCGCTGCCCGGCGAGCTCGTGATCGGCACGGACTCTCACACCTGCATGGCGGGCGTGCTCGGTTGCTTGGCCTTCGGTGTGGGCAGCACCGATATGGCCAACGCCTGGCTCACGCGGGACGTGCGCGTGGACGTGCCGGAGACGGTGCGCGTCGTGCTCACAGGTGAGCTCGAAGCCGGGGTGTGCGCCAAAGACGTGATGCTGTTTTTGCTGGCGCGGCCAGAAATCAAACAGGGCGGCGCCGTAGGCAAGGTGCTCGAATTCGCGGGCCCGGGACTCAGCCGTCTGTCGCTCGGTGAGCGCGCCACTTTGACCAACATGGCCGTCGAAGCCGGCGCATTCACCGGCATCATGGCCGCCGATTCGGTCGTGCTCGAGTACTTGCGCGAGGCGAGGGGGGGGTCTTCGACGGCGCTCGAAGCTCGCGTCGTAGAAGCCGATCTGGGCGCGGCCTACGCCAGCACCATCGAGATCGAGCTCGGCCAAGTCCCGGTCATGATCGCCGTGCCGAGCGATCCTCGGAGCGGCATGCCGCTCGCGCTGCTCGAGCAGAGCGTGGGCAAAGAGGTGCGCATCGACATCGCTTATGGCGGCTCGTGCACCGGCGGCAAGACCAGCGATATGGATCTGTACGCGGGCGTAATTCGTGAGGCGCTGGCGCGCGGTCTGCGCGTCGCGCCGGGCGTGCAGTTTTTTCTCCAGTTCGGCTCTCAGAGCGTGCGCCGCTACGCGGCCGACCGCGGCTACATCGAGCTCTTCGAGCGGGTGGGGGCAAGCCTTCTGGATCCGTCGTGTGGGGCCTGCATTCGGGCTGGCCCTGGCACCTCGAGCTCCGCCGATCAGGTCACGGTCAGCGCCGTCAATCGCAACTTCCCGGGCCGAAGCGGGCCGGGTCAGGTCTATTTGGCGAGCCCCCGCGTGATCGCGGCGAGCGCCATCGCGGGCAAGATTGTCGGCAGCCTCGCGCGCTGACTCGTGCTAGTCCGGGCCCAGATGTCGACCGAAGTCATCGGCTATCAGCTCGGCCCCGGCATGTGGGCCCGGCTTGGCTACCAAGTGTTCGATGACGAGGATGAGGTGGTGGAGACCGGCGACAGTGAGCTGTGCTGTCTGATCGGTTACGGCGTGCTCTTCCCCGCACTCGAGGAAAAGCTCGACGGGCTCGCGCAGGGCTCGAGTCGAACGGTCCGCCTTCGCCCGGAGCTGACTTTTGGGCTGCGGAATCCCGACGCTCAAGTCGAGGTGGAGCGGAGCGATTTCCCAGACGACGTCGCTGCGGGGGATTGCTACG
>CAXSGJ010000061.1:0-14153 GCA_964236865.1 uncultured Polyangiaceae bacterium
TCGCCGACAACGCCTACGAGGTCGTCCCGGGTTGGCTCGGCTTGCCCGTCGGCTCTTTTGCCGAGCACCGCGCGGAGCGCTCGGAATCGACCAGCCTTCCGGCGCCGCGACCGAGCGCCCTGCCGTCCGCCGGCAGCGATGAAGAGCTTTTGGCGTCGTTTCTGGTACGGAATCTCTGAGCTCCCGCATGGTCGACATCGCCACGATCGCGTTTTACCTGGGCGTTATCGCGTACTCGGCCGCCACCACGCTGTTCTTTTTGGATATGGCGCGCCGCGACGCCGGCAACTCTCGTGCGCAATGGGCGCCACGGTTGCTGGCCGTGGGAGGCGTACTGCATGCCGTGCACGTCTTGACGGCCAGCCTGATGTCTCGGGTGTGCCCGATCGATTCGTTGCACTTCGCGCTCAGTTTCACCGCGCTGATCGCGGTCGGCGCTTACCTGGCGCTACGCGTGCGGCTGCGGCTGTTTGCGCTGGGCGCGTTCATCGCGCCGATTGCGCTTACGTTCTTGGTGGGGGCGCAGTTCGTCGGGCAAAGCAACGAAAGCGTGCTGGGCGTGTCGCGCACCTTGCTGATGTTCCACATTGCCGCCAACGTCGGCGGCGTCGGCTTGTTCTTGATTGCCGGTGCCGCGGGCTCCGTCTATCTGGTGCAGGAACGGCGTCTCCGCACCAAGCAGCGCGTGGCTCACCTGGGCTCGCGCTTGCCGCCGCTCGACGCGCTGGATCTGACCACGCATCGCTTACTACTGGCCGGCTTTCCGCTGCTCACGTTCGGCGTGGTCACGGGCGCCGTGTTCAGCCACCAAACGGGCAGCGCGACCAGCGCAGAAGCGCTGCGCTCGCTCCTCGGCTACGCCACGTGGCTGCTCTTGGGAGCCGTCCTGGTGCTACGCAAAACGGCGGGCTTCCGTGGGCGAAAGGCCGCCTACGGGACGATAGCCGGCGTCCTTTGCATGCTGATCGTGATGCTGCTCTACGCGGTGCGCGCCAACGCCGGAACCAGCCTATGATCGTCGTCGTCGGTCTCTCGCACCGCACGGCTCCGATCGCCGTCCGCGAAAAGTTGGTGCTCAGCGCCGAAGGGCTGCCGGACTTCCTGCGCGAGCTCGTTCTGCACCCGCAGGTCGGTGAAGCCTTGCTGGTCTCCACCTGCAATCGGGTCGAGCTGGTGGCGGCGGGCCGTGCTGGTTTCGAGTCGGATTTAGCCCAGGTCGCCCAGGCCTGCATGGACGCGTTGTCGCGGCGCGCGCCGGATATCGCCCCCTATTTGTACGCCCATGTCGGGGGCGGCGCGGTCCGGCACTTGTTCCGCGTGGCCGCCTCGCTGGATTCGATGGTGCTTGGCGAGCCGCAGATCCTCGGCCAAGTGAAGGACGCTTACGAGTTGGCGCGGGCGACCGGCACGGTCGGGCCGGTCTTGCATCGCACCTTGCCGCGCGCCATTCGCGCGGCCAAGCGCGTGCGCACGGAAACGGCGATTGGGAGCGGCCAAGTCTCCGTGCCGAGCGTCGCCGTCGACCTAACGCGGCAGATCTTCGGTGATTTGGCGGGCCACATCGCCCTTTTGGTGGGCTCGGGAGAAATGGCCGAGAGCGTGGCCCGGCTGCTGAAAGTGGCGGGCGCTTCCATCGTCGTGGTCGGGCGGACGCTGGCCAAGGCGGAGGCGCTGGCCAATGCGGTGGGCGGTACCGCGCGCCCATGGGCCGCGCTCGCAGAGAGCATCACCGGCGCAGACGTCATCGTCACGAGTACCAGCGCCCCCCACCACGTCGTGGATTTCGAGATGGTCTCGGCCGCGCGCAAAGCGCGTAAGGGCAGGAGTCAGTTCTTCATCGATCTCGCCGTGCCGCGTGACGTCGAGCCGCGGATCGAAGAGTTGGACGGCGAGTTCCTCTACAACATAGATGACCTGTCGAAGGTCGTGGCCGAGACGCTCTCCAGCCGCTCGCGCGAGGCCGCTTCGGCTGAAGCCATCGTTGGGCTCGAGGCGGAGGGCTACGACCGCTGGGCCGATGCCGAGCAGGCGACCCCGACGATTGTTGCACTCCGCGCCCGGCTGAGCGCCGCGCTCGAGGCCGAGCTGTCACGCAGCCTGCGCGGCAAGCTGAAGCACTTACCCGGGGAAGATCGCGCCGCGATCTCGAAGATGCTCGAATCCTCGGTCAATCGCCTGCTGCACCAACCGACTCTTCGGCTTCGGCAGGCCGCTATCGAGCGCTCTCCCGATCTGCTCTCGCTCGAGCAGTTGAGCGCGGCCATCCATGAGCTCTTTTCCTTGGACGCGGAGCAGGAAGCCGAAAGCTCGCCGGACAACGCGGTAGACTCGCCAGATGCCGAAGGCTCGGGCGCCAGCCTCTTGCCGCCTCGCCCGCGCGTCGTAGCCTCGCGTCGCTGACCGTGTATCGTCTGTTTTTTCAGGGCATCCTGCGCTGGCTGCCAAGCGAGTGGGTGCATCATGTCGCCTTGGCCGGACTGCGCGCGTTCATGTTCGTGTTTGGCGGTCTGGCGCGCCGCTGGCTGCTCAGGCCCGATCCCAAGCTGGCCGTGAGCGCATTCGGCCTACGCTTTTCGCACCCGGTTGGGTTGGCGGCGGGCTTCGACAAGAACGCGACGGCCTACGAGGCCCTGGCGTCCCTCGGCTTCGGGTTCGTCGAGATCGGCACGGTGACGGCCGAGCCGCAGCCGGGCAACCCCAAGCCGCGCCTATTTCGTTTGCCGGCAGACCGAGCGCTGATCAATCGCATGGGCTTCAACAACCTGGGCGCGAGCGCCGTAGCTCGGCACTTGCGCGCCCGGCGCAGCGTGCCGATCGGCGTCAACATCGGCAAGACCAAGCGCGTCCCCGAGGCGGCCGCCGTCGCCGACTACGTCGCGAGCACGCGGCTTTTAGGCCCGCTCGCTGACTACCTAGTCGTCAACGTGAGCTCCCCCAATACGCCCGGCCTGCGTGATTTACAGGCCGCGCCGCGCTTACGGCCGCTCTTGTCCGCCGTGGGAGCGGAGCTCACGGCGTCTGCTCTTCGCTGCCCGCTGCTCGTAAAAATTGCGCCCGACCTGAGCGACGCGGAGATCGATGCAATCGCCGACCTTGCGCTCGAGCTCGGGCTGAGTGGCATCATCGCGACGAACACCACGACCCTGCGCGCTGGGTTGACGAGCGATCCCGCACGCATCGCCGCGTGCGGCGCCGGCGGACTATCCGGCGCAGCCCTGAAAGCGCGCTCGTTGGAGGTGCTGAAGCGCCTGCGCCGCCGAGTCGGCACCCAACTGACGCTGATCTCGGTGGGGGGTATTGAAACCGCCGATGATGTCTGGGCGCGGCTCTGCGCGGGTGCCTCCCTCGTGCAGCTCTACACCGGCTTCGTGTACGACGGGCCGCTGTCAATCTGGTCATTGCAGCGCGGGCTCTCGCGACTCCTGGCGGCTTCCGACTTCGATTCGATCGAGGCCGTCGTGGCCAGCGCGGCACAGACGGACGGCTGAGTGCTCGCCCGGTGACGGCAACCGAGCGTGTCAACCTGGACTTGACAGTCTCAACTGGCGCGCTCCGCCGGCCGCGCAAAAGACACACAATTTCAGCCGGTGCCGGCGCTTTCGAGGCGGCACGCGCGTTGCAATCGGCAGCGCTCGATGACTCGGATCAACGCGTTTTCTGGCGGCGTTTTGCTTCTCTCGACAGCGTGTGGCGGCCGCGCGCCCGATCAGTTCACGCAGGGCACGGATCAAACGTACAACAGCGCGCAGGTGGCGGGCGAGGCGGGGAGCGCCGGAAATCCTTTAGGCGGGTTTGGTGGTATGGCCGCCGCCGGAGGTGCTCCCACCTCGGGTGGGGGTTCGGCGCCCGAAGCATCGGGCGAGGGCTCCACCGGCGGCGCGCCCGAGCTCGGGCCGTCCACTCGGGAGACGTGCGTGACCGAGGTCTGCAACGGTCACGACGACGATTGCGATGGCGCGGTGGACGAAGGCTGTCCCTCGGGGGCGCTGGTCGGGAACGCAGTACAGCGCGGCCCACTCGGCGATAGCCAGGGCGGCGTTGTCTTTGCCGACACCTGTCTCGACGGCGAATTGCTGGTCGGGGTCAACGTGTCGACCGCAAACTGGCTCGATCAGGTGGCCGGCATCTGCGAAAAGTACGCGCTCAGCGTGAACACGCAGTCGATCCCTTATCAGTACTCGCTCACGCTCACCGACAAGCGCGCTCTCACTGCACACCCCCCGGTCAGCAGCACCACCACCAGCGTGACCACGCAGATGATGTGCCGGGAAGGTACCGCGATGGTCGGCCTGCGCATCTCGCAGCAACACAGCGCGTTCGGTGCCGCGACCGATCAAATCATCGTGCCGCAGATCTCCGTCGACTGCGCGGAGCCGATGCTGAACCTGAGCGCGGGCGCGGCCTCGAGCCCGGCGCTGCAGTGGCAAAACCTCGCGCGCATCGGGCCGGTCTCCGGGCTTGCGGCCAACAATCAAGCGTGGTTCGAGACGGACGCGCTGGGCGATAGCCAGATTTTGGTTGGCATCCACGGCGCGGCCGGAGCCTGGGTGGATCGCATTGGCCTGATCGAAAGCTCGTTCGTGATCAGCGTGCACGCTGAGTAAAGCTGTACCCAAGGCCAACCAGCGCGGCGTGGCTGGCAATGTCACGCGCCCGCGCCTTCCGCTGGCCAGGGCGCGCGTCTCATGACAAACAGTTGCCTCGCCAGCCAACTGACATGAGCCGCAACGAATACCTGGACCGGGGCGTGTCGCCCACCAAGGACGACGTGCATCGCGCGATCGCCAAGCATTCGGCCGGGGAAGTTCCCGGCGCGTTTTGCAAAGTGATCGCAGACCCAGCGGGCGATCCGACGATGGTCGCGGTGATGCACGCCGACGGCGCCGGCACCAAGGCATCGGTCGCCTATTTGCAATACGCGGAAACGGGTGACGCCCGTGTGTTTGGCGGTATCGCCCAAGACTCACTGGTCATGAACACGGACGACCTACTGTGCGTCGGCGCGACGACCGGTTTTTTGGTCAGCAATACCATCGGCCGGAATGCGCATCGCGTGAGGGGCGACGTCATATCTGCGCTGATCGACGGCTACGAGTCGTGCGCGGCCATGTTGCGCGGCTACGGAGTGGCGATCGAGCTCACCGGCGGCGAGACCGCGGACGTCGGGGATCTCGTGCGCACCGTGATCGCGGATTCCACGGTGTTCGCGCGTGTGCCGCGGGCGCTCGTGCCGGATTTCTCGCGGGTGCAAGCGGGGGACCTGATCGTCGGCTTGTCGTCCACGGGAAGGGCCGCTTATGAGCCGAACGAGAACTCCGGTATCGGTTCGAACGGCCTCACGCTCGCCCGGCACGCGCTCTTGGCCCACTCGTACGCCGAACGATTTCCGGAGAGCTTTTCCGAGACCATCCCCGCGAACAAGGTATACGGCGGTCGCTTCCAGCTGGAAGACGAGTTGCCCGGCACGTCACACAACCTGGCCTGGGGGTTACTCTCGCCAACCCGCACTTATCTACCCGTGGCGCGCGCCCTCTTCGCCTCGCCGCTTGCCGAGCGCGTGACGGGCGTCCTCCACTGCAGCGGCGGCGGGCAGACCAAGTGCCGCGGCTTTGGCCGTGGTTTGCATTACGTGAAAGACGCGCTGTTCCCAACGCCCCCGCTGTTTCAAGCCATTTTGGATTCTGGCATCGACCCGAAGCAGATGTATCAGGTGTTCAACATGGGGCATCGTCTGGAGCTGTACGTGCGCCCGTCCGCCGCGGCGGGCATCGTCGAGCTTGCCCGGAGCTTCGGCGTCGAAGCTCAGATCGTGGGTCGCATCGAAGCCAATTTGGGCTCTCCCGCCAACCGCGTGACCATCGCCGTGAATGGTCAAAGCTACGAGTACGCCTGAGCGTGGCACCAGCATGACCCGCACCCGCTTCACTTACGCCACCCGCAAGAGTGCGCTCGCCTTGGCCCAGTGCCGCGCGTTCGTCGCACTGATGCAGCGCGCGCACCCCCACATTCAGTTTCAGGAGCTGCAGGTGGTGACCACCGGCGATCGCGTGCAAGACCGAGCCCTCAGTGAGATCGGCGGCAAGGGCCTGTTCATCAAGGAGATCGAGGAGGCGTTACTGGACGGCCGCGCTGATTTCGCCGTGCACTCGTCGAAGGACATTCCCCCCGACTTAGCCGAGTCGCTCGTGATCGAATGCTTTCCGGAACGCGCGGACGCCCGCGACGTGATTGTCACGCGCTCGGGCGCGGGCTTCGACGCCCTGCCCGCGGGCTCCACCGTGGGCACGTCTTCCCTGCGCCGGCGGATCCAGCTGAGCGCGCTGCGCCCGGATCTGACGTTCTCGGTGCTGCGCGGCAACGTCGACACGCGCATCCGCAAGTGCCGGGAGGGCGTGGTGGAGGCCATCGTGCTGGCGCGCGCTGGCATGTTGCGCTTGGGCATCGAAGCGGAGGCGAGCGAGGTGTTGTCCCCCGAACGCTCGCTGCCGGCCGTTGGACAGGGCGCGCTCGCCGTCGAACAACGCGCGGACGATGAAGAGGTGCGCGCGTTGCTCGCGCCCGGCTCGCACCAGGAAACGAAAATTGCGGTGTTAGCCGAGCGCGGCGTGATGCGCGCGGTCGAAGGCAACTGCCAAACGCCGGTCGCCGCCTATGCCATCCGTGAAGGCCGCGAGATCTGGCTGCGCGCCATGCTGGCCGAGCCGGATGGCTCCAACGTGCGCAAGAACGAGCTGCGCGCGCCCTGGCCGACCGGCGACGCCGAGGCCAGCGCGTTGGGTGAGGAGCTCGGTCGAACGTTACGCGCACGGGGTTAGTCTGAGGGCCCAGCGCGGCTTTTCAGTCGAGACTGCCGCACCCGCTCGCACTTCCCACTCCCCCCGCCCATGATATAACCCGCGCATGTTCCTTCGGAGTGTTGTCAAACTTTCACTGCTGAGCGCGCTCGCCGTCCCGAGCTCTTTCTCGCTGTCCGCTTGCGGCCCGAGCAATGAGGTCAAGCATGCGCAAATCAAGGCCGGCGAGATGCCGGCGGGCGCGGAGTGGCAGGGCGTGTATTACAGCCCCGTCTACGGCTACCTGCACGTGCTAGCGGACGGCAAAACCGTGCAAGGCGCCTGGCGCACGGGCGGCGGTGACGCGTTCGGGGAGCTGCAGGGCGAGGTGGACGGCAACGTGATGCGTTACACCTGGACCCAGCACAAGATCGGCATGGTCGGCGCGGAGGCCAACAGCAATGGCCACGGCTACTTCATTTACAGCATCCCGAAAGAGGGCGAAGCGCACAAGATCGCCGGGGAGTGGGGCCTGGGCGCGAGCGATGCCGGCAACACCTGGGACGCCGTCAAGCAGACCAACATGCAGCCCAATCCGGACTCCGTGAAGCCGGACGAGATCGAAGGCAAGGTGAACGCCGGCGGCTGGGACGACGACGACAAGAGCAGCGGCGGCGGCTCCAAGAAAAAATCCAACGACGGAGACGCGCCTTCGGCGCCCTGAGCCCGTGCCCGGCGACGCAGCAAAAGGGCTCCAATTCAAGGAGCTGCCGATCTTCGAACGCGGTGCACCCGGCCGGAGCGGCGCTTCGTTGGGCGCGCTGGACGTGCCCGAGGTGGATCTCAGCGCGGCCCTGGCCGGCCTGCAGCGCGCAAAACCCGCCGCGCTGCCCGAGGTCAGTGAGCCGGAGGCGATTCGGCACTTCGTGCGCCTGAGTCAGTGGAACTTCAGCATCGACACTCAGTTTTATCCGCTCGGCTCGTGCACCATGAAGCACAACCCGAAGGTCAATGAGTGGGCCGCGCGCTTGGACGGCTTTGCCAACCTGCACCCGCTCACCCCGCCGCACCTGGCTCAAGGCGCGCTCGAGGTCATGGTGCGCCTGCAAGCACTGCTGGCCGAGATCGTGGGGATGGATGACGTGAGCCTTCAGCCCGCTGCCGGCGCGCAAGGTGAGCTCACGGGCCTGATGATGATCCGCGCCTACCATCAGAGCACCGGGCGATCTCCCCGCAAGATCCTGATCCCGGACAGCGCCCACGGGACGAATGCCGCGAGCTGCACTTTAAACGGCTTCGAAGCGGTGCCGTTCGCCTCTGGCCCTCAGGGCATCGTGGAGCCGGAGACATTGGCGCGCGCGCTGGAGGCGGCGAGCGGTGACGTAGCCGGGTTGATGATGACCAACCCGAACACCATCGGGCTGTACGAAAGCGCGATGCCCAAGCTCACGCAGCTGGTGCATGAAAAGGGCGGGCAAGTGTACGGGGACGGCGCGAATATGAACGCCGTGCTCGGCCGCGCGCGGCCTGGAGACGTGGGGGTGGACGTGATGCAGTACAACCTGCACAAGACGTTCACCACCCCGCACGGCGGCGGCGGTCCTGGCTCTGGCCCGGTCGCGTTCAAGCGTCACTTGCAGCCGTTTCAGCCGACACCGGTCGTGCGGCGTGTTGAAGATCAATTCATCGTCGATGCCGAGAGGCCGCTCAGCGTGGGCCGCGTGCGCTCGTTCTTGGGCAACTTTGGGATGATGGTGCGTGCCTATACGTACATTCGCGAGCTGGGAGCAGACGGCCTGCGCAGCGTCAGCGACCTAGCCGTGCTGAACGCGAACTACGTGGCCGCCGCGCTCCGCGGTGTGCTGCCCTTGGCGTTCGAGACGCCCATGCTGCACGAAGCCGTGTTTACCGACAGAGCGCTGGAAGCGAAGACCGGCGTCAAAACGCTGGACGTCGCCAAACGCCTGATCGACTACGGCTATCACCCGCCCACCGTTTACTTCCCGTTGGTGGTGCGCGGCGCGCTCATGGTCGAGCCAACCGAAACCGAAACCAAGCAAACCATCGACTCCTTCGTCGAAGCTCTGAAAGCCATCGTGAAGGAAGCCGAAGATTCTCCAGAGCTCGTCAAGGGCGCGCCGCACCTGACGCGCCTCGGGCGGCTCGACGAAGCCCGCGCCGCGCGCAAGCCGCGCTTGCGCTGGTCACCCGTTTCGTCGACCGCGGCTGCGGCTGACGCGGAGTGACAGCGGGGTCAGCGCCGGTGCCCATGGCGCGGTGGCGGGACCTCGCGTGACGACGACGAGCCGAACGGGCAATCCAATCGCGTGTTGGCGTGGAGAGCTGGCGCAGTGCCGCCGTCTCCCCAGCTCGGTGGTAACCGGCTTTGCCGTCGGACTGGATCGACCCGGAGACTGCCGCCCTAGATGGCGCTCGATTTCGCGAGCGCGCGAATCGTAAAATTCAGGGTATTCGCCCGTCATTCGTGTTGCGGCCTGACAGGCGCGAGGGTCGGACCTACACTCCTCGTCAAGCCTCCTCGACACGTTGTCGAAAGATCCGGCCGAGAAGATCTCCGCTCATGGCACCTCGCACATCGCTCGTCACCGATGGTCTGCTCGACACGCACCGGAAGGCGCTGGCCATCAATCTGGATCCGCGGCGCTACGGCACGTTCGCCGAAATCGGCGCTGGGCAAGAGGTCGTGCGCTGGTTCTTTCGTGTGGGCGGCGCCGCGGGGACGATCGCCAAGAGCATCTCTGCGTACGACATGGCCGTGAGCGACGCGATATACGGTCACACCGAGCGCTACGTGGCCCGCAAGCGCTTGCAGAGCATGCTCGATCATGAGCACGAGCTGAACTTACAACGCTTGCGCGAGGCGCGCGGCGATACGACGGCCTTCTTCGCCTTTTCGGACACGGTTTCGGCGCGCAATTTTGCCGGCACCAACGACTCCCACGGTTGGATTGGCGTGAAGTTTCAGGCCCATCCGCGCGATCAGGACAGCCAAATCATCATTCACGTTCGCATGTTGGACGTGGAAAATCAGTTGCAGCAGGAGGCGCTCGGCATCGTGGGCGTCAATCTGCTCTACGGAGCGTTTTTCCTGCACCACGACCCGGAGCGCCTGGTCGAGTCCTTGATCCACAACCTGTCGACCGATCGCATCGAGATCGACATGATCGAGTTCTCGGGCATCGAATTTCGCAGCGTAGACAACCGCGTGATGAGCCTGAAACTGGTGCAGCTCGGGCTATCGGGCGCGGCCATGTTCGGTGCGCACGGCCAAGTGTTGCAACCGTCCGAGGTTTTATATCGGCATCCCGTCTTGGTCGAGCGCGGTAGCTTCCGGCCCGTCACGCGCGTGAACATCGACATGCTGAGCTCCGCGAACGACGCCTTCACCAAGTCGCTCGAAGGGAACGAGTCGCCGCGGGAGGTCGTGCAGCTGCTCGAAATCACCATGCGTAACTTGATGGCGAGCGGCGAGATCGACTACCGCGACTTTCTGGCGCGCGCCGACATGATGGCCGCGACCGGCAAAATCGTGCTTATTTCTGACTACTTCGAGTATTACCGGCTGGCCGCGTACCTGCGCCGCTACACGAATCAGCGCATCGGCATCGCCATGGGCGCGGGCAGCCTGCTCGAGCTGTTCGACGAGAAATATTACGCGCACCTCGACGGCGGCATCCTGGAGTCCTTCGGACGCCTGTTCAAAAACGATTTGCGCGTATACGTGTATCCGCTGCTCGAGGCCGCCACCAACACCCTGACCACCGTCGAAAATCTGAACGTGGCCGCAGACCTGCGCAAGCTATTCGGCCACCTCGTCGACCGCGGCTGCATCGTGCAGCTCGAAAACTTCGACCGCTCACTCTTGCACATCTTTTCCCGCGACGCGTTAAAACGCATCAAAGCCGGTGACCCCACCTGGCAAGACATGGTGCCCCCAGAGATAGCCGAAGTGATCCGCAAACGCGGCCTCTTCGGCTACCACGCCGCCAACGAGGCCCGCGCCACCGGCGCCCGCACCGCGAACTGAGATCGCCATCCGCGATCGCTTTGAGTCGCGAGGTTGCGCGCAGCGCACGCGTAACGGAAAGGTCCGTTCGAAGTGCGATGGCCTGCTTCGCGTAACGAGCGCCGTCGTCGGCATTGCCTCGTCGAGAACAGACCGCGCACGCGGATCAGCGAAGAGCGGGCTCCGCGGCAAAACGTCGATAACTTCGCCGGTCCCCCTCAGCCGCGGCGGCGGGCTGAGGGGCGGCGGTGTGCTAGGTTGCGCGGGTGAATATCTGGAAGCTTGCGCTGATCTTCGGTGGGTTTGTCGGACTGGCGTGCAATCGGGCGGGCGATGCTTCGAATGCGGGGGCTGTTGCGGCGACGCCGCCTCCGGGCACTGCGGCATCTGGGCTTGCGTCTTCGGAGCCCGGCAGCGCGAGCGCGATCGCGGAGGCGCCGTCGTCATTACTCGCGGTAGGGTCGGACATTCCGGATGTGTCGGCGGCGGCTCAGGATGGGAAGATCGTCAAGCTGCGTGAGCTGAAGGGCAAGCCCGTGATCGTTTACTTTTATCCCAAGGACGACACGCCGGGCTGCACTGTCGAGGCCAAGGGCATACGCGATCAATATGCGAAGCTGAACCAGAGCGCGGTGGTGCTCGGCGTGTCCACGGATACGTCGGAGTCGCACAAGGCATTTGCGGATAAATACAACTTGCCTTTCGAGCTCCTGGACGACAGCAGCCATGCGCTGGCGACCGCGTTCGGCGTCCCCATGACGATGGGACACGCCAAGCGGGTAACGTTCGTCATTGATGCGGCGGGCAAGGTGCGCCGGGTCTTTCCGGACGTGAATCCGGACGGCCACGCCACGGAGCTTCTGGAAGCGCTCAAATCGCTCGGCTGACCCCACGCACGCGCCGCATTTCAGTCGATTGGAAGCTGGGCGTCCTGCTGCCGTGTTCGAAGCTCGGCTGTCACGCAGGATGCGCGCCTTCGTTGCTTCCCTTAGGATCCCCCAATGACCACCAGTGGAGTCGAAACCGTCGAGCACGAAGGCCTGGCGTACGCGATGATCATTCGCGGCAACGCGAACAGCGACGCCAAATACAACTTCCTCACCGCGGAGGCGAGCCCGCTTCAGCTGGGCATGAATTTCTACAAGGCGGGGGAGACAATCAAGGCTCATTACCATTTGCAACGGCAGATCGAGACGAACGCCGTGGTGCAGGAGTTCTTGGTGATCGGCGCCGGGCGCGCTTTCCTTCGTTTGTACACGGCAGAGGGCCAGCGCGAATTCACCGGGCGCCAGCTGGAGGCCGGCGACATGGTGTTGCTGCTCGCCGGCGGCCACGGCTTTGACGTGCAAGAGGACACGAAGATTGTCGAGCTCAAGCTCGGGCCGTACGACGGAAAGTCCAAGGATAAGGTGGTATTCGGATCATGAGCGCTGACTTCATTCCGGTGTGCGAGCCGAACCTCAGTGGCCGCGAGCTCGAATACGTGACCAAGGCCGTTTCGGGCGGTTGGATCTCTTCGAGCGGTAGCTACGTGGGCGAGCTGGAGCGCGCGTTCGCGAAGTATTTGGACGTGCCCTACGCGGTGACGACGACGTCGGGCACCACCGCCCTGCATTTGGCCTTGGTGGCCGCCGGCATCGGTCCGGGTGATGAAGTGATCATTCCCGCTTTCACCATGATCGCCTCGGCATTCGCCGTCTGTTACACCGGCGCAAAGCCCGTCTTCGTAGACTCGGATGAACGCGACTGGAACATCGATCCACGCTTGGTAGAAGCCAAGATCAGCGCCAAAACCAAGGCCATCATGCCGGTACACGTGTACGGGCACAGCTGCGATATGGACGCGCTGCAGACGATCGCCGACGCGCACGGGCTGCTCGTGATCGAGGACGCGGCCGAGGCGCTCGGTTCCTTCTACAAAGGCCGAAAGTGCGGCGCCATTGGTGATCTGAGCTGCTTCAGCTTGTTTGCCAATAAGCTCATCACCACTGGCGAAGGGGGCATGGTCGTCGCCCGGGATGAACGCTTCATCGACCGGCTTCGCTACTATAAAAACTTGTGCTTCCCGCTCGATGGGTCGCGGCGCTACGTGCACGACGACATCGGCTTCAACTACCGCATGCCAAACGTGCTCGCCGCCATCGGCCTGGCCCAGCTCGAGCGCGCTGACGTGTATCTGGAAGCTCGGCGCTCCAATGCGGCGCGCTACAACGCCATTTTGCAGGGCCAACGCGGCATCACGATTCCGCCGGAGCTATCGTGGGCGAGCAGCTCCTACTGGATGTACAGCATCCTGATCGGCGACGACTTCGGCATCAGCCGCGACGCGGTGATGCTTGCCTTGAAGGCCGCCGGCATTGAGACCCGGTCCTTCTTTGTTTCGATGCACCGTCAGCCCGCGCTTGCCAAATACGGCTGCGACATCTCGGGCGCCTATCCGGTCACGGACGAGCTGGCTCGGACCGGCCTGTATCTGCCGAGCACTTCTGGCCTCACTGACGCGCAGATCGAGCGCATCACGAGCGCGCTACTGGCTCTCCGCGTTTAGGGTCGTCGCCGTGCGGCCCTTTACTTGGGGGGATGTCGCGAGCCGGCGAATTGCGGGCAGGCGGCCGGCTCTCGCGGAAGTTCGAGGCTGTTTTGAATGGCCTGCAACGCGGCTTCTGGGGTGTCTACGAATTGGAACAGCGCGAGGTCTTCAGGGCTGATCATGCCGTGGCGGGCGAGCGCCGGGAAGTTGATGACCTCATTCCAATAGTCAGTCCCGTACAGGAAAATGGGCACGGCGCGTTCGAGCTTTTTGGTTTGCATCAGGGTCAGCAGCTCGGACAATTCATCCAAGGTTCCGAAGCCGCCGGGAAAGACCACGACCGCGCGAGCCAGGTGCGCGAACCACAATTTACGCATGAAGAAGTAACGAAATTGGAACGACAGCGCGGGCGTGATGTACGGATTCGGCCGTTGCTCGTGAGGCAAGCCGATGTTCAGGCCGATCGTGCGCCCGCCCGCCTCCTGCGCACCGCGATTGGCCGCTTCCATGATTCCGCCGCCGCCGCCCGAGCACACGACATAAGTTTCTTGCTCGCTCGATAAGCTGTTCGACCACTGGGTGACGAGGCCAGCGAGCGTCCGAGCAGCGTTGTAGTAGAGCCCGAGCGGGCCGCCTTCGGCAAGCCGCGCCGAGCCGAAGAAGACGAACACGAGAGCATAGTATTGCCAGGTTCGCAGCATCCTGGGGGCGGACCAGTCGACGCCGGTCAGTCCGGTTCCGCGTGTCGTCGCCGGGCGCGGGTCGGCCGGCGGCACATAGCCAGGCGGCGGCGATACCAGGAACTGCCCGGCCAGGACCACCC
>CAXSGJ010000061.1:14163-35468 GCA_964236865.1 uncultured Polyangiaceae bacterium
AAAGGCGGCCAGTGGCGCGAGGTATTCGGCCAGGATGCGCAGCGGGCGCGCGTCGTCGCTCTCCAGGAATTGCGAGTCTTTGTACGCGAGCGGACTCTGGTCGTTGCCTGCGCCGCTCACGATTCACCGACCCGGGCGAAGTCGATGAAGCCTTGTTCGATATCGACATGGATGAGCGCGACGCGCACACGGTCCCCAACATCCAAGCCTTGCGCGCCGTGCACGACCTTACCCTCCACAGCGGGGTGAGTGATGCGCACCCAGGTGCCTTTTTCGGAAGCGCCGGTGACCGTGCCGTCGAAGCGCTCGTGGAGGCGAGCCGAAAGCAGCTGCGCGGCGGCCGACTTTTCGACTTGGCGCTCGACTTTGGCGGCGTTCACTTCTCGGTCGTTGCAATGGTTGGCGAGCGTGGCAAGCCGCTCGAGGGGGTAGGGCACCGGCGAGCCGTCGAGCGCGGCTTTCAACAAACGTTGGGTGACTAGGTCCGCAAAGCGGCGGTTCGGCGCGGTGGAGTGGCCGTAATCAGTGGCCGCAAGCCCAAAATGGCCGGCGACTTGCGTGCCGGGCGGCTCGACGGCGTATTCGCCACGGCCCAGCAACTTGACGACCGACAATGAGAGGTCGGGAAAACGGCGGGGATCTCGCTCACGCTGCTCGCGTAGGAATTGCGCGAGGGCTGCGCCGTCGGGCTCCGCCGGTAAGGAGGCCCCGAGCGTCTGGGCGAGGGTGACGATGCGTGCCCAGCGCTCTGGCGAACGCAACACACGGCGCACGGACGGAAACCCGTGCTGGCTGAGAAAGCGCGCGACCACACCGTTCGCGGCAATCATGAAGTCCTCGATCAGTTCTTTGGCGCGGTTGCCCACGTCCGAGCGCAGGTCAGTTAGCCGGTCGCCGCTGAAGACGGGCTCAGCGCGTGGGGTTTGCAGGCTCAGGGCGCCGTGCTGAAAGCGCTGCGTGCGCAACGCATGCGCTGCGCGGTCCTGCATGCGTAGCTGTTCGGCAATCGCCGAATCCACCTGGTGCGGCGCGGGCTGTGCTCCTTCGAGCCAAGCGGCCACCGAGTTGTAGGCTAGCTTGGCGTGGCTCTGGACATAGGCACGGTAAACGTCCGATCGACCGAGCAGGCCATCGGCAAGCACCTCGAATTCAATGACGATCGCCAAGCGTGCTTCGTCTTCGTTCAGTGACGTGATGTCGGTGGAGAGCCGTTCGGGAAGCATGGGAAACGTCGCGGCCGCGGTATAGACCGTGACCGTGTTGGCCTGCGCGTGTTGATCGATCGCGCTGTCACGTTTCACCACCGCGTCAACGTCGGCAATCGCGACGAGGACACGCGTGACGTCATGGGGCCGCGGTTCGGCGACCGAGAGCTGATCGAGATCCCGTGAAGCGTCGTTGTCGATCGACACCCAAAGCAGTTCGCGCAGATCGCGGACGCTCTCACCCTGGCCCGGCACCGGCGGGCGAGCGGTGCTCGCCTCTACCAAGGCGGGGTCTGAGAATTCAGTCAAGAAGCCGCGCGTCAGGAGCAAACGACGGGCAATGTCCTTCAATTGGTTCATTGATTTAGACGCCAAATTGGAACGAGCGAGCTCTCGTAACATGTCTTTGCCTCCCGGCCCCTCCAGGGCCCAGTTCACGTGGCTCTGTTTCGGAGTGCAGTTCGCGCTTGACGATTCGATCGCCGCGACCTAATACTTCATCAGTTGATGAAATGAATATATCTGAAATCGACGCGTTGGGCTGCGGGCACGTGCACGCCCTGGCGGGACCGCATCGCACTCACGTGAGCGACGCGGCATTCGCCACCGCCGCGAGCCTTTTCCGGGCCGCAGGGGATGAGGCGCGGCTGCGAGTGATCGAGCGCCTGGGGCACGGCGAACAATGCGTCACTGAGCTCGCTCTCGCCATGGGTACGAAGCTTTCGACGCTTTCGCAGCAGCTGCGGCTGTTACGTAACGAACGCATCGTCAAGCAACGGCGTGACGGCAAGCACATTTTTTATTCCCTCGCGGACAACCACGTCCGCGAGTTGATCGATGCCGCTCTACAGCACGCGAGCGAACCCACGCGCTAGCCACGCTGAACGCAGAAAATAATCAGAAAGGGACATGAACGATGACGCACTCAATTCACACCGACCATACCCACGCCCACGGCCCCGGCTGCGGCCACACCGCAATCAACCATACCGGCCATACCGACTACGCTCACGACGGCCACCTTCATCACACTCACGAAGGGCATGTCGACGAGTGCTCAATCGGAGTGGATGGAAGTAACCCGGCTGTCTGCACGCCGGATCACGCTTGTGGTGGACACGAGTCGGAGCACGTTCATGGCCAGGGCTGCGGACATGATGCAATTCCCCACGGGGACCACGTCGATTTCCTGGTTGCTGGGCATCTGCATCACCCGCACGGCGCCCATTGTGACAACCACGGCAACGTGCAATTGCTCGGCTGAATATTGATTCGCGCTTCGTCACAGCGCGTCCAGGGTGAGCAGCAGTCTGGAGCCTGCGGCCGGCGGGGATCGATGGAGCGCGCCGCGATTCTCGTTTCCGGGCCAAGCCTCGCCTTTTAGTAGGACGATGTCTCCGGTCGATGCCTGCCAAATATTGTCGGAGTCACCGAACTCTGTCGCGTCACCGCGTGTGACGCGACAGCGAACCTCTCGCGGCGGCAACGCATTGCGACTCGCAATGACCTCCGTGCCCTGACCCGCATACGCGGTGACCAAGCGCAGGGTCACACGGTCGGTATGAAAGGATGGGCACATCGCCCACTCGATGCGGGTCAAGCGAATGCCAAGTAGGTCGCATCCGGTGACTTCATGCAAGAGCTCCATCCACGTGAAGATGTCCGTTGCAAGCGCGCATGCGTCGAGTGGATCAAACTTGGAGTGAAGTATGCGGAAGCCAGCTTCGTCCGCGCCGGCGACCAGCGTCAGTCCGAAACCGTTTTGAAAAACGGGCAGGTTCGCGCACCGCTCCACGTCCGAAGGTAGCGTGCGTTCGAACAGCGCAATGTTGGTCTCGGGCTCGAAGATCTTTGCGAGCCCTGAGATTGCGTCCGTGCGGATGGCGCGGGCGCAGCCACCACCAGGCAATGGCTCGACGACAGTTGCAGGTGCGTTAGGCAAGAAATTCCGCAATCAGCCGGCGCCGTCGGAAGTGGTGAACGGAAGGAGCGCCAGAGTGCGCGACCTCTTGACGGCCAGGGCAAGGGCGCGCTGCTGAGTTGCCGTCAGCCCGGTAATGCACCGAGGCATCAACTTGCCGCGCTCCGAAATGAAGTACTTCAAAGACTGAGGATCTTTGTAATCAAACACGTAGTCGGGGTCAACGCCGCCCTGCCGCCGACCTTGCCGGCGAAATGGCCCGTCGCCTCGGCGGTCGTCGTCGAGCGAGGACGAATTGAATCGGGGCGTCCCGCGCTCGGCCGAATGTTGAATGAGTTTCGCCATGAATTCCTCTCGCTTGCGGACCGAAGCTACCTCGCCATTTAGCCCTTGATGCAACTAGATTGCAAGTAAGAAAGTCGTCCACGCTGGCGAAGCGCCCGGTTCGACCCGGTCCGCGATGCAACTGTATTGCAATGACGCGCAGCGTGGGCTAGTGCGACCACGGCCCAGCCATGCAGGCTTTCAGTCCAGTACGGCGGGGCGCGTTGAAACCAGGCCCGTGCCTGGACTTATGGTGATCAGCCCGCGGCGTGCTTCATGATCGTATACAGCTGGTGAAGCGCGTTCGACGCGGCCACTAGGGTTAGGGCTAAAAACCCCAGGCGCGCCCCACGCGGCCACATGAAGAATGCGAACAGCAACGCGACGGCGACCCAAGGCCCCAAGCAGTAGGGGCACGTGACGAGATCGCCTAGCGCGTGCAGCAAGCCGCCACCGCGTGGCACGTCGTTCAGCTCACCCACGCCGCCCGAGCTCTCATAGCGGGCGAAGAGTGCGCGCAACGGCGACAGCACCCGGTCACGTCCGATCATCCAGGAGAGCTGATGAGTCGCGACAGCCAGCAGCGTAAAGTCGGGCCAGCTGACGCGCGGGAGAGGGCCGGATGTGCCTCTTCCTGAGCCGTTGTCGAGTAAGCCGCGGCGACGGAGCACGATGAACGCTGCAACCGTCAAGGTCGCAAACGACAGCACGAGCACGAGGTAGCCGCCGAGTGGCAGGGCGGTTTTCGGGTCATAATCCTGCCAGATATCGGGTCGAGACATTGCGGCTGGACATGCAACGATCGTGCTCGTGACGGAGTCGTCGCCATCGAATTGCGGCGAGTGGAGCCCATGACGCCGAAGGCGGAGAGCCCTGCGGAGGCTCGGCGACCTATCATCACCCACCACTCATTCAGCGCTCGTTTGTGCGGGGTGTCACGCGCTCGGCGCGGCTCGTCACAGCCTCGCGCGTCTTGGAGGAAGTGCCCTTCGACTCACGCGGCTCGCGACATCAGCGCGGCTCGCCGTGCCGCGCGCTCCGCGGCGAGCCCGAGCGTCAGGGCCCTCCAATGGCCGAGTCGATCGCTCTGGGCCGATGCATTCCGGTGGGCTTAGTTGCTCCTCAGTTACGATTCAGCACGGTGCGCCTTCGTCGCGCGCCTCGCCAACTGGGCGCCTCAACCGCGATCCTCGACCGGCTTCGCCATTCGAGGGCGCTTTTAATAAAATATCTTCGGCGTCTTGGCGTCGTCCCGCAAGGCTTCGAAGTCGGCGATCGCCATCATGGACACGAGCTCTTTGAACGTAGTCTTGGGGGCCCAGCCCAGCTTGGCGCGGGCCTTGCTCGCGTCACCCAGCAGCAGATCGACCTCCGTCGGGCGATAGTAGGCGGGGTCGACCGCCACGCGGACGGCGCCCGTTTTCACGTCGATGCCGCGCTCTCGTTCGTCCTTGCCCTCCCAACGAAGCTCGATGTCCAGCGCCTTGAACGTGAGCTCGGCGAACTCTCGTACGGAGTGGCACTCGCCCGTCGCGAGTACGTAATCATCCGGCTCCGGCTGCTGGAGCGCGAGCCACATGCCCTCCACGTATTCGGGCGCGTAGCCCCAGTCGCGCTGTGCGTCCAAGTTGCCCAGATACACCGTGTCGAGCAAGCCGAGCTTCACGCGCGCCGCGCTCAGGGTGATCTTTCGGGTGACGAAGCTCTCGCCGCGGCGTGGTGACTCGTGGTTGAAGAGGATGCCGTTCACCGCGTACACGCCGTACGCTTCACGGTAGTTGACCGTGAGCCAATACGAATAGAGCTTGGCTACGCCGTACGGGCTGCGCGGGTAAAAGGGCGTGGTCTCACTTTGCGGCACCGCTTGCACCTTGCCGAAGAGCTCACTGGTCGACGCCTGGTAGAAGCGGGCTTCCACGCCGGTCTCGCGCAGGGCATCGAGCAAACGGAGCGTGCCCACGGCGTCCACTTGCGCCGTATACTCTGGCATCTCGAAAGACACTTTGACGTGGCTTTGAGCGGCCAAATTATAGATTTCTGTCGGCTGCACTTTAGCCACCAGCCGATTCAAATTGTTGGTGTCGAGCATGTCGCCGTAGTGCAAAAAGAAACGGTCCTTGTAGGCGGGGTTCGAGTGCACGGCGTCGATGCGGCCGCGGTTGAAGGAGCTCGAGCGCCGCACCACCCCGTGAACCTCATAGCCTTTTCCGATCAAGAGCTCGAGCAAGTAAGAGCCGTCTTGGCCGGTGATCCCCGTGACGAGCGCGCGTTTGGGGGCTGCTTCTGACATTTTGATGCGGGTATCATGCGACTTCGAGAGCGTCAACGCGGCTACACGTCGGAATTCCTGCCGCTTCTGCGCTGTGCTAGCTTGCCCGGCGAATTGCGGGAATATCGGCACGCGACATGAGCCCAAGGCGACCCAGCGTCGGCTGCTCCGATCCCTCAGAAAGTTCCAGCATGTCCGTCTTCGGCGCCTACTCGCGATATTACGATCTCCTCTACAAGGACAAGGACTACGCTGGCGAAGCACGCTACGTGCGCTCGTTGATTGAACGCCACCACCCGGAGGCGCACACGCTGCTGGATCTAGGCTGCGGCACCGGGCGCCACGCGATGCTGCTGGCGGAAGCGGGCTACCGTGTCACCGGCGTCGACCGCTCTTCGGAGATGCTCTCGGCGGCGAACGCGGAGCTCTCTGCGGCCCCCGCCGAGCTCGCCAAGCGCCGCGCCTGTTCCGGGGCGGCACCGCAGTTCATGCCGGGGGACGTACGCACCGCGCGCGTGGGGCAAAAATTCGACGCCGTAGTCTCGCTCTTCCATGTGATGAGCTATCAAGTGACGAACAGCGACTTGCAAGCCGCGTTCGTCACGGCGCGAGAGCACCTGAAACCCGGGGGAGTGTTCATCTTCGACGCCTGGTACGGCCCCACCGTATTGAACGAGGGCCCCTCGATCCGCATCACTCGTTTGGAGGACGAGCGGAGCCGCGTGACGCGGATCGCGGAGCCCATCTCGAACCCCAATGCAAACACGGTGGACGTGAACTTTCACGTGCTCGTCTCCGACAAGCAAAGCGGCGCTTGGGACGAGCTCCGAGAGACGCACACCATGCGTTACTTGTTCGTGCCAGAGGTAGAGCTGCTGTTGGAGGCATCCGGCCTTTGCTTGCGTGACTCACACGAGTTCTTGAGCAATCGGCGGCTCGGCTTCGACACGTGGACCGCCGTGTTCGTCGCCGGGCTCGACGCCTAGCTCGGCATCTGGCGTCATGGATCGCGTCCGCCGACTCATCAAGCCGCTGTTGTCGGTGTTGATCGTCGCCTGTACGGGCTACTTTTTTTATCGCGCGTTTCGGCGCAACTGGGCCGAGGTCAAGGCGCACGAGCTGCACCTCTCCCCGCTCTACTTGGCGGCCGCGCTGCTTGCCGCGCTCGCCACCTCCCTACTTGCGACCTTTGCCTGGTACAGCGCGATCAACGCGCTGGCGCGACGCAAGATCACTTTCCGGCAGAGCGTGGCAGCGGTCAATGCCAGCGCGCTCACCAAATACATCCCCGGAAAAATCTGGTCGTACGCGCTCCAAATGTACTGGCTGGATGGTCTTGGCATCTCGAAGACCCTGATCGTGTACGTCAACCTGGTTAACCTGCTCATCTCGCTCGGAACGGCGCTGATTCTGGGCTTTTTCTGCCTTTTGGTAGCGCACGGCAACTTTCCGCAACAACTCGCGCTGGGCGCTTTGGTGGTGCTCCTGCTGGCAGACTCATGCGCCGTCCTCTTCAACCGCGTGTTGCTGAATGGCTTGACCTCGGTGATTAACCGCAGGCTCAAGCGGAGCTTCGCCTATTTCGAGGTTGAAAAGTCGCTTCTTCTGAAGCTCCACGCCATTCATTTCGCGGCGAGCGTCACGTACGGCGTCGGCGCTTACTTGTTTTGCTTCGCGATCGGCTACCCGATCACGGCCGATCGCGGCTTGATCGTCGTCGGCTCTTCACTCGTGGCAGAGGTGGTCGGCTTTCTCGCGATCATCGTGCCGGGCGGGCTCGGCGTTCGTGAAGCGCTCATGTACGCGATGATCGGCGGCGCCGGGCCACTCTCGCTGGTGTTGCCCGTCGCCTCGCGGATGATGAACATGTTCGTGGACATCGCCGTCGGCGGCGTGGCCCTCAAGCTCTTGCAATCGCTGGCCGCGGAGAAGCGCGCCGCCGCTCGAGAGCCGGTAAAGCTCTAACTGGCCGCGCGCGCCGCGACGGCTCGGCAGACGGCCACGTTTTCACGAGCGGTCCGAGCCCATGAAAAAAGCGCCGCTCGCGCCAACGACTTTTCCGACTGTTCGCGCTGAACGTCGCTGGAGCTGAGCACCCGGACCAAGCACTCCGCCAAGTCCTCGGGGTCGTCGGGCTCGGCCAAAATGCCGGCGTCGGCGAAAAACTCGGGCGCGTCCAATGCCCGGACCCCCACGACGGGCGTACCACAGGCCATGGCCTCGAGCGTGGAAAGTCCGAAGCCATAGTGCGATGGGAAGACCATCACCGTGGCCTTGGCGTAATGGTCCGCCAAGGCCGACTCCGCAATGAAGCCTTCGAAGCTGAGCCCGGTCGCGCCCAAGCTCTGGCCGAGACTTTCGAGCAGCGGTTGGTCCACTGTGCTCTTGCCGCCGATCACGAGCTTTGCATCCGGCACCTTGGTCTTGACTTTCGCGAAGGCGCGGATCAAGACCTCGACCCCTTTGGAGCGACTGACCGCGCCCACGTACAGTATGGTTCGTTCCGCACGGCGGACCCCGGGCCGCGCGAAGTAGCTCGAGTGATCGACGCCGTAGTTGACCACGTGGACCTTTGCGGGGTCGGCGTGTAGGCGTGAGACGAGCTCGTCCCGGGTCACCTGATAGGGGACGATGATGGCGTCGGCCAGCTTCAGGCAAATGCGGACGCATTGCCGGGACAGGCGATGTTTGAAGCCGCTTTCATAACCCGCGACATTGAACGGGATGAGGTCGTGCACGGTCACGACCAACGGCCGCCGCCCGAGCAGAGCCGCCGGCGCGCCGCCCATGGGGGAGATGGCGTGATACACGTCGGCTTCGGAGTGGAGCAAGCTCAGCGCCTGTTTTGGCAGTTTGAGGAGCCCGTGGAGTGTGTCCTTGGCGAAGCCAGCGTCCACGACCGTCAGCGCTACATCGGCGCGTTCGCGGGTGTTATCGACGAGCTCGGCCACATAGCGGTCGTGCCCGCGCCCGGTATGTTTGGACGCGTGATAGGGGTAGCTGAGCAGGGACAGGCGAAGAATGGCGGTCACGGCGCTACGACAAACATTTGGGAGACGGCTGCGCCGCAATCGTGCGCGGCGACGCGGGCGTAGCATCAGGGGTGCGCCCTGGCAATTGCCCAAAAATGAGCTGCCGACCTCTGTAACGCCGTGCTATCGCTCCGTTTCCCGCAATGGTTGAGCGACGACTTAGCTGGCGGCGCTATTGGAGCGGGGCCGCCGCGCTAGTCACTGGTGGGCTCCTCTTCTGGATCGCGCTGCACTGTGATGGTGGTGACTGGTTCATCAGTCAGACCCACGGCGACGTCATGTATACGGCGCTCAGCCGGTTCGGCGAATTCCCGTACTTTTCCTTCGTTTTCAACGGCGGCAGCTACTTCATTCAAGATCCGCAGAGCAATTTATTTTCTCCCGTAGTGCCGCTCATCATGCTGGCTGGTCCGAGCGTCGGGCTCCGTTTGATGGAAGGCATCTGGGGCGTCCTCGGCGTCTTGGCCTTTGTCGCCTTCATGCGTCGTCGTGTGAGTTTGGATGCGGCGATTTTTGGCGCAGTGGCGAGCGTGCTCGGCCTCGGCGTGCTGTGGAAGGTAGCCGTCGGCAACGACATGTTCATGTGGCATCTCGGCCTGCCGGCGATCTTGTGGACGGCCGAGCGTGTCATGAAGCAACGCAGCGTGCAGAGCATGTTGGGGTTCGGGCTCGTCCTGGGCTTGCTACTGCTCGGCCCTACCTTCCACTCATTTTTGTACTTGTTCCTGCCGGTTGTCCCCCTCTTCGTGCTGCTCGAGTGGTATTTCAATCGGCCGACGCGCGGGCAGCTCATTCGCACGCTCGTGCTGTTCGCTGGCGCGTGCGCACTGGCAGTGATGATGGTCGGCCCGAAGCTCGCGTGTTGGGCGCTCTTTCCGATGAGCCGGCCCACCGCGGACCTCGGCACGCTACCAATCTGGACCGGCTTGCAGCAAACCTTCGATTACTCGCAGGCCAAGGACCGCGTGGTGGAGACTTCGCTGTGGCTCGGCACGCACAAGAAATTTCACGGCGGTTGGGGCGTGGAAGAGAGCGCGATCGCGCTGCCCCCGATCGCTTCGTTGCTTGCGCTATTCGGCGCGGTGGTCGCTTTTCGCGATCCCATCAAGCGCAGGACCGCCATCTTCGCGGCGGTCATCATCGTTTGCGGGTTGACGCTGTGCTGCTCGTCTCCCGTCTGGCATGCTTTCCGCGCGCTGACGGGTGGCAACTTTCGAGTCGCCTCGCGCTTTCTAGGCATGACCGCGTTTGGCCTCGCCATTTTTGCGGCGTTTGGCGCAGACGCGCTGTTGGCCCGGCTGAAGCACCGGGCTCGTTCGGTCTCGGTCGGCCTCTTCGCGCTGATGGTGCTGTCCGCCGTGTGGTGGACCAAGGCGGCGGGCTCCGTGCCAGATGGAGACCGGATGATCGGAGACGACGTCAATCCGGGCATCATTTGGCCGCGGGCCGCCTATCGAGACGAGCGGGACGCGGCGGCCAAAATCAACGGCTTCTCGAGCGTGGTGCGCTACCGTAGGAGGCGCGACATACTGGAAGGCATTGGCTACACGGACGGTTTTCTAGTGGTTGGGAACGATTACGATCCCACGCGCTGGCCCGCGCGCGACCCACAACCCATCGTGGTCCTCGGCATCAATCCAGAGCAGGTCAGTGTGGAGCATCTGCGCGTGAAGATTCGGCGCATGAGCGCGCGGAGCCGGGTCTTCCTACGCATCCACATGCCGGCCTTTGGCTTGGCCGTGGTAACGGATCCGCCAGATGCGCGCGTTCGCGTTCGCGAGTGGGGGCCGTTCGTGGTCGTGGAAAATCACGAGCACTCGCCGGTCAATCGAGTCGTGCTGCGGGCTGAATTTCCGATCTCGGTAGCGTGGTTGGTGCTCTCCGTTCTAGGTTTGGTGGGCACGGTGGCGGCATTGGTGGTGATCGAGGTTGCGCGGCAACGTGGCGCTGTCGCATTGGATCCGGACGCGGAGTTGGCGTCCCTTCATGGGGGCTAAGGCCGGGATGTCCGAACGCACTTTTTCTGACTTGACCATCATCCTGCCGACGCTGAACGAGGCCGGGAACCTCGAATCATTGATCTCGGAAATCGGCCGCGTCACTCCCGGCTCGAAGGTGATCGTGGTCGATGACAACTCGTCCGATGGCACCCCCGATGTGGTGCGCAAAATCATCGAGAACAACCCCGCTGTGCGGTTGATCGACCGGCACGTCAAACCGTGCCTGACCGATTCGATTCAAATCGGGATCCGAGCCGCCGCTACGGACTACGTCGCTTGGCTCGACGCCGATCATTCTCATCCGCCCGAGGTGCTGCTCAAGCTGTACGACGTCGCGCGAGAGTGCGGTTGCTGTATCGCTACGCGCTACGCCAAGGCAGAGGATTCCTTCGCGGACCGCTTGCCCAAGGGGGAGATGTTGGCCGCTGGCCTGTCGGCGGTGCTGAACTTCTCGGTGAATCGCGTGCTCCGTCTGAAGATCACCGACTACACGAGCGGCTTCATCGTGTGCCGGCGCGCGCTGCTCGCCAATCACGAGCTGACCGGTGACTACGGCGAGTACTTCATCGAGTTGATGTATTACTTGACTCGTCGCGGTGTCGATTTGCGAGAAGTCTATTACGAATCCCCCCCGCGGATGTCGGGCGAGTCCAAAACGGGCTCCAGCCTGATTCCGCTGCTGCGCCGTGGAGTGAAATATTTATGGCTAGTCAGCCGCTTGATGCTCGGCTCGAACAAGCCGAGCTCGCCCAACTAGCGCGCGCTCATCGGCTTTGCCTGCCGGACACCGCTTCCTCGCGCGCTGGCCTGGCCGTGCTCGAGGCGCTGTACGCGGCACTTGCGCGCGACGCCGCTTCACGCGTGATCTGGCACGCCGCGACCGATCCGGCGCATCACGGAGCGTTCGCGGCCGGCACCGTGCGTTATCGCGAGACGGAAGCGCACACACGGCGCTCGCTGCCGCGCACGGCGTTTGCGAGGTTGGCCGTGCGCGCCGCGGCCATGCCGGGGCACGTCTTGGCGCGGCGGCGCTGGGAGAGCGCCATTCCCCATCAGGGTATCGGCTACGTCCTGACCCTGGGCGCGGCGCGGGCGGTCATCACCGGTGCCGACACGCTGCCCGGGAGCGCGGTGCTGAGCGAGCTCGAAGCATGGTTCGCCGGGCAAGGCGCCTTGGCAAGCTGGGTCGACACCGAGCTTTCGAACGAGCGGGCGCGCGCCTTTTATGCGCGGAAAGGCTACTTGGAAGTATCCCGCGATTACGGGCAAGTGCTGCTGCAAAAGCCCCTACGTTGAACGCGGGTGGCATGCGCGTCTTATTCGTCACTCGCAAGTATCCGCCAAAGATAGGCGGGATGGAGAGCCTGAGTCACGGGCTGACGACCGGCTTTCCGGAGCCGAAGACCACGATCGCGCTCGGGCATTCGCAGGCGCACTTGATTTGGTTTCTACCCTATGCCGTGTTGCGGGTAGCGCTCACGGCTCACCGTTATGACGTGATCCATTTGGGCGATGCCATGTTGTGCTTCGCCGGGCTCGTGCCGCGCGTCCTGCTCGGCCGCAAGGTCGCGATCTCGGTCCACGGTTTGGATCTGACGTACCGCAGCCGGCTCTACCAGGCCTATCTGAAGCTATTTTTGCGTGCCGATCTGTTCATCGCCAATAGCGCTTCAACTCACAAGCTCGCTGAAGCGAAAGGCTTGCGTCAGGTGCGCACGATTTTGATCGGTGTCCCGGATCGCTACTTCGAGGTGGCGCGTGCTGGGCACCAAGACGCAGAGCTCAAGCAGAAGGCCGCCGGTCGGGTGGTCCTCGTGACTCTGGGGCGCCTCGTCCGCCGCAAAGGCGCCGCCTGGTTCGTTCGGCACGTGCTGCCCAAATTATCGAACGTCCTCTACGTACTGATCGGCGTCGGGCCGGATCACGATGAGATCGTGCGAGCCGCGCAGGAAGCCGGTATCGCGCACGCGGTGTGGTTGGTCGGCAGCGTCAGTGACGAGCGTCTCCTAGCGTTGCTAGGCAGCGCGGATGTCTTCGTCATGCCGAACGTCCGTGTACCGGGCAATGTAGAGGGCTTTGGCATCGTCGCCATCGAGGCAGCCGCCAGCGGTTTGCCAGTGGTCGCGGCGCGCTTGGAAGGCATTCCGGATGCCGTAGCCGAAGGTCACAATGGCTGGCTCGTCACTCCGGAGGACAGTGAGGCGTTCGTCGCTGCGCTAACCCCGTTGCTGAACGACGAAGCCGAGCGTCGCAGGCAGGGTGCACGGGGCCGCGAGTACACCGCGCGGCACTGCGCTTGGCCTAAGATCATCGAACAGTACGTGGCGGCATTCGCGGAGCTTCGAGGCTAGCTCATGCCGGCGCGTGCTTTCTGGCCGTGCCTGTGGCTCGTGGCGGCGTGCGCATCTGGGCGGCCGGCGCCCGGGGCCCGGCCCCCACCGCCCCGTGCAGCACCTGCTCCGTCCGCCGCGAGCGCGCTGCCGCCTCTCCCATTGCCGCCTGCGCGGCTCCCCACGCCAGCGGCCGAGCCCGCCCTCGACGTAGAGATCGCGCAGGTCCTGAATCAGGCCGTGAGCTCGATCGCATTGGGTGAAGGGTCACGGATCGCAGTCCTCGCCGATCCGCCGCAGGTCGCGGCGGGCCACGGCTGGAAGGCGCTGCCGCTGCCGGCCTCGTTACGCCGCGGGCCTTCCGAGACCGACCATGCACGCATTTTTTTCGGCCGTGATAACGAGCCGCGTATCATGGGTGCGCGCCGATCGCAGGCGACTGAAACCGCGATCTACTGGCGACACACGGCCGCGGGCTGGCGCGACGGACGGGATGAGATCGGGCGGCTGGGCGCGACGGCATCGGGCGGCTTGTGGGGAGTCTTGGGCGGCGAAGATCCCGAGCTTGTGTGCCGGGCGCAGTCCCTCTGCATCATCAAACGGAGCACGGGTTGGACGACCGCGCCCGCTGGTCTCGCGCCGCGCATCGTCACGCTACGAGATGGCACCCTGTGGGGTTTGGACCCGAGCGGCCTCGCCGCGATCGACGCGCGCGGCTGGTCACTCGTGGTGCCGGCGCCACCCTGGTCCGAGCCGCAAGCGTTTTGGGCGATGGACGGCGAAGCTTGGGTGAGCACTCCTCGCGCGCTGTTTCACTTCCACGCGGGGGCATGGAGCTCGCTGAAGTTGCCCTTGCAGGACATCGCCGCCGGCTGGGGCACCCGTCCCAACTCGATCTGGTGGGTCGGGAAGGGCGGCGTCGCGCACTTCGACGGCACGGCCTTCCGCACCGCCGAGGTTCCCGGCCCGCTCCGTACGATCCGCGGGCGCAGCGATGAGGAAGTGTGGTTGGGCGGCGATAGCGGGTTATTCCGCGCGCGCCTGCGCGAACCGTGACGACACCGCACCGCGGCGCTCCGCAAGCAGCAGGCGATTCTTGGGCGTGATTGCGGGGGCGATGGTCTGCGTATGAACCGCGTAGCCGTGGGCGCGGAGGCGTGCCGCGCGCGTGACGTCGATGGCCAGGGATGACTCAAGCCAGCCGCCAAGGCCACCTTGGTCTTGAGCGAGCTTGTCCTGACAGCACGGCAGCACGACCACGCGTGCGCCCACGGCGATCGCTCGACTCAACACCTCATCGGTCAGCGAGCCACAGGCGTGGCAGGAGACCACTAGATCGTCTGCGAGGACGGTCACGCCAGACAGCTCGCCTTCGACCAGTTCGATACGGCCGGCCAGGCGTGGCCACGCGCGAGCGAAACTTTCGACGAGCCTTGGCGCGCTGTGGGGTAAGCGGGTATCGATGGCCAGCGCGACGTCCGACGAGTCATCCAAGATCAGCAGCAATTGAGCAAGCAGCGCGTGACCACACGCCATGTCGAGCACGCGACCCCCGCGAAAGCGGCGGCGCGAGCGGCGCGCGACCTCCCAAGCCTCGAAGAGCTCCTTGCGCGGTAGACACTCGGCCTCACACACTTGGCGCGCTACCCGCTGAAACAGGCCATCACCGGCAAAGCGCGGCAGATCTCTGCGTGTCAGCTTGGACCGGCTGCCGGGATCGAAATTCATGCGCAGCATGGATGCCCCGTTTTAGAAGCCGCGTCAGCCTTGGGCGTCGTTCACGAAACACCAAAAACCGTGCGGCGCCGAAATGCATCAGTGATTTCGCGTCCTTTCGCGTATGAAGGGCCATGTCGGCCTGGGTGCGCGCGCATGCTGACGGGTGTGCGCCAAGTGGGCCGGCATGGCGCCTGACCCTTGAACCGCAGCGCTCGCTCGTGACATCTTAAAAGGAGCGGCCTTATCTCACTATGTCGAGCAGCCGCTCTTCGGGGTTGGCGCGCGGTCCGCTTCTTAGGAAGGTTTCTTTATGCGTTGGTTCGCAGCAGTAACGGTTTCATTGGCGCTCATCGGCGGACTTGCGGGCTGCTCTTCGCCCTCAGAAGGGGCCATCGACGTTGCGCACGGGGGCTCGGCCGGCAGGGCTGGCAGTGACGAGAGCTCGGATGCGGGCGAGACTTCCGCCGCGGGCACGGGCGGCACCGCCGGCACCATCGCGAACCCAGGGCTCGGCGAAGGCGGCGAAGGCGGCGAAGGCGGCGCGGTGGACGCGGGCGGCGCTGGCTCGGGCGGCATGCCTCAAGCGGGGACCGGCGGCGCCAGCGCGGGCGGCGGCGGTATCAGCGAAGGCGGCGGCGGCACCGCAGGCAGTGGTGGCACGGCCGGCAGTGGCGGCGCTGCGCCGACCATCCCCAACGCGCCCTCGACTTTGGGTCTGCAGGTAGTGAGCGCTACGTCCGTGGCTGTGTCTTGGGCAGATAATTCGACGGATGAGCTCGGCTTCAATGTTTACTGGTCCACGACGGCAGACAAACCGGCGCAGCCTAACCTCCAGCAGCCCGCAAGCAGCACCAATGCGGTCGCGGATGGCCTGGTCGCGCAGCAGGCCTACACGTTTTGGGTGGAAGCCTTCAATGTCGCGGGAGTCAGCACCACGATCACCGGTAGCGCGACGCCCGTGCCCGTTCCTCCGCAGCCCACCACGCTCGTCGTGACCGCTGGCGCGACCAACGCCGTGCTCACTTGGGGAGACGCCGCGACGGGTGAGACCGGCTACCGTGTCTTCTATTCGACGACCAACGTTCAGCCGAGCTCGCCGCAAAAGGAGCTGCCTGCCAACACGACGACTTACACGGTCCCGGCTGGAGAGCTCACGCCGTACACGAAGTATTATTTTTGGGTGACGGCCTACAATGCCGCGGGCAATGGGGCGCCCGCTACCGGCAACGGTACCGTTGGCGTGGTGCCTACGCCGCCGACGGGCTTGACCGTCGATGCCTCGATCAAAGTTTGGTACGTGCAGGTGTCGTGGGCTGACAACTCGCCGAGCACCACGAGCTACAATATTTATTGGTCGATCAACGACACCAAGCCCGCGCTGCCACAAGATACGGTGCCGGCCGGGACGACGTCCTATCAAATGAAGCAGGTCCTGAGCGCTCAGACGTACCGCTTCTGGGTCGAGACCGTGAATGTGATCGGCAAGAGCGCGGCGACCAAGGGCACCGCAAACCAAGCCACCTTCGACATCAACTGGACCGAGCTCTACTACCTGGACAGCGACAAGACCGTCCGCCAGACGGTACAGGACACGTTCGGTTTGACGACCGATACTCTTCCGGTAACTGGAGCTCCGGACACGACGACCGGCATCTACGGTTACTATTCGACGTCCGACAGCTTCACCGGCACCGGCGAGGCGATGAACCCAAGTCTCGCCTGGAATACGGTGACCGCTGGCATCAACACTGCCGTAACGGGCTATTTCAGGGCCGAAATGCGCACCCCGCTCGGCTCCTTGTTCTCGCAGGTCAGGACCCTCGTCCCGCCAAGCGCAGTGACCGGGCTGGTTGCCGGGGCGAGCACGGATCTCACGCAGGTGCTGTCCTGGAGCGCGTCGGCTAACGCGGTGGGCTACCAAGTTCTATTCGGGACCGGCGCGCTCGTGACCCAGGCCACGCTGTTTACGACCACTACGGCCCTGACCACGACGGTCAGCGGGCTCAACCCGGGCGTGACCTACAACTACTGGGTGCGTGCACTCGGTACCGGGCTCAACGGCACCGGGTACACCAGCATCGCGTCTATCGCCAAGGCCACTACTGGAACTTATCTCGGACCCAACCTGTCCTTGGGCAAGACTGCGGTCGCGTCGAGCTCCACCGCGAACGCACCGCTGGTCGTCGACGGCAAGTTCGATACTCGTTGGCAGGCAGGAACGACCAACGCTGGTGAGTGGATCTACGTCAACCTGGGCGACGGCAACGCCACGAACATCACTCACGTAGAGCTGGTTTGGGAGGCCGCCTATGCCAAGACCTACGACATCCAAGTGTGTGCGGCGACGTGCGATGACAACGCAGCGGTCGCGGTCGATAGCTGGGCTTGGGTGACGGCGTACAGCAGCCCTACCAACAATTTCGCATCAACTCCGTACTATCAGCTCGTCACACTCACGACGCCGAAGGTCGGTCAATTCATTCGCATGAAGGCCAAGACGCTCGCCATTGGCTACGGCGCTTCCCTGTATGAATTCGAGGTGTTCCACGCCTTCTGACGACCCGTGCTACGGTCGCCGGAATGACGTACGAAGAGGCCAAGGCCTGGTTCGATTCGAACCAGGGCCAGATGATCGAGTCGCGCGGCGTCGCGACCGTGACCGTGATGGGCCGCAGCGTGCGCTACTCGAGCAAGCCGCCCGAGCGCGATGAGTTCGTGAAGGCCGTTTCGCGCCTCAAACGCATTCTAGCCTAGGGAGCTCAGTCTCTTCAGCGTCGAGCCGATACCCGCGCCTGCCCCGATATCCCGTCCTTCCGTGGCCTAGGTCGGTAAGACTTCGTCCGTCCAGACCGTGAAGCCGGTGAGTAGGGACTGACCGAAGGACGTACTGATGGCTACGTCCGCGGCGTCTCGACCACGGCCGATCACGATGCGACCGATGCGTGGGATGTTGTGGCGCGCGTCAAACGTGTACCAGGCGCCGTCGAGATAAGCCTCGAACCAGCCTGAGAAGTCCATCGGGGCGGTGGAATGGGGCACGCCGATGTCGCCCAAGTAGCCTGCGCAATAGCGCGCAGGGATATTCATGCACCGACACAGCGCGACGGCCAGGTGCGCAAAATCCCGGCATACACCGGCGCGCTCTTGGAAGGCCTCGAACGCGGTCTTCGTGTTACGGGCGAACTCGTAACCGAACGTGATGTGGTTGTGTACGAAATCGCAAATGGCTGCGACGCGACCCCAGCCGGGCGGAGTATCCTTGAAGAGCTCCCAAGCGATGGGCGACAAGCGGTCCGTCTCGCAGTAGCGGCTGCCGAGCAAAAAGATCAAAGCATCGTGTGGCAACGCCTCGATGGGCGTCTGCCGGGCGAAGGGCATTTGAAGATCCGGAACACCGCTGTCATTGACCAAGGCATCCGCCGTGATGCGCGTGACGCCAGGGGGCGCGACCACCCGGGTGCACCAGTTCCCGAAAAAATCTCGGTACATGTCGATCGGTATGGAGGGCGTGATCTTCAGATGATCGGGCGTGATGATGTCGGACGCTCGTGTGTAATGGATATTGAGCATCAACAGCATCGGCGTCGGCTGTGGACACTCGAAAACCAGTTCGTAGCCGACTCTAATTTTCATCGGGCGGTCGTAGCACGCGAAATGTTTCGGCTGCGGGTCGCTGCGTTCACTTGTTCCAGCGCACGTCCGGCAGCTGCTTGAACACGCTGCGCACGCCTTCACTCCAGGACTTGCTGAGCGTTTCGAAGTCCGGGTCTCCCACCTCGAAACGATGACGGCGGTTCAGCTTGAATTGGTCGTTCTCATATTGAACGAGGTCGATCGGCATGGCCACGGACAAGTTACTGCGCATGGTCGAATCAAATGAGACCAACACGCACTTGACCGCGTCCGCCAAAGAGGTGCTGGGCGTGATGACGCGGTCGATGATGGGCTTGCCATACTTGGCTTCACCTGTCTGAAAGAACTGCGTTCCCGAACCGGCCTCGACGAAGTTACCCTCCGCATAGGTCCGAAACAGGCGCGGCGCCTCGCCCTTGATCTGCCCCCCCACGATGAATGAGGCGTCGAACTTGAGATCGTTCTTTTCCAAGTAGGGTCGGTCTCGGCGGCCGACGTCTCGAACTGCGTCCGAGACCACGGTCACGAAGTCGAACATCGTGCGCGCGGTCCAAATGTTGGGGCCGCCCTCCTTCGACTCGCCACGCTGCTTCAATGTCGTGATCACCGCTTGCGTGCCGGCCAAATTGCCCGAACTCAGGAGCACGATGGCGCGATCCTCACGCTCGAAGACGCTCATCTTGCAAAACTGGGCGAAGTTGTCGACCCCGGCGTGCGTCCTCGAGTCGGACGCCATGACGATGCCCTCTTTGAGCAAAATGCCCACACAATAAGTCATGCTTCGACCGTATCACCCGTTGGCCGGATCACCACGCGATAGGCTTGGCGTCTCGAAAGAAGCCCCCACTCGCCCCACCTGCGGTCAGCGTGGCGGCCCACACGATGCCACTGGCACCCTGCGCAAGGCTGCGCGGCGCGCCACTACCACCCATACGTGTCTTGACCCAGCCGGGGCACACGGCGTTGACGCGCTGGGCTGTGCCGCTGAGCTCCCGCGCAAGGACGCGTGTAACGGCGTTCATCAAGGCTTTGGAGACGCTGTACGCGTTGCCGGGAAAACCCTTGGCGGCTGGCTGGCCAACGCTCACGGCGCTCAAGAACTCTTCGGCCACTTCTTCGATGTTTGCGCGGGTCAGGTCGGGCGCCATGAGCCGCTGCGTGAGGCCCTCGGAGAACTGCGACAGCTCCCCCATGCCGCTCGACACCATGACGATGTTCGCGCTGGCTGCCAGGTGTGCGGCCAGCGCATCGGTCACGCGAACGGCGCCCCGATAGTTGGTCTCTAACGTGTCGCGTGCAACCTTCGCGTCGAGCCCATGGAAACTCGCTCCCGCATTGTTGATTAACGCGTCGATCGGTGATTCGGAAGCGAGGCGTTGAGCGAACGCTCCGACGCTCGCAGCACTCGACACGTCGAGCGAGGCGGCCTGCACGTCGAGGTGCTGGGCGCGCAGAGCGGCGGCGGCGCTTTCCGTGAGGTCAGGATCACGGCCCGTGAGCCAAACTCGGAAACCGCGCTGCGCCAAGACCTGAGCAGTTTCCAACCCGAGGCCGCGGTTGGCCCCAGTGACGACGGCTAAAGGCATGACGGAGCCTGGTCGACGGTCTTCTCAGCGGCCGATCAACTTCAGGCCGAAGAAGATCAGCACAGCGCCGCCCAACCCCCCGCCAAAGAGCAAGTACAGTAGGGACCAGCCTGCGGCCAACACGGGAGGGGCAGTGGTAACGAGGTCGGTGATCATTGGCGTGCTCCGAGTTTTAGGGTTTCAATGGACGGCATCTCGACGACAACCGTGTCGGGAACTTAGCAAGGAGCTTGCCAGCATTCGATGTTACGTCCTGAGGCGCCCCGCACTGCACGACCAAGTCCGGAGCTCGCTCCACACTGGCACACCGGCGCGCTGGTCGGGCTGATTGCCTGCGTCGCGGTCGCCGGAACGTTGTTGCAACGCTCGGCTTGGATCGGCGCGGCCGCCGCTCCGCCAGCGGCCGCGGAAAGATCTGCACTCGCCCTTTACCTGCCTGTTCTGCTGGTCAATTTTGCGCTCACGCTGTGGGTCTGCCGGTGCTTTCGCGGTCACAACGCACTGCCGGAGTTGATCGGTCGGCGTTGGGAGACTTTCGGCCGCGCCGCCGGCGATTTGGGTCTCGCGCTGATCCTGTGCGTATTCATCCAGGGGTGCGAAGTGCTCGCAATGCATTATCTGGGTGCGCCGGGCGCGGGGCGGAATGCCGCAGCCCGAGCGCTGCTCCCGCGCACGGAGGCCGAGCGCCTCACTTGGTGTTTGGTTGCGGCGTGTGTGGGGTTTTCGGAAGAAGTCGTGTATCGCGGCTACCTGCAGACGCAGTTTTCGGCGTTTACGGGTCGACAGAGCGCGGGGGTTGTTCTGCAGGCAGTGCTGTTTGGCGTTGCGCATGCTGATCAGGGCGGAGCGATGATGATGCGGGTTGCGGGGTACGGGGTTTTGTTGGGGGTCGTTGCTGCGGTGCGGGGGAGTTTGCTGGCGGGGGTGGGGTGTCATGTACTGATCGATGCAGCCGGTGGCTGGCTGCACTGAGGGAGAGAAAGAAAGAGAGAGAGAGAGAAGAGAGAGGGAGAGATAAGAGAGAGGGAGAAGAAAGGTTGTTGCGGGCTGCGAGGGCGCCCGGCGATTTCGGGTTTGGGCTTCGTTTTGGCTGTGCTCCGGTGCTCACGTACGGGCAGTACGTTCCGCTCCGGTGCTCGCCAAAGCCTCGCCGAAACCCGAACTTGCCGGGCGGGATTTTTGGCTTCTGTGAGGGAGAGGGAGAGAGAGGAGAGGGAGAGATAGGGCTCGGGCGGGCTGCGAGGGCGCCCGGCGATTTCGGGTTTGGGCTTCGTTTTGGCTGTGCT
>CAXSGJ010000062.1:0-33289 GCA_964236865.1 uncultured Polyangiaceae bacterium
AAGATGGACCAATAGTGTTTGAGATGTTCGACGAACTCCTGATCAGTGTCGAAATCCCAGCCCGTCGCGTTCTCGTAATCGCGAGCGCTCAGGCCGCCGAGGACCGCCTTGGCAAAGCCTCTCCGAAAGCGTTCTTTTACTTCCTCAACTTTTAACTTACGGATCGCGCGGACGAAGTACTGCTCCCAATCGCGCTCGAGTGCGTTGATGTGCATGTAGGCGCTGGACTCATTGAGAAATTCTCGGATATCCAGATCTGGGTTCATGGCTTGGGCTCCGGAAACATTGTGTGGGTTCGCCAGGTGCCGTCGGGGTTCCGCAAGTAGACGCCTTTCATCGTTCCGTCTTCAAAGTTCGTCGGCCTCGGGGGCTGTGTCCCGGGCGGATTGCCAGTTGGGTTATTCTTCGTGCCGCCTCGGGTGACACCGGAAACGTTGTCCTGATCACCGCGGCAGCCGCGACAACAGCTCCGACGACCGAGCGGGTCGAGTTTATTGACGGGGTTGTTGCCGGCGTAGAGGTAGAGGTTATTGCCGGCGAGCAACCTGAGCGGATCGATGGAGAGGTACCGGCCGAGAAGGGGGCTGTAGTAGCGAAACCGATTGTAGTGGAGGCCGGTTTCTACGTCGGAATACTGACCGCAAAACGTAGCGGGTTGTCGACCAGTCCGACGCGCACATCTGCGTAGCCGAAGACGTAGTAGTCCGCCGCCCACACGACCGCGCCTTGATCGTTCGTGAGGCGTTGCGGGGTGCCTTGGTGATCGTTGTGGTAGAAATAGCAACGTCCGTCCACGAGCAGCGCGACGGGCTCGTAAGTTCCGGGGCGATACACGTACTCGCGCACGGATTCGCCAGCTTCCGTCGTGATGATTTCGCGCGCCAGGCCCTCGCCGCACCACACGTAGCGAATGGTCCGCTCCGCGGATTTTTTCTCGATGCGGCGACCGAGTGCGTCGTACTTGAACAGGACGATGCCGGCCGGGCCGTTCGCCTCGGTCATCTGATTTTGAGGTCGTACTTGAAGCGCCAGGTTCGGAGGCCGTCCGAAAGACTCACCAGGTTCCCGCGCCGGTCGTACTTGCACCAATGATCGCCCTGCCGCAGCAAGCGATTGCCCGCGTCCACGGTTACGCTCTGACCGCTCGTCGCCGTGCGATTGCCGGCTCCGTCGTAGGCAAACGTTTCGAGCCAGCGCCCCTCCTCGTTGGCCACGCCGAGGAGCTGGGATTCGCCGTCGTAGACGTATTGCCGCATGCCGCGGTCGTGCTCGTTGCTCGCGCTCAGCCGACCCTGGTGATCGTAGCGATAGACGGTATCGAAGCGCACCGCGCCCGAGCGCTTGTCGCGTGTCGTCACGCGGGTGGGTTTCTGCGAGGGCGCGAGCTCCGTGCGCGTGGTTAGCCGATTGGAGCGCGAAGACCAAACCTCGCGGTCTTGCAGATCATAGGAGAACTGGACGCTTCCAGCACCCCAACCGACACTCGTCAAGCGCTTGTCGGCGTCGTATTCGTACTGCGCACGCAAACCTCCGGGGTAATCGATCGCGGTCAATAACCCCGAAGCGTCATACTCGAATTTGAAAACCTGATCTCCGCTTGTCTCGGATATGACGTTTCCTCGGTCGTCGTAGGCGAACGCGAGCGCGCCGTCCGGCCCCTCCGCGCTGAGCAAACGCCCCTGCTCGTCGTAGGCGAAGCCGTCCTTTCGCCCGTCCGCATAGGTAACGGCGAGCGGGCGATTCGCGGCGTCGGCTTGCCGTTCGAAAACGAGCTTACCGTTGAGCAGCATGCTGCTCCAGGAGCCTGTCGCGTCGTACTGCGCCGTCTCGGCACGACCGTCCGGATAGCGCGTCGTCGCGGGCCGCCCCTGCTCGTCGTAGCTGAAACCGATCTGCTTGCCGCGACCGTCCTGCACGGCGACTAGACGGTTCTGCGCGTCGTAAGTGAACGATTCGCTGGCTCCCGCGCCGGTACCCAACTCCCGTGCGAGCGCTATGCCTAGGCGACAACCGCGAGAGGAATTGCCAGCACGGCCCGTCCGAAACAGGCCAACCGCCGTGGACAGACGACTGCGCGTAAAACCGTTAGGTAACCCAACACTCAGCTCGTGTTGCGCGCCCAGGGAGAGTCGCACGGCCGAGCGTCGTGTTCAAGTGGGGCGGCTGCCGGTCGCTGACCGAGGTGGCTTTGGATGACTTAGACCCTGGACACGTAGCCCGGCACGGGAAGCCCAGGGCTTGGGCGCGCCCGAGCGGAATGGCGCCCGGCATCGGCGTCAGAGCAAGACCAGAGCGAGCTTCAAGAGGCACGAGGCAGAGAGGCAGGTCAACCAGGCTCGGAGGCCACCGTTGGCGCGCGCGGCTAGGCAGGCGAAGAGCGAGTAGAGCGGCAGTGGAGCGTAGTAGCCGATGGCGGCCCGGACTTCGTTGGACGTCGGCAGAAAATCGGCCAGAGCCAGGCTTGCGTACAAGGCGACCGGCAACGTTCCAACGAGGGCGGCGGACAGTCGCAAGAACACATCCAGCCCTCGCCTACGCGCCACGGAGCCACTCCCAGGTCCCGAGCAACAGAACGCCGGTTGCGAGCGCTCCGCTGACAGCGAGCGAGCGCAGCGAGAGCGGCGCGACGATGGTGTTGACACTGGCGGCGGCCATGACCGCGGCAAAGGCCGCACAGCCGCCCAGCGCGGGGCCGTGGGCCCGAACCCAACAGGCAACACCCAGCACCAACAGCAGAGCCGCCATGAAACGCACGACCGTCACCACGGTGGGAACTCGTAGCGAGCGGCGGAGGTGCAACGCTTCGGCGCGGTCTCGTGCGGTCACATACCACAGGAGGTGCGCGAGCCAGGCAGCGCCGCCCCCTGCCAATTCAAGCCACATGGGCCCCCGGCTCGGAGTTGCCGCACCGGGCTTGCGGTTCTTTGTTCGAGCCGCGCCATAGTCCACGCGCGAGCAAGAGCAGCGACAGACCGATCCCCAGCAGCGTGACGTCCACGCCGCGTTCGAGCGCCACCTGCCGCCACGGATCGTAAGTGTGATCGCGTGCTAGCAGGCCGAGGAGTGGCGTGGAGAGCAAGCTTAGGCCCGCGAGCACGACCAGCCCGTGCCAGTGCCGGCGCGCGTCTTTGCCTAGCCCGCACAGGATGCCCACCGAAAGCCAGCTCCCCCAGAACACCTGACGTTCGAAGTGTGCAGAAATCGCCAGCCGAGTCACGAGCAACAGGCTCGTGCTCGCGACGAGCGAACCGGCACCCAAGAGAAGCGTCAACCGTTGGACGAGCCATCCGCCGCGACTCGGGGCGCGCCGCGCCAGCCACAGCCAATTCCCAGTGAGAATCGTCAAGCAACCGGCTAGACCCAAGCACGCATACAAGACACGGAGCGGCAACTCCGCGAACGAGACAAAATGCATGGCGTAAGGCACTTCTGCGATGCGTGAGGTCAGGGTCGGCGCGGCGCGCTCCGCTGCGGCGACTCGGCGGCCATCGCGCTGCCAAAGGAGGATGCTATCGTCTCCGCAGAAGAAGTTCGCGCTGGCTTCACGGTTGCCTAAGTCGTTTAGATAAACTGAACGGCAAGAGCCTTGCCGAGTCGGTTTGGCGCCCGTGAGTTTTTCCTCTTGCTCGGCTCGAGTGAGCAGCGCCGAGAGTGGCAGGCGCGGCCCCAGCTCGTGCGAGGCTTTGATGGTCGGCTCGGGCGGCCCGCGCAACGCACGCGACAAAGCGGGTTCGTTGCCGTGGAAGCTCGTACTGGCCAGGCGCGCGGTCAGCGGCTCGTCGAGCGCCAGCCAGGCGCCGGTGAACGCATACACGATGGCGAAGGGCAAACCGATGGTGCCGAGCACTTTGTGAGCATCCGACCAGACCACTTGCAGCTGATTTTTTGGGCGGAATTGCTGAAATTGCCTCACCATTTGGCGCAGGTGAATGAGCACTCCACTCACCACCACCAAGAGCAACACGCCCGCCGCCAGCCCCGCCGCCGTGTACAACCAGCCCGGCGCTCCTGGAAACTGTAGGTAATGCATCGAGTACAGGAAATCCGCGGCGTTCGAGCGTGGCTCCACCAGACCGCCGCGCTCGATGAAGCGTTCGTGTTCTTCGCCCGTCCCGCTCTCGTACGAGATGCTGAAGCCTTCGCGACCCTGAGGAAAATTGACGCGCACGCTAGCCGGGGCGATCTGCCGGCGCTGGATGCCTTGGTCGATGATTCGGTCGACTTCCGCTAGTGTTGGCGTGGGTCCGCGCGGTTCCTCCCACACGCGGAGCTCGCTGTGGAACAAGGTCAGCGTGCCAAAAAAGAACATCACGTACACGACCAACGACGAGATCACCCCCGCCCAGGCGTGCAAGTCCCACCACGCCTCGTAGGTGTGAGGACGAAGTTTCACGCGCGCGCCGTAAACGCTCGACAGGCCGGCAAACAGTCAAGGGTTCCAGCGCTGGCACGCATGGTCGTTCGTTACGTCTACTGAATATGAGAGTCAATATCGTTTTCCCGCCTTCGCGACGCGGGCCTCGCCGCTGTGCGGAGCTCGTGCTGTCCGGTCGGGCCCCGCGAGGCGAATTTGTCCGAAACCGCCGAGCCGCTGACGCGCTCCCCGGAGGGGGCCCTATGCTTGGCGCGACGGTGGGCACGCGGACAAAACGGCTAGTGCTAATGCAAAACGGCTAGTGCTAATTCACCTGACATGACGCCCCTGGCCCTGGGCTGGTTTGCTCGTTCGTTGGCTGTCGTCAAGCTCGGCCGACCGCACTACCTCCTGAGCGGTTTCGCCTTGTATGGGCTCGGCACCGCGCTCGCGGCGATCTCTGGAGCAACCATTCACTGGGGAGCGTGCGGGCTAGGGGCGCTCGTCATTGCGACGGCGCAGTCGATGACCCACTACTCGAACGACTACTTTGACTTGGCTGCGGACATCGCCAACCCGACGCCCACGACCTGGTCGGGCGGCAGTCGAGTGTTGCCGAGTGGCGCCGTTCGCCACGAGGTTGCGCTCCTCGTCGCACGAGCGCTGCGGGGCGCTTCGCTCGCGACGGGGACGGTGCTCGCGCTGAGCGCCCTCGACAAGCCCATGATCTTCCCGTTGTGCCTGCTCATCATCAGTCTCGCGTGGAGCTACAGCGCGCCGCCACTGCGCTTGCTCAGCCGTGGGCTGGGCGAGGCCACCACCGCGCTCGTCGTCACGCTACTCACGCCGCTGCTCGGCTACTACGTGCAGCGCGGTTTTTTCCAAGCCTTACCATTTCTCGCCTGCGCTCCGCTCTGCGGGCTGCAATTTGCGATGCTGCTGACGATCGAACTGCCCGACCAGGCGGGTGATGCGGCGACTGGCAAGCGAAGCTTGATCGTTCGCCACGGGGCGCAATGGGGCGCGCGCGTGTGCGCGGCGCTCGTGCTGGCAAGCTTCGGCATCTTGCCGCTCTTATTAGGGCTCGGGCTGCCTTGGCCGATCGTCCTGCTCGGCGCGCTTCCGGCGCCACTCGCCATCTGGCACGGTGTGCGTCTCCTACGCGGCGCATTCGACGCGCCCCGCCACTGGGAAAGCCTCACGTGGTGCAGCGTCGTGCTCCTGATGGCAACGACGTTCACCGAACTTGGGGGCGCCCTCGTCGTCCTGTTCGTGCACTGACGCTCAATCCTCCTCGAAGTCCACGCGGCCGAACCGCGGGTTCACGATCGTGTTGTAAACGCTGCCAAACGTGTAGGTCAGTCCGTACCTGACTGACAGTAAGTAGTCGGTGGGCTGTTGTGCGGTCGCCAACAGCAGCTCTAAGTCGGTGATCGGCCGCCCGCGCAGGTTGACGAGATCTCGCACGTACGAAGCTTGGCCTTCCAGGCTGAAAGCCAAGCCCTTGAAGATCCGGATGGCGATCGATGCGCCCGTACTCAACCGGTACAAGCTCGGCTCAGCGGGAAACATGTTGGCTTGGTTCACCCATTGCACGCTGCCCCAGGTTTGATTGACATCGGCAATCACGGACAGCGCGTGGTACGGGCGAAGTTCCCGCAGGTGCCCGGCCTGGTTCCGCTCGGTGTACCAGTTGGCCCATACACCAGCCTGGTACACGATGCGCAGTTGCTGGCTCGCGTTCTGCACGTAAGGAAACACGTTGAACTCTAGGAGTGGCCCCGTGTGAACATGTCCTTCGATGTTCTCGCTTTCACTGCCGCGGCCACTGAGGACGCCGCCCAGCGCCCAGCGCTGGCCGAGCGAGTGCGCGTACATCGCCCGCCCTTCCCAAGCATACACGTCACCATTTACACGCGACCCGTCCTCCAAACGGTAACCATCCACCGCTCGAGAGTAGGTGCCGCGTAGTCGAAGCTTCGAAAGATCCGTGATCCGGCGCACGGTCGTGCCGGCGGTGAGCTGCGCCGCGTAAAATCCGCTTCCCCCCGAAGCGTCGCCCAGTAGCTCTGGAGCAATCACCCAATAGTTCCAGGGGTCGGTCAAGGCGCTGAGGCGTGCTCCGTCTCGGGTCGCCAGCTTGAGCTCGAACGCGGCCTCGTGGGCAGTGCCAATGAGCTCTGCCTGTAAGCTGCGCAGCACGACCTGCAGCAGCTGTTCCCGAGCAATGCGCGCCGGGGCTCCGGGCGCAGCCGAGAATGAACGAGCGGCCACTTGCAAGTGGTTGAAGCGCGAGACCGCTGGCGTTGGTGTTACCGAGAACCGCTCACCACCGCTGCCGGCGTTTTGGCGAACGATGACCAACGTGATGTCCGCGAGCGCTGGCTCACGCACGAAGTCGAAGTAGCTGAGGGCTTGGCGCAGGTAGTCATCGAAGCAAAGCTGTGGACAGGCCAAGAAGATGCGCGGACGCGGGCCCGCGTCGGGCGGCTCAGCACCTTGGCCGCGGGCGGAATGGACCCACGACGTCAGGGCCGCCGCGACGCCGAGCACTAGTCCCGGGGCTCTACCCCGCGGCTTACGGCTCACTCCGCTTCGGCCAGCGGCGAGGCGCCCGCGGTCCGCGTTGTGTGGTCGAGATTGGAGGTCCGTTCATCGATTGAACCTCACGTTCACGAGCGCGACTGCGGACGTCGGCGCGCCGTTCCGATCGAGCCCGGGCGCCCAGCGTTTGCCGAGCGCGCAGCGTCGCGCCTCGCGACCAAAGCCGTGACCCGGCTCGCTGCTGGGATTGGCTGCGATGACACGGCCGTCGGCCGCGACCTCCACCCGCAGGGTGACGACCGCATGGTCTACGCCCGCGTCGTCAGCTTCCGGCGGAAATGGGCAGTCCCATACCGCGCCGCCCGCGAGCTGCGGGGCACGCGAGCCGTCACCGCCCAGCTCGGTGCCGATTCCGCCCTCGACTCCGCCGGCGCGCGCGGCGGCGTTGCGCATCGCGTGTGTGGCGGTGCCCCCGGCCTGCGTGACGCCGCCCGCGTAGCTTGCCCCCTTGCCTGCCACGAACGTGTCCCCGAAGTCGACGATGTCTGCTGCGGCGGTGAGCACCTGCCCGGCCTGGGCGGCCGCAGGGGGCGGCGCGGATTGCGCCGGGGTACTTGCCCGCGCAGCAGGCGCAGGCACGGCTGGCGCGGCCGCACGGGGTGCGGGCGGCTCGGGAGTGGGGGCCGCGGGCGGGAGCTCGACCTCTATCATCTGCGTGACGAGGAGCGGCGTATGCAGCTCGCGCGCTACGTGACGTCCAATCAGCGCGGCCAGCGCGATCAATGCCACGTGCACCACGACGGTGGCGCCGCCCGCCACGAGCGACGTGCCGCGGGTCTGCTGCGCCGGGTTGTCGAGCACGCTCGGCCGCCTGGGTCGCGTCAGAGCGGGACTCGCGAGCCCGTCACCGACCAGCGAATCAGCCGCGGCCATCACCGCTTGCCCTCCACTTCTACCGATGGACCGAGCTCTACACCGAATGCAATCTTAGACAAGCCCGCTTGCCGGAGGATATCGAGCGCGTGCATCACGCGGCGATGCGGCACGGTTCCGTCGGCCTGCACCACCGCACGCAAGTCCGGGTGCCGAGATCGGGCCTCGCGAGCCAGGCGCAGCAAGTCCGCATCCTGAGGCGTGAGCGCGCCGTCCACGTGCGTACTGCCGTCGGCTAGCAGCGATAGGCTGAAGACTTGCTGCACCTCGCCACCGGTAGCGGCCTTCGGCAGATCCATCGGCATAGCGCGCGACACCACGAGCTTGGCGGTGACCATGAAGATGATCAAGAGCACGAGCGTGATGTCGACGAGCGGCGTCACGTTGATGCCAGTGATCGGCGAGCTCGGCTTATTTTGCGCAAAACCCGCCATGCTTACTCCACGACCGACGCGGGAACGCGCTTGGCTAGCGCGCTGGGCTCCGGCATCGAAGCGCGCTTGGATGACGCCGTGTTGCGCACGAGCTCCGGATCATGCTCGGCGCGCAAGTGGGCGAGCAGCACGTGCCCGAGCGTCTCCGCATCGGCCAGTGCGCCATTTACGCGCCCTTGAAAGTAATTGAAAACCGCTACCGCCGGGATAGCGACCACGAGACCTACGGCCGTGGCCACCAGCGCCTCCGAGATGGTGCTCATGACCCGCTCCGGGGCCATTGAGCTCGCGTTGGATAGCGCGCCGGTCATGGCCTGCGGTTGACCGAGCGCTTCGAAGGCGCCCACCACCCCGATGACCGTGCCGAGCAGGCCGACGAAGGGAGCGTTGTTACCGACGGTACCTAGAAATAAGAGCCGCCGCTCCAGCCGCTTTTTCTCGAGGCCCGTGGCGGCGGCCATGGCCTCTTCCGCCGCCGCGGAGCCCAGATCGGACTCAGCCAGCCCGGCGGCCACGACGCGGCCTTCTACGCTTCGCGAGCCTTCGAGCAGCCTCATCGCTCCGTCGTGGTCGTCCGTGCGCAGTAGACGGCGCAGCGCTGGCACGAGCGCGGTCACGTCGCCGTGCATGCTGCGAAACGCCAACACTCGTTCGATGGCGACCGCCATCGAGACGAAACTGAGCAAAAACAACAACCAGAGCACCCAGGCGGCGCCCGAATTGACCATCAAATGCGTGACTCGTTCGATCATCGGTATGCTCTTTCAGATCTCTCCACTGATCTTCAAATAGAACGCTCGACCAGGCCGCTGCACGCCAAAGTTGTCGAACAGCTTCGCGTCCGTCACGTTGTCGACCTCCAGGCTCGATGTGACACGTCCAAAGTCTCGTGCCAGCGTCCACGACACGCCCACGCTGTGGGCCAGCTGCGCGTCGACCACCTGTTTGAATTGGCGAAGGCCCTGGCTCTCCCAACCGCGAAAAAATTCATGCACGTAGCGCCCGTTGTAAAACGGCTCCACCGTGTCGTCGGGGCCCGGCAAGTGGCTAAAGCGCAGGCGCGCCCCCCAACTGCTGAAGAAGTACGGGCGGTTTGGGATGCGGTCCCCGTCGAAGTCCGCAAACGTCCCTTGAGACGAAGCATTGCGCACGCTTTGCCAAGTCAGGGTGCCATTGAGCATCAGCCAGCGCCCGGGCGAGACCCAGGCCAGAGCGTTTTCGAGCCCGAGGCCGCGCGCCGTGTAAACGTTTTGATACATCGAGAACCGGTCGTTGCCCAAGAGCACGATCAGGCGATCGCTGTGCCGCAAAAAGGCGTTCATATCGACGATGAAGTCGCCGTACGGCGTTCGGTTCAAATCCACGTGCGGACCGACGTTCACGTTATGGCTGACCTCCGGCGCTAGACCCAAGTTCGCCAGGGTCAAAACCCCGTTGCCAAATACCTCGTCTGGGGTCGGCAGGCGGGTCGCGTACTCGTAGGAAGCCTTACCGTAGAGCCAAGGCGTGAATCGAAACCGGAGCTCATCGCCGATGCCCTCGGTATGGCTGTCGGTGTTCCGTGCCCTGAAGACGTTGCCCGGCAGCGGCTCCTCCACGCTCGCCCGATACAAATAATCTTTCAGGAGCACGATGTTGGACAGGCGCTCATCGAATAGATTGAGCTCGTACTCCAGGCCGCTGACCAGCGTGCCCAGGTCTTGGCGCGCGGTCAGTGGATCACGAGAGGTCGGATCGGCTCGAATCCGCTCGTAGCCGCTTCGGGTATTGTAATTGGGGGTCAGCGCGACCCGAATGGTGTGGGCCGGGGCGACCGCCCACTTCACCGTCACACGACCAAAGACTCCATTTTGGGTGACGGTTTGGTCGGTCGGCGTAGAGCTGAGCTCTCCCGCTACGCGACGCTCACGGATTCGTTGCCCGTTCCAGTCATAAACCCAGATCCCCTTGTCGACGAAGTCGATCGCGCGGTGCGCGTAGTTGGCAACCGTCTCCAAGTCGACCTTCGAGTGAAGCGGCACCTCGTAGCGGAGAGTCCCCCCGTACACGGATTCACCGTAGGTGACCTCGCCGTACGGCACGGTCATGACCAGGTTGTTTTGCAGCTCCTTATCGTAAGTGGAAGCAAAACCCTTCAGAAGTAGGCGCCGGGCCCAGGGGCGATCGACGAGGCCGACCTCGACATTGCCACCGTAAGAACGGTATCGGTCGTGAAAACGCGGCACGTTTGCCGCGAACAGCCGGCCGCGGGCGTCCGGGATCTCGACGTCGACGTCATAGTTGTTCTGCGCGACGTCGAAGAACGCCGCACCGCCCGCGACCAGCCCGCTTGGCGCATCGTGATAGCGGCCCTCGACGGAGACGCGATGCGTGCCAAACGAGCCGACCTGGTAGCTTGCCACCAGATGATTACGATAACTTTGGTCGCTGACGAGGTTGACCGCGCCGCCCAGAGCATCAGCACCGAAGCGGATTGGCACCACGCCGCGGTATATCTCCACCCGGTCGACCAGATTCACGGGCACGTCGGCGATGCCCGATGAATAGCCGGCCAAGTCCAGCGGCACGCCGTCCACGAAGAAGCGGACCTGGTTGTCGTACAGGCCATTCAAAGCAAAGCGCGTACTGCTTCCGAGTCCACCGTCGCGCCGAACCGTGACGCCTTGCGTGCGCGCCAGCACTTCACCGAGGTCCGCCGTTTGCTGCTTTGCGCGGCGAGTGTCGATCACGTTTACCGCCTCTGCGGACTGCTGCAAGCGCTCGGCGTCGCTCAGTTTACCGCGCACACTCACTTCTACCGGCGGCGCGGGCGCGGCTGCAGCCGGCGGCGGCGCAAACGACAGGTCGATTTCGCTTTCGCTCCCCGCGGTCAGCTCGACCACGCCGCCTGCCAGCCGAGCTTGTAGCGCCGCGCGGGCCCGGTACAGACCCGGCGCGAGGCCTCGGAACGTAAAACGGCCGCTGATGTCGGATATGGCCGTCGACAAAAAGCCGCCGGCGGCCGTGAGCGTCACGCGGACCCCGACCTGCGGCGCGCCGTCCAGCGATACCCGACCGGATAAGCGAGCCAAGACCGGAGCCGGGGAAGGCTCAGGCTCGGGTGCAAGCTTGAAAGCAAACGGATAACGGATTCGAGCCTGCACCGGCTGCCCTCCGCGAGTCGCCGGCGCGAACTTGAAACCGAACGCCGCCTCGCGAGCGGCCTCGTCGAAGCCGTGACCCGCCGGCTCGACCACCAAAGCCTCGGTCACCCGTCCGTTCACATCGATGCTCAACCGCAGCCACACCGTAGCCTCCAGATCCTCCAACTTGGCCTGATCTGGATAGATACCCTCCACCGCTTCCTGCAGCACCGGAGGCGTGAGGGCGGCCTCTGCCTCCTCCGCGCGCGCGACGCCTCCATGCCCGAAGACAGCCAGCGCTAAAATCAACGAGACGAGCTCGGCAACGAGCCGAGGGCAACGAACCACGACGACCTCCGGACCGAGAAACTTTTGAATACTCGCTTTAAAACAGCGCAGACTTTGCCGCGTGACCATGACCTTGGACCACGAGCCATGGCTGAGCCAACTAAGCGCCGACGAAGGCAATGACAACCTTCGGCTACGCGATTGACTCGCAACTTCACTCGCACAGGACTGACATGCGGTCAAGCGCCGCCGCATAAATGGCGCCGAGCGCGCCAAACTAAGCCACGCCCGACCCCACTGCGAGGGAGCACCTCGCGGAGGGAGGGCGTGCCTTCGCCGTCGCTATGGGTTGCGGCGATGCGGCAAACAGAAGCGCGCCGCTTCAGCGAACCTTGACCACCGCTTGCAGCCACTCACTATACAGAACCTCTTCCGTCAACTCTCCGTCGTGGTAGCGCACTAGTGCACCGCCGACCTTGCCGTCCGTGCGGTGGACGGTGAAGTGGGGATCGCCGTCGATAAAAAATGTGTCCGCCGGAAAGCCGTCGGCGACGAGCTCCGGCCGTTCGATGTGCTGCGTCGTCCAGGTGTTTGGATCGACTAGAAACGGCGTCCAGCGCGTCTTCTCGTAGTAGTCGTCGGTCGTTTCAAAGGTCCCAGGATCTCGGGCCCAAACGATGGCGTCGCCGCCGCCGTAGGCGAAACGCGATCCGGCCACGCTCGGAGCCGTGAGGTCGTCGAGCTTTTGGTAAAAGTCGGGGTCAAACGTCGTTTTGCCCGCCTTGATTCTGAGCACGCAGTTCGCCTTGGCGCGGGGGTTGCCAAACTCGTTCAAGATCCCGGTGCTGGCATCGCCGTACACCAGCAAGTCGTCGTTTTCGAGCTTGGCCACGACTTGGCCTTCGCTGCAGCGCGGGTCATCGATGACCTTGACCAGCCGCATCTCGCTCGTGGAAATCACCGCCACCTTGATCCCGGGCACGTTCAGGCTCGGGTCGTCGTCCGAGTAATACCAAACGGCCGCGAACACATAGTCACCCACTTGCATGCCGCCATCAATGTAAGCCTTCAGCTTCGAATTGTTCAGCGCGGACATGTCGACCGTGCCGGTGATCTCCATGCGCTTCGGGTCGAATTGGATCACTTGAAAGGCGTCGGACGCCATGTACCAGGCCCGGTCTTCGTCCACGAGCGTGAAGCCCGTATCGAAATAAGTGATGCCGAAGTTTTTAAAGCTCACTTCGGCGCCCGGCTTCAAGTTGTAATGATCATCGATGGAAAATTTCCTCACCGAGAGTGCTTCGCCGTCTGCGACGAACAACGAGCCGCCGAGCGCGAACGTGCGCGAAGCACCGCTCACCTCCAGCCCCGCGCTGTTATCGAGCTCGCCGACCTCCAAGGTCGGGCGTGCAAACACGTAATTCTGCCGACCCTCTGGGCTGCTGACGGTGTGCATCAGGGCGTAAGCGGTGCTGGCTTGCCCGTCGGACGCCGCCGCGCTGCCTGGTCCGTCGCTTCCGCACGCAACCTGTAGTGCCGCGAACAGCACGCTCGCCGTACCCATCTGCTTCATCATGTCGTTTAACCTTTGCTCGGCGGCGATCCGCCTCATGTGTCGCGACTGCCAGCGCGAGCGCCAGCGGGTGGGGTTAACCTCAAGCGATCACCGGACTCGAAGCGTGCTGCACCACATAAGCAGGGACCGCCGAGCCGCCCGTGCTCGCGTCGCTGTGGGATGAGCAGCCAACAACCGTCAACCCGAGCCCGTGAAGGACGATGACGGAAGAGGCGGTGATTGTTCGAGAATGCATGTAAGTACTCGGTTCGTTACAAGTGCGACCGAGTCGCGTGTTCGTTTATACTGTTCGGTTCAGCAATGTCAACGAACAACCAGCGCGAGCCCCTCTCTACGCGCCGAAAGTGCAAAGCGAAGGCGATGCCTGAGCCGACGCGCGGTGAGCGGCCTGGGCGTTCGCTTGGAATCCGCGCACCCTGACCATCGGCTCGGCACTCTCGCTTCGACGTTCAAGGCTGGGCACTCAAAATGTTGAAGGTGCGCTGATCGCTGTCGACAAGACTAGTTTGGTCGATGGTCGCGAGGTCCGGCTGAATGCGGCGTAGCCTTCGGCGGCGCGTGACGACCCGCGGTCGAGCGTCGTGAGCGGCAGCCAGAGGCGAGCTCTCCGTCTCACGGCAAGCGCGTCGGACCGGGCCGCCGAAGGCTATGCCGCCCGCGCATTTGACGCGTGACCATCAACCCCAGCGTCAAGTACAATTGATTTAGTCCCCATCGCACGCCCCGCGAGCTCGGCACCCGTGCGTATCAAGCCTGCGTCGACGCACTCGAATCCGAGCAGCGGGCGAAGAGCGACGGCTAGCGGGTGGCCTTCCGCGGCGGGTCGCCCCAATCACCCGCGAGCAACCCCAAGATGAAGCCGGCGAGCCCGGCGCCGGTACCCCAACCAAAGCTCCGCTCGCTGAGCAGGCGCGATGAGTACAAGACACTCGCGCCGACGAACAGCAACATGCCAGCGAACGCGGCGACGGCCGACGCGTACCCGAGCCAGCGACGGCCGCGCGCCGCAAGCCCACGGCGCGGGGCGTGGGCGGGAGGCAACGGCCAGCGCCAGGACCCTTCCCCGGCCTCGGGCTCGCTGGCCATGCCTTCCGTCATTCCGAGCGTCTTCACGAAGTGAACCGTGCGTGGGCTGGGTAACGATGCCATGCAGGCGTTATATCACAGTTATGAATACGCGACTTGTTTGCAGGATGTGCCGCTCAAACCGCGATGAGGGCGCGCGGCCTCGGCGCGCCGGCTACGAACTCACTCGCAGCTTTGCAATGCGCGGGCTCGTTTAGCCGCGCCCCGAGCCGACTCGGCACCGGTACGGCTCCCCGCAGACCGCTTGACCAAGGGCGCGGCCGGGGGCAACTATCGAACCATGCGCACCGCGCGTAAATCGCCGCCCATGAAAGAGGAAGCCATGACCCGCGCGCTCGAGCGCTTTCGGGCGTTGCTTCGGGAGCGGTCCCTGAAAATGTCCAAGGTGCGCGAGTCGATCGCCCGCTCTGCGCTCGCTTATCAGGGGCACTTCAGCGTGGATGATTTATTGAACGTGCTTCGCGGGCAGGGCGTTCGCGATGCCCACATGGCGACTATTTATCGCGCCGTACCTCTGCTGATCGATGCGGGCCTGATTCAGCCGGCGCTCATCTCCAGGAGCGACGGCCAACGCTACGAGGCGGCCTTCGAGCGCGAGCACCACGACCACCTGGTTTGCACCAGCTGCGGACGGGTCGTCGAGTACCAATCGGAGGCGATGGAGGCGTTGCAGCGGGAAATCGCCAAACGCTACGACTACGAGCTCGACGACCACGTGCACGAGCTACGCGGTCGATGCCGGGAATGCAGAAGAGCCAAAGCTCTAGCGGCCAGCGCACACTAATGCGGGGCCCGACCCCGCCGTCGGTCGCACTCGGGGTGCGGTCGAGGCGGGCGGTGGGTCGACGCCCCGTGATGCCACTCGCACAAAAATGCCTCGGCGTGCGGCCTTCGCAAGAGAATCGGGTTGAGCGCGCGCTTTCCTGCTCGCGGGCGCACGCGGCGCGGCATATGAAATGAGAGCTGAGACTCGGCTCACTCCTCAAGAAGGAATCCATTTCTGTGATCAAAGCTCGAACGGTCTTGAGTGTGGCCGCGCTGTTCAGCGCGGCGGGCCTACCCTCTGTGTCCGCGCAAAGTCTGACTCGGCCGGGGTCGGTGGAGGTGACGGCCCACGTCGTCGTGACCGAGCCGGAAGCGCTCACCGATGAGCGTGTCGCGTCGCTCAAGTTGCCTCCGGGGTTTCACATCGCACGCTGGGCAGACGGGCTCGATACGCCGCGCGTGATGGTCGTGTCGGCGCGCGGCGACGTGTATGTAGCGAGCCGCGAAGCCGGGACGATCACGCGGCTTCGCCCGGCGGGCGCGCGCGCGAGTAGCCCGGCCGTGGTGATGTCGAAAAAGAACGTACACGGCTTGGCCATTCGCGGCACAGAGTTGTTTTTCGCCGCCGCAACGGAAACGTTCGTGGCGGCCATTCTGGCCGACGGAACGCTCGGGCCTGAGCGTCGCATCGCCACCGGCTTACCGGACGTGGGTCAGCACAATGATCGTACTCTAGCGGTGGGCCCCGACGACTGGCTGTACGAAAGCGTGGGCTCCACGTGCAATGAGTGCGACGAGCAAAACGCCGAGAGCGCCACGGTGTTGCGCATGCACCTGGACGGTTCGGGTCGAGAGGTGTTCGCGACCGGCCTGCGCAACACGATCGGCTTCGCCTTCCGCCCGGGCACGACCGAGCTCTGGGGCTGGGACGATGGCGTCGATTGGCTGGGCGATGACGCGCAGCGCGAAGAGCTGAATCTGATCGCCAAAGGCAAGAAATATGGCTGGCCCCTGGTGTTCGGCGACGGCCAACTGAACGCCTATCGCGATCCGCCGAAAGGCCAAGGGTCGATTCAACAATGGGATCAAGCGAGCACGCGCCCCGCCCTCACGTACACCGCTCACGCCAGCGGCATGCAGTTGCTGTTTTACACGGGCACGGCGTTCCCGGCCGCCTACCGCGGCGACGCCTTCGTCACGTTGCACGGCTCCTGGAACCGTAACCCGCCGAGCGGCTACGAGGTCGCCCGAGTGCATTTCGAAAAAAATCGCCCCCTTCGCATCGAGCCGTTCATCACCGGCTTTTTGAACAAAACCGGGAACGGCTGGGGTCGCTTCGCGCGTCCCATGGGCCTAGCCTCGTTGAAAGATGGCTCACTGCTCGTGGGCGAAGATCAAAACGGGACGATCTACCGAGTCACGTTCGGCGGTTGACGTCTAAACTCGAGCAGCCCGCGGACGCTTGCACAGTGGAAGCTCGCCCCAGCAGGCGTCCCAGTTGCGGCTCGCGCACGGACGCTCGCCGCTCACGCTCGGCCGCACTGGGCATTTTACGCGCGGCCCACCAACACCGCCCCCATGCCAGCGCGCTCGGCGGCTAGAATACCGAGCGGGCTGTCCTCGAAGACGAGGCACTGCTCGGGCGCGACGCCCATGCGGCGCGCGGCGAGTAGAAATAGGTCTGGCGCGGGTTTGCCGTGTGCGACTTCTTCCGCCGTAACGACGACTGGGAACAGGTCCGCGACGCCAATCGTACGTAGGGTTTGGCGTACGGTAACGGCGTCGCCACCCGACGCGACGCTCACGGGACAGCCAGCGGCTGCTCGTTGACGAGCGAACTCCACGACCTCGTCCAGTGCCAGCACGCCGGGCGCCAAGGCATCGTAGTGCGAGCGTTGGTCGGCCGCGACGAGCACGGGGTCCATGTCGAGGCCAAACTCGGCGTTCAGCTCGAACACGGTCTGCTCGATGGTCTTGCCGGCCCGGCTCATGAACAGCTCCCAACCGAAGTCGAAGCGGGCGCCGTGCTTGGCGAGCGCCTGAGCCCAGGCTCGTTGATGGAGCGGCATGGAGTCGGCCAAGGTGCCGTCACAGTCGAAAATGAACGCCGAATACCGACCCTGCGCGTCGGCGGGCAGAGTAAACAGCGCCACGGGTCACCCCTCCGGCTTAGGCGGCTTGTCCGGATCGGCGCCTTTGCCCATGGCGTGATAGCCCTTGTCCACGTACACCGTCGCGCCGGTGATGCCGGTAGCGAGCGAGCTCACCAGAAAGGCCGCGGTGTTGGCGACTTCTACCGTGGTGAGCTTCTGTTGGATCGGCGCGTTGCGCTCGTAGTAAGCGACCACGTCGTCGATGATTCCGGTCACGCTGGCGGCACGTGATGCGTACGGGCCAGCGGAGATGGTGTTGACGCGCACGCCATACTTTCGCCCTGCCTCGTACGCGAGCACACGCGTGTCACTCTCGAGCGCGGCCTTGGCTGCGTTCATGCCGCCGCCGTAACCCGGAATAACCCGCTCGCTGGCCAGGTAGGTCAGCGACAGGAACGAGCCCCCCGGGCGCATCAGCGGCGCCCAGCGCTGAACCATAGACACGAGCGAGTAGGCGCTCACCCCAACTGCCGACAGGTACCCCGCCCTGCTCGTCTCGAGCAACGGCAAGTGGACCTCCGAGCCGTTGGCCAAGCAGTGGATCACGATGTCGAGCGGCTGTTCGCCGAAGTCGCTGACCAGCCGATCGCCCGCGCCGGCCACGCTGAAGTCACCCCGGCTCGCGTACCGCTTGCTCTCACGCAAGGCCTGCGGTGCCGCGTCCAAGGTGTCGAAGGCGGCGTCCACCGGATATACCCGCTCGAATTGAAGGAGCGAGCCATCCGACATCTTGCGCGACGCGTCGAGCTTGCCTCGCTCGAGCAACTTTTCGAAGATGCCCATGGCCGGCGGCCAGGTCCCGGCAACGACGCTCGCGCCGGCCTCCGCCAGCGCTTTGGCGATTGCAAAGCCGAACCCGCCGTCATCCGCAATTCCGACGACAAACGCGCGGCGGGAGGTGAGGTCGATTTTCAGCACGGCGGGTTTATCTCCGATCTCGTGCGTCAACGCAAGGCGGTGCAGACCGCGACTTTTGCTGATTCCGAGCCGCTTCCGCGGGGGAGGGTATCTTAGGGCCCTTAGGCGCGACGCCCGCGATTCTTGAGGCGATAGACCATGGCCAAGAGCTCGGCGACGGCCACGTACAGATCCGCCGGGATCACGCGCCCGACCCGCACGCGCTCCGCCAAGGCGCGCGCCAGGGGCCGGTTTTCGATGATGGGGATGCCCTCTTCCTTTGCGATCTTCTTAATCTGCTGCGCAATCTCGTCATAGCCCTTGGTGGTGACGATGGGCGCGCCCTCATGCTGTTTGTAACGCAGGGCGACGGCGACGTGGGTCGGGTTGGCCACGATCACCGTCGCTTCTTTCACGCCCTTTCGCAGCCCGCGTCTGAGCATCTCGCGCGCTCGTGCGCGTTGACGCTGGCGGATCTGAGGGCTGCCCTCTTGCTGATGATGCTCGTCTTTGAGCTCTTGGCGGCTCATCTTGATCGACTGCTCGTGCTTCCACCAAGACACTCCATAGTCGATGACGGCGATCAGGCCGAGCGCGAGCGTGGACCAGATGGCAACGCTCATCACCACGCGTGCGCTCTCCCAGACCGCGGCACCCAGGGGCGCACGCGCGAGGCGAGTCAGCGCCGGAAATTCCCGCTCCATGACCGACTCGGCGACGAAGCCGACGACAACCACCCGCAGCACCGACAGCGCGACGCTCGTGAGCCCAGCCTTGGGCGAGAACATTTGCTGCAGCTTGCTGACCGGGTCGAGCCGCTCGAGCTTCACCTCGAGCAGGTCGAAGTTTGGATGAAACCCGGCCTCCAAGAAGCCCACGGCCGTGCCCGCGATGGCCGCCGCCAGGGCGACAGGCACACAGGAAGAGACGAGTACGATGGCGGCTTGCTCGGCTAACGGGCTCGTATCCCCGCGCATGAGCGTCAGCGGGTCGTCGAAGCAACGCAGGCAAAAGCCGCGCAACGTGGCGACGAAGTCGCCTGCGCTAGCGCCAATGATGCCGAGGACCGCGATCGTTCCTGCTACCGGTCCGCTGTCGCGCGAGCGCGGAAATTGACCATCATCCCGAGCACGCTTACGCCGCTCCGGGCTGGCGTCTTCCGTTCTCTCGGTATCGTCGTCGCCGGCCATGATCCACGATCCTGATCAGCGCGGTCCCTGGACCGCGATGAGCAGCGTTTCGATCTTGCTTCCGGTTCGAGACACCTCGGAGACGAGCTCGACGCCCAGGTCCGGCAGCACCAAGACCATGATCAGGCCCCCGGTCGCCATCGTGACGGCGAAGCCGATGGAGAAGATTTGCATCGCCGGGGCGGCGCGGGAAATGAAGGCCAGCGCCACCTGGGCGATGAACAGAATGGCAATGAAGGGGATGGCGATCCGCACCCCGGTCGCCAAGGCCTCCGTGGTCATCGCCAAGATAACCGGGGTTTCGAGGGCGGGGTTGCTGAGTGAGCCGACCGGGACGGCCTTGAAGCTTGCCAGCACGCCGCCCAACACCACCCGATGCACGCCGACGATCAGGCCCAAGAGCACGGCAAAGTTGCGCAGCACCATGGACATCACGTTTTGCATGTTCTTGGTCTGTGGGTCGAACAGCTGCGCCGCTCCGATGCCCATCATCGGCGCGATGTGATCGGCCGCCATCTCTGCGACCGCGACGAACAGCCGCACCACGAAGCCGATGCCTAGCCCGAGCATGAATTCGCTGCCAACGCTGAAGGCCATTTGCTCCCAAGGGCGTGGCCGAAGGCCGCCCGCGCCCATGGCGTGAGCCGCGAACGCCAGCATTAGCACCAGTGCACTGCGTACGCGGAGCGGCGCCGCCATCCAAGCCAGGGGCGCCGCGATCACCACACCGGCGATGCGCACCGTCTCCAGTGCGAACGTTCCCGCCTCCGCGCGTAATACTGAGTCGAGCTCGATCAATGCGTGATGTCCGAGATGCTGGCGATCGTGCGGCCCGTGTAGTCGACCAATTGCCGCACCGTCCAAGAACCGAGGAACGCAAAGGTCAGACCGACCGCGAGCAGCTTGCTGACGAAGCTGATGCTCGCCTCGTTGACCTGGGTGGCGGCTTGCAGCACGCCCACGATCAGGCCGACCAGGAGTGCGGCCAGCAAGGGCGGGCCAGCGATCAAGGCCGTGATCATGATCGCATTCCGGAACAGCTCGACGGCGCCGTCGGTCGTCACGTGTAGCTCCGAAGCAGCGAACCCGCGACCAAATTCCAGCCGTCTACCAGCACGAAGAGCAGCAACTTGATCGGCAAAGCGATGGTCGAGGGCGGGACCATCATCATGCCCATGCTCATCAGCAGCGAGGCTACGGCCAGATCGACGACCAAGAACGGCAGCAGGATCACAACACCCATTTGAAACGCGGTCGTCAGCTCCGAGATCACGAATGCTGGCATCGCGAGACGTAGCGGCACGTCGTCCGGCGTCTGCGGCAAGGGTTCGCTCGTCGCGTCGTAGAACAACTTCAAGTCCGCCTCTCGCGTCTGCCGCAGCATGAAACGCTTGAGCGGAAGCGCGCCCGCCTCGAGCGCCTGCATGTCGCCGATCTTACCGGCCTGATACGGGTCGACCGCTGTGGTCTTGATTTGCTCGACCACCGGCGACATCGTAAACATGGTCAAGAACATGGCCAAGCCCATGATCACCTGGGTGGGTGGGCTTTGGCCGGCACCCACGCCCTGACGCACGAAGGACAGCACGACCACGGTGCGCACGAAGGACGTCGTCGTTAGTAAAATAGCGGGCAAAAGCCCGAGGAACGTGAGAACGAGGAGGATCTTGATCGACGGCGCGAGCTCGGTCGCCTTCATGAGCTCCGCGGGCGCATTCATGCGCGCGGGTCCCCGAGCCGAGCCAAGAGGCCGCGCGCTTGGCCTTCGACGTCGACCATCTGCGGGTTCGCGGCCCGACGTGCCGACTCTGCGCGGCGCGCTTCGGTGGCGCGCGACGTAGAGCGCGTGAAGGTGTCTTCTGTCTCTGCAGCTAGCGTGTCGGCGGCAGAGTCAGCGGGACGACCCAGGTTGCCAACCGCCGACGCGAGCGCATCTCGGAAGGATCGCTTGGGCGCGGGCGCGGGCGTGGGTTCCACGTAAGGGCGGGCCGGGCGAGGCACCGGATCCGCACCGGGGGCGGTGGCGACCAGCCTCGGCCGCGGCGCATACAGCTCGTCCTCGACCGGGTCGGTCTCGAGCCAGCCAAGCTTTCTCACCGAGGCGTCCGTGACGCCGAGCAAGATCTTACGGCCCCCCACCTCAGCCAGGACCAGCTGCGCGCGGCCTCCGAGCTTCGTCGCGCCGAGCACGCGGAGCTCCGCCAGGCGGGCCTTGGGCGCCTTGTTTTTGCGCCGCCGGAGGTACAGCGCGCTGCCGCCCAAGACCCCCGCCAAGAGCAGCACGCTCAAGCTTCGGCCCAGCCCGATGCTCGGCCCGGCGGCCACGGCGCGCGGTTTCTTCACGGTACCCGTCCGGGGCGCGAGCCACGACGGGCTCTTCAGTGAGGCGTCCGGCTCTTCTTCGGCGTGCGCGCTAGCCGCGCCCAGCGCTAACACAATGCCCAAGAGGGCGGCGCTGACATACTGACGCGAGGGTGTCATTCTTTTGAACCTCGGCCGCGGCCCTCGTCCGTCACGACCACTTCAGTCAGCCGGATCCCGTAGCGTTCGCCGACCACCACCGCCTCTCCGCGTGCGATCAGACGGTTATTCACGTACACGTCCAGCGGCTCACCGTTGGCCTTGCTCAGCTCCAAGATCGAGCCCGGACCGAGCCGCAAAACCTCGCCTATCTTCGTGGTCTTTCGGCCAAGCTCGATGGTGAGCTCGACCGGCACGTCCATCACGAAGCTCAGGCTGTCGGCGGCGCGCGACGCACTGGCGAGGGGCTCGGCGGACGCGCTCTTGTCGCCCTTTAGGGCCGAAGCGGAGACGTTTTCGAAGGCATTGGCAGCGGGGGGGCGAACGCTTGCGTCACTCATACCCCCGCTCTCTTCAATCTTCGTGCCGGCCGCGGATCTCGACGGCGAGCTGACCGCGTGAGATCACCGGCACCCCGACGAACTTGGTCACGCCCGCGACCCGCACACACACCGGATCATCGACCGCCGTGTCCAAACGCAGCACCTGACCCGGCTGCAACGACAGGACGCGGCGCAGACCAAGCCGAACACTGCCCAGCTGCGCGATTAGCTCGACCGGTACTTCACTCACCGCCTCAGCCATGCGCGGATCTCCAGCCTGCGCCGCGGGCGGATCGTTCTCACGCGCCGCCGACTCCAGCGCTTCGGCACCGATTGCAATGGTGATGCGAGCGCCACCGGCGATGCCGTCGAAGGCGCAGTCGACGCTCAGCCCGTCGGCAAAGTTTGCCTCGCGCTCGTCCCCGCGCGCCACGCTGTGTTGCACTTCGACCAAAAGACCGATGCCCACCTCGGCACGCACGGCTTCCGCGAAGTCTTCGGCCAAGGCGCGCGTGATGCGGCCGACGAGCGCGCTCTGTGCGAGCGTTAGGTCCGAGCCCAGCCCACTCGCCGCACTGCTCTCGCCGCCACCGAGCACGCCCTCGAGCACGACACCGATGGCCTCGGTGTTGAGTGTCATGAGGCCCCAAGCGGGACCGCCGGGGGTGCCGAGGATCACCTCGTAAATGGGTCCCTGCTGCACGATGAGGTCCGCGCCCAGGTCCACGATCGCCACCGCCTCCGGGACGACCCGCGCCTTGCGCTTGACCAAAAACGGCAGCGTGCGCCGGGCCGAGCGAGCAAAGCGCTGCGCCACGTGGGCCATGGCCTGCATTGCCCCGCGCAGGTGTCGTTCGCGACCGGTTAGGTCGACACGCTTGTGCTTGCCGGCATGAGCCGGATCGCTGAGGCGAGGAGCCGGACGCAGCGACTTGGCGGCGGCATGTAGGCTGTCTCGCTCCGCGTTCATTGCGCGACGAAGTCCGTAATCAAGACGCGCCGGGCGCGCTTTCTACCGACTGCGTTGATGATGTTGTCATTCAGATCTTTGCGGAGCTTATCGAAATTCTTGGGTGACGACAGCTCTTCGAAGTCGTGCGTGCGCAGGTACCAAATGGCCGCCTCGCGTGCGCGCGGTACATAGGCCTTGAACTCGGCCTCTTTCATCGAGTCTGGGTGCTCGATCGACAGCGCAATCTTGAGGTGGCGCACCTGGCCATCTATCGAGCGCGTGTCGACCACGATTGGGCTGAGGTTCGTGACCTCTTTCACCTCACCGGAGCCGGCCTTGTGCTCGACCTTCTGTTCCTCGCCGTCGTCGTCCGACGCCTTGTCGTCTTCGGCGGACTTGTCGTCTCCCGACGACTTTTCGTCTTCGGGCTCTGCCTCCCCCGCGGCAGGTTTTACTTGAGTGGGGACCGGTTTAGCGAAGAATTTGGGCCCCATGACCGCGCCGGCAGCGCCTGCGCCCACGACGAGCACGGCAGCGATGACGATGCCAATGAGGGGACCCTTACCCTTCTTCTTCTCCACCGGGGCCTGACCATGATCAGCGCCCTGTTCGTCCATAACCGCATCCTTAATTTGGAGGCCATCAACATTGACCGCCAACTCGAGCAGTCAAATCTTACGCTGAAATCAGCGCTTGATGTTGATCAGCTCTTGGAGCATTTCGTCGGCGGTCGTAATCGTCTTCGAGTTGGCAGAAAACGAGCGTTGATGTTGAATCATGCTCACGAATTCTTCGGCCAAGTCGACGTTCGAACCTTCCAGCGCGCCGCCCGTGGTTGCCCCACGACCGCCACTGCCAGCAGTGCCCATTGCGGCCGTTCCGCTCTCGCGCGTGTCGATCCAGAGGTTCTGCCCCGCCCGGCCCAGGCCGTCGTTGGAGCGGAACTTGGCGATCGCCAGCTGCGACATCGCGATTTTTTGCCCGTTCGTGTAGAGACCGGTGACGATACCTTGGCCGTCTACGGCGACGCCCGAGAAGTCACCCGAAGCATAACCGTCCTGCGATTGGCTGGAGACGTTGGGGGGAGACGCAAACTGCGTCGTGCCGTCCAGGCCCGTGCCGCCCGCGCCGATGGAGGTGCCGAAGTCCAGCGTGATGGGCTGGGCCGCGGTGGCGCCCGCGAAACTGGCCGTGATGGCCGTGCCGGTCGTCACCGTGTTGAGAGCACCGTTAGTCGTGAAGGCCAGCGAACCGGTACCCACTTCCGAGTTGCCCACGACCGGCGGATTCAAGTCCGCGCCGGGGACGAGCGCGTGATAATCCCAGGTATTTGCCGCAGTTTTGGCAAAGTAAACATTGAGGGTGTGAGCGTTTCCGAGCGAGTCGTACACCGACATGGTGGTCGAGAAGTTCGAAGTGTTCGCCGGATCCTGCACGTCGAAGGCTGCGGCGGGGATCTTCGCGCTCGAGTCGATGTTGGCGGTGATCGAGATCGCCGCGGTGGCTTTGGCCGGTAGCGCCGCAGTGGGGGCTGAGACGTTCGAGATCGATGCCGCGAAGGTTCCGTCCCCGTTCGCCTGATAGCCCTGCACCTTGAGGCCCTGGGAATTCGAGAGGTTGCCGTCCTTGTCGATGACGAATTCGCCCGCGCGGGTGTAGAAATTGGAGCTCACACCGTCGACCGCGCCCTTGACGACGAAGAAGCCGTCCCCGTTCAAGGCGATGTCGGTGGAGACGCCGGTGTTTTGGAGGGTGCCCTGCGTGAACATCTGCTGTACGTCGCCGATTTTCACGCCCGAGCCGGGCAGACCCGACGCGGTGCCCGCTAGAATTGAATGACCGAGAACGTCCTCGAACACGGCGCGCTGGGATTTGAAGCCCACCGTGTTCACGTTCGCGATGTTGTCGCCCACGACGCCAAGGGCATCGCCCTCCGCCTTGAGGCCTGAAACGCCCGAGTTCATTGCCGACAGAACCATGGTGCCCTCCTTTTGAAGAGCTAGAGTCGTTGATGTTTATGGGTTTGGATTGGGAGAAGAATTGACCTGTATCAGGTCGGAAACTGGCACCTGCATGCCATTATCCAGTGTCAACACTGGGTAACCTTTATCGAACGCGACGGACTTCACGAGCCCAGTCGTTTCTTGGGTGACGGACACCGCGCCGCCCGCCTGTGATGCGGCCTGTACGCTGACGGCGTAGGTGCCCTTCGGCATGACGTTGCCGGAGTCATCGCGGCCGTCCCACGATACCTTCACGAGGCCGGCATCACGCGGGCCGACGGTGATGGTGCGCACGACTTTGCCGCTACTGTCCTGAATCGAAACGTTGGTCTTAACCGTCGCCGCCGCCAGCGTGAACCCGACCGGAACCTGCGCGCCCGAGCCGCTCGCGGTGATCAGGGTGCCTTTGACGGTCGCGGTCTTGCCGACCAGCGAGACGACTTGGGTGTTGGCCAGACCTTGATTCTGGCTGGTGATGGTGTCGAGTCGGGTATTGGTGCCCATAGCCGCCTGCAGGGAAGAAAACTGCGCTAGCTGAGCGACGAACTGCGTGTTGTCCTGTGGCGCCAGCGGGTCCTGATTTTTCAGTTGGGCCACGAGCAGCTTTAAAAAATCCTGCTCGCCGAGCGACGACTTCGTGCCCAGCGCGCTGCTGAGCGCGCTGTCTTGTGAGGAGGATGAGCCGGAGACGGGAGCGACCATGTTCTTAACCGATCAAGTTCAGTTTTCGCGCCAAGCGGCGCCGGGCCTGCTCGTCGCCAGTCGACTCGCCCGGAGTGGCTTCGTGAGCACGTTGCGTTGCATTCGAGCGTGTTGGAGCAAGAACGGTGCCGAACCCATTTGCGCGTACGATGTTTAGAGATTCAACGGTAATTCCTTGGTTTTGCAGCGCGCGTAGCAGGCCGCTGCGCTCCAAGCCCAGCGCTGCCTCCGCGCCCGCGTTCGCAGCTCCAATCGTCACGCGGATGGCGCCCTGGTTTCGGTCGACGAGCAATGAGAGCTCGCCCAAATCGCCGGCATCTACACGGACAATCAAGCGATTTTCGCTGGGCTCCGCGGCCTCACCAGTACCGCAAGTACGCCGAGCGGCGCCGCCCGCGTCGCTTTCGCGCGTGGCAGTCGAGGGTGTCAGATCCCCGGCACCCGAGTGCCAAGCGCTCGTCGGCTCGCTTTCGAGCGTCACGGGGCGAATGGCCGAAAGCTGAGCGCCGAGTAACGTCGCCCAGCGCTCGGCCTGGTCGAGCGTGGTTTTTTCCTCGTCCGCGCGCTCCTGCGCGCGCAACGGCGAACTCTGTCCAAGCCCAGACCCGATGTGGTCGGTCATCGTTCCTCGCGCCTTCGCTCGGCGGCGAAACGCAGCGCGCCAAGCTCGTCCTCTAAGCGGCGCTCCGCGCGATCTAGTTCACCGAGCTCCTCTGCACCAATGCGAGCCGACAACACCTCGACCTTCTTCAGGTCGGTGCGCGCATGTAGGACCTGCGCTCGTGCCCGCTGCGTGCCAACGCGGGCTTTGGCCGCCTCGGTTTCTGCGCGCTCGGCCTGAGCCGCGCGCGTGCGCAGCCACTCGTTGGCCTCGATCCAATCACTGGCATTCAGCGGGGCGGCCGCCAGTTTGAGCCGACTTTCCGCCGCCTTCAGCAGCTCTTCTCGCTCGCGCTCGGCGGCTAAACGCGCCGCCTCCTCGCGGGTTTTGTGCTGACTGAGCTCGGCGATGCGCTTGTCCAGCTCCTTGCCACGGTGAGCAACGACCTTTTCGATGCGGCTTCGCCGGGGGCTCATCAGCGAAGACCTCGTTCACGCATTTGGGCGAGCAGAGCCAGCCGGCGGTGGGATTCTTCCAAGCTCGCGCTGTCGCTCACTTTTTGTTTGAGGAATGCGTCGATGTGCGGCATCGCCGCGATCGCCACGTCGACGCGCGCGTCGCTGCCAGATGCGTAGGCGCCCACCTGAATCAGGTCTTGTGCTTCACGATAAGCCGACAGCATATCGCGCACCGAACCGGCCGCGCGCTGGTTGGCCTCGCTCGAGATCTCGGGCGCCAAACGAGAGATGCTCTTCAACACGTCGATGGCTGGGAAGTGATTGCGCTCCGCCAATGACCGAGACAGGACGACGTGACCGTCCAAAATGCTGCGCACGGTGTCGGCGATCGGATCGCTCAAGTCATCGCCCTCTACGAGGACCGTGTATAAGGCAGTGATCACGCCCTGGCCCGGCCCGGTGCCCGCGCGTTCGAGCAGACGCGGCAAGGCCGCGAACACCGACGGTGGGTAACCCTTGGTCGCAGGGGGCTCGCCGGCAGCGAGCGCAGCCTCGCGCAGGGCCATCGCGTAGCGCGTCACCGAATCCATAACTAAAAGCACGCTTTTGCCTTGATTGCGGAAGTATTCAGCGATCGCGGTGGCGGACTCTGCGCCGCGCGCTCGGACCAAGGGCGGCATGTCACTGGTCGCGGCCACGACCACCGACTTGGCGAGGCCGTCAGCCCCGAGGGAGTTGCGAATGAAGTCGTTCAGCTCGCGGCCGCGTTCCCCGACGAGGCCCACCACGTTCACGTCCGCTTGGGACGAGCGGCAGATCATGCCGAGTAACGTACTCTTACCCACGCCAGCGCCAGCGAAGATGCCCATGCGTTGGCCGACCCCGAGCGGCAGGAGCGCGTCGAAGGCGCGCACGCCCGTGCGAAACGATAGCTCGATCGGTCGACGCTCGAAAGCGGGCGGCGGCGCGGCGTTCACCGGACAAGCGCGTTCGCTTCGAATCGCAGCGCCGCCGTCCAGGGGCCGACCGAACGAATCGACGACTCTGCCCAACAGGGACAGCGATCCGGGCACCGTGGCCCCGCGCTCCAAGCGCACCACGCGCGCTCCGGGCCGGATGCCCGACAGTACGCCGAGGGGCGTGGTCAGCAGACGCCCAGCGCGGAAACCCACCACCTCAATCTCGAGGCTGGAGCCGTTTTCGTCGCGTACCGCCAGGGCGTCGCCCACTGCGGCTCGCAACCCGCCCACTTCTACGATCAGACCGACGACGTCGAGGACCACGCCTTCCGGGGCGTGTACCGGCGCCGTGCGGCAACGCTCGAGCAGACGTTCGAGCATCAGCGACCCCCTTCGGACCGTTCGGGATCGGAGTGGGGCTTGAGCGCTTGTAGCAGGGTCGAGATTCGGGCCTCGATGGACTCGTCGACCCGACCGAGCTCGGTCTCGACGATGCAGCCGTATTCGGAAACGAGCGGGTCAAGACGCACTTCCGCGTGCGCTCCGCGATCGGCGAGGCGGGTGGCCAAGGCTTCGCGCGCATCGGCAAAGGCCCGGCCTACGCGTACGAGCACGCGATCGTGAGCTCCGAGCGCCGCCAAACCTTCCTGGACCAGCCCCGCCACGATCTTCGGGTTGAGGGAAATTTCGTGCGCAATGACCCGACGCGCGATGATCGTTGCAAGCTCACCGAGCTGACTTGCGGTCTGCTCCAGCACGCGCGAGCGCTCGAGCACCAGGAGCTCAACCGCGTCCATGAATGCAGCCGTAGCCTCCGGGTCGATGATCGGCGTGTGGGGTTCGGCCGCCACGTGTGGGTGGGCGGCGGGCGGGATGGATGGCATGCGCGGCGGCATCTCGGAGCCGCGCGGCGGCCGTGAAGCCCGCTCGGGTTCGAGCTCCTGACGAATGGCGTCCACGAACTCGCTCGGCAACGGCGGCGGCCGGAGGCTCGGCAGCTCCTCTTTCCTGAGGGCGCGACCCCGCGCCGAGGGCAGCCAAGAAGGCGCGCGAACTCGGGGGTTCGTCAGATTGGTGAAGCTCACCTTGCGCGGGCCGTCCGCCGTCGGTTCGGCGTCACCTTTGCGACCTACCCCGCCTTCAAACCACCGCACTCTTGGCCTCGAGTGAAATAGTGCCTTCCGCGTCGAGGCGGAGCGCCACCTCGACAATCTCGCGCTGCGCGCCCTCTACATCGGCCAGGCGGACGCCACCCATCACTTCCATGTCTTCCTTGATGCGCTCGGCCGCGCGTTTGGACATGCTGGTAAAAATGTGGTTTCGGAGCGACTCCGAAGCCGTCTTCATAGCCATGGTCAGCTTTTCGACGGGCACCGCTTCGAGCAAGGAGCGGAGAGCGCGCGCGTCGAGCACGGACAGGTCTTCGAACGTGTACATCGCGCGGCGGATTTCGGTGGCGAGCTCTTGGTTGCCTTCCTCCAGCACGCCGAGCAATGCTTCGCCTGTCTCGCGGCCCATGCGCCGAACCAGCGCCGCAGAGCGCGCCACACCGTCGACCGTGCGCACGGTGTCGGCTTGAGAAGTCGGTAACTCGGCGGACAAGGCGGTCGCGACCTCCTCCAACAGCGCCGAAGGGATTTCCGTCATAGTGCCCAGGCGTTCCAGCACTTGCGCGCGGCCAGCCTCTGGCAATTGTTCGAGCACGCGGGCGGCCTTCTCGTTATCGAGCTGCGACAGGATCGCGGCGACCAGCTGCGGATGCTCGTTCTCCATCACCGAGGCGATCGCGGAGGGCTCGGCGGCGGCCAGGCGCTCGAGCGCGCTCTCTTGATGGTCGACGAAGATTTCCGACGCCTTGACCTCGCCCAGCGCGCGACCCGCCAAGCGGCGCAGATAGCGGACGCCGCCCCGAGGCACCGCAACTGCCTCTTTGGTCTGCTGTATGAACTCTGCATACACGTGCTCGAGCGCGGTGGCCGGCACGGCGCGCATGTTGGACGCCGCTTCGCGCAGCTTGCGTACATCCGCCGGCTCGAGCTCACTCAGGATCGGGGTCGCGGTGGCCTCGTCCAAGGACAGGAGCATCAGCACTGCTTTTTCTGGACCGCTCAGCTCCATCACTTGTCTCGCTGCTCATGCGAGAGGTATGCCGAACGCGACTCTCACTCAGCCGGCAATGCCGCCGGCGCCGGCAGAGGGCCGCCTACACTCAGCCAGCGTCGCAGAACGACCGCGGCCGTCGCCGGGTCTTTGGCCGCGAGCTCTACGGCGCGCGCCCGAATTTCGTCCGAGCCGGCCGGCGCGTCCTCGAGCAACAACGAGCGCGCTTCATCCGTGCCGAGTTGGACGGTGTGTGGGCTGCCGGCGATCAGCCCCGCGGCGAGCTGACCTTCGCCCAGCGCCGGGGCCAATGCGAGCGCGGCGGCCGCTTTCTTCGCCTTGTTGCGGCGCCAGACCAGGATCACGGCGCTCAAAAGCAGGACGGCAAGCAGCCCGGCAGCGCCGAGTGGCAGGTAACGACGGTACTTTGCCAGCGGGTCATTGACGAGCGCTTCGTCGTTGGCGTCTAGACGCGCAAACTGCACGGCGCGCAGCTCGACGTCATCGCCGCGCTCGGCGTTGAAGCCAACCGCGTGCTTCACGATCGCCGAAAGGCCCGCTACCTCATCGGCATTGCGGGCCACGAACACCGACTTTTCTCCGTGTTTTTCGTAGCGGCCGTTGAGCACGACAGCGACGCTCAGGCGCCGTATTTCGCCGGGCGGCGTGGTCGTCTTTTGGGTAATGCGCTGAACCTCCCAATTGCGAGTTTGGCTCTTCCTAACTCCGCCCCCTGCCGCGGCCGGGGTCTCCTCGGCATTCTCTCCTTCCTTTGCATCCGGCAGGTTGGTCTTGGCTCCCGGGACCCCCGCAACGCCGGCCTCGGAGGCGCCGCTGGCCTCCTCGGTCTTATGCTCGCTGCGCAGGGCCGTCTTGGAGGGCTCGTACAGCTCTTCATTGCGCTCCTTGGTGGAGGGGTTGAGCTCGACGTTCACCCGTACGTCCGCGTTGCCGGGGCCGACCACGCGCTCGAGCTGCGCTTGGGCATCGCTTTCCAGCTGAGTTGCGATCAGGCGCGCCTGTTCGGCTCCCTCGCCGGCCAGGTCGCTGCCGCCGGCCGCGTCAGAGCTTGGACGGTGCAGCGTCAAGCCTTCGGTACTCACGACCGACACGCGGTCCTTGCTCAAGCCAGGCACGGCCATGGACACTAGGTAGACGACGGCCGCGACCTCCCGCCGACCGAAATTGGCCGAATTCGTGAGCTTTACGACCACCGACGCGGAGGCGCTCTCTTCACGCGAGGCAAAGAGACGATGCTCGGGCAAGACGAGGTGGACGCGCGCATTCTTCACGCCGTCCACGCTCATCACCGAGCGCGCGAGCTCACCTTCCAGCGCGCGCCGCAGGTTGACGTTTTGCTCGAACTCAGTCGCGCCGATGCGCGAACGGTCGAAGATCTCGAACCCCACGCTACCGCCCCGTGGTAGCCCGCCCGCCGCTAACTCCAGGCGCAAGCCGGCGACTTTGTCTTCCGGGACGAGGATTACGCTGCCGTTGTTCTCGAGTTGATACGGCGTCTGGCTCGTCTTCAGCTTCTCTACAATCTGTGCCGCGTCCTCAGTGCTGAGCTCGCTGTACAGGGTCGAGTAGTGGTCGCGCGAGCCGAGCACCGACAGAAGGCTCACCCCCACTAGTACGGCAGTCGTAAAGAACACCAGTGCAACGCGCTTCGGCGTCGGCAGGCTGGCCCAGAAGTCGGTCAGCTGCTTCAGGAATGCGCGGGCTTTTTCAGGCATGGTTCTTCGCTATTCGCAGTGGCTGACGGGGCGCTCAGATCTGCATCCGCCACAGCTCGTAAAAGGCGTCGACCACCTTGTTCCGGATGTTGCCGACCAGCCTGAGCTCGATGTCCGCCTTGCTGAGCGCAAGCATCGTGCCGTGAATGTCGTCTCGGGTTCCGGCCGCGAATGCCTTACCTGCGGCCTCGGCTTGCTGGATGCTGTCGTTGGCCCCGCCCACCACGTTCTTCAGCAGATCTTCGAATAAAGCGCCGCCGGCCGGCGTGGCCCCCGTGACGCTCGAAGGCTCTTTCACGACGGGCGTGGCATCGAGCTCTAGCCGCGGATGCGGGGCGAGCATCGAGATCCCGGCGCCGTCGATCGGGAGCATACCTTTACTTACCGATGTCCAGGGCCGAACGGCCCATTTGCTTGACGGTGTCGATGGTCGTCACGCCGGCCTCATACGCGCGCGAAGCGGTGATCATGTTGACCATCTCTTCGACCGCGTTGACGTTTGGGTACTCGACGTAGCCTTGGGCATTGGCATCCGGGTGCCCCGGCTCGTACACCATCATGCCCTGACGGGTGTCTTCCTGAATTTTCGCGACCTTGACCAGGGAGACGCCGCCCTGAGTCGCCATCACGCCGCTGGATTCATCGAGTCCGATCGCCTCGAATACTGGGTCAAGCCGCTTGTAGGGTCCGCCCGCTTCCGTGCGCGTGGTGCGCGCGTTGGCCAAGTTCGAAGCCACGGTGTTCATTCGGGTGCGCTCGGCCGAAAGCCCCGAGGCCGCAACTTCCATGGCACTAAAAACGCCGAGCATGCTCAGGATCCTTTTCCGCTGAAGGTTCGCTTACGGGTCATGTAGGCCTAGCTCTTTGCGTCCGTAGCTGCGAAGTGCATGCCGCGTAGTTCGGCCGAGACGATGGCCGAGACCACGTCGTAGCGGATTTGATTCGAGGCCACCTTGGCGGCTTCGCGGTCGAGAGAAACGTAGTTTCCGTCATTGCCCACACCCGCCGAAAGGTCCTGAAATGTGCGGCCCTCCAGCTCGGCCGCGCCGCCCTCTCCGACGCTCAAGTGAGCTGCATTGGTGCGAGCCATCGCCACGCCGAGCACCCCGTCGAAGCTCGCCGCATCGGCCCCATCCACACGCGCCAGGTCGTTCGGCTTGTAGCCGGGTGTGTCGACGTGAGCGACGTTGGACGCGAGGACGGAGTGGCGCTCGAGGTGGTAGTCGAGGGCGCTGTGGAGGGGTTGGATGGAGGCGAAGAGATCCGCCATGCCCTATCCTCAGCACAGGTCGTGCCAGGAGAGGGAGAGGGAGAGGGAGAGGGAGAGGGAGAGGGAGAGCGAGAAGGGCTTGGGCTACCGGTGAGGACGCCCGGCGATTTCGGGTTTGGGCTTCGTTTTGGCTGTGCTCCGGTGCTCACGTACGGGCAGTACGTTCCGCTCCGGTGCTCGCCAAAGCCTCGCCGAAACCCGAACTTGCCGGGCGGGAATTTGGGGTTCGGGGAGGGAGAGGGAGAGGGGCTTGGGCTACCGGTGAGGACGCCCGGCGATTTCGGGTTTGGGCTTCGTTTTGGCTGTGCTCCGGTGCTCACGTA
>CAXSGJ010000063.1:0-207 GCA_964236865.1 uncultured Polyangiaceae bacterium
GCGCCGAGCGTACCTTTGCCGAAACCGCGCGTACCCCCACACCGCCAGTACCACGCCGAACATGACCGGCACTTCCAACGAGTTGAAATCAGAGAAACTGAGCGCGATGGGCAGCGCGGCAAAGCTTGCTGCCGTGACGAGGCCAGCGACCGGCCCCCAGAGCGCCCGCGCCGCACAATACAGGGCGGGTGGGGTCAGCGCGCTCTG
>CAXSGJ010000063.1:217-10651 GCA_964236865.1 uncultured Polyangiaceae bacterium
CCAGCTTCGTCGAGGTTGCAGAGCTCGACCGACCGGAAGAGCACGCCCTCCCTCAGCCTCCCTCCCGCTGCGGTCGGTCGGCCTCCGACATCGCGCAGGTTCGGCAGCGTCGCGATGTCGGGGGCAGGCATCAGGCGACGTCGCTGAAGCTGCCGATGAGGGCGTAGCTCTCGGGGCGTCGCGTCTTGACCCAGAGCGCCCGCGCCGCACAATACAGGGCGGGTGGGGTCAGCGCGCTCTGCAAAACCGCAGGTAAACGGCAGGCCCACGCGTGGTGCCCGAGCGCCTTCATGAACAGCGCGGTCACCCAAAATATACCCCAAGTGTGATGACAGTAGAAGTCACCGCTCAGCGGCGGCCGCGCCAGGTAGTGCGTGACCGGCCCGAATACGCCCCAGCGCCACATGTTCTCGGCGCCGGTGCACACCGCCGAAGCTGAAGCAAAGTGCCCCGCGCCGAAGCTGTCTCCTAGCTCCCATGACGCAGCCGCGGCAAAGCCGAGGCTGATCAGCAAGGCCAAGGCCGCGCAAGTGCGTTCTACGCGGACCGTGCTGCCGACCATTGCCGGCGACGCTAGCACGCTCAAACCGTCGCGAGCTTCGCCTCCAAGTCTCGGAGCCCGAGCTCGGAGCCGACCTCATAGAAGCGTTCCGGTGCTTCGTAGGCGCGCAGCTGCCCGGCCCGCGCGAGCTCGGCCTGCAGCTCGTCGAGCCCGAATGTTAGAGCGGCCGGACGCGCGGCGATCACGCTCCGCCTGAGCGCGAGGGCGCCGTAATCGATATGGCGCAGCAAGGCATCCCGGCCGCCCTTCTGATAGCGCAAGACTCGCTCCCCGAGCACCTCTGCGTTGCTGATGTCCCAGGCGTCGTCGTTTTGGAAAACGCTCATCGTGCCCAATGCCGCGGGGTGCGCCTCTAGATCGCGCAGCGGCGCCGCGTAGTCGAAGGGCAGGTAGCTATCGCCGTACGTCACCAAAAATGTCGGCGAAAGTAGGTGTAACGCGTGGCGCAGGGCGCCTCCGGTTCCGCGCAGCGTCGGGCCATCCTCTGAGTAGGCAACCGTGACGCCAAAGGCCGATCCATCCCCCAAAAACTCTCGAATGGCGGCGCCTCGGTGGCCAATGCACAAAACCACCTCGCGAAATCCACAGCGCGCGATTGCGTCCAGCTGCCAAGTCAAAAATGGTTTCCCCGCGACGGGCACGAGCGCTTTGGGCAGGTCCTGTGTGCGGAGCGCGAGGCGTGTCCCAAGCCCGCCAGCCAGGATCACGACCTGCATCAGCCAAACACCTCGCGCGCCAGCGCCAGCACCGCTTCTTCCACCGCGCGGTCGCTCGTGCGCGCGACGCGGAAGCCGAGCGCGGCGAGCTTGCCCGCGTCGAGGCGCGAGTGCGGTACGTCGCCCGGCCAACCGCGCTCCCCGCCCGTGTAGCGGATGCGCGCATTTGGGTAAGGCGAAGCGGAAACGCACAGCTCCGCGATACGTTTTACCGACGTGAAATCTGGCGGCGAGATGTTGTAGATATTCAGGGCTTCGCTGGCTTGGTCGAGTCCGAAGAGCACGCCGCTCACGCAGTCCGCCACGTGCACATAGGGCTTGTATTGCCGGCCATCGCCCAGCACCTCTAACTCTTGCGGACTGCTTTTCAGCTTATGCAGGAAGTCGAGCGCCGCGCCGTGGGTGCCGCGCGGCCCGACCACGTTGCCGAAGCGGTAGATCCAGGCAGAGAGCCCGAAGCAGGACACGAACGCGCTGATCAGCGCCTCGCCCGCAAACTTGCTCGCGCCATAAAGCGAAATCGGTAAGCGGCCCAAATCTTGCTCCGCGCAGGGCTCCGGCGTGTCCCCGTACATCGTGCCGGAGGAGGCGAAGACCAAGCGTTGTGCGCCGGTCCGTCGCATGGCCTCCAGCACATTCCACGTGCCGATCGTGCCCTGTTCCAAATCCAAGCGGGAGTTCTCGAGCCCACGGCGTGCTTCTGGATTGGCGGCGAAGTGATAAACCGTATCGTGCCCCGCCATGGCGCTCTGCAGCGAAGGCAAGTCCAGCGCGTCGCCGACTACGAGCTCGGCGCCGCGCGCCATGGCGGTGTGGAGGAACCCGCGCCGACCGACCGACAGGTTGTCGTACACCGTGACCAGGCCGCGCTCGATCAGCCGCTCCGCCAAGTGGCTACCGATGAAGCCCGCTCCGCCGATCACGAACGAGCGCGTCACGTGCGCTCGCTCTCCCACTTCATGTGGGTTCGCTGAAGCGCGGGGTGAGACACCAGGAAGTGCCAAATGACGCCCTGAAATGCTTCACTGTGCGGCGTCACCGCAGCCTCATTGACGGTCGGGATGATCACACAGGCATGCGCCACGCGCGCGGTGAAGCCGCCGTCGCGGCCCACGATTCCCGCCAACCGCGCGCCCACGCTTTGCCCGTACTCCAGCGCGCGCACCAAGTTCGGGCTGACGTTCCGCTCGCGATCCCCGCCGCCCACGGAGAACACCAATATTAGATCGCGGCTGGAGAGGTTGCTCACCTCGAGCCAGCCTGAAAAAGTCGCTTCCCAACCGTCGTCGTTGACCCGGGCGGTCAGCTCGGACACGTTATCGGTCGGCGCGTAGGCTTCGATCCCGCACAGCTTGCGAAAATCGTTGACGGCGTGGGATGCGTTTCCGGCGCTGCCGCCGACGCCCAATATGAAGAGCCGCCCGCTTCGTTCTCGCACCCGGACGAGCTCGGCTAGCAACGCCTCCACCGCCGCTTCGTCGATCTGCTCCAAAATCCGAGCCGCATCGCGAAAATAGGCTTTGACCAGAGACATCGGGGCTAGAGGCAGCGTACCGCTTTTTCGCCCGATGTGGCAGGCTCGGCGCGATCGACGGCCATGCATCGCGCTCGCATTCTTTGGTTGCTCGTGCCGTTGGCGGGCCTGCTGGAGCTCGGGCTCTTCGTGCGGGATGCCCGGAGTGCGCCGCGCGTCGCTGAATGGCAGGCCGTACGCGCCGAGGTGGCCCAGCTCAAACGCGCCGGCGATTTGCTGGTCGTGGCGCCAGAATGGGCCGATCCGATCGCTCGGCTCGCGTTCGGAGACGAGCTGATGCCGATCGCGGACGAGGCGCGAGCCGACGTCACGACGTACGCGCGTGCCGTGGAGGTCAGCGCTCTCGGGGCATCGGCGACGGAGCTCGATGGCTGGGCCGTCACCGAGGAACGCCGCTCCGGCCGCTTTCGAATCCGAGTGCGCGAAAATCCAACCCCGGAGCGGGTGCTCTTTTCTTTTTTGAACAACGCTCGCCCGCCCTATCTGAGTGTGACCGCCGGTGATTCGGGCGCGAGCGAACGGAGCTGCGGGTACAGCGAGCACGCGGCCTCCAGCACCGGTGGTCTACACGGGCACTTGGCATTCCCCCGCGCGCGCTTCCTGTGCGGGGGCGAAGAATTCTTCGTGGGTGTCACGATCTTGGACGACCAAACGTACCGCCCGCGGCGTTGCGTATGGGCAGAGCCGCGCGGCGGCGAGAGCGTTCGGCTGAGCTTTGCCGACGTGCCGCTCGGACGCAAAATAACGGGCTACGCCGGGTTGTCTTACTTCTTGTTCCGCGACGGCCAGCATGACCCGGTGACACTCGGCGTGCACGTCGCTGGCGAGCCCGTGGGCCACTACGAGCACCGCGACGAACGCGGTTGGCACCATTTCGAATTCGATACGGCGCGCTTCGCGGGTCAGCGCGCGACCGTCGAGTTCGACGTCAGCAGCGACGACCCGAGCGATCGCCAGTTTTGCTTTTACGCGGACACGCGATGACGCACGCACGCCGGCTCGACGCGCTCGACTTCACGCTCGCCGCCGCGCTCGCGCTGTCGTATCTAGCGTTGCTCCTGAGCACCGTCGGTGATCTCGGCTACGCGCGCGACGAAGGCTTTTATTTCCAGGCCGCGCGCAGCTACGAGGCCTGGTTCACGCTTCTGCAAACGGACTTTTCGCGGGCACTCCAGCCCGGCACGATCGATCGCTATTGGTCCGTGAACCACGAGCATCCGGCGCTGATGAAGTCGTTGTTCGCCCTATCACACCGATATTTGTGGTCCGGTTTCCAGCTCTTCCGCGAGCAGGGCACGGCCTATCGCTTGCCTGCAATGGCGATGAGCGCGCTGGGCGTGGCCGTGACCTACGTTTGGAGTGCGCGCGAGAGCGGGCGTTGGGCGGGGCTGGTTTCGGCGCTGGCCCTGGCCCTCATGCCGCGGGTATTTTTTCACTCGCACCTGGCCTGCTTCGACATGCCGGTGACGACCCTGATGCTCGTCACGAGCTACGCCTTTGCGCGTTCGCTGCAGGGCGGCGCGGCATGGGCGCTGGCGACGGGCGTGCTGTATGGGCTATTGCTCGACACGAAGCACAACGCTTGGCTGTTGCCCGCGGCGTTCGGTGCGCATTTCCTCGTCACTGGCGCGGGCCGCGCGCTGCGCGAGCTGCGCCAGAAACGCTGGGCCATTCCGAGCGCATTTCCGGCGATGGCCCTGATTTCGCCGGCCGTGTTTTACGCGGGTTGGCCCTGGATCTGGCACGACACGGTGCCGCGGCTACGCGAGTACATCGCGTTCCACACCGGCCATGAATATTACAACATGGAGTTTCTGGGCCAGACGTACTGGAAGCCGCCCATGCCCCGGCTCTACGCCTGGGTGATGACGCTCGCCACGGTGCCCGGCATCACGCTGCTTTTGTTTGCGGTTGGGCTAGTCGTCGCCCTGCGGCCGCGCGGGCGCTCCACGCCGCTCTTGTGGCTCTTCTGCTTCTTGATCTGTTACGCGCCGTGGTGGTCGGACAGCACGCCGATCTTCGGCGGCACCAAGCATTGGATGACGGCCTATCCGTTTTTGTGCCTGTTCGCGGGGCGCGGCTTTGTGTTCGTGGCTGAGCGCCTCCGTGAGCTGAGCCCGGCGCCGCGCTGGGTGGCCTTCACCCCGCCCGCGCTGGCCGCCGTCGTGTTGTTGGGCCCGCTGGCCATGACGCTGCACTCCGAGCCCTGGGGCCTTAGCTTCTACACGCCGCTCGTCGGGGGGGCCCCCGGCGGAGCGAGCCTCGGCCTCAACCGCACGTTCTGGGGCTACACGACGGGCGCGGTGCAAGGCTTCATCAATGCGCGGGCGCCCCACGACTCGAGCGTGTACGTCCACGATACGGCGCTACAAAGCTGGGACATGCTGCGTCAGGACGGCCGCATTCGTGGCGACTTGCAGGGCACGCTGAACATTGCCGGTTCGGGCCTGGCTCTCTATCACCACGAGCCCCACATGCGGCGCGTGGAATACGAGACCTGGGTCGACTACGGCCATGACGCTCCGGCGGCCGTCGCCACCTTCGATGGCGTGCCCGTCGTTTGGGTCTACGCGCGGAGCTCGGCTCAGCCGCCCAGATAGGACATCTCGAGCCGACGCACGCCTTTGCCGAGCGAGCGCAGCTCCGAGTAGCGATCGCCGCGCGCACGCCAAAAGCCCGCTACGGCGGCGCTCAGGTCGCCTTCCGCGCGCAGCAGCGCTCGCAGATCCTGGCCCTCTCGCGCGAATAAGCAGCCGAAGATCCGGCCATCGGCGCTGAGCCGCAAGCGCCCACAGTCGCCGCAAAAGGGCTCGCTGACGCTGGTGATCACGCCCACTTCCCCGCTGCCGTCGCGGTACCGGTAGCGCTTCGCGACCTCGCCGCGATGGGTCGGCGAGACGGGCTCGAGTGGCATCTCCGCGTCGATGCGCGCGATCATCTCTTGGCCGCTCACGACTTGCTCCATGCGCCAACCGTTGGTCAACCCGACGTCCATGTACTCGATGAAACGCACGACTTGGCCGCTGCCTTTGAAGTGCCGCGCCAGGTCGACCAGGGTGTGATCGTTTACGCCGCGACGCACCACGGCGTTGATTTTCAGCGGAGGAAAGCCCGCAGCCCGGGCCGCTTGGATGCCCGCCAAGACCTCCTGCACCGGGAGCTCGGAATCGGTCATGCGCGCGAACACCTCGGGCGACACCGAGTCCAAACTGACCGTGATTCGGTCCAGGCCCGCGTCACGCAGCGCTTGCGCGTGCTTGCTCAACAACGAGCCATTCGTGGTCAACGCCAGCTCCAGACCCGGGAGCGCGCGCAGCATGCCGATCAGTTTGGGCAGCTCACTCCGCAGCAGCGGCTCGCCGCCGGTGAGGCGTACTTTTCGCAATCCGAGCGGCAGCATCGCGTCCACCACACGCGTGATCTCCTCGAAGCTCAGGATGTCGGAGCGCGGCAGAAAGCGATGCTCCTGGCCAAAGTGCTCGCGGGGCATGCAGTAGCGGCAGCGGAAGTTGCAACGGTCCGTGACGCTCACCCGCAGGTCCGCGAGAGGCCTGCCTAGCTGGTCGCGGATGGGAAGCATCAGCGATGCTCTAGCATCGCTGGCCGGCGCTGCATCGCTGGCGTGTTGGACCGGAACACCTGCTATCGTCACGTACGTGAAACTCTACACTTTCGATGGCGTCGATGCGGCGCTCGACCTCGTGCCGCTGGCCGCTCGCCGCGCGCTGGACGTGACCGGGCTGAAGATCTCGCTGGAAACTTGGCGCAGCCTGCCGCTCCCGGTGCGCCGCGCGCTGGTTGAGGCCGGCGCAGGGTTCTCCGTCGACACCCAGCAGGTCGGTGAGCTCGTGGCCACGGCTCAGACGTCCCCTTTCGAGCCCGTGTCCGACCCCTCGGCCGGCAGCATCCCCGACGAGCTCGGGCGCGCGTTCGGGCCGAGTCTCCCGATATCGCAAGCGCTGTGGCAGGCTCTGTCGCCGCTCGACCGGTACGTGTTGTGGAAGGTCGCCAGCCGCGGCAAGGCGGACCGGGTCGAGGCGGCGTACGCCGAAATAGTCGGGCACAGCGCACTTTCGACGCACCTGGCGCCGGCGGGCGGAGCGCGCATGGTCGATGTCTCGCAAAAGGTGGCCTCGCATCGGCACGCGGTAGCGGAAGCGCGCGTCACCCTGAGCGCGGGCGCGTTCGCACGCGTCAAGACCGCCACAGTACCCAAAGGCGACGTGCTCGGCACCGCGCGTCTGGCGGGGATCATGGCCGCCAAACGCACCTCGGAGCTGATCCCGCTCTGTCATCCGCTGTCGCTGACGAAGGTCGAGGTTGCACTGGAGCTCGACGAAGGCGCGAGCGCCATTGCCGTACGTAGCACCGTCGAAGCCTTCGATCGCACGGGCGTCGAGATGGAGGCGTTGACGGCGGTGTCCGTGGCCGCGTTGACCATCTACGACATGCTCAAGGGCATCGACCGCGCCATGGAAATCGGCCCCACGCGGCTGGTGAGCAAAAGCGGCGGGCGCACTGGAGACTTTTCGCGATGAGTCTCTTCGCAATCCGCGACCACGAATTGTCCGTGGCCGAGGTGGTCGCGGCCGTGACCCGCCCGGAAGCGGGCGGAACTGCCGTCTTCGTGGGGACCGTCCGCCACGAAAATGCTGGGCTCCCCGTGACGCGGCTGGAGTATCAGGCCTACGCGTCCATGGCCGAAAAGGAGCTTGCGCGCATCGCGCAGGAGCTCGAGCGTGAGCTCGGTGACGTGCGCTTGGCGGTGCTACACCGCGTGGGCTCGCTCGCGGTCGGGGAGGTCGCCGTGGTGTGCGCGGCCAGCACCGCGCACCGCGGCGAAGCGTTTCATGCCTGCCGTTTGTTCATCGACCGCATCAAGGCGCAGGTTCCAATTTGGAAGCGTGAGCACGGGCCGAGCGGGCCCTACTGGGTGGGCTGGGAGGACGCGCGCTGCGAGCCGGGCGCCGACCACGCCGCGCATGGACACGATCACGGTCGCGATCAGTGATTCATGTCCTCCGGTGTATCCCAGTCGCGCAGACTGCGCGCCTCGTCGCCGTTCAACTCGAGTTGGCTCAAGCCGTCCCCGAGCTCGTCCAGCACATGCATCAGCGCGTGCTTGCCGGCCGAGAGTGAGCGCTCCAGCGCGGCTAGCGTTGGCTCCGGTGCATAGGCTGCCGCCAGCGGCTGCAATCGTTCTTCCACTACTGGTACGCGCGCCGCGCCGACCAGAGGCTCGAGCAACGCTGAGATCACCGCACCGTCCAGGAACGGCAGGTCACAGGCCAAGGCCAGCGCCACTCGGTAGTTTCCCGCGCGCGCGTACAACAACAAGCTGCGTAAACCGCCAATTGGTCCGACGCCCTGCGGGTCATCACGCAATTGCGGCAAGCCAAGCTCGGCAAACTCCGATGAACTACCCACCAAACAGCGCGTCGCCTCCGGCGCGGCGCTGGCGCACACGCGCAGCAGCCGCTCGAGCAACGTCTCGACTCCGCCCGGAGCCAGGAGCATGCCCTTGGTCACGCCGCCCATTCGCTTGCCCGCACCGCCGACAAAAATGCCGACCAGAATTTCGTTCACAGCTCGACCAAGCGGATCATCTCCACGTGCTCTCCCGCTTCGAAGCCGGAGCTTGCCTCCGGCGCAATCAAGAGCGCGTCCGCAAGCGCCAAGCTCGCCGCTGACCCAGACGCCTGATTGCCGGCGGTGATCGCGAGATCACCCTGCAACTGCGCGCGATAAAAGCCGGTGCGACCCGGAACGTGGCGTAGCGCGCTCTTTAAACGCACTCGAGCGCGCGGCGGAACCGGCCTCTGATCCCCCTGCATGGCTCGCAAGAGTGGCACGCCGAAGAGCGCAAAGGTAAGCTGCGCCGAAACTGGGTTGCCGGGTAAGCCCAGGATCAACGTCGGCCCGAAGCGCCCAAATACCAGCGGTTTCCCCGGACGAATCGCCACTTTCCAAAAATCTAGTTGGGCGCCCACTGTGCTCAATGCAGCTCGCACCAAGTCGTGCTCTCCAACGCTGACGCCGCCCACGGTGATCAGTAGATCGGAGCCTCGTAGGGCCGCCCGGAGCGCCTGCTCGGTGCCGGTCATATCGTCGCCAATGCGCGGCGCCAGTTGCGGAATGCCGCCCGCGCTCGTCACCAGCGCCGCCAGGCTCGGTCCGTTGGAGTCCGGGATGCTGCCCGGGACGGCGCGCGCCCCGGGGCTGCGCAGCTCTTCCCCCGTGCACAGGATCGTGACTCGCGGTTGCCGCGCAACGAGCAGCTCGTTGCGGTCTACGGCCGCCGCCAGGCCGATCTGAAATGGGTTCAGCCGCGTGCCTCGGCTGAGCGCGGTCGTGCCCTCCGCCAGGTCTTCGCCCCGCCGACGGATGTGCGCGCCCGGCGCAGGCATCCCGCTGAAGTGCGCGTGTTCGCCTTCGCGCGTGACGTCTTCCTGCATCACCACCGCGTCGGCGCCTTCCGGGATCGGCGCGCCGGTGAATATGCGACAGACACTGTTTGGCCTTAATCCGGGCGCCGCGGCGCCCGCTCGGCTCTCACCGCGCAGGATAAACGTCCAAGGCCCCGCGCCTGCGAACGCGCTGCTCGCGACGGCGTAGCCGTCCATCGCGCTGTAGTCGAAGCCAGGCAACGGCGCGCCCGCCTGCAGGTCTTCGGCCAGCACGCGCCCAGGGGCCTGCGCCAAGCTCACCCGTTCGCTTGGAAGTAGCGAAGCTGACTCGAGAATACGTCGCAGCGCGTCGTCGAAGGAAAGCATGCCGCGTCGATCATAGCCCGATTGTCGGAATTCATTGGAATGCAGTCTGCGAGCAATCCGTCTGTCTTGTATGCCGAGTCGTGGTTGGGAAGGAGTCGCTGAGCGTTGACCCGGAGCGGCCACCGTCGACGGTGCTTTGGTGCGCGCCCAATGCCGCGGAAAGACGCTCAGGCGCACGATCTTTTTGCCAACGCGCCGGCCCTGTCGATTCTTTAAAGACGGATTTGCTCGAACCCCGAGGAAGACGCATGATCACCGACATGAAGCGCGTTGCTGGGTTGACCATGCTGCTCGGCTTGGCCTTGACGGTCGCCAGTCGCCCAGCGTTCGCAGAAAACGCCCCGAGCGACACCTGGTTCGACGCGCCGGCGGACCCGCCGTCGTCGGCTCCGCCAAATTCGCTCGAGCCGCCGGCGGCCGGCCCTGACGGCGTTGCCTTTTCCGCCGGACCCGAGGGCGCAGTTCGTCCGGGGCCCGCGCCGACTCCTGCGTTGCCGGGTCCAGCGCCCGGCCCCTCTTCGGTGCCCGACGCGGAGCAAGGCTCTGAAGACAACAGCGCCGAGACTGATCCGCGCGCCATCACTGAGTTCCGTCCGACCTTGGATCTCTACGGAAGCTGGGTCGACGATGCCAAATACGGCACGGTTTGGGTGCCGAACCGGGACGCGGTCGGTGAGGACTTCGCTCCCTACGTGAGCGCAGGCCATTGGGCCCTCAATGACGACAACGACTGGGTCTGGCAAAGCGACTACCCCTTCGGCAATGTCGTGTTTCACTACGGGCGCTGGGTCTGGATCCCCGGCACCGGTTGGAGCTGGGTGGCGGGGCGTCGCTACGCCAACGCTTGGG
>CAXSGJ010000063.1:10661-31004 GCA_964236865.1 uncultured Polyangiaceae bacterium
TTGGGTCACTTGGCGTGTGCCGACTGACAACTACGGCTATCTCGGCTGGGCACCCATGCCTCCCGCCTGGGGCTGGTACGGCGGCTCGGCACTCTCGCTTGGGTGGTATCCGCCCGCGGCTTACGTGTTCTGCCCGAGCGGTTACGCATTTTCGTACAACGTCCACTCCTACATCGTGCATGACCGCTACGTGGTGCGCGACGTCGCCGCGCACACGCGGAACTACTCGGACGGCGGCCGCGGCGGCGTGCCGCACACCGCTGCCGCGCCACGGGTTCTGCCCGCTAACTCGGCGCCGCCGCGCGGCCCCAGCTTACAAAACGCGCACGTCCCGCCATCCATGGCGCCCGCTAGTCGGCTTCCCCGGCGCTCGGCATCCATGGGCGCGCGGCTCGGTGGTGAGGCCGCGTCTCGCAACAGCTCTCGCCCGCGCACGCCGTATGCCTATTCAAGCTCGCCGGTGCGCAGCTGGTCGCCTAGCAACTACCGGGCTGCCGCTGTGAGCGGCTCGGACGTATCGCGGCGGCCAGTCTCCAGCGTGCCGTCCACCGGCTATCGTGCGCCGCTGCGCACGTGGTCCTCGCCCAGCGTGCCGCGCTACGACGCTCAACGCTCAGCGCCGTTCAGCGCACCCGCGCGCAGCTACTCCGCGCCCGCGCGGAGTTACTCATCACCGCAGCAATATTCCGCGCCGCAACGCTATTCGGCGCCCGCGTATCGCTTGCCAGCGCCATCGCATGACTCAGCGCCCGCCTTCCGCTCAGCGCCGGCCATGCACAATTCGGCGCCGGCGTTTCACTCCGCTCCGTCCCACTCGTTTCACGCTCCATCAAGGCGCTGAACCCATGCGTAAAGCTCTCGCTCTCAGCATTCCCTGCCTGTTGCTCTCCGCTGCCTGCTCCTACGACAACGGAGATGCGCGGCGCGTGGTCTTCGAGCCCAATCAGCCGGTCGAGTGCGGAACACAGGCGCACTCCACGATCGACGTGGGCCGTGAAATCGAAGTCGACAAGGGCACCGGAGCGGGCGTCTACGTGGAGTACGCCGCGGGCGGGCATTGGCACATACGCACGAGCTGCGACACCGACCGAACGGGCGCGAGCTGCCCCTGGGACGTTCTGGTGGCGCCCGAGGACAAACACGAATTGTCGAACTTCGAGGGTGAGGATCTGGAAGCCAACGACAGTTTGCAGCCTTTTCCCGACTACCCGGACACGTTTCAGCTCGCGGCCGACACCGGCTCCGACCTCGATGGTTTCACGTTCGACGGCGACCCGGGCGCGGCCATCAGCCTGGACGTACTGCTCGACCAGACGTGCACGCAAGCGGTGCACTTCGTGTTCTGGGTTGGGGACGGTGCGCTCCACTCCGGCTCGCCCTCGAATCCGCTGATTCTGATCCCGTCCCCCGAGTAGCGCAGGGCAACCGCGTTTCGGCTCGGTGCTCAGCACCCGCCGTTTGCGGCCGCGTGAGGCGCGCAGTTGCGGAGCGTGCCCGCCGGACTAGCGCCTTGGGCGGCCATGACGCGCAAGACTTTGTGTGGTTTAATCTACGCTGGTTAATCGATGGAAGAAAAACAGAGCGTAAGCAGTGGTTCCGTCGCAGGCAATATGGTGGCGCAGATCGCCGCCATGCAAGATTACGGGCGTTACCGCGATCTGGCGTGGGAGGGCAGCTTCGAGGAGTACCTGGCTATCGTCCGCGAGCGGCCTCAAGTCACGCGCAATGCGTTTCAGCGCATTTACGACATGGTGATCTCCTACGGTACCGAGGAGTACATCGACAACAAGAAGAAGCTCGTACGCTACAACTTCTTCCGCGACGAGATCGACGAGGGCAAGGACGCGGTGTTCGGCCTGGACATCCCGCTCATGCGCTTGATGAACGTGCTCAAGGCCGCCTCCGAAGGTTACGGGCCGGAGCGCCGCGTCATCTTGCTGCACGGCCCGGTCGGCTCCAGTAAGTCGACGATTGCGCGCCTGTTGAAGAAGGGCGTCGAGCGTTATTCGACGACTCATGAAGGCGCGCTCTTCACCTTTCGCTGGGTGAATTTGGCCGATACCGGCTTGGCCAGCGGTGAGGCAGACGTCTTCGACTCGCCCATGCATGAAGAGCCGCTGCGGTTGATCCCGCAGGAGTGGCGCGAGCAGGCGATCAAGAAGCTCGGCCTCTCGAACGAAAAGTTCAAGGTGAAGGTCGACGGCGATCTGGATCCTGCCAGCCGCTTCATTTTCCAAGGTTTGATCAAGCGCTACGACGGAGACTGGGGCAAGGTCGTTGCCAATCACATCCGTGTCCGGCGCTTGACCTTGAGTGAGAAGGATCGCGTCGGAATTGGCACCTTCCAGCCCAAGGATGAGAAGAATCAGGACTCGACCGAGCTCTCCGGTGACATCAATTACCGGAAGATCGCGGAGTACGGCTCGGACTCCGACCCGCGCGCCTTCAACTTCGACGGCGAGTTCAACATCGCCAACCGCGGCATCGTCGAGTTCGTGGAGGTGCTGAAGCTGGACGTCGCCTTCTTGTACGACTTACTCGGCGCTTCGCAGGAGCACCGGATCAAGCCCAAAAAGTTTGCTCAGACCGACATCGACGAAGTGATCATCGGCCACACGAACGAGGCCGAGTATAAGCGCCTGCTGAACAACGAGTTCATGGAGGCCTTGAGGGATCGCACGATCAAGATCGACGTGCCGTACATCACTCGGCTCTCGGACGAGATCCGGATCTACGAGAAAGACTTCAACCACGAGAAGGTGCGCGGCCGGCACATCGCGCCGCATACGTTGGAAGTCGCGTCCATGTGGGCCGTACTCTCCCGCTTGGAAGAGCCCAAAAAGCATAACCTGGCCACGCTCCAAAAGATGAAGCTGTACGACGGCAAGGTCCTGCCCGGCTACACACAGGATACGGTCAAGGAACTCCGCAAAGAGTCCAAACGCGAGGGTATGGAGGGCATCAGCCCGCGCTACGTGCAGGATAAAATTTCGAACGCGCTCGTGAGTGACGTGGGCGAGGGCACCATCAACCCGTTCATGGTCTTGAATGAGCTGGAGAAGGGCCTCACCCATCACTCCTTGATCACGAACGAAGAAGGCCGAAAGCGCTATCGCGATCAAATCGGCGTCGTCAAACGCGAGTACGAGGAGATCGTCAAAAACGAGGTGCAGCGTGCGATCAGCGCGGACGAGGACGCGATCAGCAAGCTTGCGGCCAACTACATCGACAACATCAAGGCCTACGCCCTGAAGGAGAAGGTCAAGAATCGCTACACCGGCCAAGACGAGGAGCCGGATGAGCGCCTGATGCGTTCGATCGAGGAGAAGATCGACATCCCAGAAAATCGCAAAGACGACTTTCGGCGTGAGATCATGAACTTCATCGGCGCCAAAGCGGTGGAGGGCAAGAAATTCGACTGGCAAACGAACGATCGCCTGCGCCGCGCGCTCGAGCTCAAGCTGTTCGAGGATCAGAAGGACAGCATCAAGCTGAAGACGCTCGTTTCGGCCGTCGTCGATAAAGAGACGCAGGAAAAGATCGACATCATCAAGTCACGCCTGATGCGTTACTTTGGCTACAATGAAGTCAGCGCGACGGACGTGCTGAACTATGTGGCAAGCATCTTTGCGCGCGGCGACGCCAAGAGCTGAGTTCGCACGAGAGAGCCGGGTTCGCTCCAGCGCGCGCCCGGCTCATTGCTGAATCAGAGCGCGCCTCGTTGGGCTGACGCTTGGCGGCTCGCTCTCTGAGCTTTGGCCTGGAGCGAGGGCCGTCGAGGCGATCGCGGTTGCGGCAGGCTCGGGCGAGGTCTGCGTCTGGTGTCGATGGAGCCCATGCCAGGCGTTTTCCAAGAAGCGTCGCTCGCGTCGGCTGAGCGTGCCGGGCTGATCGTGCTCGATGGCGGAAGCCAGACTGAGCCAGCGCTCGGCGTGCTCGAAGTCGCCCAAAGCCATGAAGTTGGCGCCGCGATACGCTGCGTATGCGGCGCGCGCTTCGAGCGGCGCGCGCGCGATGCGCGGCTCGCTACGTTCGAACACCTCGTCCGCTTCTACGTAGCGGCCCTCCCCGTAAAGATCCGCCCCGCGTTGTACGAAGTGGTTCGCACTACACGCTGTCGAGAGTGCCCAGCCCACCGCTCCACAGCCAAGAAGGAAGGCGCGGCGCTTGCTCATCACTTCAAGGATAACGGCGCTCTCGTCGTAAAGCTAGGTCGACACTGGAAGACGTGCGCCGCCCACACCTCTAACCTTTGCAATTCCTCCACGCGCGTTCGCGTTCCAACGGCGCGAGCTGCGGTCGGCGTGCCAAGCCTGCTAGACGGCGAATTCAGCCAAAACCAAGGGCACCCGCGGGGAACCGTTGGTCGTGGCATTGTGCCATGGCACTATCGCCGCGCTTCAAGGAGAGGTCGATGTCCCCACGCTCGTTTCCAGTGCTTGCCTTGGCGGTTGCCAGCTCTTTGTCCTCGCTCGGGCTTGCGCGTCCCGCCTGGGCTGCGGATCCAGCAGCCGATGCCCAAGCCGCGCCGAAAGCAGTGGACGACGCCCAGCCGAAGCCAGAGGTGGCCCCCGCCGAGTCGGCGGCGCCCGCCGAGGTGGAGAGCGCGCCGACTGAAACTGCCGATGCGCCGGCCAAGCCCGAATCCAAAGACGACACGATCGTTGCCGATGCCGAAGCGGGTGGCTCGCCCGTCGAGCTTCCGGGCAAAACGTATTACGGGCTCGGCTTGCGTTACCGAGCCGTCATCGTGCCGAAGTTCATGATGAACTTGTTCGGTGATGGCGGGCGCACCGTGCTCGTGCATGGCATCGGCCCCGAGTTCACGATTCGCAAAAACGCGTTCGAATACGGCTTCTCCGCCTGGTTCGCCTCGTACGCGATGGACCCGACGCCGTTCAAGTCCAAGTCCGACACCGCCGAAGCGTGGGAGATCGTCGAAAGCAAAATCAAGGTCCTGTACCTGACCGCTGATTTTCTGTGGAGCCACGATTTAGCGCCCGAATTCGCGTTCAACTACGGGCTCGGTGCAGGACTAGGGTTCGTGTGGGGAGATCTGAAACGCCAGCAGGCCTATTCGCCGGGCGCGAGCGGTAACGACAACACCGGCGAGGGTTACCTGCCGTGCCCAGGCCCGACCGCAAACCGGGGCGGTCCGGCCAACTGCGCGGAGGGCAAGCACTACAATTACAACGAGCCCAACTGGGCCAACGGCGGATCCAAGCCGGTTGTCTTCCCGTGGCTCGTGCTGCAGACCGGCTTACGCTGGAAGCCGCACCGCAACTTCATTGCTCGCTTCGACGCGGGCTTCGGCACGAGCGGCTTCTTCCTCGGGCTGGGCGCCGATTACGGCCTCTGAGGTTCAGCGGTTGTGGCCGAGCTCGAGTTACCAGAGCGGTACGAGCCGCTCGCCCAACTCGGCAAGGGCGGCGGGGGCGAGGTGTGGGCGGTTCGCGATCGCCATTCGGGTCGCACATACGCGCTGAAGGTCCTGGCGGAGGAAGCGAGCGAGCGCGAAACGTCCGCGCTCGTGCGCGAAGCCGTGGCCCTGTCGGGGCTCGAGGGGCTGGGCGTGCCGCGGGTCGTGCGCTTCGGCCGCTTGCCGCGCTCGGGGCGTGCGTTCTTGGTCCGAGAGCTGGTGGAAGGCCAAAGCCTGGAAGAAATCATGGCCGAGGGCAAAAGCTCTCGTGCGCTTTCGGCTCTGTCACGCGCCGCCGATCAGTTGACGGTGCTGCATCGCGCTGGGCTTTTTCACGGTGACGTAAAGCCCGGCAACATCGTGGTCGAACTGGGCGGGCGCGCGACCTTCGTCGATCTCGGCTTGGCAGCACCGTTCCGTGAGGCGGGCGCTCGAGCCGAGGGGCTGACGCCCCGCTACGCGGCGCCCGAGCTCTTTCACGACGCGCCGCTCACCGTGCGCGCCGAGGTCTATGCCCTGGGTGTCACGCTGAACGAGATCATCGCCGCCAGCCGTCGCTCTGAGCTCAACGTGGATGTGGTGCGCGAGCTGAACGCGGTGGGCAAGCGTGCCACGTTGAGCACGCCGAGCGACCGCTTTCCGTCGGTGGACGAGTTTGCGAGCGCGCTGCGCCGCGCCGCCGGTCTACTCGCGAGCCCGGAAGCAGGAGCGGAGCAAGTGTCGTTTTGGCCCGTGCTCGGCATCGACGCTACGTCGGCCCAATTGCTGGAACGCGTGAGCGCGCTTCGGCCCGGTCAGCGCCTGCGTCTGGTCGGTGGTCCGGGGTCTGGTCGCACCGCCCTCCTGCGGCGCGTGGCGTGGTCGGTCGGCGTTCGCGGGACCGCGTTAGCCTGGCTCGAAGACGTCGGTTCGATCTCGAGCCTGCGCGCCGAGCTTGCGGCGCACGCCTCGCTGCACGACGTGCTGGTGTTGGTCGACGACGCCGACGCGCTCGGTGATGACGGCCTCCGGGCGCTCGCCAACGCGGAAGCGCAAGGGGCGCGCTTGGTCACCGTCGGGGGAGCGGCGCTGTCGGCGGATATCCCAGAGTTCGCGGTGCCGCCGCTCGAGGAGCACTGCGCGATCGATCTGTTGCGCCGAGCGGTCCCCTCGCTCACACAGACTCTATTAAAGCGCATCTTTGAGGTCTCGGGTGGTCGGCCCGGCGAGCTGCGCCGCCTCGTGCGGATCATTGCCAGCGATGCGGTCGCGTCGGCCGACGACTTGGAGCGCGTGCTTGGCTCGGTCGATGTGAGCGCGACCGTACCGCAAGACTCGCTCGAGCGCGCGCTCTACTTCCTCGATCGGGGCCGCTTCAACGACGCGCGTAGCGCGCTCGATGTGCTCACCGTCGATGAACGGGTCGCGGTGTCGATTGCACGCGGCAGGCTGCGACTCAGCTTGGGCGACGCGGCCGGCGCTCGAGCGATACTCGCGGTGGCAACCGACCGCAGCGACGCCACCGCACACGAACGGTTGATGATTCGCTTGTATCTAGGCCGCGCAGAAGTCGGCGTCGGCGACTACCAGCGGGCTTTAAAGATCCTCGAGCCGCTGATCAGCGAGCCCGCGCGCGTATCGGCCGAAGCCCTGTCCTATGCGGGCCTGGCGTTGTCCATGTTGGGCAAGCACGACGAAGCGCGCGCCGCCCTCGAGCGCGCCCTAGAGCAGTCCTCGAGCCACGCCGCTCCGCGCTTGGAAGCGCTGGCGCTGGCGTCGCTCGGCTTGGTCTTGCAACGAAGCGACCGCAACGATGAAGCGGGCGATGCCTACCGCAGGGCCATTGCCGCCGCGGAGCGCGCTAGCGACGCCGGCGTTCTGGCGACAGTTCAGCTCAATTTGGCGGGCTTACTGAAAATTCGCGGCGACATCGCCGGCGCCATCGAGCACTTCGAGGCGGCCGTGGACATGGGCCGCCGCTCAGGCCGCCGCTCGAGCGCGCTTCAGGCGCTGCTCAACTTGGCCAATACCGATCTGTACCTGGGGCGGTTGGCGCGCGCGCGCAGCAGCATCGAGAGGCTAGAAGAGCAGCGCACCGAGCTGAGCGCGGTCCTGCGCGCTCAGCTGCTCGGTTTGCAAGCAGAGCTCGAGCTTCGCCAAGGTAATCTGGAGGCTGCCGTCGCGAAGTTCGATGACTGCGCGGGAGCCTACGACGGACTCGGCCGCTCGGTGGATGCCGCGGAAGCACGCCTCGAAGGCATCTTGGCGGCGGCGCGCGCCGCGCGGCCCGATTTGATTGGGCTGCGCGCTTCACTGAATCGCGCCGAGCTGGAGCTGGCGGAGGCCTCGGCCCACCGGTCGCTCTTTTTGCTGGCTTCGGCGCGTTTGAAGAATTTGTTGGGGGACGAGCTGGGGGCTCGCGAGAATCTGGACGACGCGCTCCAGGCGGCCCGCGTCGCGGCGCAGAAAGACTGGGTTTGGCGCGCCCTAGAGGCCCGCGCCGAGCTCGAAGAAGCGGGGGGCCAACCGCTCTTGGCCCGGCGCGACCGGGAAGAGGCGCTAGCAGTACTGGAAGAGATCGGCGCGCGCCTGCCGCGTGATCTGCGCGAGGTTTATTGGAACGACGCGCGTCGCCGTACACTGCGCGCCTCGGTGCCCGCGGCGATCGGCATCGCGGCGACGGAATTTTTGCCCTTCAACGCGCTGCGCGCCGCCGGGGCATTGCCGGCTCGCTCCGGAAGTTCCCTTCATGGCAGCACGAGCGCGTCGATCTCCCAGCTCAGCTCCACGCCTTTGGAGCAGCGTCTGGCGCGTATTTTGGAGGTCAACGCGCGGCTGGTGGGGGAGCTGGACTTGGCACGGCTCACTGAGCGCATCACCGACTACGCGGTCGAGCTGGCCCGCGCCGAGCACGGCTTCGTGCTGCTGAAGCAGGTCTCGGGCGCGCTCACGGTGTACGCGTCGCGTTCGCGCGCTGGCGACGCCGCGCACGCAGAATTTTCGCGCTCGATCGCCGAGACGGTCATCGAAACGGGCGAGCCCGTGCTCACCCTGAACGCCCAGAGTGACGCGCGCATGCAGAGCTATGCGTCCGTACACCAAATGAACTTGGAGTCGGTGGTGTGCGTGCCCATTCTCGCTCCTTCGGGCGAGGCGATCGGGGCGCTGTATCTCGAGACCCGACTGCATCCGGGGGCGCACTTCGAGCGCGAGCTGCCCACGTTGCGAGCGTTCGCCGATCAAGTCGCGATTGCGCTCGAGAATGCGCGGCTGATCAACGAGAACAAGCAGCGAGCCGACGCCCTGGCCAGCGCGAATGGGGCATTGGAAGAGGCGCAAGAGCGCTTGCGCGAGCTCCTCGACGGCCGCACCGAGCAGCTCAAGCGTGCACGACAAAAATTGCGCGACGCGCGCGAGGCGTTGTACGGGCATTTCGGTTATCAGGGCTTGGTCGGCACGAGTGAGGCCATGCGCCGCGTGTACGCGTTGATCGATCGCGTGCGGGATACCGACGTACCGGTTTTGATAACGGGCGAGAGCGGCACGGGCAAGGAGGTCGTGGCGCGTGCCATTCACAGCGCCTCAGCGCGTTCAAAGGCCCGCACACTCGGCATCAACTGCGGCGCGATCCCCGAGAATTTGCTGGAAAGTGAGCTTTTTGGTCACACGAAGGGCGCGTTCACCGGGGCGGATCGCGACCGCAAGGGCCTATTCCGAGACTGCCAGGGCGGCACCCTGTTGCTCGACGAGATTGGCGAGATGCCGCTCAAGATGCAGGCAGGGCTGCTGCGGGTGCTTCAAGAGCGGAAGGTCCGACCCGTGGGCAGTAACCGTGAGGAGGACATCGACGTGCGTCTCTTGTTCGCGACCAATCGCGATCTGTCACGCATGGTGGCCGAGGGTAAATTCCGCGAGGATCTGTACTACCGTATCCACGTGGTCGAAGCTCCCGTGCCCGCGCTGCGCGAGCGCGCGGACGATATCCCGCAGCTCGTCGATCACTTCCTCGGGCTATTTTCCGCGCGCTACAAGCGCGAGAAAAACGGGCTGACCAAGCAAGCGCTGCAGCGCCTTGGTCAATATGCTTGGCCGGGCAACGTGCGTCAGTTGGAGAACGTGCTCTTGAATGCTTGGGTCATGAGCGAGGGTCTGGAGCTCGATGCCCCGGATTTCGACCTCCCGGACAACTGGGCGGCCGGTCCTTCCGGCCAGGCTCGCGCCGCACGCGAGGTGACGCCGCGTGGCGCGAGCAGCAAGCGCAGCGTATCCGAGCATCGGCGGGAAGAGCGCGACCGAATCATGGAAGCCTTGCGAGTGAGCAACTGGAACCGCGTGAAGGCGGCAGAGATCAGCGGGATCCCGAGGCGGACGTTTTACCGGCGACTGAGGGAGTATGGCATTCAGTAGCGCGCCGCGACGCCGAAGGCTGAGACGGGGAGAGGCTCGCCCCGTGACCATTCAAATTAATCCCGACCGAGATCGTCAAGAGCGGGCACGGGGAGAGAGGGCGGGAGAGCGATGAAACGATTCTTTAGGGCGCTGTTTGCGTTGATTTTTTTGGTGGCGGGGGTCGTGCACTTCGTGCGGCCATCGGGCTTCGTGGCCATCATTCCGCCGTATTTGCCAGCGCCGCTGGCGTTGGTTTACGTGAGCGGGGCGTGTGAAATCCTGCTTGGGGGAGCGTTGCTCTTGCCGCGCTGGCAGCGCTTGGCCGCCTGGGGCCTGGTTGCGCTGCTGATCGCCGTTTTCCCGGCCAACGTGCAGATGGCGCTGCACCCCGGGCTGCATCCCGCCTGGACGCCGTTTCTGCGTTGGGCTCGCTTGCCCGTGCAAGGCCTGCTGATCGCGTGGGCGTTCGCTTACACGCGCGGCTCGGCGTCGCCAAAGCCGCCCGGGCGCTGACGAACAGCGAGCCTAAACCGAGCGCCAAGCTCAGTTCGCCCGTGCCTCCATGCGGTACACGACCTGCTTGAGTGGCGAATCCCCCGCTGACTTTTCACGGTTTGGCGACCTCGCGTTCTTCTCCAGCACCGCCGTGAGCTGGGTCGCTGCGTCCTTGGAACCCTTGGGCGACAGGTGGTCGATCACTTCCGCCGCCACGAAGCGGAGTGCCGCATTCGTGATCGAATCGATGCCCTTTACGATCTCATCGCGGCTCTGCTCATTGCCCAAGATACCGATCATGTAGCCGGCTTTGATGCCCGCGAACTGGTTGGCCGCATCTTGGTTTTCGCTTTTTTGAAACGCGGTAACGTAGCAAGGAACGCGGTCTCCGCAGGCCTTCAGCAAGTTATCTACGGTCGCGTAGCTGGCCTTCTCGAGGGTCGTGCCGTACTTATCTACCGCCGCTTTCACTTGCGGCAGTTGGTCGGGTTTGGCGATCTTGAGCGCCGTAATGGTGATGGCACTCTGCAGGGCCTTCCGATCGTCCTCGCTACCCTTGGTTCTTGCGGCGCGGTCGAGGAGCCAGTCGACCAGGGAGGCGTCGAAGAATTGGCCTGCCGATTCGGTCAGCGTTTCGAGCGCGCTCCCCGAAGGCGGGATCTCGGCGTCGATCGGCAACGATTCGTAGGCCCTTTTGAACGCCTGTTTGGATTCGTCGGTCGCGGGGATCTTGACCAATTCTCGCGCAATGACCGCCTTGCTGCTGTCGTCTGTCTCCGCCTTCAGCGCCTCGATCATCGCGCCGGCCGTTTCAGCACGGCCGATCGTACCGACGATCAGCGCGGCGGTCGTGATGTACGGCTTGCCCTTCACGTCCGTGCCCGTGAGGTCCTTGATGCGACGCGCGGCGAAGGCGGCAAGCTCGGGATCTTGACCACGCAGCAGCTTGACCGCCGCGTCGGCGGCCGGCTTGCCGAGCTTCACCAACGCGAGCAAGGCCGTGACCTGAACGTCGGCCTTGGAGGGGTCCAGCATCACTTTGAGGAGCGGCTGAACCGCTGCCGGATCGCCGATGCGCCCCAGCACCTCCGCCGACACGGGCTGCCAAAAGGATTGGTCCCGATAGGGATCGATCAGGTCTTTGTCCTTGGCCGTCTTCGGCTGCACCATTTCGGCGTCGAGCATCTTCGTGAGTGGGCCGACCCAAGCTTTGTTGGGCACGGCGCGCATGGCGTCCTGAACGTCTCGAATGGCAACGCCTCCCAGCATGGTGCTGGCGCGCAACTTCAAAAATGCCGCTAAAAGCTGGTCAGAAACGCCGGTGAGCTTCAGATCGGCGGTGGCGTTGGCTGCCCACTTGATGTCTTGCTCGTCCTTCGCGGTAGCCGGGTGCTTGGCGAACTCTTCGAAGGCTTTCTTGACCGCGGGCTCGACGCGCTTGTCCTTGTAGGCAGCTAAGAGCTTGATCAGCGAGACGCGGGTCTTGTCATCCAGCGTCTCGTAGCTGTTTACGTAGGTCTTGGTCAGCGGTTCGATGGTCTTGCCGATGAGCGTCTGAACCCCTTCGGACTTGATGTCTCCGTTCTTGGTCACGGAGTCTTCGAAAAACACCTCTAGGCGTTTGACTGCACGCGCCTGCCAAGCGACATCGTCGAGCTTTTCGACCCAGTAGTCGGGTTCGTTCTCGTCCTTACAACCGATGACGGAGGCTGCGACCAAGAGCAGCGCGGTGGTGGTTGCGGTTCCCAGGACGAGCGAGTGAATGAGCGACGCGATGGTCCGCGAAGTGCGCAGCATGGAGGTGCCTCCCGAGGCAGAGTAAAGGGTCAGAAGCGGTCGACCAACGGCGCTCAAATCGCTGAAATTGCCTGGTTTACCGCGGAGAGCGGACGCTACTCGGAGGCTATCGGCACTGTCAACGAAGGCCCCACACCTACATTTTCTTACGTTCGACACGGGCTCGCAAAATTAGCCGCAGCCGGCGTTTGCTAAGAACGCGCGGCCGCCAAGCGCTCGATGATTGCGTCGTGCAGGAGGCCATTGCTGGCTACGATGCCGCGGTCGTTGTCGAGATCGGCGGCGCGATAGTCGAAGCGCTCACCGTCCGCGTTCGTCAGCTTGCCGCCAGCTGCGGCGACCAGCGCATCGGAAGCGCAGGCGTCCCAGCGCTTGCCGGCGTAGTGGGGCGCCACGTAGGCATCGGCGATACCACGGGCGATCGCCGCAGCCTTTAGGCCTGCGCTGCCGAGCGCGATCAGCTCGTGCGCGCCGAGCGTGGCCAACGTGCGCTCCAAGGCGGGGTTTCGGTGTGAACGAGACCCGACGACGCGCGCCTCGGCCAAGGCCGCGCGACGGCTGACCGCAATCGTCGACCGTGCGCCGTGCGCATCGACCGCGTGCGCGCCCTTACCGACCTCGCCCAGCCAAGAGATCCCCAACTCAGGCGCGTGAATGACGCCAGCGATGGCGCGGTCGCCCTCCACGAGACCGATCATCACCACGAATTCACCGTTGCGCGCCACGAACTCACGCGTGCCATCCAACGGGTCGACGAAGAAAATGCGCTCGGCGCTGCGATAACCTTCGAACGCCGATGGTTCGCTCTCCTCGGCGACGACCGGGACGTTCGGAAAGAGCGCGGCCAAGCGCTCGCAGATCAGATCGTTCGCCCGCCGGTCTGCCTCGGTGACCGGATCGCTCGGCCCCTTGTAGTCGACTCCGAAATTGGTGGCGTAGACCTCGCGTATCAGCGCGGCTGCCTCGCGAGCGACGCCGTCCAGCGTCTCCACGAGGCTGGGCGTCACGCGGAGATCCCCACGTTGTCGAGGCGGATCAGCAGGGCTTCCATGGCTTCCTCGCTCAGGTACGGCGGTTCTTTCCCGGAGTCACGCACCAGTTGGTCCAGCTGAAGCGCGCTCCGCGGTCCGAGCACCGCGCTCGTCACGACATCATTGCTGAGCACGAAGCGAAGCGCGGCCGCGCGCAGACTAGTAATGGTGGTCCCGTTCACGCACGGTCGAACCGCGTTCAGCTGCGAGATGCGGCGTTTCAAGTCGTCGCTCGTCCAGCGCTCCGAACGGTGATCGGTGCTCGCGAATTGCTTGTCGGTCGGCCACTGCCCGCACAAAAGGCCGTGCGCCAACACGGACCGCGCGAGCACGCCGATGTTTTGGCCACGAAGCTCAGGCGCTAGCTGCCGGAGGCCACGGTTGTGAAAGGCATTGTGGGCGAGCTCGAGCACCTGCGCCCCCTTCTTGACCGCCGCCCGTGCTGCGTCCACGCCCTCCACGCTGGCTCCCCAGGCTCGAATTGCCCCCGCGGCTTTCAACTCTTCGAGGAGCCCGCTGGCCTCGCCGCGTTCCAGGCTGCGCTCGGAGGGGTTATGCAGCAACACTACGTCCACGACCTCACGCTTCAGCCGTTCGCGAGAGCGCTCGAAGCTTTCCCGCAAGAACGCGGGCGAAAATGACTTTCGCGCGGGCGAGACGCTGCGATCCGTGCCGAGCTTGGTCACGAGCACGACGCTGTCGTGCCGTTCAAGACATTGTCCCAGCCGCGTTTCCATCTCGCCTTTGGCGTAGCTGTCGGCGGTCTCGATCAAGGTCACGCCGAGCGCCAGTGCGCGGTCGATGATGGCCTCCTGCTCGGCCTCGGGGAGGGACGAATAGCCGTCACCCGACAAGCCCCACGTGCCGAGCGCGAGCTCGGACACCAGGAGCCCCGTGCTGCCGAGGACGCGTTTACGCATGGGGCCGTGTATAGCAAAGCTCGCGAGCGACGGCCCGCAAACTTATTTTGCTGCCGCGTAGACCCAATAGTGCGCGGCGCTGAATGCCGGGCCTTCGGTGCTGACGACGAGCTCGGCTGGTCCGCGCGGTATGTCCGCGGGCAGGGTCAGCGCGTGCTCCTCGAAGTCCGGTCTGCTGACCGTCCAACTTTCCAGCAGCCGCCCATTCATGCGTAAGCTCAGGCGAGTGGGGCATTCGCTGCCCAACCGTGAGACGAATGTGGCCCCCGGAGCCAGCTCGATTCGGAACCGGTCGAGTCGACGATTGCGACGGGCTCCATCCACCAACACTCCGTCGGAGAGCACGACGTCATCCGCTTGTGCCGCGGGCCGTACGATGTAGCTATGGGCGGACTCACTCTCCAGATCGGCGACATCCAGCGCGTCCAGGGCCGGGCGCTGGCGAAATTCCGACGCTTGAGCGTCTTCGCCCGAGCCGAGCTTGGCGTAGTCGGCGTGGCACGCGACCATGGTCTCCCCGCCCAAAATCGTGGCGTGCACAGTGCGCTCCTGGACGCACACGCCAAGCAATTGAGGGATGGCAAACCACTCCGGGTAGACGATGAAGAATGTCGGCAGAGCGCGGCGTGGCAGGTGCTCGTAATGCTCGAACCGCGATCCGGCACCCGCCGACCAATAGCGCGCCTCCCCCACCGTAGTGAGCCCCACGACGTCGAACAGCGTATGGTTCGACAGATAGCCGATGGCGCCCGTGTCGCTGACGCCCAGACGTTCTTCTGGCTCGAGCGAGTCGCGGGCCCAGCTCCCGAGCTCCGCCTGTTGGCTGGAAATTGCGTGGGCACTGACCGCCAGATCTTCGAGCGCGAACGAAAACTTGCCGACCAAGGCGTAGCCGACGGCAGCCACGAGCCCATAACGCACCAGCCCGGCGCGCGGTCGCCAGGGCGCCGCCAGCTCCCCGGCTAAGTCGGCCAACGCCACGATGCCGATCAGCCACGGGCCTGCGAATGGCCATAAGTAGCGCAGCCGGTTCCACAGGAAGCTATCGTAGGTCGTCGGCAGGAACATACCGAGCCCAAGCGCCACGAGCAGCCACGCTCGCCAACTCGTCCGACGTATCGTGCCCGCGACGATCAGCGCGGGCAGCGCCAGCCAGGCGAGCACGCGAGAATGCTCGGGCAGGTACGCCGCGCTCCATAGCTGGCCGTCGAGCAACGTCGACAGCAGCAGCCGGACATTCGAGAGCACTTGAGCGACGAGCTGCTGCAGATCGAGGTAAGGACTGAACGGAAGCCATTTGACGAGCGTGGTCGTTTGCGTCGCGTAGCCGGTGAACACTCGATAAATCGCCGGTGGCACGGCGATGCCTGTCAGCGCGGCCAAGCCGAATGCCCGCCGCGCACCGCTGTCGGCGATGAACAGGGCGGCGCCGATCAGCACGCTGCCGAGCGCGCCCTCCGGCCGCATCAGGGGCGTGAGCAGGGCGAGCAGCAGCAGCTCCCCGAGCCGTCTTCGATCGCCCTCCAGCCACTCCGCCGCCCGCCGTGCACAGCGCATGAGCAGCCAGGCGAGCGGCACGACCTCCATGCCGCTCGCAGCGAACCAGGTGTTGGCGCTGAACGAGAGGACCAAGACCCCGGCCAGCCAAGCCATGCGCGGGCTCGTGATGTGCTCGGCGGCGCGGGCGCTCTCATAGGCGAGCAGGCCGAGCGAGACGAAACCGAACGCCCAAGCCCACGGGATTAGATCCAGGCCCTTCACGCCGAAGAGCTGCGGCAGCGCCAACAGCAGCGGCCAAAGCAGACTGGTGGCGCCGGGCACGGGGGCGGTGCCTGGCGAATACACGAAGGGCTGTCCATGTGCGAATGAACGAGCGAACTGAAAGTGGATGTAACTGTCGTCCAGTGGAACGGCCGGGGCCCCGCCGTTCAGCGTCAGGATGCCATGAATGGCGAGTGAAGCAGGGAGCGCCGCAACGACCAAAAAGCTCCATGGCGAGCGCGCGATACGGAGCCAGCGAGGGCAGTCTGCCTGTGCTAACACCGGCCGAGTCTTAGCATCGACCTTCACATGAAAACGAATCCTTACGCGGACGCGCCGCGCCTTCCCGACGGCGAACACGTCGACCCCCGAGCTCTAGTGGAAGCCGGTACGCGCCCGATCGAAATCGAGATCGGCCCGGGCCGCGGCGGCTTCGTGTTCGAGCGCTTGGCTGCGGATGGCGAGTGTCGCTTACTCGGCCTGGAAATTCGGCGCAAATGGGCGACCATCGTCGACCAAAAGCTGCGCGAGCGCGGGCTTGGCGGGCGCGCTCGTGTGCTGGCCGAAGACGCGAAGTCTGCGCTGCCGCGCTTTCCCGAGGCCTGCGCGCGCGCCATCTTCGTGCATTTCCCCGATCCTTGGTGGAAGAAGAAGCACCACAAGCGCCTCGTGGTGACGCCGGAGTTGTTGACAGAAGTGTGTCGCGTGCTGGCCCCCGGCGGGCAGCTGTTCATTCAAACGGATGTGAGCGAACGCGCGGCGGCGTACGCCGCGCTCATCGCCGCAGAGCCCCGGTTGATCGCGCAGAACCCAGCGCTTGGCTTCGGCGCCGACAATCCGTTTGGTGCCCGAAGCCCGCGTGAGCACCGCGCTATCGCCGATGGTCTGCCGGTCTATCGCCTGCATTTTCGTTTGGCATAGCGGGTCGAGCGGCAGTCCCGCGATCTTGATTCGCATTGCCGCGTGTGACTACTGTTGAGCCGAGCGATGCGTAGCGCGGCCTGTTCGTTGTGTGCGCTGCTCGCGGTCTTCGTCGCGGCGTGCGCGACGTACCGCGAGGACCTCAACCGCGGGCAGCGGATGTACGAAAAAAATCGCTACGAAAACGCGCTTGCGATCTGGCGAGTGCTCGAGAACGACAGCGACGCACTGAGCCCCATGGATCAGGCGCGGTACGCCTACTTCCGCGGTATGACCGACTACCGCCTCGGCTTTCGTGCTGACGCTCGTCATTGGTTGGCGATCGCCCAAGCCACCGAGGAGTCAGCGCCTGGTGGGCTGCGCGCGGACTGGATAGAGCGCCTTAATCAGTCGCTCACGGACTTGAATGGGGACGTCTACGGCTCTGGCGCCCCGCCCGACCGGACCGATTCCTCAGCGCGAACGCTCCCGACCGGAGCATCTGAAAGCGAAGCTAAGACGAGCCCGCCGGTACCCACCGCGCCGCCGCTGCGTCCCGAGGAAGGCTGCGCGGGTGACGCCGAGTGCCCAACTGGACAGAGGTGCGAGGGGGCATCTTGCGTTCCCCGTTGAGCCACCCTACCCGATCCACAAAAAGCGAAAGCGCCCGGCTAGGAGCGCTCCGCTAGTGCCTGTACTGGAGGGGTTGAGCGATGGCCGCAGGCGTTCGCTCCTCGGCTGCGCAGCCGTTAGGCGCCTCGCATGCGGGTCAGCAGGTCCCGGGTCAGCAACTTTTCCTTCTTCAACGCGGCGACCGTTTGTTGTTCCGTCGGAGTGAGATAGGCGCGGCGTGCGAAGCGATCGACCTGCTCATTCAAGGATCGATGCTTCAATTCGAGATCGTTCAAGAGCCCGCTGTTCATCGTATGCATGTGCGTCCTCCTCTGTTGCCCAGCGTGTCGTCTGCACTCGTACTGATCGGAATGCCTTTCAACACCGAGCCAGATTAAAACTCTGGTACTGAGCGTCAATGCCAAACTCGCGCCTCACGACGCGGGCGTGCTAGCTATGAAATGATCGAGAAACAGAGCTCCCGGATGGCGCTCGGTTCATGGGTGAACGCGTGACTAACAGCAAACATTCCTGCCACTTCTTAGGCCTGGTGTGGTTCCTCGGTGTTGCATTTGGACCGCTTGGCGGTTGCGCGGGCAAGGCGCAGGCCACCCCGCCACAGCGCAGCGCCGCAGAGGTGGGCGGGCCGTCTCCGCTCCGGGTTTCCGTGGCGCGCACGGTGGTCACCCCGCAGGGTGCGACGAACATTCCGGAACTATTCGCGCAGGCCACCGCCGAGGGGAAGGCTCAGCATTACGAAGCGGCGGCGCGCATTTTCCAGCGAGCCTTCGAGCTCGATCCAGAAGGGCCGCTGGCGGACAAATCGCTGTTCGAGGCCGCGGAGATGAACGATGTCGGCGGGCAGAACGAGGCCGCGTTGGCCCGCTACGAGCAAGTCGCGCGCCGCTTTCCAAGCTCGGATCTGGACCGCGTCGCGCGCGTGCGCGCCCTCCGCTTACTCACCTACCTCGAGCAATATGAGCGGGCGGGTGAGCTCGCCGAGCAAACTACGGCCAAGTACAAAGATCTTTTGAGCTTCGATCAGCTCGCGGTGCTGGCTGCGAGCGCGCTTTCACGGCTCGCTCGAGACGACGACGCACAGGCCGATGCGTTCATCGGCAAGGCACGCGACATCATCGAGCGAGAGAGCTTGGACGCGGCCGGGCGCGTGCCTGCGGAGCTTGCGCCGATTTATTTTGCACTGGGCGAGTTACGCCGCATCCGCGCGGAGCGCATTCACTTCACGCCCGTGCCGGCCAACTTTGGCGCGTCACTCGAGCAGCGCTGTCAGTTGTTGCTCGACGCACAGAGCGCCTACTCGGACGCCATGCGCGCTTATGACGCACACTGGTCGGCGATGGCCGGCTTTCGAGTTGGAGAGCTGTATCAACACTTGCATGAGGAGTTGATGCAGGTGCCAGCTCCAAAAGCAGCTGACACCGAGCGAAGGCGTCAGTTGTTCGAGGGCGCGATGCGTCTTCGCTATTCCATCCTGCTCGACAAGGCGAAGGCCATGATGGAGCACACGGTGATGCTCGGCGACCGCACGAACGAGCAATCGCCGTGGATCCTGAAAGCGCGTCAGGCGCGCGACTCGATTTCCCGCGCGACCGAGGCCGAGCACCAGGCGCTGGCTCGCCTGCCGTACACGCGCGACCAACTGCAGGCGGCGCTCGATACCTTTGCCGCAGGCAAGGTCCCGCGCTGAGCGTGGTGAGACCGGGCGGAGCCGGGTGGCTTGGGGGCCTTCCTTCGGCCTAGTAATGGCTCGAAAGATACGGCTCAAGCCCGCGAATACTGAATGAATTTTCAGTTGCGGGGAGCTTGGGCGAAGATGCGGACGCGGGTCACGGTTGGCGGTATGAAATATGCTTGACACGCCTGGAACCTGGCGCTACCAGAGCGCGGTTCTCCTCGGTCCCCGCCCAAAACTCCCCGACCAGCCAAACAGCGGGCCGGAGGACGGGTGGGGTGCCCCTTTTGGGCGGCCTGCTCGAATGGTGCTAAACGGGTCGCCCGCCGTTGGGAAAGCGTCGCCTCACTGTGTTTCTAGGTCCCGGAATCTCAAGCTCGCTCGCCAGAGTTGCTCATGCAGGCTTCAGGCTCTCAACAATTATCGCTCCTCGCGTTCCGCCCCAATCCGGGTCCGGCGGGATCGGTGCGTGGTTTTGCTGGCGTAGCTCAACTGGTAGAGCACCTGTTTTGTAAACAGGTGGTTAGCGGTTCGATTCCGCTCGCTAGCTCCAGCCTTCAGTTCGCGACGTCGTTGCAAAAGACAAATACTTCGGAGGGTTGCCCGAGCGGCCAAAGGGAGCAGGCTGTAAACCTGCCGGCTCACGCCTACGTTGGTTCGAATCCAACACCCTCCACTACAGCACGACCCGCAAGCGGACCGCGCTTGCGCCACGGTCTGATCGGTCTCGGGAGCTCGGCTCCCCTCCGCTCGAATGAATCCAGCGGAGCCATCTGCCGCCGGGGCTCAGCCCCGCCCCAAGCGGTGCTTGGGTCCCCACGCCGTCACGGCAGGCTTTTGGGGCCCCGGCCCCAAAACTCACGTCGCATTTCGGGGAGTTTTTCTGCGGGAGTAGCTCAGTTGGTAGAGTCTCAGTTTTCCAAACTGATGGTCGAGGGTTCGAGCCCCTTCTCCCGCTCCGATTTCTCTTGTGTTTCTCGTCTCTCCCATCGCGACGCGACGCCGAGGACGCCGAAGCAAACCCGTTGCGCAAGCTTGGTCGCGGGCGAAGTCGAGCCGAGGACCGGAGCGGAGCGTACTTTTGTACGTGAGCACCGGACCGGAGGCGAGACGCAGCGCCCGGCCAAGATGGCGCGACGTGCCAACAGTCTAGCCAACGTATCCGCCCACCTAGCTCAGTTGGTAGAGCACGTCCTTGGTAAGGACGAGGTCATCAGTTCAAACCTGATGGTGGGCTCGAACCGCGTCCAACCGTAGTCACATCCCAGCAAGAAGAGAGTCGGAAAGTAAAGATGGCTAAGGAAAAGTTCGTACGCACGAAGCCGCACGTAAACGTCGGCACGATCG
>CAXSGJ010000064.1:0-5597 GCA_964236865.1 uncultured Polyangiaceae bacterium
GTCACCATCGGGCACATGTGTTGGTCGCCGCTTCGAGCCGCCGGTTGTCCCATCGTCTAGCGCCTTTTCCCGCCGTGCACGCTCGAAACATAGAAGCCTGGGCGCTGACTGTCTACACTCACCGCGAAGGGAGGCCTCGGAAGGAGCCGCTTGGTTCGGCGACCTGGGCGAGCGGCATCTTCCTCCCAGCCCACCGGCGTCGAAATCGCCAGCAAGCTCTGCCGCAGAGCTATTGCCGCGACTAGAAACCAGCGTGTGTCGTGCAAACATGAGGGCGGGTAGATGGGCGGCCAACATGTTTCTGAAGATCGGCGATCTGAGATGGGTGACTCATGACGAACGTCGGGACATTGGCGACAATGCGGAGCGCCAAGGCCGATGAAGTTCGCTGCAAAGGAACCCAAGCTCGGCTTCGACCCGGGGCTTACCGGTCGGTCCACATGACTTGGATATTGAAAATCGCATGTGTGCTGCCAAGGTCCTCCATCCCTGGTGCACCAGACGTCGGAGGCACTTCTTCGCCCGACGCGCTGATCAATGACGCTGAGTTTGTGTCTTCCGAGTGCGCGCCGGTTCGACCATGGGTTTCGGCGCAATGAGTGGTCGCGCAGAGACGGTCGCCAATAGACGGCATGCGTGGCGCGTAGGTGAAACAATTGGAGGGCGGTCGGCACGCTAGGCGGTGCCCGAACCCATTTCGGCGCAGCGGAGTGAGCGTCGGGCAGGATTCGTAGCCACTGGGACTGCAATCGGGCGAGGGCGACCCGGAGCGTGAACAAACCTCCGCCCGAAGGCGCGCGTTGGCGCCGTCACCGTTCCCTTCCCCGAGTCTGGGCAGTCGCAGTTCAGTGCTCCTCGAACAACCCCAGCTGCGAGGACTGCTCGGATTGGCCGTGTCGTCGTACAATCTTGCTCTGCCAGTACGGTGGGGCGCGAGCGGGAGCGCGGGCGGCGCCGTCACGCAACCGACAGCGCGAAAACAGCGCGCCCGAGCGAGCTGCAGCCCGGAATCGCGAGCGCCCGATTTTCCTCGAAGGCGTTGGGTTTGGGGCACGCGGCTCGTCACGGACGGCGCTGTGAGAAATCAGTCTACCCCGGCTGTCTGAACCCGAAGCCGCTTCCCGCGATCGCAGCCCACTAGCAATCCGGCGGCGGGACGGGGCAACACGGCCCTTTGGTGGGAGGAAACGGACAGCGATTGGTGCACTCGTTATCGCGAGCGGCTCCTCGGCACCCGCAGCGCAGCCGCTCACGATGCACCAAAAAAGCCCCAAGCTCACGCCCCGATACGACGCTTGGCCCCACCGCATGTCGCAACTATAGGCGTGCGTGCGCGGTACAACCGACTCGTGGCATCGAACGACGCGTGGATCACGCTGGGTCAGGTTTTCGAATCAGGTAATACTCGAGGTGCAATGACGAACGGGCTCGGGGACTCGAGTTGGACTGCGCCAGCGCTCGCGGTGCTCGAGCGGGCCTGCGATCACTCTGGTGGGTTCGAGACGTGGCGCGCGCTGCGTACCATTCGCTTGATTCCGGATCGGCTCTCGGGGCTCGTGCCGTGGTTGAAGGGCAACGGGCGGACGTTCCCGCTACCTAGTGCGTTCGAGATTCGGCCCCACGAGCGTGCGGCGCGCTTCGTTGGGTACCCGGACCCGGAACAAGACGGGATATTCGACAATGGCGTGGTTCGCTTCGAACGGCGCGACGGGCGCGACGGGCGCGCGATCATCGCGCAAGCCGAGCATCACCGGCGAAGTTTCCGCGGCTTGGCCGCCTACCGGCGCTGGGCACCGATCGACGCGCTGTACTTCTTTGGCTACGCGCTCACGCACTACCACTCGCTTCCGTTCAGTCTGTATGACGCACGGCTGATTCGGATTAGCGAGAGGGGAGCTCGAAGCGAGCGGCTGAGTGTAGTGGACGTCGAGTTGCCGAGTGACGTGCCGACGCATTGCCGCCGGCAGCGCTTTTATTTCGACAAACTAGGCGTGCTCGTCAGGCACGATTATCACGCGGAAATTATCGGATTTTGGGCTCGTGGGGCGCATTTCTGGAAGCGGCAGGTGCGGTTCGATGGCTTTCCGATCTGTTTGGATCGCCACGTCCTCGCCCGCTTGGGTCCGAGCGTGTGCCCGCTGACGGCGCTGCGCGCCACCTTCGTGGATGCAGAGGTCCAGCGCTCTCCTTAGCGATCGATTCGCGCAATAGGCATTGAGTCGCCGAGCCGCGGCTGCGCGCTGGCGGCCAAGTGTGGATTTTTCCATGAGCCGGGCTTTGCGCACAACGTGCAGCTTTTCGGCCGAACGTCGAGCGCCGCGCCTTCTCGAAGGAGGCGCGGCTGTGGTGGGCGACCATCACGTCGTCGGTGATTCGGTTGACGATGCTGATGCCCCAGGCGAGCGTGCGGCTCCGGACGAGCATGTGCACGCGATCGAACTTGGGTCGATGGAGCTTCGACCACGGGGTCAAGATGCTGCGGGCCTCGGTGTCGTAGTCCTCCACCAGCTCCCAGTCGTGGAATGCCACCAAGTGTTCGCCGCCGAGCTTGACCCAACGCTCGAGGTGGCCGAAAATTCTTTCGCCATCCGGATATCCAATCTTCCGGTCATCGTGCTCAGCAACAAACGCGGGGAGAGGACTTGGACGCTGAGGCTGCCGCTAGCGGTTTCGATGGATCGGAGGCGTCGGCTCGCGGGGGGACCCGCTAGGGAGCGGCCCCGTCTAACTTTGCTTAAGGCAGCGCGGAGTTGTTGCAGATCGCCGCAGCGAATTGCCGCGCGCAGCGGTGCTTCCTACAGTCCGCGGCGATGGTCCTCTTCGACAGCGTGTTGATCTTGCTCCTGGTCGCCATCGTGCTGCTGCAGGTCTAGCGCAGAGTTTCGGTGCCCTATCCGACGATGTTGGCGCTCGCGGGTGTGGGCGTCGCCGCGCTGCCTTGGGCGCCGAGTATTGGCATCGATCCCAAGCTCGCGTTGGCGCTCTTCATTGCACCGGCGCTGATGGACACTGCGTTCGATCTCCCACCGCGAGCGGTGCGTCAGAATTGGTTGGCACTGGTGGCGCTGGCGGGGATCGCGGTGTTGCTCACGACCGCAGCCGTGGCTTGGACAGCCGTGGCTTGGGGCGCAATGCCGCTCGCGGCGGCGGTTGCGTTGGGTGCCATCGTCGCGCCACCCGATGCGGCTGCTGCAGCGGCGATGCTGGCTCGTTTCACGCTCCCGCGGCGAACGGTCGCGGTGTTGAAGGGCGAAAGCCTGCTCAACGACGCCGTCGCGCTGCTCGTGTTCGGCGCTGCGGTGGGCGTTGCTTGCCCCGGAATTGTCGATGACACGCCTGATTCCCGAGCTGATTATAGCGGCGCCAGGCGGGGTGCTGTTCGGGTACCTCGCCGCGCGCGTGTGCGCGTAGGTGAAACAATTGGGGGGCGGTCGGCACGCTAGGCGGTGCCCGAACCCATCTCTCACAGCGACGGCTTCAGCCGAGGTTTTTACTATTCACATCCAACAAGAGCACGTGCAAGCTACGTGTTTTAGTAATCGCTCGTTAGGCTGCCACGCACGTAGAGAACGCCGTCTGATCGACGTCAACTGCAGCGAGGGACCGATGACCAAGGCACCGAAGAAAAAGCCCGTAGCGGCTTTATCACGCACGGTAAGAACACTGCATTTATTGAACCCATCAAGGAGCTGCTCGGGTTCGGCGAACTGATCCCAGTGGTGTCCGTGCAAAGGGAATCCGTCGCACAGCCGGTGCCTGACGATGTGATGAACGACATGCGCGGATGCGGCGGGACCTGCTTTCAACGGCGCGTGGGGATACGAGCCTATTGGCTCAGTGCGCCGCTGCCCAACTCCGAGTTGCAGCAGACTTGGGCATCGCTTCGCTCAGCCCACGAAGCTGAACTCTGATACGTTATGCGGATGCAGCCTTTTGGCGCGCGCCAAGTGCGGACGCAATTTCTCTCCGGGTAGCTCCCGCAGCCAGTAGCCCTTGAACCAGCAGGTCGAGCGATACGCCCGGATCGCCTGCTTCCATTTTCGCTACGCGCGACTGACTTGAGCCCATCCGTTTTGCCAGGTCGATCTGGGTCAGCTTGTGCTGCTCGCGGGTCTTCCGTAGTCGCATCCCGAGCGTCAGCTTCATGTCGACCAAGGCCTCTTCAACACCCGACAGTCCGAGGAAATCCGCTGTGCTTCCAACTCGCCAGCCGGCCTTTTCCAAACGTTTTCGCTTCGCGTATTCCATCTGAGGTTACTCCTTCGTGGCGTCGTCGTAAGCGCGCAGTCGCCGCTGGCTATTCTTGATTGCCGTCGCTGGAGTCGCTTGTGAGGTCTTCGCGAAAACCTCCGTGAGCACGATGGCATCGGCGTCCACTCGATACATGATTCTCCAGATTCGGTTCTCGTCCTGGATCCTGAGCTCATGGCATCGGGCCCCGATCACCGGCATGGGCCTCGAGTGAGGTAACGTAAGGCTTTGTCCGGATTGCAACATTCGGAGCAGGTAGCCAGCTTGGATCCGTGATTCCGCCGAGAATGGCGGCGTTTTCACCTCGCCACTGAGCCAAACGAGCGGCTTGTGTGCTGGCGACACGTTTGACTTATATGTCTTTTTCGACATATTGTCAACGCCCCGCATAACATGGCGTTGCAGCAGACGGGCTTGTCGGTCGCTGCGCTCCCTCTGGCGCCCGCAGCTGAACGCCGGTACGTTCGGCGGACGTAGAGTGGAAGCTGATTTGGGGCGAGAAGCGTCGTGCCGATTTGCTGCTGCGATCTCGACAGGAGCGTCTCGAACCCGAAGCGTCGATGCGGACGGTGGCTTATGTCCTTCCGTGTGGAGCGTCCCCGCGAGCTGCCACGCTGCTTCTCCGACTGGCGAGGTTCGCCTCGCGGTCCCTTTATCAGGTTGGGTTTTCGTAGGCCCAGGCGGTCATCTGAGGGCGTGGAAGACCTGCGCACCGAGCGCGTGGCTGAGGTCATACCTCGCGGTTTGATTCGACGGCAGCGTCTGGACCGCGCCGCCCAACAAGGCGTTGCAGCAGACGGGCTTGTCGGTCGCTGCGCTCCCTCTGGCGCCCGCAGCTGAACGCCGGTACGTTCGGCGGACCGGCGGAGCTCGACTTTTAGGTACGAGCGGGCCTTGAGGGAGCATGGGACGCGACGTGATAGCGTCCAAGCGCCATGACCCAGGGCTACCAGAACGCTTGGCCAATTCACCCAGCGCTTGTTTCAACGGTCCACGAGTTACCTGGTTTTCGGCTGCGGTCGATGGGTATTGTAAATGGGTCCGACATTCGAGAGGCGCCAGCACTGACCCTCTGGAAGAGCAAGCGTAACGAGGTCGCGGCGCACTATCGCTCTGGGCGACAGCAAGCGCTGATCGAGATGATGCGCGCCGCTGTTTAAGTCGGCGCAAACGGGATCGTCGGCGGCGGGTTCGTGGGCGCCGAGTTCGCCCACATCTTCTCGTCGTACGGCGCGCAGGTCACGCTCGTGTGCCGCTACGACGTCCTGCTGATCAAGGAGGACACGGACGTGTCCCGGCGCTTCACCGAGATCGCCCAGCGCCAGTGGGATGTCCGGCTGAGCACC
>CAXSGJ010000064.1:5607-30888 GCA_964236865.1 uncultured Polyangiaceae bacterium
GTCAGATACGAGACCAATCACGTCGTCGGTCCGTCTGGCGCAGGGTCCTGGTTAATGGAAATCGTCGCTCACGGGACCGCCGTATGAAGGAGGAGAGCTGATGAAAGCCGTGCTGGATGCAGCTCGCGACCCTCGGTGGAATCAAGGCCGCATGTCAGGGGCCACACACTACCGGCGGACTCGACCGAAGTACGGGCCCACGACGACGGGCACGGTCACCTCGCGTGCTGAGTGCCGAAAAACGGGCGCAGGTGCTCGAAACCCTGAGCTCCGAGCGCTTCGCTGACCAGGCGCCTGCAGAGGTGCATGCCGCGCTGCTCGACGAGGAACGATACGAGTGCTCCGTGCGCACGATGTATCGTGTCTTGGCCGAGAGCAGTGACGTGCGTGACCGACGCGATCAGCTTCGGCATCCGCACTATCCGAAGCCGCAGCCGCACCAAACCAAGTTTGGTCGTGGGACATCACGAAGCTGCTCGCCCCGGCCAAGTGGAGCTACTTCTACTTGTACGTTATCCTCGACATCTACAGCCGCTACGTCGTCGGCTGGATGGTTGCGCACCAGGAGCGCGCCGAGCTCGCGCGTCGCCTCGTCGTCGGACGACTCAGTTCCTGCTCTTGTTGAGGTGACAGGCCTGAGGCAGACCGGATCTCGCCGCGCACTGCTCAGCCTAGTAAATTTGCCTAGACCACTCCGATGACGATGCCGGCGCAGGTTTGTCGAATCGACGTTCTGGCGCCGCACTGCGGCGTGAGGTTAGCATCGCCGCGTTGCGGTATGCGCCGCGATAGTTTAGCGAGACTCTCGCAGAGGCGCTGACTCCGTCGGACCGAGAGTGAGGGCGGCCGAAACGATGGCCATCACCCCGGACGCTATCGCGCGTGCGATCGCCTTCGCTATCGACAACCGGACAACGTCGACGTCGGTGACATCCTGCTACGTCCGACCGCTCAGAGCTGAGTCTACGGCGTGGCTGAGCTCTCTTTGACGAGCTCTCGGCGATGCCAAGGGCAGCGTGCAATCCGTGTTCGTCCCGATTGATAGCGTGCTTTGCGCGCGTTCGCGACGCTCACTGCGCGCAAAGCACGTTCCGCGCTCGGTTCGAGTGTGCGATGAGCCGCTCACACTCCTAACGGGACGAAATGCGGTCGATTGGCGACTTTCGAAGCTCATCCAACGACCACTGCCCGGGGCCGAGCAAAACGAGCAACAGCGATGCGCTGGCCGCGGACAGCACGGAATAGTCGAGCGGTGTCTTGACTCCGAGAGTCGAGGCCATGGTCAAGAAGAACACGATCAATAATCCGGCCGCCGCGGCCGCGGCCGCGCGCGAGAACAGGCCGATCAGCAAGAGAACACCGGCGGCAACCTCCGCCAATGTGGCGAGGCGCGCCAAAAGGCCGATCAGCGCGTTCGGCACGAGTGGATCGAGGAGCGCCGTGTACGTGGTGAAGTGCGAGAAGTCGCCCCAGGCCACTTGCGGTGCCCCGGGCGGCCCCCACCAGCCGAATCGATCCGCGACGGCCGACAAGAATGACGCGCTGAGCGCCACACGCGCGAACAGAGCCGCAACATTTTTCTTAGCTTGAAGCATATTCGTTCGCTCGGGTGGGCCGCTCAAGGGGCAACGTTCGCGCCCGGCGGCAACTCTGACAGGGTTTGGGGTGCGATGCTGGAACGCGATCGCCCTCTTGCCTACTCTCCGGCACTCGGGCGTGAGTCCAGCCCATCCCGGCCACGTTACACCCCCGGTCAGGCGGGGGTTTCGAGGCTGACCATCCAGTTGATGCCGAAGCGGTCCGTGCACATGCCGAAGTACGGGCCCCACGGGGCGTTCGCGAGGGGCATGCCGACGGAACCGGATTCGCTGAGCGCAGCGAACGCGCGGTCTGCCTCAGCCTTGTCTTTCGCGACGATGGATACGTGGAAGTTGTTGCCGAAGGTGACCGGGGGGCCCATGCCTTCGACCACGTCGCTACCCATCAGGTGCACGGCCTCGGTGATCGGCATCTGCACGTGCACGACCTTGGCCTTGGCCGCGTCTGGGACGTTAGGCATGAAGGACGCCTCGCCGAAGGTCTGGATCATGCCGATCTTGGTGCCGAAGACCGTCTCGTAGAATTGAAACGCTTCTTTAGCGGTACCAGGAAAGTTCAAATAGAAATGAACGAGCTTCATGAGCGGCACGTTACAATGCTCGAGGCTGGAGCTCTACACTCGCGCGCTCTGGCCCGGACAAGAACTCGAGCATGCGTTTTCAACGTGTTGATGGCCGAAATAAGCTGCGTGCGTTCGGCAGAGGTCAGGTGGAGGCCCGCCACGCTACCGGCTCGGGCTGAGCTCGCCTCCCCGATGGACGTCGGGGCAACCGCATTAAGCTGACCTCTTGCTCCTTGAGCGACGCCATGTCGATGACGTGCGAAAGCGCACTCGTTCGTATTGCTTGGCCTTAGCTCAAGCCTTCGAACCCTCGTTGTTTGTCACTGCTATCGCAAAGGCGGCAGCATCATCCGGGTCATCACCGCCCGCAAGGCTGACCGTTTAGAGAGGTCTCTCTATTCCCAACGGGTTCCCAAATGAGAAAACAGTACGACTTTTCCAATGCCCGCCGTAATCCCTACGCCAAGCGGTTGAAGAAGCAGGTCACGACCGCATCGACGAACTGGGCGGGTTTTGCATCGGCATCTCTGAGCGCGGCCGAGTGGACGCACGAGGCTCAAGGCGCCCACGGCGGCAGCTGAATCTTCCCCTTGCGCTTCTCTCGCGTTACGATTGTGCATGACGAGACTCGAGCACGAAGCCCGCGTCCAGGCGACCTTCGATTCAGTGGCTCCCGGCTACGATCACCCGATGCTCAGCTGGTTCGATTCAACGGCGAGTGTCGTCGCGGAGGCGAGCCGCTTGGTGGACGGCGAGCAGGCCCTCGATCTGGCCACGGGCACCGGTAAAGTGGCCCTCGCTCTCGCGTCCCTGGCACCCGGAGCGGAAGTATTAGGGCTCGACTTGTCGAGTGGCATGTTGAACGAAGCTCGGGCCAAAGCCGCGGCCGCCGGCCTATCCAATGCGAGCTTCGTTCAAGGATCGTTCGACGACATGGAGTTCGAGCCGCGTTTCGACGTCGTGACTTGCAGCTTCGGGCTGTTCTTTGTCGAGGATATGGTAGCTGCTCTAACCCGCTTTGGTCGGCAAGCAGTGCCTCGCGGACGTATCATCCTCGCCACTTTTCGAGCAGGCTCGTTTTCGCCATTCACCGACTCCTTTCTGCGTCTGTACGCCGAGTTCGGCTTTGAGTCGCGCCCACCGGCGTGGCTGCGTCTGGATTCCGAACAGAAGCTCGGCGACGTCTTCGAGCAGTCCGGACTGCGGCGCCCGCGCTGCACGAATCACGACTTCGGCTGCGTGCTCCCCCTCTGCGAGTGCGTGGTGGGACATCGTTCACAACGCGGGATACCGAGGGATGTTGCGCGCCATGACCCCCGAGCAGGAGTCGGATTTCAAGCAACGCCACTTGCATGACGTGCAGACACTACTGGACGCCGGCACAACGAGGCTAGACGTCGGCGTGCTGGTCGCGAGCAGCGAAAAATTGTGAACGCAGACGCTGCGGAGCTCGGGCCCCTCACTAAGGTCCGATCGTCGACCCGTCAGGTCCAGTCGGTCAGGCTTTGGCGTGCATAGACCTCCCTAAACGAGGGGCGTGCCTTCATTCTCGAGGCGTGCTCGAACAGTGCCGGCCACGTGTCGGTCGGCCTCGGCATGTTGCGCGACCAGCGCATCAGCATGGTCAGCAAGAAGTCGGCCGCTGACAGCCGCCCTCTGGTCAGCTCTCAACGCTCGCCAGCTCAGCGTATCGTTTCGCCGCCAGGTTGTCGTCGGCGGGTTCATCGCTGACTTCTGCGCGTCCAGCATCCAGCTCATCGTTGAAACGGATGGCGCCATTCATGCCCGTAAGCGCGGCGCTGACGCGCGGCGAGATCGCAGCTCAGCCGCCTCGGCTTTCGCGTTGTGCGCGTCCTCGCGGACCTCGTGCTCAGCAATCTGCCGGCTGCGGTCGCACTAGTGCGCGCCGCTCTTTGAAGCAGTCCCGCGGCGGCGTGCCCGCGACGATCATCCCGAGCAGCGCGACGGCGTCTCCCGTGCGCACCGACTACCTCCCCCAGCCGCGCGCAGCGCGCGCCCAACGATCAGCCCGACCGTCCTTCAGCCCGACGCGTCACAGGCGCGCGCGAGCACGGCTTTGGGGGAGGTCGGCGGCGCGCAGCAGCCAAAGGCGGCGAGCACCGACGGGTGCCAGCGCCGCTCATCGACTTACAACGAGGGGGCAGCTTCAGCGGAGAGGGAGGGATTCGAACCCTCGGTAGGATTTCTCCTACGTCCGCTTAGCAAGCGGGTACCTTCGGCCACTCGGTCACCTCTCCGATAACGGTTTCCAGAGCCTTGGAGGGCGAGAACCTAGCCGCAGGGCTTGGCCCGTCAAGCGGGATCGCCGAGGGCTGATTTATCGGGGATGTTTTGGGCGTTTGACGGCCCTTTCCGTGACGGCGTTCGAGTCTACGCGACCGTTTGCGTATCACTCGAGCTGAAGGTCGTCGACGAGCAGGGCCCCGAACGGGGGGCATGCACCGCCGCCGGTGCAGGACGCCGAGCTGATGGTCACCGCCAACTCGCTGCCTGCTTCGTTCAGCACCGTCTTGATGGTACGGGCGGTACCGGCTTTGATCCAAACCGCGTTGCCGGTCGGGAGTGACGCGACACTCGGAGCCCACTGAGCGACGACGCGCTCGGCCCCGCCGATCACGGCGGATTGAAAAGAAACGTAGGGACTGCCGTCTTGCACGTCGCTCAACTCCACGACGTTGGCCAAAACCGCGGTCTGACTCGCCCGCCGCAGGTGGAAGGTCGCCGTGCTGCCCGGCGGCAGCAATAGAGCCCGCTTGCCATTCGGGATCGGTAACCCACTGCTGATGTCTACGAAAGCCGCGTCCCCGTCGAGCACCAAGTTTGGCGTCGATTCAAAACCATCTTGTGCAAAGTAACCGGGATCTGCGATCGTCGAAAGCCGGGCCGCGGTCAGGTCGAGGCCGTGCCCAGCAAAATCCTGCCCGGTGCCGGTCACCTGCCAGGCGCCCGAGAACGGCAGAACTTGCGCCGTCGTGAAAAACATTTGCGAGGCGACCGCACCTTCGAAAATGAGCGGCACGACCTGGGGAGCCTTCTCGAGACTCGTCAGCGCGACTTGAACCGAGCGGAGTGATTCACTCGGTACGAGGGCCACGCGGTCGAGGGGATTCAAGCGGCCGCCTGGCAGGCGTAGTGTTGGCGGCGTTTGATCCGGCTTTCCCAAAAGCGTGAGATGGACCGCCTTGCTGAAGTAACAATCACCGCAACTTTGTTCGATCTCGCCCTCGCCGACGCCCGTCAAACGGTCCGCGATACCGTCTGCATCGTCGTCGAAGGCGGTCACCGTCAGCGCGTCGATCGTCAGCGCGGTCAGGGCGCCCTCGCCCGCGGGCAAAGAGAAACGCACGCCCGATTCAGAAGGAATCACGCTCGCGCTCGACCCGCTCTGACGACGTAAAGGAAATGTGCTGACGCTTCCGTCTTTCGACAAACGACCGGACAGCTCCGCCGCTGCGTCGAGCCCGAGAGTGAGCGCGAACTCCGGTGTTGTCGCGTTCAGATCCGGCGCACGCCACGCCGCGGACACGCGGATGTCCCAAGCGCTCGTGACAAGCGACGTAGGACTACTGGGCGAACGCCCCCCGAACCCGCCATTGTCCGACATGCTTGCGCCCGACTGACCGCCGTTGCCAGCATTGGCAGCGGATCCATCGGCTCTGCCGGCGCAGCCGAACAAGCTCCAAGCCCCCAACAGTGCGCCCCATCTCCTAGTCCAGCGGTCGGTCATCATTCAAGCCGGGAGCAACGCAACTTGCGGGCCGGACCATCGCTCGATAAAACGCCGCGAATTTCCAAATTCAAGTGTGAGGTTGGCACACTCTGGCTCACCGCGAGCCCACTGTCTGACATCCAACGCATTTGATCTCGCGCCGCATTCGCTCGGGCGAGGGCCGGAGGGCCTCGACGCGGAAGGCAAACTGCGTCGCTTCAGCCCGAACGTTCTCTGAGAAATTTTTTAATGGTCACGCGTCACCTCGTGATCGTCTCAGCCTTCGGCGGCGCGCTACGTGCGACGCGGGAAGGTCAGCCGGGCTCGGCGAGTCGTCGCACTCGATGCCTATCCGCGCAACTCGCAATGGCTCACGCTCGGCGCCCGTCGGGCGCACGCGGTCACGTCGGCGCGGCGCCCGACACGCGCTCGGCAAGTAGCCGCTGAACGTCCGCGTCGATAGCGCGGAACTCGGCGCTGTTGACCTCGATTAGCCCACCCAAGTGCACGCGGCGAACGACGCCACCTTTGTCGATCAAAAAGCTCACGCTGGTATAGCCGCGGTTCGCGTGACCCGTGAGCCACCAGCTGTCGAGGGTCTTCCAATCCCGATCGATGGCTACCGGAAATGCATAGCCGTAATGCCTGGCCCAGCCGCGGACGTCTTCGGGCTTTAGCGGCGTGGGCAATTTGTGGTGATACATTCCGACGACGGTCAGCCCGTTGTGTCCGTAGCGCTCGTGCAATGCGCGCAGCGCCGGCGCGCTTCCGCTGCAGAACGGGCAGTCCGGGGACGTGAACCAACGCACGAACACGACCTGCCCGCGCAGCGCTTGCAGCGCGAGCGGTGGTGAATTGAACCAGTCGGAGACCTGCCATTCTCTCGCCACGTGCCCGACCACCCCGCTCGTATCGTCATCGACGGCCGGTGGCGTCACCGTGGCTGGCTGCGGTTTGCCTCCGCCGGGGCTTTCGTGCGTGCAGCCAGCGAAGGCAAAGCACGCCGTTAGTTGAGTGGCCAGCAAATTAAACCGCACGCGCCGTTGAGTAGCACTCGGCTCGCAAGCGGCAACTTCGTGCCCGCGCGGCGGGCCCTCAACCCTTCCGAGCCAGTGGAGCATCGTCGGGTCAATGCGGTGGTTATGCTAGAGTGTTCCCGTGCAGCTCAGTCGTCCTGATGTGCCTCGGCCCTCTGCAGCAGCCTGTGACAAGGCGCGCTCGTTGCTCGATCGGGCGCTCGGGCCTTCGAAGGTGTTGACGGAACGAGAGGCGTGCGAGCGGTACGCGCGGGACGAGTCGGAGGCCGTGGGCGTGGTGCCGGACGCGGTCGTGCTCGCGGAGAGCGCGGAGGACATTTTGGCGGCCCTCGGCGTAGCCCGGGAGGCGGGCGTGCCGATCACGCCGCGCGCGGGTGGCACGGGGCGTACGGGTGGCTCGGTGCCGGTCGCAGGCGGCATCGTGCTGGCGACCGCGGGCATGAAGTCGATCGTGGAGATCGACCGGCGTGAGGGCATCGCCGTGGTGCAACCGGGGGTGATTTTGGCCGATTTGCACGCCGCAGTAGAGGCGGAAGGTTGGTTTTATCCGCCGGATCCGAACTCGCTCGAGTCCTGCGCCCTGGGCGGGAACGTGGCGGAGAATGCGGGCGGGCCGCGCGCGTTCAAGTACGGGGTGACGCGCGATTACGTGTTGGGGATGGACGCCTTGTTGATCGGCGGGCAGCGGATTCGCGCGGGGCGGCGCACGTCGAAGGGCGTGACCGGGTACGACGTCACGGGCCTGCTCGTGGGCAGCGAGGGCACGCTGGGCGTGTTCGGCGATATTACGTTGCAGCTAATTCCGAAGCCCGAGCGCGTGGTGACGATGATGACGCTGTTTGAAAACGTGAAGCAGGCGGGCGCCGCGGTGCAGGAGATCATCGCGCGCGGGCTCGTGCCGCGTTGCATCGAGTTGCTCGATGCAACGACGCTGGAGGCGATGCGGAGCGCGGGCAACGCGATCGATGCTCGCGCCGGCGCCATGCTGATCATGGAAGTGGACGGCGACGACGAAGCCTGTGAGCGGCAAGCAACGCGCGTATCGGACGCCTGTGAGGCGGCAAAGGCGATTGATGTCTTGGTCGCTCAAGACGCGGCGCAAAGCGAAAAGCTGTGGGCGGCGCGTCGGCAGATGAGCTACGCCGTGCGCAAGCTGACCAAGAAGAAACTCAGTGAGGACGTGGTGGTGCCGCGCATGCAAATCGGTGAACTGCTCGATCGTGTCGCGCGCACCAGTGAAGAGACCGGGGTGCGGTCGCTGACGTACGGGCACGCCGGGGACGGCAACCTGCACTGCAACTTCTTGTGGAATGAGGATGAGGAGCTGCCCGCGGTGGAGCGCTCGATTGAGGCGCTGTTTCGCAACGTGATCGAGCTGCGCGGGACGCTGAGCGGCGAGCACGGCATCGGCGTGTTGAAGGCTCCGTATCTATCGCTCGAGCAAGCGCCGGAATTGATCGAGCTTCAGCGGGATTTAAAGCGTGTCTTCGACCCACAAAATCTGCTGAACCCGGGCAAGATCTTTCCTGCCGGCGGTCATCGCGCCTGCTGAGCGGTCTGTGTTCGCTTAGCTCGGCTCGCGACATGCCAAAATGACAGCGCGCGCCGTTGGCGGCCTGTCCGCGCGTCAAATTGACGGCGAGGCGCGGCGTGGACGTGCGTCTTCCCCGCCTAAATTGGCTGAATCCTGCGCGTCCGCGCGTGGCATATGGCTTGCTAAGTGGTGCCTCCGAGATGGATCGTCGGCGCGCGCGTGCTCGTGGTGTCACTCCGGTTGCGGCCGCGCTGGCGGTATTGGCGTTGGGCGCCGGTGCATCGGGGTTGTGGTGGGCAGAGAGTAAAAGCTCGAGTCACGACGCAGAAGCAGCGTCGCGTAGCGATGCGAATCAGGTTCAAATCGCCGCGCAGGGCTTCCGCGCGCAGCACAGTGATGGCTGTCCTACGTTGAGCCTGCTCGAGGAAGAGCGCTTTCTCGATCGCAGCGCACGGGAGGACGACGCCTGGGGCAACCGCTTCCGCGTGCGTTGCGAAAACGGCGAGTTGAGCGTGAGCTCAGCCGGCCCCGACGGCCTGCCGGGTAACAGCGACGATATCCGCGTTCCTCGCTGATTTTGAAACGGCAAACTGTTCGGCGCCTGAGGCGCCCGCGGAGTCGGTGCGCCTTCGCAGCCCAGTGACGCCCTCGCCTCAGCCTTTGCCGTCTCGTCCTGAGCCAATCCGCTGCGCGTTCGCGCGTGCGCGCGAAAATGTCGGGCCAGTCGACGGGGCGATTTTGTCCAACACCTACATGGACAAATCATAGACACTTTGTCGTTTAGCCCGCGTATACCGGTCACGAGCCTATACAAGGCCTGTTCAATAGCTGGACACGCATGAATCGTTCACCCACCTTCGACTACCTCCTGATCGGGGGCGGACTACAAAACGCGCTGGTCGCGCTGGCTGTCTTCGCCCGCGATCCGGCGGCTCGGGTGTGTTTGGTGGAACGGGGCTCCCAAGTCGGCGGCAATCACCTGTGGTGCTTCCACGGTTCGGACCTGAATCAGGCGGGCGAGGAGCTAGTCCGCCCGCTGGTGTTGCGGCGCTGGGACGGGTACTCGGTACGCTTTCCGAGCTTCGAGCGGCGGTTGGACAGCCCCTATACGGCCGTCAGCAGTGACCGGATCGCGGCGCACGTGGCGGCGGCGTTCGCGGCGCGCGCTGGCTCGGAGCTGATTTTGAACGGCGCGGCGGCCCGCGTGGACGCGGTGAGTGCCACTCTCGACGACGGTCGTGTCGTCGAGGCACGCGTCGTAATCGACGCGCGCGGCCCGGAAGCGCACGAGCGGCAGGACGTCATTGGCTACCAAAAATTTCTCGGGCTCGAGCTGGAGCTCGAAGCCCCCTGCACGCTCACCGAACCGATCGTGATGGACGCGACAGTGGCGCAGCACGACGGCTTCCGCTTCGTATACACGCTGCCGCTCAGCCCGACCCGGGTGCTGGTCGAAGATACCTACTTCGCAGACGGCCCCGAGCTCGACGTCGCAGCGGCGCGCGCGCGGGCACTGAGCTACGCGCGGTCATTCGGGCTCGGCGCTGCGCGCGTCGCGCGTGAAGAGGTCGGCGTCCTGCCACTACCGCGCGTCAGCACGCCAACAGGTTCGGCCTCACCGCTACGCGCGGGCTACGCGGGCGGCTGGTTTCATCCAACGACGGGGTATTCCTTCCCAGTTGCCGTGCGCCTCGCGCTACACATCGCGGGCAGCCGACCCGATACGCTGTTCGACCCGCCATTCGACGCCCTGAGTCGCGAACACGCGCGTCAGCAACGCTTTGCGTGCCTGCTCAATCGCCTGCTCTTCCAGGCCATGCCCGAGCGGTCGCGGCGCAACGTGCTCGAACGCTTCTACAAATTGCCCGAGCCGAGCATCGCGCGCTTCTACGCGCTGTCGACCACCGCGATGGATCGAGCGCGCATCTTGTGCGGGCGGCCCCCGCAGGGGTTATCGCTCAGCGATGCCTTCACGAAAGGCCTGTTCCAATGACGAATCGCGCTTTCGCCCTTGAACTGCCACGCACGCTCGCAGAGCTCTTGAACGAAGAGTTCTCCGAGGCGCGCTTGGAGAAGGCGCTCGGGCGTGATCATGGGCTGCCACCTGACCTGTGGGACGCGGCGCTCGTGGGGCCCCTGTCCGACTTCTTGAGCCGCCCGGGGAAGGAGTTTCGCGCGCGCCTGGTGCGGCTGGGCTGGGAGCTCAGCGGTCGCAATGCAACGCCGCCTCCGGAGCTTGCGCTGATTGTCGAAGCACTGCACTCGGGCTCGCTCGTGATCGACGACATCGAGGACGGGTCGACAGAGCGCCGCGGCGCGCCAGCGCTGCATCGTGCGTATGGGATGCCGCTGGCCCTGAATGCCGGAAACTTTCTGTACTTTTGGGCCCTCGAACTGCTCTCCCGCTTGGGCTTACCGCCCATCACCGAGCTCGGCTTGCACCGCGCGTTCAGTCGCACACTGCTCGCTTGCCACCAGGGTCAGGCGCTCGACCTGTCGGTAAACATCGCTTCACTGCCGCAGGCCGACGTCTTGGCGACGGTCTCCGCCGTTACGCGCTTGAAGACCAGCAAGCTGTGCGAGCTCGCCGCGCACATGGGCGCGATCGCCGCCGGCGCCTCGCAGACCAAAGCGCAAGCGATCGCAGATTTTGGCAGCGAGCTTGGCGCCGGTCTGCAAATGCTCGACGATTTAGGCGGGATCGTCAGCGAGCGTCGCGCTGCGAAGGGCCACGAGGATCTGCGGAACGGCCGGCCCACTTGGCTCTGGGCGTGGTCGGCAGAGACACTCGAGCCCGCCGCGTACGCGAAGCTCCAACAGCTGGCGCAGCTCGTATCCACTGTCGGCGCGGCCCCCGCACCCTTGGCCGCCGCGCTCCGAACGGCGGTGGGCCGACACGGCCGCGCCGAAGCCCATGCGCGGCTGGTTAGCGCGATGGCCCGCCTAGCCGATAGCGTCCCTGAGCCGCGAATCCTTGCCGAGCTCGAGCACGAGCTCACGCGTTTGGAGAAGAGCTATGACTGATCCCGTATCCGGCAAGCACCGCGCGCCCAACCGCGCTGCCGTAATCGGCAGCGGCTTCGGCGGAATTGCCGCCGCGATTCGTTTGCAGGCGATGGGTGTGCCCACCACGCTCTACGAGGCGCGCGATAAGCCCGGCGGCAGAGCGTACGTCTACGAAGATCAGGGCTTCAAATTCGATGCTGGCCCGACCGTGATCACGGCGCCCGAGTGCCTGGAAGAGCTGTTCACGATCTCTGGACGCACCCTGGCGGATTATGTGGAGCTCATGCCGGTCACGCCGTTTTATCGGCTGATCTGGGACGACGGTGACCGCTTCGACTACGTCGGAGACAGCGCCGTGATGCGCGCGCAGATTGGCGCTCGAAACGCCAAGGATGCCCAGGGCTACGGCGAATTTTTGGAGTACACCAAGCGCGTATTCCAAAAGGGTTACACGGAGCTGGCGGCGACGCCGTTTTTGCGCTTCTTCGACATGGTTCGCGTCGCGCCCGAGCTGGCGCGATTGCGCGCTGACCGCTCGGTGTATGACACGGTGGCGCGCTTCGTCCGTGACCCGCACGTGCGTGAAGCGCTGAGCTTTCATTCGCTCTTGGTCGGCGGCAATCCCTTCGACACGAGCGCCATCTACACCCTGATCCACTACTTGGAGCGGCAATATGGCGTGTGGTTCCCGCGCGGCGGCACGGGCGCGTTGGTCAACGCCCTAGTGAAGCTATTCGAGGAGCTCGGCGGCGAGCTCCGACTCTCGTCACCGGTGCGCGGCATCCGCCTCGAGCAGCGCGGCGCTCGTACGGTGCACCACGTGAAGACGGACGCGCAAGGGGAGGAAGCGTTCGAGCTGGTCGTGTCGAACGCCGACCTGCACCACACCTATTCCAAGCTGTACAGCGGCGTGAAGTCCGCAGAGAAGACCGCCAGCAAGCTCGCTCGAGCCGACTGGTCGATGTCACTTTTCGTGCTCTATTTCGGCACCGATATTCCCTACGACCTGGCGCACCATACCGTCATCTTTGGTCCCCGCTACGAGTCGCTCCTGCGCGACATCTTCGACGGCCCTTCGCTCCCGGATGACTTCAGCCTGTATCTACACGCTCCAACCGTCACCGATCCCTCGCTCGCGCCGCCAGGCTGCGGCTCTCACTACGTACTGAGCCCCGTGCCCCACCTCGGCAAAGCCAACATCGACTGGCAAGCGGAAGCGCCGAGCTACGCCAAGAAGATCATCCACGCCCTCGAGCGGCACATGCCAGACCTCGGCCAACACATCGTGACCCAGCGCTGGTTCACTCCGCAGGATTTTCAGAGCACGCTGAACGCCTTCAACGGTTCCGCATTTTCGATCGCGCCAACCCTGACTCAAAGCGCTTACTTCAGGCCTCACAATCGCGACCCGAAGATCCCAGGCTTGTACATCGTGGGCGCCGGCACGCACCCGGGCGCCGGATTGCCGGGGGTCATCAACTCGGCCAAGGCCACCGTCAGCCTGATCGCCGAGCAGCTCGGTAAGGAAGCCGCGGCATGACTTCGCCAGCCCTCACCGTACTTTCGCCCGCCGGCGAGCCTCGCTCGTCGGGGGACGCGGGCGAGATCTGCGCGGCAACGCTGGCTCAGCACTCGAAGAGCTTCGCGCTCGCGGGCAAGCTCTTGCCCTCGCAAGCGCGCCGCGACGCCGCGGTGCTGTACACCTACTGTCGCCTCGCCGACGACGCCATCGACCTAGTGGACCCGGCCGCGCAGTCTGGCGCGCTCGAGGGCTTACGTCGCGATCTGGACTCTGTATATCGCGGCGAGCCGCAGCCGGATGTTCGCTTGCGCGCCTTTCAAGAGCTCGCGCTGCGCTGCAAACTACCGCGCGAATATCCCGAGCAGCTCCTGGCCGGCTTTCAAATGGACAGCGAGGGCACCAAGTACGAGGCCCTCGACGACCTACTGCTCTATTGCCACCGCGTCGCCGGCGTCGTCGGTTTGATGATGTGCCACGTGCTGGGAGTGAGCGATGCGCGCGCCCTGAAGAATGCCGCGCACCTCGGGATCGCCATGCAGCTCACGAACATCTGCCGGGATGTAGCGGAGGACTGGCAGCTCGGTCGCCTCTATCTGCCGCTAAAAAGCCTGCGAGCTTGCGGGCCCGGTGCGTTGAATGGCCTGCGCCTCGGTCCCCTGCCGGACTCCGCGCGGCCTTCCATCGCCGCCGTCACGCGCCAACTTCTCACGGAAGCGGAGCGCTTTTATCAATCCGGCGACGCGGGCGTCATCGCGTTGCCGTGGCGCGCCGCTTTCTCCGTACGCGCCGCCCGCTCGATTTATTCGGCGATCGGCGCCCGCATTCAACGGCGCAACTACGATGCGGTCGGCGCCCGCGCCGTCGTGCCCACATCACAAAAGTTGATCCTGGTCCTGCACGCAGCCATCGCTACGTTGAGAGAGCTGCCCAAACGCTGGTCTGGCTCGCGCGCGCGAGCCGAGCTCAGCTCCGTCGCGAGGTATCCCGATGATATCCTTCCCGTCTGAGCTGGCGCTCTATGTCGGGCGCGTCCGCCAATTCGGGCGCATCGATTGGGCCGTGTACGTGGCCTGGGTCGGCTTGATGCTGGGGCTCGTCTTTTCCACCGGCGGCTTTTTGCTGGTGGGCAATGCTCACGGCGTGCGCTTCCCGCCCGTGGCTTGGTGGGTTCCGATTGGCGCGGTCGTGTTCACCGTCAGCATCGCCATCGACACGATTGGTCACCGTACGATTTACAAGGAAGAGATCTCGGGCGCCGAAGGTTTGGTGCACGGCATCACAATCCTCTGCGGCATCAGCAGCTGCGTGCTGCTCTGTGTTGCCTATCACCGTCATGACGTCTGGATACCCGCGCTGGTCTTGACGGTTCTGTCCGTACTCTACAGTTTGGTCGACGAGGCCTTCCACTGGCGCCGCTACGTCCGCAAATATTCGGACCGCGTCGAGATGTGGAGTCACGTCGGCATCCTCGCGGGGCACTCCACGATGATGGTCGCGTGGTGGGTCTGGTTTTTTCAAGGTTATGGCGGCGTATCACCAACTATCGCCGCGCTTGGAGCACTCTAAATGACGAGATTGGATCCACTAGCCAACGCAGAACCCACCAACGCACGTTCCTACCGTATCGGCGATGTTGCCCGGTACGTCGGCGTCTCCACGCACGCGCTTCGTGCTTGGGAGCGTCGTTACGGCACGGTCGATCCGCACCGCACGCCCGGCGGCAGCCGCCTGTACGACGCGGCCCAGATCGACCGTCTTAAAACCCTGAAACAACTCACTGACTATGGCCACTCCATCGGTGAGGTCGCGCGGCTCGAGCTCGAGGAGCTCAAGCGGTTGCTCACCGCTACGCTCGATCTATCGCAGGCCAAATAGCCGAGGCGGGATCGACCGCCGAGCGCGCCACTGCGACGCGCGCGGCTACATAGGTCGTTGAGCCCCACCAGCCCTTCCGAGCCTCCGGCAGCGCCCGTCGCACTCGACCGTGTCGGCCAACGGCCCCGCGTGGCTGCCGCGTCGGCGCGGGCGCCTGTCTTCTCGCGTTTCGGCTCCGGCGGCGTCGTGTCATGCTCGCCAGTCTGGATGATGCGCGCGCGCCGCAAACCACTTTTTTTGCACCCGGGCGCGCCGCTTTCGTTCCCGGATCCGAATCAAGCCGACGATGAAGGCCTGCTGGCGGTTGGCGGCGATCTGACGCCGGAGCGCTTATTATACGCATACGAGCACGGCATCTTCCCCTGGTATGACGAAGGCCTGCCGCCAATGTGGTGGTCCCCGAATCCACGCGCGGTGATGGACGCGGGGCACCTTCACGTGTCGCGCAGCTTACAGCGCGTGATTCGTTCGGGTCGATTCGCGGTGACGCTGGATCGCGCATTTCAAGACGTGATCTTGGAGTGCGGTCGCGAGCGCGAGGGAGGCACCTGGATCGTGCCTGAGATGGTCGATGCGTATGCGGTGCTTCATGCGCTAGGCCACGCGCATAGCGTGGAAGTTTGGCACGACGAACAGCTGGTGGGTGGCCTGTACGGCGTGCAACGCGGCGCGCTGTTCGCCGCGGAGAGCATGTTCCATCGCGAGCGCGATGCATCCAAAGTGGGCCTGGTCAGCGCGGTGCAGGGCTTTTTCGCGGCCGGCATCACCGTTTTCGATGTTCAATTTTTGACGCCGCACCTCGAGTCTTTGGGCGCCTTCGAGCTACCGCGTGCGCACTATTTGCAGCTCAGTGCCGCCGCTGCGCGCGGCCGCGTGTCACTCGTCGAACCGGACATCTTCGCGACTCGATAGCGATTTTCGGAGCGCCGCGGAGCCGGCGTCGCCCTTGACTTCTAAATCGAGGCCAAGGGTGCTCTATTCGAACCATGCCGGGCGGTCGAGTTGCGGTGGCGGTCACTTCGATGGTCGTTGCCGGCTGGCTCTCCGCCGCGTGCAGCTCGAGCTCACATCCGAGTCAGGTCAGCGGCGGCCCGGACGCCTCTGGCAATGCGGGTGGACGTGTCACGGCGGGCGGCGCGAGCGGCCTTCGAACCGGGAATAGCTCGGGGGCCGGCGGCAGCAACGGAGGCTTGACGGACGCCTGCGCAGCAAATGTCTCCACCGCAGAGCCCTTCCCCCTCGACATGTACCTCATGCTCGACACGTCGAGCTCCATGCTCGACCCCACCGCGGCAAACGTAAGCAAGTGGGACGCGGTGAAGCGCGCACTGGAGGCCTTCATCAAAGACCAAGCGTCCGCCGGCCTCGGAGTTGGCCTGCAATACTTTCCGCTCGATAAGCCGAGCGCTCCTGCGTCCTGTGCGAGCAACCCAGAATGCGGCGACAGCGGTCCCTGCATTTTGAAGATCTGTTACGGCGTCGATGCCATTTACCCCTGCCAGGCCGAGCCGGATTGCGTGGACGCGAACGGGAAGGATCACGGGCCGTGCGTACAACTGGCTCAGTGCTCGAAGAATGCTGATTACGTGTGCCCCAACGCTGGCGCCAAGTGCAAAGCCACAGACACGACCCTAGATCTTGGCACTTGCACGCCCATTGCGCGGAGTATTTGCGCGCACACGGCAAGCTGCGACGCGACCGCGTACGCGGCGCCGAGCGCGGCCGTCGCCGCTCTGCCTGGGGCAGCGGCCACGTTGCTGGCCTCCATCGACGCCCAATTGCCGAGCGGTAATACCCCCACCGCACCCGCGCTGAGCGGCGCGCTCCAACAAGCAAGCACCTGGGCAAGTGCGCACCCCCAGCACCGCGTGGTGGCCGTTCTAGCGACGGATGGGCTGCCGACCGAGTGCACGCCCACCGCCATCGAGTCTGTTGCAGGCATCGCCGCGGCCGGCGTCGCGGCCACACCCAGCATCAGCACCTTCGTGATCGGTGTGTTTGCGCCCGCTGACATCACGCAGGGAGCAGAAAACAACTTGAACGCGATCGCCGCTCGGGGTGGGACGACGAAAGCGTTCATGGTGGACACCGCAGCGGACGTGACGACGCAATTCTTGGCTGCGCTGGACTCGATCCGAGGCGCGCGCTTGGCCTGCGAGTTTCAAATCCCGCAGGCCGGGGTCGACCAAACCCTGGACTTCGGGCGCGTGAACGTCGAGCTCACGAATCAAGACCGCACGGACGTGGTGTATTACGTGGGCAGCGCCAGCGCCTGCGAGGCCACGACGGGCGGCTGGTATTACGATGTCGACCCTGCTGCCGGAATGCCCGCAAAGATCATCGCCTGTCCCGCCAGCTGCAGCGCGTTTCAGACCGCCGAGGTGGGCGCGTCGGTGGGCATTGCGGTCGGTTGCGCCACCGTCGTGCAGTAGCCCGATTTCCGATGCTTTGAGGAGTTAAACCAAACAAAATCCGACACCTAGACTAAGTCGCGAATTCCGACCGAATTAGTGCTACATCAGCCGCCCGATGACGGCCGTCGACACTTCTCCCGACCGCGCGCTCGAGTTTCGGCTGAGCCACCTCCGCCAGCTAGAGGCCGAGAGCATCCACATCATTCGTGAAGTTGCCGCCGAGTTCGACAACCCGGTGATGCTGTATTCAATCGGCAAAGACTCGTCCGTGATGGTGCAATTGGCGCGGAAGGCCTTTCACCCCGGCAAGCTCCCCTTCCCGCTTTTGCACATCGATACGACCTGGAAGTTTCGGGAGATGATCGCGTTCCGCGATGCATTCTGCAAAAAGCACGACCTGAACTTGCTGGTGCACACGAACCAGCAGGGCGTGGAAGACAAAATCAATCCCTTCGATCACGGGAGCAGCAAGTTCACCACGATCATGAAGACGCACGCGCTCTTACAAGCGCTGCACAGCGGCAGTTACGACGCCGCCTTCGGGGGCGCGCGCCGCGATGAAGAACGCTCGCGCGCGAAAGAGCGCATCTACTCCTTTCGCGACCGCTACGGGCAATGGGATCCGAAGAACCAGCGGCCCGAGCTGTGGAATCTGTACAACGGTAAGCTCACCAAGGGCGAAAGCATCCGCGCCTTTCCGCTCTCCAATTGGACCGAGCTCGATATCTGGCTGTACATTTACCTCGAGAACATCGAGCTAGTCCCGCTGTACTTCGCCAAAGAACGTCCGGTTGTCGAGCGAAACGGCACGTTGCTCATGGTGGACGACGACCGCTTGCCGCTGAATCCGGGCGAAACGCCGCGCCTCGAAAAGGTGCGCTTCCGCACGCTGGGCGACTATCCACTCACCGGCGCGCTGCCCTCCAGCGCCACCACCCTGCCCGAGATCATCCGGGAGATGCTGCTCACGAAGTATTCCGAGCGTTCGGGCCGGCTGATCGACTTCGACGAAGAAGGCTCGATGGAAACCAAAAAGCGCGAAGGCTACTTCTGAGATTTTTTGGTGGGCGATCGCAGGGCCCGCAACGAAAAGTCTTAGTTTGGGTTAGGTTCATGACGACCGAGCAAGAGCAGATCAGTACGGATATTCTGGGATACTTGGAGCAGCATCAGCAAAAGGAGCTCTTACGCTTCGTGTCGGTGGGCTCGGTAGACGACGGCAAGTCCACCTTGATCGGCCGGCTACTCCACGACACGCACGGCATCTACGAAGACCAGTTGTCCGCGGTGAAGCGCGCCTCCACCCGCGCCGGGATGGAGATCGACTTTTCGCTCTTCACCGATGGCCTGAAAGCCGAGCGTGAGCAGGGCATCACGATCGACGTCGCCTACCGCTATTTCTCGACCGCCAAGCGTAAATTCATCATCGCCGACACGCCCGGCCACGTGCAGTACACGCGCAACATGGCGACCGGCGCGTCGACCGCCAACGTGGCGATCATCTTGATCGACGCGCGCCTTGGCGTGCTCCAGCAATCACGCCGCCACGCGTACATTGCCTCATTGCTCGGCATTCCGCATCTGTTCGTGGGCATCAACAAGATGGACTTGGAGGGCTACAGCCAGGATGTCTTCAAGCGCATCCGGGAAGAGTTTTCGGCCTTCGTGGGCCAGCTCGGGTTCAAGGGGGTGCGCTTCATTCCGATCAGCGCGCTCAAGGGCGACAACGTCGTCCACCGCAGCGATGCCATGCCCTGGTACGACGGCAACACGTTGCTCGAGCACCTGGAAAGCGTGCCCATCGCCAGCGATTGGAATCACGCCGACTTTCGCTTTCCGGTGCAGTACGTCCTGCGGCCCGACTTGAACTACCGCGGCTTCGCTGGCGCCATCTCTTCGGGCGTGGTGAACAAAGGCGACCAGGTCATGGTGCTGCCCTCGCAGCGGGTCAGCACCGTCGTGGCCATCGACACGTTCGAGGGCGAAAAAGAGCGCGCGTTCGCCCCCATGAGCGTGACCCTGCGCTTAGCGGATGAAATAGACATCAGCCGCGGCGACATGCTTGTTCACCCAGACAACCTGCCGCGCATCGGCCAGCGTTTCGAGACCATGCTCGTCTGGCTGAGCGAGCGCGCGCTGGATCGGCAAAAGTCGTATTTGCTCAAGCACACCACGCAGCTCGTGCGCGCCAGTGTAGAGCACGTCTCCTACACCACGGATCTAGAGACGCTGAAGCAAACCCCCGCCACTCGGCTCGAGCTGAACGACATCGGCCGCGTCACGCTCTCGTTGCAAAGGCCAGTCTACTTCGACGATTACAAGAAGAACCGCGGCACCGGCGCGTTTATCTTGATCGATTCGCTCACCAACAACACGGTCGCCGCCGGGATGATCCTCGAGATCGATCCCGCGCTGCCCGCACACGAAGGCAATAGCGCTCAATCCCCCGATCGCCCGCGTACACAGGTCAGCCCGGACGAACGCAGTGAACGGCTGGGTCAAAAGGGCGCCACGGTCTGGCTCACCGGTTTGCCGGGGTCCGGCAAGAGCGCCATTGCCTACGCGCTCGAACGTCGCTTATTCGACGTGAAGCGCTTAGCCGTCGTGATCGACCCCGATGACGGCCTCTCGCGAGGCGTCTTACCGGACGGTTCGAGCCCCGCGCAGACGCCGGAGCTCGCGCGCCGGACCACCGACGCCGGTCTGCTCGCGATCTTTGCCTATGCTTCACCGCTGCGCGCGGACCGCGACGCCATCCGCGACACCGTCGGCAGCGAGCGCTTCGTCGAAATCCACGTCGCCACCTCGCTCGAGCTCCGCAAACAACGCGACCAACGCGGCGTGTACAGCTCCGCCCACCAAAAGCCCGCGGATGAGCCGCCGAAAGCGCCCGACATCACCGTCTCTTTAGACGACGGCGACCCCGAAGAAGCCGCCCAGCGCATCGTGGCTGTGCTCGTCAAGCGCGGCTTGTTGCCCTCGCTGTACGCGCTGTAGGGCGATCAGGGCTCGGAAAGAGCAGGCAGGCGTGCGTCTTAAAACCTTACGACAGGGCGCCGTCAGGGGCTAGGGGAACAGGTACTTCACGGTGAGCGTCGGTATGCCGCCGCCAGTGTACACCCAAGCCTGCTGTGCGACGCCGTCGGAGTAGATCGGCGTCGTGAAGAGCACACGATATTGCGTTTGATTCAGCAATGCCACGCGATTCGCGTAGTCCGATTTAACAGCGGATAGCACGTCCTTCGCTATTGCTTCGCCTGTGGCGTGGGGACCACTTGCGGCGACAAGCGTCCCCAAATCGATGCGAATGGCGGCGGCATACGCCGCAGCGTTGATCGCGCTAAACGCAACGCTGTGTATCAGGTAGTTTCCCAGTACGCTGAAGGGGCTCCCATCAATCTGAACGATGGTGGCCCCAAGGGTTCCACTCTCGAAAGTTTGAATCCCATTCGGTAAGCCAGACAAGTCGAAGCTCATGAATCCGCGTAGGCTGCGGTTGCCAGAAGTGTCCCCCGCGCCGACGAAGGTGCCGCTAAACTGACTCGGAGCACTGTCTCCCTCGCCTAGGGAGCCGCCGTATGAATACGGACACAACTTCGTGATCTCTCGCAGCAGCGAGAATTGACGGTTCAGCGCGGTTGCGATCGAATTCCCAGCCAGATCCTTGGCACCCGTTGAGAGCGTGTACTTGTAGGGCACCGCCGCGGCAACGGGATCATTTGCGGTGGGGTAGGGAACTTTTGGATCGATTGTCAGTTCCGAGCCTGTGGCGTCCCACGAAAAGACGGGTGCACCGCTACTTGCCACGAACGCCGCCTGGGTCGATGCTTTGTTCATCGGCTCGCTAAACGTGATGACGATGGTGTCGGTGGCCGGGGTGAGCTTCGTCGCCCCATCCGCGGGGGTGATGCTGACAATTGTCGGTGACAGATTGTCGACGCAGATGCCGCCCACGCAGCTCTTGAAGCTGCCGCACACATTGCCGCAGGAGCCGCAGTTGGCGGGGTCGTTTTTGGAGGCGCAGAAGCCACAGTACTGGTAGCCCGTATTGCAAGGGTAGCTGCATGCGCCGCTACTGCACTTGGGCGCGGCGTTGGGATCGTTGGTTTCACACTGCTTGCAAGTCGGACCGCAGTGATTCAGGTCGCTGTCGGCCTCGCACTGGGCGCTGGCACTGCACTGATGAAAGCCGTTCGAGCACTGAACTTTGCAGGAGCCGCCGCTGCAAGCCGCAGTGCCATTGCTCGGCGGGGTAGGGCAGCTCGTTGAGCAGTTGCCGCAATGGTCCGCGCTGGTAGAGAGTGTATAGCAACCAACGCTTTGACCCGACGTGCATCTCGTAGCGCCCGCCGCGCAGTTATCGGCGCAGGCGCCGTTGCTGCAAATCTGCGATGCGTTGCACTCGTTACCGCATGCTCCACACTGAGAGCTCGTCGTCACATCTGCTTCACAGACGTCGTCCAACTTGGTGCTGCAGTGCTTCTTCCCTGCGACGCAGGCGGTGTCTGGAATGAGGCACGTGCCCTCTTCGCAGGTAATGCCTTGCGCGTTCACGGCGAGGTTCGCCAAACCGCTGCAGTCATGACCGCACGTGCCGCAGTTTTTAGGGTCTGTCCTTATATCCGCGCCGTTACAAAGAGGTGCGGACGCATCGCCACCTTTGCCGTCGACATTAGCTCCCGCGCCTGCGATGGGCGAATCGCCGCCCTTCCCAGCCGTTCCGCCGGTTATCCCGGCCCCAGGGGCCTGGCCACCTGCGCCCGAATCAGCGCCTGCACCGGCAACGAAGGTATCCGTATCGGCCGTTCCTGCGGCGCGACCAAAATCACGCTTGGTCGACCCGCAGGCCAGAAACAGCGCGGGGGCCGAACACATCACCGCAATTAGCTCCCGCATCCGTGCTTTCAGCCAGCCTGCCCTGCCCAACACTAGTCCCGCTTACCACTCAATTGGGGCCACGTCCAACCGTCTGCCGGTGGCCAGATGGTGATCGTCCTGAAAGCGCGCTGCGTGGATACGCAACGCAAGTATCGTCCTGGGCCCTCGCGTACTTTCGACATGAGCGCGCTGTCAGCGAGGCACGAACCTGAGGTATCAGCGGAACGCCTGGGGAAGCACCAAACAACAGATCCGGCTGACGTGTGGGAGACAGACCTGATCACGAGCAGGCAACGTGGCGCATGCGGCGTGAATGTGATGCCTCACAGGTTTGGGCGGAGGCCGGCTGTGCAGATTCGTGCCCGGCAGGCGTCGCAAATGCAGCTTCGGGAGCGTCTCCGATGTTACGAGCCCGCGACCAGCGCTTGTGCGGCTCGACCGCGGCGGATACCATCGTCCAGGGATGTCATTAACCCCAGCTGCGGCGTACCGAACGCCTCTGCAGCTCATGGGTGACACTAGCTGGCTTTACCGCCGCGGACTAGCCGGGTGGCGATGGGTACTGCCAGCTTTTGCGATGACGGTTACTAATGCGATGAGTGCTTGCCATGCGCGCGTTGTTTTCGCCTCAGCGCAAAGAAATGGGCAAACCCGCGATAAGCGCGAGATCTAAGCAGCCAATCGCAGGCCGCGAACAGAATTCCCGTGACTGATAGTAAAGGCCAAGGCCCAGAAGGCTCAAGCACGGCGAGCGCGATGGCACCGATCACGACGCAAACCAGCAGGATACGAACGTATAGAAGAAACCATTTTCGGTGCTGAGCGCGACCGCGAACGACCGAAACATGCCCCGCGATCGACCCGCCCGTCAGCGCTAGTGCTGCGGCAAACGCCTCGAGGAGTATCGGCAGCCCCTTGCCGATGGACAAGGCGATGACCAATGTCAGCAAAGTCGCGGCAATCGCGAAACATGGCACCACGAGACTCGATGCGAAGGTGCCAGGTGGAAAAACGAACCCTCTCTCGGTGCGTACCGCTTTACCGAGCAGAGCCGCACCAACACCCTTCGGCGCTTCGTGCCCGCTACCGGTCATTGATACGTTTCGACCGACTGCGCCATGCCGACGACGTATTGCTGAACGAGCCCGCCGGTGGCGCTGCCCGTGAAGCTGATGGCCGCCCCGAGCGCGTCGCGAAGCTGATTTCTAATGGTTTGGCTGATCTGAAACGACGTGAATCGCTGAGGATACACGCCCGCTCGAACGAGCACCTTCAGACTGCCACCGCTAATGCCAGGGTTTTGCAGACGAATGGCCTCTTCCGCCAGAGCCTTTCGCTGCTGACGACTCAACCCCTTGAGGACCTGCCGCATTGACTGGCCGGTCGTCGCTTCCAACCTCAAGGCCATACGGATTGTCATAGCCGTAGAAGCGACGGCGCCAGCTAGTGAAATTACGTCGAGAACCATACTCGTTTTCTGGTACCAGCCCTCCGTGTCGAGGACGTCCAAATCATGGGGCGCATACCCTTCCGCGACAGTTCTGAACACGGCATTCGCGCATTGAACGGACGAGGCGCTAGCTGCTCCGAAGGAAAGGTACGTTAAAAGCACTGAGCTGCCACCCGTAATTGGCGCAGCGCCAGCGCTACCGGCAACGACGACCCAACCTAGCACCGCAGCCGAACAACTGAGACCGACGCCCAAAAGCTCGAAAAGCAGTTTTCCGTCTCGCGCTTTGGCGGCGCTCGCAACGTGCAGCACTGGAGTCTCCGCCGCGGCCCTGATGACGATTGCGGTGAGACCGACATCACAGTACGCGGGCCCCTCGCGAAGCTCGTGCATTTTAGCGCCGTCGAAGTAAACGACGCGCGTGCCGCGTAGCTCCGGGTGCTTATCAAGGGTCCACAAAAAAGCGCTGAGGTCGAAGTCGTCCGGAAGAGCCATGTCTTTGCCCCGCCCAAGGAAAGCGCGGCTCGGGACAACGGTCAAGCAGAGGCATCGTCGGTACGCTCGTTTTCCTCATTGCGCTCAGTGACAGGGAACACCTTCCAAAATCATCATGACGGTGAGACGCGCCCCGTGATCATCTCGATGCAGGCGCGCGCCGATACCGAAACGGCGGAGCGACGGCGCGAGCAACGACGCATTTTGTTCGAGTTGATCGAGCTCTAGGATTTCGGTGAGGAATGAGCAGCCGCCAGGGCGGGATGAATGTGCGCGTTGCACTTCGCGCGCGAGCGCGGTGTTTTCGGCGGCCAGTGCGACGTCGGGAGTCGGGGTGGCGGCCTCCGCATACGCGGCGGCGCCCGCGTCGGCGGCGGCGCGGTACAGCGGATCGGAGAGTGGCTTGGATAGCCCTTTCTTTGCGCGCAACGCCAAGAAGGCGACCTCCACTTGGGCGGCAGTCTGCGGCATGGCTGCGAGTGGCACCCGGCGACCGAAAATCAAAGTGAAGGCGAGCTGATGGGCTTCAGTGCGGACGGCGGCAATCCCCACGTGAGTGAAGTGCGCACCGAGCATGTTTGCACGGTGCCCGGGGCTCGCCATGAGGCCATCGAAGGACGTCTCGGCGCTCTCCGCTTCGGCCACGTTCTCGCCATAGGACGCCACGATCACGCCCGATCGGCGCGCGCGATCTTCGGTGTTGCCCGTCGTCGGTGAGACGTGGCCGAAGAAGTTATGCTCGGCCATGTCCGTGGAATGAGCGAGCGCGATCCCGCGCAGCTGGTCATCGGCCTGCAAAAGACCGATGCCGGCCGCTTTGCGCGCTCCGTTCAGCAACTCGAGCATGCGCTCCTCCCCGTCTGCGGGCGACGTGGCGCGGCCCTCGGAGGTAACGGTGGGCGCGGGTTCTTCGACGCCGACGTACAGCGGCACGTTGTACACGATGACCGGCCCGGTCGCACCGTCGCCCATCACCTCCAGCTTGTACGCACCCGCAGCAGCAAAAGAGAAGGAGGTGTCGAGTTTGCGTCCAGGGATGCGCCTCTCCTCGACGGTGCCATCGGCCTTGGTCAGATAGACATGCGCGGAGCTGTAGCGCGGGCCGATCTCTCCTCGCAGGGCGACTTTGTCCGTAACCGCTGGGTGGCGCCGAATTGGCGCGACGGAAATCTCGACCGC
>CAXSGJ010000065.1:0-25744 GCA_964236865.1 uncultured Polyangiaceae bacterium
CATGCTGTCGGAGGACGCAGCGGGCGGGGGCTGATTAGAAGCGCATGCGACGACGGCGGCCGTAAGAAACAAAAAGATTCCCAGATTCCTCATGGTGTTCCTTTTCTGCTTTCCCCTCCAGCGCGGGGCCACGGCGTCATCGGAGCCAACCCTCGGGAAGCGGACAGCGCTCAGCAATAAGCAGACCAGCGCCTGGCGTTAGGCAGGCCAGCCCCTTTTTGCTGCGATTTGATGCCGCGCGTGAGCCCGGCGCGAGTGGAAACGAGGCGCGTTCGCCGACCGCGGGCGCAACGCGGGGCATCGAGTCACAGGTTACGTAGACGCTCGCAGAGTGCCCAGGAATTGGCCTGTCGGTTGCACGCAGACTCCGCGATGACGTCTTGCAGATGCACCCGTGCCGCGACCGCAACCGAGCGCTAGGGCAGCGAGTAGCGGGCGCGCAGCGAGCTTTCCACCTTCTGCAAATCCGCGTCGCTCAAACCGTGGTCATAAAACAGCACTTCAGCGATTTTTGCATCGCCCTCGGTGGGCACGAACGTCTTGCTGGCAGTGCTGAAATCTCCGATCAGCCGGGAGCTGTCACAGCACAGGTAGGTGAGCTCTAGCGCTTTGGCGTCCTTGCGGCACGTCATGTGATCAGCGACGGGCAGGCCGGGTTGCAAGGTGCCGATGAGCTGGGTGCGCACGTGGGCGAGCGTGTCTGTGACGGCGTCGCTGTCGTAAGACTGGCTGGTCTCATAACAGCCGTAGCGATTGCCGACGGTGTTGAACGTGTTGTCATCCAAACCCACGTACGCGTAATTCGTGCTCGGGTCCCCCTGCATGATGCTGAACCGCTTGGCTGCGGAATCGAGCGCGTAAACGGCGACGATGGTCCGCCCGCTGGTCGCGCCGATGCCGAGCACGCCGTCGCGCGACAGTGTGAGCCCGGGGTCGATGTCGATCGCTGGTTTGCCGCCCAGCGTAGCTCCAGTGCGCGGCCGCGCGCCTGCCGTGTCTTGCCGCACGTCCTGATGGCGACTGCTCTGATCTTGCCAGACGCAAACGCGCTTCTGATCGTCCAGGGCCAGGCCAACGTCCGCGCGCAGCCACAGCGCGAGGCCCGCCGGGGGGATGTCCTCCGACGCGGCCGACAGCCGTGTGTACGGGTCGGGACGCGTGCAGCCCGCAGGTAGCTCGAGGTGGTACGGCCCTCCCGGCTCGCTCGGCAGACCGCCGGCCCCGGCCTCGCCGGCAGCCGCGCTGCTCCCGCCTTGTCCAGCTTGCGGTTCGACGCCAACGCCCTCGCCGGCCGATCCGCCTTCGGCGCTGCCCCCTTCGCCGGCAGAACCGATCATGACGCTCCTTTTCGTATCGCCGCTACAGGCGCTCGCGGCCGCCCAAACTACTGCGGTCAAGAGCGAGACGCGCGTCAAGATATGCATCGGCGCGTCGTGCCATCCGACAAACCGAGCGTCAACTAGATGTCTTGCCGCGCCCGGCACGATGCCGCCCTACGAGTCGCGATGCGGGAACGTGAGCGCCCATGCCCGACATCTCAAGGCCTTTAGGGGCTTAGAATGGCGGAGTCGATGCGCTGGGGCCAATGGAGCCCGGCCGGCTTCGTTGCTGCGCAGTGACATGCGAGCAGTCCATGCGCCGTCGTCGCGCCTCGCGAGCCGGGCACCGCGACCGCGATCATCGACCGACTTAGCCATTCGGGCGCTATCAGCCCGCCACCGGGGCAATTCTGCGCGCTCCGATTTCAGCGCAAGGTTGGCGATCAGAAGAGACGCCCTCGCCGAGCAATGCACCGGCTGACGCTGCTGCTCGGCATTCGGACGACCCATCGCAAATTTATATTGTTAGGCGAGCCCTTTATTCACTCGCCTGCTAGCGAAGACGGCGATATGCGATGAGCAATGAACGTGTCACGCCGCCGATATTGCTTGAGCGTGTGTCTCCCGTTCGCGTGGGCGTGTAGCACTAGTGATGTAACGAGCGCGGGCAACTCCCCGAGCCCGACCTCGGACGCGGGAAGCGCAGGCTCTGAGCTCAGTGGCATGCCGAGCGATGGCGGCGGCGCGGGTGTGAGCGGGGCGCTGGGGGAAGCAGGCGCGGCCGGAATCATGTCGACAGCGGCGGTCTGCAGCGATGAAAGCGCGCGCGGCGTCACGCCATCCATCGACGACTTCGAAGACGGCGATACGGTTTTGCAATCCAGCAACCGACACGGCTACTGGTACGCCAACAACGACGGCAGCGGCATGCAGGTACCCAAGTCGGATCCAGGCGGCAGCACGTTTACGCTCGATGCGCCTGGCTCACCGAGCTCCCCTCGCCACGCGCTGCACACTGCCGGCTCGGGCTTCACGCGGTGGGGTGCGTTCGTGAGCACCAATCTAAACACACGAGCGAATACGCTGTGCCCGTACGACGTCTCTAGTTTTTCGGGCATCACGTTCAACGCCAAGGGCACGGGAGCGTTGCGTGTCGAGATCGGTACACGCGTGACCACGCCGGTTGGCGACGGCGGCATGTGCACCTCCGCGTTGTGCTCCGACTACGGGCTGGACGTGACGCTGAGTGACGGCTGGTCAAAGGTTCGCATTCCGTTCGACGCCATCCAATTGCCGGTCTGGGCCTCCCCCGCACCTTGGAAGCCGGAGGACGTGGTGCGCTTGAGCTTCTGGGTCGAACGGGGTGACTTCGACTTCTGGATCGACGACGTCGCGTTTTACTGAGCATTGCCGCTCGGTCTTGGCGAGTTATCTCTGTTCGCGGCCTCGAGCGCTGAGCTGGCAGGCGCCACCTAGACCTGCCCCGCGCTTCGCGGCATCCTAAGCGGCAACGTGACCCGCAAACCTGCTGAGACGGCGGACCGAGCGGCGCCCATCGTCGCGCCTCATGCGGAGACCGTGTCTTGGCGCTTGCAGCCGCCGACCATCTTTTCGTACCTAGATGCCGTCGCGCATCACGGCTCGATCCGAAAGGCGGCCGAGGCACTGCACATTGCGTCCTCCGCACTGAACCGGCGCGTGTTGGATCTGGAAGCAGAGGTTGGGTCGCCGCTCTTCGAGCGCTTGCCGCGCGGCGTGCGCGCGACGGCAGCCGGTGAGCTACTGCTCGCTTACGTTCGGCGTTCGTTGAAGGAGCTGCGCCTGGTGGAGGCGCAGATCGATGGCTTGCGGGGGCTGGTCCACGGCTTCGTGCGCATCGCGGTAGCCGAATCCGTCACCGGGCGCATGCTGCCGGATGCGATCGCCGAGTACCACGGGCGGCACCCCGGTGTCGGCTTCTCCGTGCGCGTGGGTGGTCCGAAAGAGATTGCGGCGGCGCTGCTTCGCGACAAGGTCGACCTGATTCTAACCCACGAGCCGTTCGATGAGCCCGAACTGGCGACGCTGGCCGCGGCCTTTCAGCCGTTATGCGTGCTGGTGTCGCCAGAGCACCCCCTCGCCACGCGCACGCAGCTGCGCTTGAGCGAGTGTGTCGCGTATCCGATCGCCATGCCGGACGAGACGCTCGCGGCACGGACGCTGATCGACATGGCCTTGCGCCGCCACTCCATTCGCTTCGAGCCCGCGTTGGTTTCCAATTCGATCGAAACGACCAAGATGTTTGCGCGGAGCAGCAACGGCCTTTGCTTCTCGTTCCGGATCGGCAAGCGGCCTGATGTTTCCGGAATGGTCACCATCCCGCTCAGCGATCCCGAGGTGCAAGACGCGAGCCTGCGTCTTGCGACGCGGCGCGGACGAGTGTTGCCCGTCGCGGCGGCGTCTTTCGCCGAACAATTGATCGGCCTCTTCGACGAACTTTGACGGCGCGCTGACGCGTTTTCGGTGTGGCCGGCGCCGTTTGCCGCGAGTGCGCTGATTTTCAGCGCAGTGCGCACACTTATTGGCGCTAGTCAGCGCGCGCGCGCTCGGAATAGATGGCGGTGTAGTGACTTGCGCTCTTGGCTGCGCGAGTCACGGCAAACAGCTCGAAAACGCTTCGAAACAATGCCGAAGCGTGGGCACGCGCGCGCACCGTATGACCGTTCGACGGAGGTTAAAACGATGACGACTGAGACCAAACCGAAGCTGTGGACCCCAGGAGATTGGAATGCCTTCTTCGGATTCGGCACCAACATCCTGGTCAATTTACTGGTTTTATCCGGCCTCCTGCGCTTCGTTCTGAAGATGCCGGACAACATCGTATTTGGGCGCATCCTGCCGGCCACTGGCTTGATGATGTGCCTGAGCACGCTGTATTACGCGCGGCTGGCCTACAATTTGGCCAAAAAGACCGGGCGCACGGACGTGTGCGCGTTGCCTTCGGGCATCAGCGTCCCGCACATGTTCGTCGTCGTGTTCGTGATCATGTTGCCGATTTCGTTGAAGACGGGCGACCCAATCAAGGGCTGGGAAGCCGGCTTGTGTTGGGTGTTCGTGCAGAGCTTCGTGCTCATGGCGGGCGGCTTCATTGCCCCCATCATTCGAAAAATCACTCCGCGCGCGGCTTTGCTCGGCACGCTCGCCGGCGTGTCCATCTCGTTCATCTCCATGCGCCCCGCGCTGGAGATGTTCATGACACCGGTGATTGGTCTGGTGTGCTTCACCATCATTTTGGCTAGCTGGTTCGGCGGCGTTCGTTACTACAAGGGCATTCCGGCGGGCCTGGTTGCCATCGCGGCGGGCAGCTTGATTGCTTGGGGCTCTACCGCGCTCGGTTATAACTTCGGTGGCATGTCGGGCGCGGGCCTGAAGGCCTCGTTTTCGAATTTCGGCTTTTCGATCCCAATCCCGGCGTTCAACCACGTGTTCTCGGGCTTCCAATTCTTGGGCACGATCTTGGTGACAGCGATTCCGTTCGGCATCTACGACTTGGTCGAGGCCCTGGATAATGTCGAGAGCGCCGCGGTCGCCGGTGACAGCTTCCCGACGACGCGGGTGCTGACGGCGGACGGTGTGGTCAGCCTGATCGGCTGTTGCATGGGCAACCCCTTCATCAACGCCGTGTACATCGGCCATCCCGGTTGGAAGTCGATGGGTGGGCGCATCGGCTACTCGGCGGCGACAGGCATCGCCGTGATTGTGATGGCTTGGTTCGGTGTGATCTCGGTGATGGTCTCGCTAATCCCGGTCGTGGCGATCTCGCCGATTCTGCTGTACATCGGCATGCTCATCGGCTCGCAGGCTTTCCAAGAGAGCCCAAGGTCGCATGCACCAGCCATCGTGCTCGCGCTCACCCCGCACCTCGCCGCTTGGGGCAAGTTGTTAATCGACAATGCCCTGGGCGCTGCGGGCACGAACGCGCACGCCGTGGGTATGGATAAGCTCGGCCAAGTGGGCGTGCTCTATCACGGCTTGGAAGTGATGGGCGGCGGCGCGATTCTCGGCGGGCTGATGCTGGGCGCAATCGGCGCATTCATCATCGATCGCGCCTTCACCAAGGCCGCAGCGTTCGCCGCCGCGGCCGGCGTGCTCAGCTTCTTCGGCTTCATGCACGGAGAAGCGATCGGCATCGGTCAATCGCCGCTCGTCACCATCGCCTACTTGGGCTGCTCTGCCGTGCTGTTCGGCTGCGCGAAGTTTGCGACGGTCACGGCCCCCGCGCCAAAGCACGAGCACGAGGACGAACGCGAAGAAGCGCACGCTGGAGCTGTCGCGGCTGAATAGCCAAGTGTGCGTGAGCGAGCGAGAACGCTTTTTTGATCGAACTCACTCTTAGGAGTGATAGGCTGTGAGCTCCGGGTGCGGAGGGGAGGGCTGAGGCGTTGTGAGCGCCTCCCCCTCCGCGCATTTGCTCGAAGGATGCGGAACCGAAAGGACGCAGGGTTCTCGCTGGCGCGCACAGCTGCTTCGCGTGCGTTCGTAAACCGCGGATTTCTGCGTGCACGAAGCATTGAGTCAGCATCCCGGAAACGGCGATGACATTAAGGCTGAGACGCATTTGCCGCACGGCAGACGGGGGTACGCCGTGTTAAGAACAGGTATCATGACCCAATATCGCCAAAGCCTAATTCTTGTAATCGGATCGATAGCATCACTCGCGTTCGTGGCGTGTAGCTCGGACAGCGACACTGGCGTAGGCGGAGGAGGAGGCAGCCAGTCCAAGGCCGGCTCCGGCGGCGAGACTTCTGATGCGGGCGACGGCTCGCTCGGTGAGAGCGGCGTGGGCGGTCTGAGCGCGGGCGGCGAAGCGGGCACGGGCGATGGCGGTGCGGGCGATGAAACCGGCGGCACCCACACCGGCGGCGCCAGCACCGGTGGCGCCAGCACCGGCGGGGGCGGAATGGGCGGCGGCGGCGGCGCCAGCCCGGTTAGCGCTGGCGGCCCGGGCAATGGCGGCGCGACCGTTGGCGGATCGAGTTCCGGCGGCACGGGCGGTGCCGCGGTGATGGCCAGCAGCTGTAGCAACCTCGCTCCAAAGAGCGCCTGTACCAAGACCGCCATGGGCCACACCACGTGTGAGGAAGCGACGGGCTCCTCTTACACTGCCGCGGTGCAGGCGACGTGCGCCATGCAATCCGGTACGCTGTCCACCGTTTGCACGAAAACGGCTCTGTATGGCCGCTGCCTCCTCAACTGCGGGGCGACCGACGAGACCATTATCTATTACTACGACGCGGCTAATGGCGATGCCGGCAAGGACACGTGCCTGCATTACAGCAACGTCTGGGACGGCCCCTGATCGCCTGGCGATCAGGCAGGCCGTGCGCTCTCAGCGCGAGCGTTCTAGGCTCTGGATATAATCGGCGCGGCGCACCAAGAGGCGGGCGCGCCGGTTCCATGCCGGGCCAATCGACAGCTGGAAAGCGACGAAGTAAGTGAATGTCAGCACCAGCGGCGCGCCGTAGACAGGCGGCATGTGGTGACTGCGCCGGCAGAGCAGCGCCAACACCACATCCAACAGCATGCCGTAGAAGCCGCCCAACACGGTCGTGAGGGTGGCCGCGCGTGCCAGGCTGATGCAGCGATTTTTCTCGGGTCGAAAGCTCAAGAGCGGTCCCCAAAAAGCGTCACGGTCACAAAGCTCGTTCAGACGCTCATCGATCTCACGGTGAACCTGCTGGGCCATCTCTCTTTCAGGGACGGCCAGGTCGGCCGCGCTTTAAGAGACGAAGCTCCTCACTTTGTCATATTCAGTCTCCGGGGAAGCCGTCCAGGGCGCCGAAGACTCCGCGTGCGGCGCCGCCACAGGTGACCATCCAACCAACAGGCGCCCGCGGCGGCGCGTGGGCATGCACACGGCACGCGCCGCGCAGGGTCAATACGTGAGCACGGTGCGGATCGATTCGCCGGCATGCATCAGGTTGAAGGCTTCGTTGATGCGCGCGTGTGGCAGCGTGTGGGTGATGAGCTCGTCGATTTGGATTTTGCCGTCCATGTACCAATCGACGATTTTCGGTACATCCGAGCGGCCGCGGGCGCCGCCGAACGCCGAGCCCTTCCACACGCGCCCGGTGACCAGCTGAAAGGGGCGCGTTTGGATCTCCGCGCCGGCCGGCGCTACACCGATGATCACTGAGACGCCCCAACCTTTGTGGCAACACTCCAGCGCTTGGCGCATGAGCTCGACGTTGCCCACACACTCGAAGCTGTAATCGGCCCCGCCCCCGGTCAGGCTCACTAGGTGAGGCACGAGCTCGCGGCCGACCTCCGTCGAGTTCACGAAGTGCGTCATGCCAAAGGCCTCGGCGATCGCGCGGCGTGCCGGGTTCACGTCGACGCCGATGATCTGATTCGCCCCCACCAGCCGCGCGCCTTGAACGACGTTCAAGCCGATGCCGCCCAAGCCGAACACGACCACGTTCGAGCCGGGCTCGACCTTCGCCGTGTGAATGACGGCTCCAATGCCGGTGGTGACGCCGCAGCCGATGTAACAGACCTTGTCGAACGGCGCGTCCTCGCGAATCTTGGCCAGGGCAATCTCTGGCAAGACGGTGTAATTGGCGAAGGTCGAGCAGCCCATGTAATGGTAAATCGTGGCCTTACCTCGACTAAAACGGCTCGTCCCATCGGGCATCAAACCTTTGCCTTGGGTCGCGCGGATGGCCTGGCACAGGTTGGTCTTCGGGTTCAGGCAGTAGGCGCACTGACGGCATTCCGGCGTGTACAATGGAATGACGTGGTCGCCGCGCTTCAGGCTCGTGACGCCAGGGCCCACGTCGACGACGACGCCTGCGCCCTCATGCCCGAGGATACTGGGAAAGAGTCCCTCCGAGTCTTGGCCCGACAACGTGTACGCATCGGTATGGCACACTCCCGTGGCTCGGATTTCCACCAGTACCTCACCCGAACGCGGGCCATCGAGCTGAACCGTTTCGATGCTGAGCTTCTCGTTGGGGCCGTTGGCCACCGCCGCGCGAACATCCATGAATCGTCTCGATGGCTAGGGTGAGCTCGGAGCGTAGCGTACAATCCGTCCCGTGCGCTACGTCGTCTACGATCCGAAGGACCCGAGAAAAGGGCAGAAGATCGCCGATCCGGAGCTAGGGCAGATCCTGCTCGGCGAGGGCGCAACGATCACCAAGGCGCTCGCCACCGCCGCGCGCGACGCGGCTCTGGTTTCGGGCGCGGTGGTTTGGGATCGCAAAGACGCGCGCGTCGCGTATCGAGTGCCATGAGCGCCCGGCAAGCGCTTGCTGGTGCTCAGCAAGCCACGAGCGCCCACGACTCGCGGATGTGGGCTGGGTGCTCATGCGCGAGCTTTTTCGAGACGCGAAAGCCGTTGCTCGAAAAGAAGCGCTCGGCCGCTTTCCAATCCTGGAATTTGTTTTGCTCGACGCGGTGGCGATCGAGAAACTCGCGCGAGCGCCCATAGCTGACGTTGGGCGCTGAGCCGCCGGGATTCCGGACATATACGTCCGCGGTCAGCCATACGCCGCCGCGGGCAAGCAGCACGCGGCGCACGTTGTCGGCTAGGCGAGCTTTCTCTCCCTCGTCGAGATAGACGAGTAAGCCCTCATTGGCGATCGCCAGGGGGCCCGGCGGCATGCTCGCGACGGCCTCGCCGAGGGCCTCGCGGTCAAGGGCATCGAGGGCTTGTACGCGCAGTGTTCCGGCTGGCGGCTCATACGACAGCTGCGCGATCAGCTCCGCCTTCAGCGCCGCGATGGCGGGTAAATCCGTGTCGATGTAAAAGAGACTGCGGGTCTGGGTGAGCTCTAGACCCCGAAAAGACAGACCCGCGCCGATCTCGAGCACGTTCGGGAAGGCAGCTTCCAAGAGCAAGCGGTCGAGGCTGCGATAGCGGCTCTCGAAGTGACGAAGCCGACGGCGAGCATTCTCTTCCGTGATCGCTTCGCTCAGGGAGGCGGGCACTGAGCTTCCCCACATGAGCTCCGCCGCTTCCTTGGCAAACGGAATGGTCGATTGCGATTTCATCAATAAGAGCGACAGCGCCGACGGGCTGATCGTTGAATAATCGCGTAATTGGCTTTTTTTTATGGGAGGCGGGATATTAGCCAAGGGCCCCCGCGTCATCGATCTGCCGCATCTCACTCATGCTCTCTATTCCACACACCCACGCTGAGCGCACGACCAAGCGGCAATCGCGCGTAATTCTAGATTGACGGCGGGCGCCGTTCTCGTAATCCTGAATGCGAATGTACCGGGCGCGATTCTGCCTCAGTGTCTGTCTTGGGCCTCAGCGGGTGCGCTCGGCCGTTCTGCTTGCGCTCGCCACCCTACCGGCGTGCGCGGTGTATCAACCTTCTCTGCTCGGCGCGAGCGTAGATGAAGGAACGGGCGGCGACGACAAGGCAACGGGCGCGGTCAGTGCCAACGACGCGGGGGCAAACGACGTCGCCGGTACGTCGGGCGCGTCCGCTGCCGCGGGTGCTAACTCGAGCGCGAGCGGTAACGTTGGCTTCGGCGGCGCGGAGCCCGCCATGGCCGGTGCCGGCGGGATGAGCGCGCTTACCGGCAGCGGAGGCGTGACGGGCACGTTCGGTGGGGCCGGCGGCAGCCCGAACGGCGGCAGCCCGAACGGCGGCAGCTCGAACGGCGGCAGCTCGAACGGTGGTAGCTCGAACGGCGGTAGCTCGAACGGCGGTAGCTCGGGCGGGGCCGGCCGCGCGGGTGGCAGCAGCCAGAGCGGAGCCTGCGACCGCACCAAGTGGATGGCGACGGCCTCCTCATCCAGCCTCAAGACCAATCCACCCCAGCTCTACAACCCGCCGGTGCAGGCCATCGACGGCGCGCCCGGAACGCGCTGGTCTTCCGGGATCGACCAAGCCGGCGGGGAGTGGTTCAAGGTCGACTTGGGCGCGGTCGCCTCGCACCTGACGCAGGTCGTGCTCGACACCTCCAACAGCCCGACGGATTTCCCGACCGCCTACAAGCTCGAGCTCTCCAGCGACGGGACCGTGTTCACGCCGGTTGCCACGGGCGCCGGTGCCGTACTGACCACGATCAAGTTCACGGACACGCCCGCACGCTATGTGCGCGTGACGCAGACCGGGGTCAGCGCCGCCTGGTGGTCGATTCAGGAACTGAGTCTCGTGTGTCAGCCCTGAGGGCCGTCGAAGGGCTAAGTCGGCCGCTGTGGGCCTGGCGGTGCTTGGAGTGAAGACCCTACGTAACTTTAATTCGAATGGGATCATGCCCGGGGGCGCCACCCATTTCATCGCCCAGGCGGGCTAGAAACTCAAGCCATGCCGCGCAGCGCGCCGATGCGCTCCGCCAACGGCGGATGAGTGTAGTAAAAGGCCGCGTACCAGGGGTGGGGGTGAAGGTTGGCGAGGTTCTCACTACCGAGCTTGGCCAGCGCTTCAGCCAAGTCGAGTGGGGCGCCGTGCAGATCAACGGCGAAGCGATCGGCTTGCCGTTCGTCGTGCCGGGACCAGGCGGCGAACAGCGGGGTGATCGGAAACAGGAGCACGGACGTGGCGGCCGCCAAAATCAGAACGCGTGCTGGAAACGAGGCCGCATGCAATCCCACCAGGCCGGGCAGCGCGGCGCTCGGCGCTAGCCGAAACGCGAGATACGCGCCCAATACCAAGAGGGCCTGCATCACGACCATGCGCACGAGCACGTGATGCTTCTTCCAATGACCGAGCTCGTGCGCGAGCACGGCGAGGATCTGGGGCTCCGACATCTGGGCCAGCAGCGTATCGAACAACACCACCCGCTTTTGTCGACCCAAGCCCGTGAAGTAAGCGTTGGAGTGGGAGCTGCGCCGCGAGGCATCCACCTTGAGCACGCGGCCCACGTGCACGCCCGCGCGCTCGGTGAGCGAGCGAATGCCGTCTCGCAAGGCCGCCACGTTCAGCGGTTCCATCCGATAAAACAAGGGTTCGATGAGGTAGGGCGAAAGTACGGTGACCAAGAGACTCACGCTCATTACCAAGCCACTGACCCACAGCCACCAGGAGTGCGGTGCCGCGTGCACTAGTGTCAGCGAGGCGGCTGACAACGACAGCGTCAACAGCAATGAAAGCGCATGGCTCTTCAGCCAATCCGCCCACCACAGCGCAGGCGTCTGACGGTTGAAGCCGTAGCGCGCCTCCAAGCGAAAGTCGGAGTAGAGCTGAAATGGAATTGCCGAAACGGCGCTCAGCACCAGCAAGCCTGCCACGAACAACAGCCCACAGGCCAGGTAGCCGCGGGCGACGCTCGCCACCCATCCGTCGTACCAGCCGAGCCCGCCCGCGAATAAAAATGCGCCCGTTACCGCCGTGGAGACCAGGCTCCGGAGCAAGCCGAGGCGGCCGCGCTCCGCGGTGTACGCGCTCATGCGTGCGAGCCTCGCGCCGTCGACCTCGCCCGCGAGCTCGCGTGGGACAACGTGACCGGCGCGGCGCAGGTGCCGGAGATTGAGCCATGAAAGCCAGAGCCTGAACACCGCCACGGCACTAAACAGCGCAAGCGCGAGGACCATCGTCGTCGAAACGTACGGCGCGCACCGGCGCCGCGCCAGGCCTGGCTATGGTTCATTGATCGACCACTCGGGATGAGTCATCCTTCGCTTCATCGAACCGGAACCCCCGCCCACGGTTCTCTTTTTGTCGCCTGCGAACTTGAGCGGACGGCGCGGCGACATGATCATGAACCCCAAGGCGGATTTCGCCGTCGCGCGCCAGCTTCGTTCGCCCGAAGGTGCGCCGCTCGGCGACGTCTTCAGCTTCGTGAGCGGGTTGTACTTTCGCGGCAAGGCCACTTATGCACGCGCTTTTGCCCGCGCGGTCGATGGCTCCAGCGCCCTCGTGATCAGCGCGGGCGGGGGCTTGTGCGCGTTGGACGAACGCATCACGAGCGAGCGGTTGCGCGGCTGGGCTTCGGTATCCATCAATGAAAAGAATCCGCACTTCACCGCGCCGCTCGTGCGCCACGCCAGCGCGCTTTTGGAGGCGCACGGTGCAACGACCCGCTTCGTGCTGCTTGGCAGCGTAGCCAGTAAAAAATACGTCGAGCCCCTGCTCGAGGTGTTCGGCACGCGCTTGCTCTTTCCGAGCGAGTTCGCCGGCCTGGGCGACATGAGCCGCGGGGCCCTGCTATTGCGCGCGGCGCGTGAGCTTCGTGAGCTTTCGTACGCGCCGGTCCTCGGGGCGCGGCTGAGCCGCGTGCGCGCCCCGCGCAGTGACGCCGAAGGCTGAGTGCCCGAGGGCCGCGCTCGGTGACCATGAACCCAGATCCCAAAGATCGATCTGGGCGCGAGGCCCCGCCCCCCACCGCCTCGCACCGCTGCGTCAGAAGCCGGTGTTGCCGTTGACCCGCGTCAGCGTGTAGCCGGATGGATTATTCAGCCCGCCTTTGACCGCGTGGCTCACGCTCACGCCGTTGAAGGTGGCGCTGCCCTTGGCGTCGATATCGATTCCGTAGGTGGTTGCGCCGTCGATGCTGACGTTCTCGAAGCTGAGGCCGGTGATCGTCTTTTGGAAGCTGAGTAAAACGCCCTGATAGGCGCTGTCTCGAATGTCGAGATCCTTGATCACGATCGGCGTCGTGAGGTCGGCGGTATCGGCGTACACCCAGAGCGCGCCCAAGGGCGACATCCAATTGTGCTCGTAGCCGCCCGTCCGGAGCAGCGTGTTGCGCTGGATGGACTGCGTCCCACTGAACGGCGCGGGGGCGAAGCGGTTGCCGATGGCGATACCCGCCGATGCATTGACCGTGTCGGACAACAAATTGTCCTCGGCGCGGTTGTCCGCGCCGCCGTACATGCCGACCGCGTTCGCCAACAGCGGCAACTGCACGGTGTCGAAGGTGAAAGCACAGTTTTTGACGGACTGACCCTCGGAGAACATCGCGAGTCCGTCGTCCCCCGTGTTGCGAATGTGCGATTGATCGATGCGGGTGAAGGCAGTCCCTTTGTGGATGTTGACGCCGTCGGCGAAGGTATCCCGGATGCGTACGCCCGCGACGTATAGGCCGCTCGTCGGCGCGTCGAACCACATTCCGACCTTGGTGTGCTCGACCCACACGTTTTGAATCAGCGACCCGTCGGCGAAGTTACCTTCGATGCCGGTGTCCGAGCCGCCGTCATTGCGGTTCACCACATCGCCGAAGATGGCGAGATCCAAAATTTGGATGCGTTCGCCCTTGCCGAACAGCCCGCCCCTGCCGGCCTTGCCGTGAAGCACGGTGTACCACTGCCCCGCGCCCGCGAGCGTGACGCCTTGAAGAGCGATGGCCGAGTTTATTTCGTACGTCCCTTTGGGCAGGAAAACTCCCTGATTAGCCGCTTTTGCGGCGCTGATGGCGGCATTCAGCGCGCTCGTGTCGTCCTGTCCGTCGTCGGCTACAGCGCCCTGGCTCGCCACCGAAATGAAGCCAGCGGGTGCGGTGAGCGGAGCCTCGACTTGCTCGAAGTCAACCAGGTCGATGGTGTAGCTCGGCGCGTTGCTCGCCGCGTCCTTGCGCAGTGCGATGCGAGCGCCCGCGGGTTGGTCACCGATCAACACGCGCTGCTCGTCGAAATAGTGATGCGGCGTGAGCTGACTCGGTTGATTCTGCGCGCCCTCGCCGCCGCTCAAATACGCGCCGTAGATCCACGCGTACCTGGAGCTAACGGGCATGTCTAGAAGGTGAGCTTGCCCTGCGTACACCGAAAGCGTAGCGCTGCGGCCCGCCCCGTCGGGGCTGTCCGGGATCGAGTAGCGGACCACCATGGCGTTGGCCGCGGTCGGCAGAGTGAACGCGACTTCTTGACCTGTTGCGTCGAGCGTGACCGCCTTTCTGCCCGATGCTTCGGCGGGAAGCGTCCCGTATTCACGGGATGGGCCGACGACATTGCCGGTCTGGGCACCGGCCTCCGCCTCGAGCTCGGTGTACGGCAAGGTGGCGCCGCGCCCAGCCAAGGTGAGCCCACCAGCCAACCGCAACGCATCGACCAGCACGTCCCCCGGGTCCGCCCCTTGTTTGCGAAACGCGATCGTGTTCAGACCAGCGCGCAGGCTGAGCGATTGCTTCGCTTCCGCCCACTGCCCGCCACTCGCCGGCAGCGCAGCTGGCGGGACCGAATAGCCATTGACTTGCACGCCGAGCACGGCGGCGGCGGGGCTCGAGTAGCGCAACGAGGCTTCGTAGTCGGCCTTGGTCGCCACGCGGACGGTGAAGATCACTTGCGCACCCGGGGCAGAGAAATGGCTGAGGTAGCCAGTGCCGGTGAAGCCCGTACTCGAGCTGCTGAGCAGCACTCCGCCGCTATAAAAGCCGAGCTCGGCTTCGTAGCCGTTTGGCGGTGAGGGCTCTGCGCCGCCCACGCCGTCAGCGCCCGCCGTCCCGGCCGACCCGGTCGCACCTTCGCCCGCAACACCGCCTGCGCCGCTCGCGACAGCCATTCCACGCCCGCCCGCGGCCACGCTTGCCTCACCCCCGTGGGCTCCGCCTCCGGATGGCAGCGCCATGGAGTCTCCCGCTGCCCCCGCGGGCGAAACGTGAGTGTCGTTGGTCGTGTTGCAAGCGAGGGCAGAGGCCAGTAGCGCGGTGCCGACGAGCCTGCACAGAGTCCGACCGTGCCTATCGCTCAGCGCCCGGGGCGGATCGACCGGTAGTGGGTTCATGCCTACGTGGGGTCGGGCGGCCTGCGTCATCGTGCTCGAACTTAGCACGCGCCGTCGATGCAGCGCCCGTCACTTCACGTGAAGTACCTCGACGTTGCGCTGCGCTGCGCTCTGACCCAACGGAGCAGGGCGGGTCCAGTCGCGAAGCGCCGACGCGCTAGCGCGGAATAGGCAGCTTCAAGGGCGCGATCCAGAAGATGTCGCCGTTGTTGTCGTTGCCTAAGAACATGCGGCCATCGGCCGCAAAGGTGATGGCGGCCGGGCGACCATGAGCCAAGAGCTGGTCGTCATACCCGCTGGCAAAGTCCGCCAAGCCGCCCGACGACAGACCGCCATTCAAATCATCGGAGGGCACTGGCAGGCCCGTGTCGGGATTCATGGCGACCGCCACCACGCGCGCGCCCTGCCAGCTGCCCGCGGCCCCATGGAGCGGCACGAACGCGGCGCCGGTGTATGGCGCAGGCCACTTTCCCGGCTCGAAATGGAAGCTGAACGGCGTATCTCCGATCAGAAACGCGGCATCTTCCGACGCGACGCGCGAGCAATCCGGGTCCAAGTTGGCGTTGGAAAATGGCAGGCCTTTGGTGGCGCAGCAGGGGAATCCCCAGTCATCCCCTTCTCGGATCGGCACGAGCTTCTCTCGACCGCCAGCCTGGTCCGAGTAATCGAGCGCGAGCTCGACGGCAAAACACAGATTTTTGCCGCGCGCGCAACGTACAGCGATCGGATTGCGAAAGCCCTTCGCTACCTGCGAGCCGCCCATGCTGCCGTCGAGCTTCAGGATGCCGCCATGAAAGGGATGCGGCTCTTCGCACTCGTCACTCTGATCGCCGCCATTGCCCACGTATATCGTGCCGTCGTCCGCTTGGTCGAGCGGCTTGGGCCAGTGCAGGCCCGAGCTGTAGACCTGAATGTCGGCGACTACTTCACTGGCCGCGGATGGGGAACGGTCACCCGAGCGATAAGGCAAACGCAGGATCTTGGTGCCGTCCTGATAATAGAAGTGGTCAACGGTAAAGAGCAGACCCTGCGTCGAAGGCAGGTTGCTCAGAAAGTTGCGGGCCGCGTCGCCGTAGCCATCTCGGTTGTCGTCCGGCAAAAGGACGATCGCCTGCCGGCCGCCGCTGCCTCCACCGGTGGTTCCAGTCGTCGGTGATGCGACGAATAGCTCGCCGCCCGGCGCAAAGCGCAGCTGACGTGCGTTCGGCACGTTGGCAAAGTAATGGGCGCAGTACCCTACGGGCAGATGCAAAAATGAAACGCGCGAAAGCTCGTTGCCCGGAACGTTCACCGTGCCGGCGGCGGTGAAGCGCACCGAGCCCGGCAGGTCGCAAAAGTTCTCGATATCGGCGTCGATGGGCGGAGCGGCGCCGGCTTCCGGCTCGGCTGGCTGACTGATATCGGAGTGGCAGCCATTCGAAAGCCACGCGCACCCGGCCAAGAGCAGGCTTCGAGCCCACCGGGCTCTCGAGCGCTTCGTGCAGGCTCCGGTCATTGGCGTTCGCGAACCTTCTAGCACCGGTTCTCGGACGCCGGCCAGAGGGCGCTCGAGCTGCCCCTCCCGCGGATCCGGGGGCGTAACGGGGCTCTTCGGGGGCCCCGGCACGCTTCGCGTATGGGTCAGTTCACGCCCGTGCAATGACCCATGATGCAGAGATCACCTGCGGCACACAGCCCGCAGCTATCGATCTTGGCGCCACAGCCGTCGGCTGCCGGACCGCACTCGATGCCTTGTGCCGCACAGGTCTTCGGCGTGCAGGTCTGCGCGCCCTTGCCGCACTTGTTTGGCACGGGCGGCGTGCCGACGCCGCAGGATTGACCCGACGGGCACACTCCGCACGAGATCAAACCTCCGCAGCCGTCCGGCGCGTAGCCGCAGTTTTCGCCGGCGGGGCAGGTCGTGGCGGGCACGCACGCCTTGCTTGGTGGCACGCAAGACCCGAGGTCGAAGAGCATGTACTCGAGCAGCTTTTCCTGGGCGTTCATGGGCAGGGTGTTGCACTGCGAGGGGAACAGCGTGTCGTGCGTGTTGGCGTCTTGCACGTGAAAGTCACTGAAAAGTACGCGGCCACACTGGAGTGACGGCGGATCCTTGGTCAGGTCTTCGGTGAGGTTGACCGGCGTATTGTACGTGAAGTGGAGCGGCAGCTTGCCGCTGAAGTCTTTGCCGTTGCAGGTGCCTGCGCCGCAATCGGCATTGCTCGAGCAGGTCAGGGCGCCGTTGTTGCTGCAGGTCTTCTTGTTCAAGCCGTCGCGGTACAGCCATTGCTGGGTCTGACCGGGCACTGACGAGATGCTGTTCGTCGAATGATTGATGTTGTTCACGACGGCGATGCCGGAGCCGGGCACGGAGGCGCCAACGGCCTCTAGCCAGCTTTGGAACGCAGCGCCTTTGGGGTTACTGGCCAGATCAATGTGGCCATTGGCGGTTCCGTTGCGATCTCCCTCTTCATTCGCCCAGGTCGCGACCTCATTCCAATTGTCGGCGGTGCCGGCGGCGGCGGTGGCCGACGCCTTGTTGTTGGCCAGCCACGAGTAACTGTAGTGAGAGGTGAACACGCGCCCGCCCGCGGCCGCGTAATTCCGTAGCGTGGTTTGGTCCGCCGTGGATTGCTGCTGTGGAGCGCCTTGGCAGGACAAGATGGTCATGTCGTAGCCGTTGATCACGGCCTGGCCAGTGGCATCCTTGGCGAACAGCGCGCTCTGGAGTGGGGTTTTCGAGTCGAGCCGCTCGCCCCACGTCGTGGCGGTACCGGCGCCGTTGCTGCCCAGGTAGAACTGAACGCGCCCGCCGCCCCCTGGGTTCGTAAACTCCGTGCCGTCGATGCCCATCTTGCGGAGCGTGCACTCGATCAGATCCGAGTGCCCCGTGACCATGGCGATGAGCGGGATGTTCCCCTGCGATTGCTTGCTAGGCATTAAGAACGTATTGCTTGGCATCGGGTTGTCATCGCACGACTTGTCGACATCGATTTTGAACGTGCGCCGCCAGCGGCCGAGCTGAATGACCACCGTGACGCCCTTGCCCACGGGCACGTTGTTGAGCTTGAATTTCCCGCTCGTGTCCGTGTAAGTGCCAAAGGTGCTGGCCGAATCCGAAGCCAGCGGTGAGCCAGCAGCGGTGGCTCCGCAGACATCGCACGTCACGCCTTGCTTGAAGGTGAGCAGGTCCGGATCCATGGGGTTGTTCGCGACGTACACGAACACGTGATAGAGCGGAGTCAGACCGGCTGGGTCGAACACGGTGCCGCTCACCGAGGTGGTCTTGGTCGCACTCGCAGAGCAATCCGGGATCTGACTGCAAGCGCCGGTGCAGCCGCACACGCCGGGCTTGCCGCTGCCACCGCATGTAAAGCCGGGGATCGCGCACGCGGACGGACCGCAATCCAGCTTGTTGCCGCAGGTATCGCCAGCGGGCCCACAATTGAAGCCCTGATCCGCGCAGTTCTTCGGCACACAACTCACGCAGTTCGGGCCGGAGCACGCGCCGCCGTCGCCCGAGGCCCCGGTTCCGCAGCGGCTCGAGCCGTCACCCCCGCAAAATTGGCCGTCCGGGCAGCTGCCGCATTCGACCACGCCCGTGCAGCGCGTATCCGTGACAAAGCCGCAGTTGGCGTTCAGGGCTTCACACGTGGAGGGGCACCCGTCCGACGAGCCGCCGCCGTCACCAAGCATGAAGCCGCCCGACGTGGCTCCCGTTCCGCTGATGCCACCATTGCCACTCGCCGCGCCGGTGCCTGCGTCCGCACTGTCATCCGGACGCGAGGGAGCGCTGCCCTTTGGTTCCGTGGTTCCGCACCCAGAGGCAACGGCGAAAGAGCCTAAAATCACAAAGAAAATCGAGCCGAGCCAAGTTCTCATCAGGGCGGTATTCCTAGAGCCGTCGCAGGCCGCGATGTGCAACATCGAGCCGCGGATAATGCCTCGAATAGTGCATTGAAATGCACACACACGCAATCAACAGTTTCTGTCGTGGGGAACGCAGGCCCGTAATTGCGTGGCGCGCGCGTTCGTCACGATGGCTGATGTTCGTAGGAGCGTTCAGCGTAGGGCCGCACACAACACGAGTGGCGTTCAGAGCGAGCGCTTCCGGGTCAATGAATCTTCAGGGAACGCACACGCGATCAGCGCGGCATACACGACCCGCCGCGCACGCAGGGTTACACTCTGGCTCGCACACACTGGCGTGACACGCGTAGCCCGGAGAGCACGGCGGAGCACACGCATCTCCAGGCGGCCCCGCGGTGTATGCAGCGGGCGGCGTCCCCGAGGCTGCCGCTCCGGCGGGTGGCGCTCGGTTCTCCGCGCGCGGCGCATTCGCCAAGCGATAGCCCAGGCCGCTCAGTGTGAACGCTTGGTGATAGCAGTCGTGCCCGCTATAGGGCTTCGTCACCTGCGTCACCTGGACGTAGCCGATGCCGCGCCGTGCCGCGGCCGCCCTGAGCAGCGCCGTCGCGCCCTCCTGCGTTCCGCGCTCTCCGCCGAAGCCGCAGCCATAACCGTCGGTCGCGGTGATCGGCCCGACCAGCTCCGCCCCCGGCGGCGGCGGATCCCCCCGCTCGACCTGCACGCCACCCGCCTGCGCGCTGACCTGCGTGACAGCCGCCTCCGACGCGCAGCCCGCCGATACGAGCAAGCCGATCACCCGCGCCCAGCTCCAGATTCGCAACCCGTTCATGAGCTTCCTGATTTACTACAAATTGCGGAAACTTCGCTTGCGCTCGTGCTTCATCCCGCCGCAGCCACGCACTGATGCCGGAAGCGAAAATCAAGACCACACCTACGCAATCCGTTAAAATGAGCGCATGTCACTCCGCACCGCCGTCCGCCATCTCACCCTGGGTGAGTGGGAAAAGGCGCACACTTTAGCGCAGGCCGACCACTCCAAACTCGGCGCATGGGCCCACGCCATCGTCCACCTTCAAGAAGGGGACACGGCCAATGCGCGCTACTGGTTTGAACGAGCAGGGCGCGCCTTCTCCGCAGACACGTCCGCCGAAGTACGTGCCTTGGCCGCCGCGCTCGACCCAGGCTCAGGAGACTGACGACGGACCGCTGGGTTTTTTTTGCGCCCGGATCGCACCGCGCGGTCATGAACTCGATTCCAGTTAGGGTCACAATCGTGCGTCTGCACTGGTAAGCGTTGCGATCTGGGACCGCCTGCGCCAAATATTAGGCGATGATCAGGCGGCTGCGCGTTTTCGAGCCTGGGTGGCTACTACTACCCGCGCTCGCGGCACTCCCCGGCTGTCAGGCTCCGAGCGGCGAATCGGCCGCGGCGTCGGGCGCCGCTGGAACGGCTAGCGCTGGCGCTGGCCAAATGGGCTCAGCTTCGCCGCTCTTGCCCGCGCGTATTCGGCGCTTGTCGAACGCCGAGTACGAGAACACTGCGCGCGCGCTGGTGGGTGGCTCCGACCGCGTGACGGATGCCTTTGCGCCGGATACGCGCCAGAGCGGCTACACGGTCAATGACGCGCAGCGCGTCGACTCGGTGCTCGTGAAACAGATCGCGAGCGCCGCCACGAAGCTTGCCTCGCAGGTCCGAACGCAGCTCGCGACAATGGCGCCTTGTGCAGACCCGGTGGCGCAAGAGGAAGCTTGCGCGAAGACCTTCATTCAAGCTTTCGCCACTCGCGCCTATCGCCGGCCCCTGGCCGCGGATGAAGCGCAGAAGCTTCTCGATCTATTTCACGTCGGGGCGGATGGTGCGGCGTACCCGGATGGTATCGAGCTAGTCGCCACTGGGGTTTTGCAATCCGCCGCTTTTTTGTATCTGACCGAAGCGGGCAACCTTGCGCCAGGCAGTGAAGTTACGCTGACGCCGTACGAGACGGCGAGCGCAATCTCCTATCTGGTCACGGCGGGTCCACCCGATTCTGAGCTGCTGAGCGCTGCGGCAAACGGGCTACTGGAGACGCCCGAGCAGCGCAGCGCGGCCTTCTCGCGCTTGGTCTCGGGCACAGACCCCGCCTCGCGCGCGCGCGTGCTGCGGGTGATCCAGGAGTGGCTAGGCACCGACCGCCTCGCGGACACGGCCAAGGACAGCGTGGTCTATAAAAACTTCGCCGCGCTCAAGCCCGCCATGCTCGATGAGACCGCGGGCTTTGTGGCTCACCTGCTCGCGTCCAAATCCGGGACCGTGGGTGAGCTGCTCGGTGCCAATTGGACTGCCACTCGCGATCCTGAGCTGACGGTCTTGTACGGCGGCTCCATCGATGGGGCGGCAGACGGCGAGATCAACCTGCCGGCTCGGCGCGGCATACTGAATCATGGCGCATTTCTGGCCGTGTACGCGCACGCCAGCGAAACGGCGCCGGTGTTGCGCGGCGTCGCCGTCGAGCGTCGCTTGGCCTGCATGGCCCTGGCCTCGCCGTCTTCGCTGAAGATCACGGTGCCACCCTTGGCCGTGGATCCGAGCAAGACCATGCGCGAGCGCCTGCTGGCGCACGTCTCCGATCCCGAGTGTGCGAGCTGTCATACCAATATCGATGCGTTTGGCTTCGCCTTCGAGCTCTATGACGGCATGGGCAGAGCGCAGCCCCCCGCCGGCATGGGCGCGGAGTCGCCATCCGTTGACAGCCACACTTCCATCGCCGTCGGCGAAGACTTCGACGGCAATTACGCCGACAGCAATCAGCTCGCGGTCGCGCTCTCGACCAGCGCTGCCGTGCGTGAATGCTTCGCGCGGAACGTCTTCCGAGCGTCCGCGGGCCGTAGTGATGACCAGGTCGTCGCGAGCGAGAATGCGTTCATCGATTATTGGCGGACGGTGAGCGCCGCGGGAACGGACGCGGGGTCCTCACACCCGGCAACGGCGGCGGAAGGCAGCATCATCGAAACCCTGCGCGCCTTCGTAACGAGCCCCACGTTCACGCAGCGGAGAGCCCAATGACACGCATGACACCGACGCGCCGCGCTTTTTTGCGCGCCATGGGAGCCGGAGTCGCGGCGCTGCCGTTCTCCCGCTTGCTTCAGAACTCCGTCGCGCAAGCGGCTGGCGAAACCTTGCCGCTGAAGTTCGTCACCATTTATCACCCCCACGGTTTAGCCGCAGAATTCTGGGCAATGAAGCCGGGCGATAGTGAGAGCACGTTCGACATCGCTTACCCGAATTGTTCGCTCCAGCCCTTCGATGACGCGGCGACTTACGGCAGGAGCTTCAAGGACAAGCTGCTCGTGATCGAGGGCATCGATCACCTGTCGAACGCCAACGGCCACGACTCGGCGGGGACCATTTTAACGGGCAGCACCATCGACGGCGGCAAGCGCCGGCCGTTCAACGCCTCGCTCGACCAATTCCTGGCCGTGGGCAAGAACTTGGGCAGCGACACGCGCATCACCAGCGTCAATCTGGGCGTGGGCAATGACGCGACCGATCCCGGGCTGACGCTCTCGTATGGGGAAGGTGGCACACCGCTGCCGAAGATCATCGACCCGGTCGCTGCGTTTCACTTGCTCTTCGACGGGCTGGCGGTCAGCTCCAATCCCGCGGACATGGCCGCTGCTGCCCGCAAGCAGAAGCTCGGTCAAAGCGTGGTCGACTTCGTGCGCTGGGACGTGAACCGCTTGCGGACGGGCTTGGCCGCGCCCGAGCAACAGAAGCTCGATCAACACTTGACTGCGCTGCACGAAATCGAAAAGCAACTGGGCACCGGCGCGGCGAGCGGCGGGGCCGTGTGCGCAGTTCCCCCCGTGCCGGACGCCAGCAAGTTCCCGAGTCTGAAGCAATACAACGGCGGCGAGCCTTACTTCGACGCCGTCACCGACGCGCAGATTGACATGCTGGCGCAAGCGCTGGCGTGCGATGTGACCCGCTTTGGGACGCTGTTCCTGAATGATCTGTCATACCCCAATAACCCGCTGGGCTTACCGGCGGACAACCACGGCGCGGTGGCCCACACGTACAACGCGTCCGCGGTCGGCAACAACGGCGTGATGCAGACGGGGGATCCGGCGAGCTGGCAGCGGCTTGCTTCCTTCAACCGCTACTCGTACGGCAAAGTCGCGCGTTTGATGCAGAAGCTCGACCAGCTCGGCATTTTGGACAGCACGATCATTTACGTGACGAGTGACATGGGCAACCCCGCTCTCCACAGCACCCGCAACGTGCCGACGGTGCTGGCGGGGGGCGCGAACGGCCGGTTCCGCATGGGCCGCCGGCTCAAGATGTCCTCCGCTTGCCCGCCAAGTGATCTGTGGTGCCCCGGTAAGCCCACCTACACACCGACCACCAATAGCAAGATCTTGGTGTCCATCGCCCAGGCTTACGGCGTGGAGGTCGACACCTTCGGCACCCAACCAAACCCAAGCGACGTCACCGGCGCCCTCAGCCAGTTGGCGTGAGGACGAGCAGTCCCAACCACGCGCCAGCTGTGCGCGCTCACCCGAGCGGCGTGCGCTCAGAAGTCTCCAGCCATGGCAAGGCCGAATGACGTGGGCGAAAACGCGGGCAAAACGGCGCTGATGTGCGCTTTCGGGACGCCCGCAGCCTCGCGGACGGGCGCCGCGCGGTAGTGGAGCAGTGTCGGCGTCAAGTAGCCGATCGAGGCCCCGAGCAAGATGCCGGTTAGGTCGTCGGTCGCATAATGCTTGTCGGATGCGATGCGCGTGTACGCGACAGTCACTGCCGACGCGGTCGTCAAACCGCACATCAGTGCGTCGCCCACGTCGCCGTAGAGGTGAAGGTACTGGTGATGGGCGCAAGTCAGCCCTGCGTTAGTGAACGCAATCGCGGTATGACCTGCGAAAAAGCTCAGTGAACCGTCGGCATTTTTCGGGCTGCAGCCCGGGAATCCAGGGTTCATGCCCTTTCTGCAGTCGCTCTCGTAGGGTCGTTCGCGCCGCACGAAGGTAGAGGCACTGAACTGCAGCAAACCGACGAGGGCGTATGCCTCCACGTCGATCAACAGCATTTGTCCGGCCACGTCGGAGGAGCCTCGGATTGCCCACGCGCTGATCAGCGCATCGGCGACTGAGAATCCAAACGAGCCAAGGTACAACTTGCTGCCAAACTGATGCGCCCGCTCTCGCCCGTCCGCGCTGTCGGCGCGGAGCCCGCTCCGCACGCTATCGTCGAACAGGATGCCGCCGTGCCACAACGGCTTCCGGTAACGCGCGCTAGCGGCTAATGCGATGGTGCCAGCGAGCATCGCTCCCGTTACGGCGTACTCCGCGGTACGAAATCGTGGCCAAGCCGGGTTCCAGCGCAGCGCGCGGAGCCCCTCGAGCTTAGGCGGGGATTCCGGAGCCACTTGGGGTAGTGGCTCGGCCGATGCCGGCGGGCTCCACGCTTGCACACAGAAGGCCATTAGGCACGCTCCAAGCAGTCTTTGGCTTCCAGCTCGAAGCCTTCGACGCGCGCCTGGGTAGAGCTCGGAGTTCACGGGAGCGAGCCTTTCAGAATGCGAGGCGCCCGTCACCTGGTTCCGAAGCCCGGCTCGTCGAACTGCACGAGGGCGGGTGAATTGGCGCGGCGAGAGACTGCGACGGATCCGCGGTCCACATTCGGTGCCAGATCGTTCGGAGCGTCCGTGCAATAGAGCGCGGCCAACTGCCGGGCTTGAGCGCGCCCAATGCCGACCTCGAACATGCCACCGAGGTAAACGCTTGTGCTCCGGATCGTTTCAGCAGCCGGTACGCCGCCTAGGTCACGCTGCTCGAAAACGAGATCGAGCGCCCGCAGGAGCTCTAACGGGCCGCCCATGCGTGGCGCTTTGAGGTTTACGGATTCCCCCCGGCTGATGGCGACCCCAACCGCCACTCGGTCGCTGAGGCTCGCGTCGCGCGACAGCCGCGCGAGCTCTGCCGTCGTTGCGCGCTGCTCAAAGCCGTGCGGCGGATCTTCGAGCAGCGCGCTGCCATTCAACTCTGCCAATCGCTGCGCGACGCGAGGCTCTCCTTTGCCCTTGAAGTCGAAGATGGCGATCCCCGGTTCGCGTGCGATGGCTTGCAGCGTGGCATCCCCCCAGCTTGGGTCCACGTCGACCTTCAGGTCACCGCCAAAGCCTTCGTCACGCAGGCGCCGCACGACCTGCTGCGGGTCCGCGCAGGCGGCGAATGAGACGACGAAGCGCAGTTTCGACGCTCGTTCACCGGTCAAGTCATATAGGCTGAGTCCCGCCTGGCGGAGGGCGAGATCGATCAATGCAGCTTCCAGCGCTGCGCGCTCGTAGGCAGTGCCGCCCATCCCGAGCGCTGAGCCCACGCGTAGGGTGGTCGATGGCCCGACTGCTTCGAGCCACCCGTGCCCGTAGCGCGCAAAGCGATCGTGCTCCACTGGGCTGAAGGCAACGTTCTCACCCAGGCCGACCTCTCCGGCGCCGGTCAAGCGCAGCACGCTGCTCGGCCGAGGCCCGTCGGGGTAGTCCGGCAGCGGCACGGCGCTGCGGGTGATCTCGACGCCGTCCACCTGCACCGGCAGCTCCGAGAGCGCATGAGCCAGCTCGCCCGGGCGTTTCACGCTGGCCATGCGCAGCGAAAACCGCTGAAGATCTGGCGCCGCTCGGGCAAATCCCAATTGCGAAAGGTATTCCGCGCGACCACGGCCTGCGTTGCAAAGGCACCGCCGCGCAAGACTCGGTAATGCTCGCCGAAAAATACCTTCGAGTACTCATCGTAGGGGTAACTCAGGAAACCGGGGTAGCCGTCGAACCAACTGTCTGTCCACTCCCAGACGTCACCGAGCATCTGCAAGCAGCCGTATGCGCTCTGCCCTTCTGGGTATGCATTGACGCGCGCCGGTTCCAAACGCTGCTGGTCCAGATTGGCGCG
>CAXSGJ010000065.1:25754-29869 GCA_964236865.1 uncultured Polyangiaceae bacterium
TGCACATGGCGTCCGTCGAACAGGTGCGCGTCGGCCCCGACCCCGGCAGTGGAGGTCTCGGCCACGCACTCCCACTCGGCTTCGCTGGGCAGCCGGGCCCCGGCCCAGCGCGCGTAGGCGTCTGCCTCGTACCAGGAAACATGCACGACGATTCCTTCGGGATGCAGCGGCTCCAGCCGCCCGAACACCATGGCTTGCCAGGCGCGCAAACCGCTACGCTCGGCGGTTGCTCGCCAATGCGCGGGAGCTTGGCTCTTTGCCTGGCCAAGCCAGGCCCAACCGGCTTCCGACCAGAAATGACGCTGGCTGTAGCCGCCTTGCGCCATGAACTGCAGATACTCTCCGTTCGTCACGGGCGCGCGCGCGATACGAAAACTGGCGACGTTGACCTCGTGCGCGGGGCGTTCGTTGTCGTACGCCCACTCCGCATCGTCCGTCCCCATCAGGAATGGGCCGCTGGGAATGAGCACGCTCTCCGTCACTGGCCGGGCCGCCTGACTCGGGCTGCCCGCGGCGGTAACGCTAGGGCGGTATTCAAAGTCTTCGCGGAGCGCGATGGCTTGTAAGATGGTCTCTTGATGCTGCGCTTCGTGTTGCACGACGAGCGGCAATGCGAATGCGCCCTGCGCCGTGTCCTGGGCCCCGAGCCAGCGTTCCTCGACGCGTCGCCGAACCGCGCGGAGCCGCTCCCAGACCTCCGATACCGCGGGCAAAGCGAGCCTCGAACGCTCGGCCCGCGGCGTGCTAAACGCGTCATACAGCGGCGCTTGTGCTGATTCGGCAGCGGCGGCGCTCTCTCTGCCGTGCAGCAGCCAGAGTTCTTCGAAATGCGCGATGTGCCCGAGATCCCACGCGATGGGACTCATCAAGGGGCTGTGCTGCGCCTGCAGCACGGCCTCGCTCAGCGGCGCTACCAATTGGAGCGTGCGTGCGCGCACCGCGCTCAGCGCCGCGAGCTTCGCCGCAATGGTGGATTGGGTCGCCGACGGGCGCGCGCTTTCTTTCGGCTTTCTGAACAAAAACAGACCGAACTCCGCGTCCTCGGCGCTCCACGTCGAACGTAAGCCAAAGCGTTCTACGGTAGCGATGAATGCTTGCGGTCGGAATTTATGACTGACCTCCGTCAGGATGCGTTCGCCGCGTGCGATCCGAAACTGACGCCCGAGCGCGGGCACCTGAATCATCAGCTCTTGCCGCGCCTCCGCGAAAATCTCCACGCGCTCGCGCTCCGCGTCGTAGTAAGCCACATGCTCGATCGCAGACTCGGGGATGCGCGTTTGAAGCTCGCGGTTCATGCGCGCAAATAAGTTGCGCGTGAAGGCCGCCGTGACACCGGCCCGGTCGTTGTAGGCCGCCTCGATCAGCGCGGGATCTTTGACCAAGTCCAAGCCGACCAGGAAGTTGTCGCCCGGCATCAGCGCTTCGGCCAAGCGCTCGCAAAACGCCGGATACTCACGAAAACCAAGGTTACCGAGGCTCGACCCCAGAAATGCGATCGTCATTGGCGCGGAGCCGCGTAGCGCATAGAGCGCGCGCTCGTACGTGGCCGCCACGCCCTGAATCGCGAGCCGCTCAGTTTGCGGATAGCGCTGGCGGAGGGCCACGCACGCCTGCTCGATGGCCAGCGCGTCCACATCGACCGGCACGTAGCAGGAGGGCTCCGCTTTCGTCCATGCATCGAGCAGGCGCTGGGTTTTCGTGGAAGCACCGGAGCCGAGCTCGACCAGCACGCCCGAGCCTGCAGCCTCGCGGATGGCGACGCCGTGCGCGAGCAGCAAGCGATCTTCGGCGCGGGTCAGGTAGTACTCTGGTTGCTCGGTGATGCGTTCGAACAGCGCCGAGCCAGCGGAATCATACAAGTAGCTCGCGTCTAAGCGGCGCGGCGTGCCGTCGAGCCCTTGCGCGACCGACAATGCGAACGCAAGCGGCGCTTGTCGCCGCGGGTCGACGCGCACCGAAAAGCCCTCGCCAGCGATTGAGTGCCAGTCATCTAACGCGGCCAGGCGAAGCGGAAAGGGCATCCGGGACGCCATGGATTAGCAAAGTCTTTCGGGCAAAGGATGTGGCGTTTGTGCACGTCGCGGTTCAGAGCCGACTGAGCCGACGATCAAGAGGTCGCACCGGATCTACGCGCCGCCCCCGGCGCCGGTTACGTGGCGCCGCGCTGCCGTAGCCCGAAGGGGACCACTTTTCGCTCGATGATTTCGAACAGACCTTGCACGGCCAGGGCCAAGAGCGACGCCGGGATCGCGCCCTGCAAAATCAGGCTCAAATTGTCGAGACGAATGCCGGTGAAGATGGGTTGGCCGAGGCCGCCCGCGCCGATCAAAGCGCCGAGGGTCGCGGTCCCCACGTTGATGACGGCGGCGCTCTTGATTCCAGCCAGGATCAACGGGCTGGCCAGCGGCAGCTCGACCAAGCGCAACAGGGCCCCCGGCGGCAGGCCCAGCGCGCGTGCCGACTCGAGCAGCGGCGTGGGGATGCCGCGCAGTCCGGCGTGCGTGTTTCGCACGATGGGCAGCAAACTGTATAGGAACAACGCAACGACCGCGGGCCGCCCACCGATGCCGAAGAGCGGAATCATGAACACCAGTAACGCGAGGGTCGGGATCGTCTGAACAATGCCTACGACCGCCAGCACGACCTCGCCGGTCCGCGGTCGGCGGGCCGCAAACACGCCGAGCGGCACGGCGATGGCGATCGCGGCCAAGAGCGACACCCCGACGAGCAGCAAATGCTCGGCGATTCGAGCCAGCATGTCGCGAGCGGCAGTGCGCGGCTTGGTGTCGGCCTGAATGCCGAACGTCGCACGCAAAAAATCTGCGGCGACAACGGCTTCCGGTACGCGATCTAGCTTGGCGCGGGCATTCATGGCCGCCATGTGGGCGGCATCGATGCGCCCCTCCAGCCGGAGCAGCGCGCGCATGCCGCCTTCACCGACGTGCGAACGCAGGTCGAGCCGGTACAGCAGAATGGCGTCGTAACGCTGAAAAAAGTGCAGGTCGTCCGCGAGCGGCCGTAACGCATAGCGCGGGATTTCGGCGTCGGTGCTGTATAGGTCAGTGGCGTCGATCGAATCGCTTTCGAGCGCGCGGTAAGCCAGATCGTGGTCGAGGCCTCGCACCTCCGTCTGCGTCAAGCCATAGCGCTCCCGCAGGCCGGGCCAGCCGTCCCGCCGGCTCATGAACTCGTTACTCAAGCCTAAGCGAAGCTCTGGGTGGGCTTTCAGATCCGACAACCGAACGAGGCCGAGCCGTGCGGCGCGCTCGGACTTCAGTCCTAGAGCATACGTGTTGTTGAAGCCGAGCGGCTCGGTCATGCCGATTGCGTGCCGAGCGAGCATGCTAGCTATCCATGCGCCCGTCACCGGACGTGGCGTCGGCGCTTCGGCGCTCAAGATCTCGTCGACGAGCGTCCCGGTATACTCGGGATAGACGTCGACCGCGCCGCTCAACAGCGCGTTCCAAACCAACCGCGTGCCACCCAAGCCGGCGCGGTGCTCGGCGGGCACGCCGGACGCGCGCTCTAATTGTGTCACGAGCTCGGCCAACACCACGGACTCGGTGAACGCTTTGGAAGCCACGCGCAGGGGTCTCGATTCGGCTCGTGCCGTTCGCGCGGCGGCCGAGATGAGCAGAATGGTGCAGAGTAGCACCGCGTACCGGCGAGCGTAGCTCACGGAGTTGCCTGCGCGCTCGCGGCATCGAAGTGGCGCTGCGCGCGCACGAAGCGGGTCACGAACGGATCCGCCGGTCGCGAGATCAGATCGTCAAGCGACCCCTGTTGTACGATTTTGCCGTCTCGTAGCAGCACGAGCACGTGGCCAAACAATGACGCCTCTGCTAAATCGTGCGTCACGAGCACGACGGACTTGCCCAGCCGCTCGAACACGGCGACCAAGTCGTCCTGCAGCTCCGCGCGCACCAGAGGGTCCAGTGCTCCGAGCGGCTCGTCCAAAAACAGCAACTCTGGGTCCAGCATGAGTGCGCGCATCAATGCCACACGCTGTTTCTGGCCACCGGAAATATCTCGTGGGAGGCGCGCCAGCGTACTGTCCGGCAGGCGCACCAAATGCGCGAGCTCTGCCACGCGCTCGGCGGTCTTCTGCTCGGGCC
>CAXSGJ010000066.1:0-28210 GCA_964236865.1 uncultured Polyangiaceae bacterium
TGTTCGCGAGCCGCTTCTGAGCCCCGGACACCAGGGAACGCTGGCTGCGTGCCAATGGATGAGTGAGCACGTCCTCGATCAGCGGATCGGGCAGCGGGTTGAGGGCGGGAGCGGGCGAGTACGCGCTCCTTTCGAGCCCGCCGTCAGCGAGCACTAGGCGCAGGGCCAGGTCCCTCTGCTCGCTAGCTTGCGCTAGCCGCGTCTCGACTTCGAAACGTGCCAAGCGGAGCTCGTCGCGAGCCATTGCTTCGTCCACGCTCGGCTCCGCGCGCCGCGCGCGCTGCAAGGCGAGCGCGTGGGACTGCGCCCCGATGTCCAACAAAGCGCGCACGAGGGCGCGGGTCGCGTGTTCAGAGAATTTCCAACTTTCGCACAGCTCAGTCACGGTTTCGGGGCTCGCTCGGCCATCGGACAGCGCGCGGCCGAGTTCAGCGCCGTCTAAGTCCGCGGCCTTATCCTCGCTGGCCAACGCCAACAACCGCGCGAAGCGGGCGCGCAAGCTGCCGTGCGAGATGGCGGCTTGGAGCAAGGCCATGGCATGCGCCGTCTCCTGCCGACCCTGCTCGCGCGTCAGCCAGAGCCGGCGTGCGGCCTCCAGCAGCCGCACCTTCGGCGGTTCCAAAGACATGAGCTCGAACGCGTCGCAGCTCGCTTGCGCGTCGCTACGCCGACTCAAAAATAGAGCGCCATTGCACGCGAGCTCGGCTTGCTCGCCTTGCATGCGGAGCGTTGAGTCGCCCCGAGTAAGCGCGGTGCAGAACACGTCCCCGGCGCGCGAAATCGTCACGATGGCGGCGCGCTGCTGGCTCACGAACAAACAGGGGTGGCCGACCGTTGCGCCCAAGACGCTCGACGCCAGTGGCAGAGAGTTCTCACCGCGTAGCCAGCACACGAGTACATCCGCCGCTCCGAGCTCACGATCGAGCCAGGCCTGTTCGAGCTCGTCTGGGGCGTGAATCAGGCGCGATGGTCGGACTTCCGAGACGCGAGCGCGCGCGGCCGGCGCTAGGCGGCCGAGCGCCAGCAAGCGCTCGACGGAGTGTCTGCGCCCTGCGGGAATGATCAAGGACTCCTGTCCAAAGCACAGGCGATCGCGAAGGCGGCCGCTCAGGAGGCGCAGATCGCTCTGCGCCAGGAGGTCGATACACGAGCCGTGGAAGCGGTCCCGCGCCGCAATCAACCACAAGCCGCTACTCGACAGAAGCAGCGTGGCCCGCGAGCGTGCGCCGTCGCTGACCGGCAGGTCCGAGTCCAGACGCACGTGGCCGAGGACCTTGCCTAGGCCGCGCTCTTCGCCGAATTCGAGGGCGCTGTCGGTCATTTGGGGGAAGCCGGCGAGCGGAGCTCGGAGCGGCGGCGCGGTATTCGCCGCCGACTATCCCATGCTACACCTGATGCCCCAGCCATGGCTTCCAGCATCCAGACTTCTTCCGAGCTGCGTTCGGCATATTTGAACTTCTTCGGTCGCAACGGCCACGAGATCTGCGCGAGCGGTCCGCTGATCCCCGCCAATGATCCGACGCTGATGTTTGCGGCTGCGGGCATGGTGCAGTTCAAGGATCTGTTCCTGGGCGTGGAGAAGCGCAACTACAAGCGTGCGACGACTTCGCAAAAGTGCATCCGCATCAGCGGCAAACACAATGATCTCGAAGCGGTGGGCCCGTCACCGCGCCATCACACGTTCTTCGAAATGCTGGGCAATTTCAGCTTCGGCGACTATTTCAAGGAAGAGGCGATCGTCTTCGCCTGGGACTTTTTGACCAAAGAGCTCCAGCTCCCGAAAGAGCGACTGATTTTCACGTACTTCCAAGGTGAACAGGGGGTGGCAGAAGACACGTTTGCCCGCGACCTTTGGTACAAGGTGACCGGCTTCGGACCGGAGCGGGTGCGGGGCCTCGGCATGAGCGACAACTTTTGGCAAGCGGGGGAGACCGGCCCGTGCGGCCCGTCGAGCGAGATCTTCTTTTGCAACGGCCCAGAGATAGACCCCAACCAGTTCGGCCAGGAACAAACGGTCGAAGGGTATGGCTGGATGGAGATCTGGAACCTGGTCTTCATGCAGTTCGAACGCAGCTTGGTCGGCGGCGAATACAAGCTCGAAGCCTTGCCCGCCCCCAGCATCGACACTGGCGCGGGGCTCGAACGTTTGGCCTGCGTGACGCAGGGCAAGACCAACAACTATGACACCGATATCCTGCGTACGTTGGTCGACCGCGCGAGTGAGCTCTCGGGCAAGCGCTACGGCGGCAGTATGGGCCAGGACGACGTGTCCATGCGGGTGATCGCCGACCACGCGCGAACCACGGCTTTTTTGATTGCAGAAGGGGTGATGCCTGACCGCACCGGTCGCGAGTACGTGCTCCGGCGTGTGATGCGGCGTGCCATCCGCCACGGTCATCGCCTGGGCATCGAGAAACCGTTTTTGCACGAGGTCGCGCTGCGCGTCGTAGACGCCATGGGCGACCAGTATCCCGAGCTACGCGAGCGGCGTGACCACATCGCCTCCGTAGCCGAGGGTGAAGAGGTGCGCTTCCGGCAAACGATCGAGCGCGGGCTCTCGCTGCTCGAGGAACGCTTCGACGTGATGGCGTCCGAGGGCAAGACCACACTGCCGGGCGCCGACGCCTTCAAGCTCTACGATACGTACGGCTTTCCACTCGACCTCACGAACGTGATTTGCGCTGAGCGTGGCTTCGCGGTGGACGAGGCGGGTTACGACGCCGCGCTCGACACCGCGCGCGAGCGCTCCGAGTTCAAGAGCAGCGAGCACGCAGTGGAGGGCGTTTATCGCGAAGCGCTGGCGGCGGTGCCGGGCGGCGTCGTCCGCTTCACGGGCTACGAAAAGGATCGCGACAACGGCACGCTGCTCGCCATCGTCAAAGACGGAGCGCTCGTGAATGAGGCCAGCGTCGGTGACCGCGTCGAGCTAATCAGCGACTGCACGCCATTTTACGGCGAATCCGGCGGCCAAGTCGGCGATCGGGGAGCGATTCAAAGCGCGAACGCCAAGGTCTTGATCGACGACACGCACAAGCCCGTGGCCGGGCTCGTGGCTCACCGCGGGACCGTGGAATCCGGCACCTTGAGGGTCGGGGACGCCCTGGATTTGATCGTCGATAGCGCGCGCCGCGACCGCACGCGCCGCAATCACTCGGCGACGCATCTGCTGCATTGGGCGCTGCGCACCGTGCTCGGCTCGCACGCGCAACAGAAGGGCTCTTTGGTCGGTCCCGAGCGCTTGCGCTTCGACTTCACCAGTCCGCGCGGCCTCAGCCCGGATGAGATCTCCAAGGTCGAGGATCTCGTGAACCACCGCACGCTGGCCAATCACACCGTACGCACCGAGGTTCTGAACATGGAAGAAGCGCGAACGCGCGGCGCCATGATGATCTTCGAGGAGAAGTACGGTGACGTGGTGCGCATGCTGAGCATGGCCGAGTCCACCGAGCTGTGCGGCGGGAATCACGCCCGCGCCACGGGCGACATCGGCCTGTTCAAGATCGTGAGTGAACAGGGCGTCTCGGCCGGCGTGCGCCGCATCATCGCCGTCACCGGTGACAATTCTCTTTCCTACCTGCGTGACGTCGAGGCAAGCTTCGCGAAAGTCGTGACCCTCGCCCGCGCGACCCCGGGGAATGTCGCGGAAAAGGTGGAGAAGCTCTTGCAACGCGAGCGCGCGCTCGAAAAACAAATCGATGAGCTACAGCGCAAGCTCGCGACGGGAGGGGGCGGTGAAGGGCTCGAAGCGTTGCTCGGCAAGGCACGCGACATCGCTGGCGTCAAAGTGCTCGGCGTTCGTACGGAAGTGACGGATCGCTCCGCCCTCCGCGAGCTCGCCGAACAGCTGCGTGACAAGCTTGGCCCGAGTGTCGTGTTGGTCGGTTCGGTGGCGGACGGTAAAGTGCAGCTCGTGCTGACCGTCGCGAAAGATCTGACGACGCGCCTCAAAGCCGGCGACCTGATCAAAAATTCGGCGCAGCTCGTGGGCGGCTCGGGCGGCGGAAGACCGGACATGGCGCAAGCCGGCGGCACCAACGTGGCGCGCTTGGATGAAGCGATCGAGGCGATTTACCAGGTCGTTGGCTAGCGGCTCAGCTCCCCCCGTTACTCACCAAAAAATTGGCTCTGGCTCGAGCCGAACGCCGAAACGTCCGTGAACTCCGCGCTGAATTCGGTCCGCGAGGCGGCGAATATCTCGCGCTTGCGCGCCCTCGTACGCCACGAGCGCCAGGGCGTGTTTGCTGGATAGCCCCACCGCGCCATCGCGCGTCCCTCGCGCGAAGCCGGCGTGCTCGATGAGCCAGCCCGCCGATAGCTTCACGTGCCCATCGGCCTGGGGAAACTGCGGCACGCTGCCTTCGCTGGCGGCGCGGGCCAAAAACCCCGTCAGCTCTTGGGCGCCGAGCACGGGGTTCACGAAGAACGAGCCACAGCTGCGCGTGTTCGAGTCGCTCGCATCCAGCACCATGGATTTGCTGCGGCGTAACTCGAGCACGGCGTTGCGCACGTCGGCGAGCGTTGCGCGAACCGAGCCCTGCTCGGCGAGCCGACGCTCGAGCTCCGCATAGCGGAGGGTGGGCGTGGCATCGGGCCGCAGCCGGAAGGTGACGTGGGTGACCACATAGCGATCGGCGGCGCGGCGTTTGAAAAAGCTGTCACGGTACGCGAATTGGCACTCCTCCGCGTTGAAGATGCGGTCTGCGCCTGAGACGCGATCGAACGTCTGAACCGAGGCGATGGTGTCACTCACGTCTTGGCCATAAGCGCCGACGTTTTGAATGGGCGTGGCGCCGACCCGGCCTGGAATGCCGCTTAGACATTCCAGGCCTTGGTAATTCCGCGCCACTAACTCGGCCACGAAGTCGTCCCACGGCTCGCCAGCGGCCGCCCGCACCTCCAGCACCCCGCCGCGCTCCGTTACCGCGATGCCGCGCGTGGCCATTTCGATCACGAGCCCTGCGTAGCCGGCGTCCGCCACGACCACATTGCTTCCCCCGCCGAGCACTCGCAGATCGATGCGCGAAGCACTCGCGTAGGCCAACGCTTCGCGCAGATCGGCGTCGCTTTCGACGCGCGCGTAGTGCGCGGCCCGGCCGCCGACGCCGAGCGTCGTCCTCGGCGCGAGGGCGACCTGAGCTTCGAGCTTCACGGTTGACTAAGCTACTTCGCCCGTCAGCGATGCTGGGGCTTTTTCTTGTGCACGCTGAACGTCTTGGCGAGGCCTGGTTTAAGCGTCGAGTCCGGCTCCACAAGGCCCGAGCGGCTGCGGACCCGCTCGGCCAAGAAGCGCCTCGCGTTCCTGCTCATCGTGGCCTCGTCCAAGTCAAGGCTGGCTAGAGCGTCGGCGAGCGCAACCGATCGCTCGACGGTGCTGGCGTTCGCGTTCAGCAAGATCAAGCGTTGACCCAGCACCTTGCACAGGCCGCCCGCGAACGGCGCCTTGCTCGAGGGCTTGCTTTGAAAGGCGCGTGTCCTGACCTCCAGCCCAGCCCGGGCGGCGATGCTGAGGAGCTCATCGAACAATCGGCTCGGGTCCACGCTGCTCTTTTACTAGAGAAAACGGCAGCTGCTGGAGCGTGTCGATGAAAATGCCGCAAATACAACACTTTCGCCCACACGGGGGGGCGTGCTATCTCAGGGCCTGGAAGGTGACCTGCCGACGGCGGGAGCGAATGTGCGCTTCCCCGGAGACACCTTCAGGCAGTGAGAACGCAAGTTCTCTCCCATTAACGAAAGAAACGGTCACGGTATGACGTTCACGGAAGCCGCGGCGCAGGTTTTGCGCCTCGTAGGGAAACCGCTCCATTATAAAGAAATCACCGACGTAGCGATCGAGAAGAATCTGCTCAGTCACGTGGGTAAAAGCCCGGAGGTCACCATGGGCGCGCGCCTGGCCGCGCTGGTGAAAAAGGGCGACAAAGAAAACCCACTCGTGCGTATCAAGCCCGGCGTGTTCGCACTTCGAGAGTGGGATCCGGCGATGATCGAAAAGGGCCTGGCGGATCGCACGCCCGCGCTCGAGCGGTTGGCCGCTCAGGGCTACTCGGGCGAGCCCGAGGTAGATACGGCGGACGAGGCGCCGTCGGAAGCCTCGAGCTCACCGCACGCCTCTCACGTGACTTTCGACGACGAAGACAGCAGCTCCGCGCCCGACGAGGGCGAGCGGTCGCGGGCCGAGCTGGCTCTGCACGCGACCGAGCTGTTCGCGACCGAAGACGACGATGACGAGCCGATCTTCGGTGGCGCAGCGGACGTGTCCGCGCCCGATCCGGTCGCGAACGCCGCCAACGCCGACGGCTCCCGGCGTCGGCGTCGGCGTCGAGGTCGTGGGCGCCCGGGCGAAGAACGCGGCGGCGACGACTTGCCGTCTTATACGGTCTCCGACGCGCCGGCGGTGTTGCCTGCAGAGCTCACGCAAGAAATTGAGGCTCGCGGCGCCGCTGAGCCGCGCGTCGAGCGTCAGCGCTCCCGAGACGCCGACCGCGGCCCAGAGCGGACAGTAGAGCGGAGCTCCGACCGCGGCCCAGAGCGCGAGCGGAGCCCCGAGCGGGGCGATCGCGACCGCGGCCCAAGCCGTGACACCCGCCGTGACCAGCCCCGCGATGAGCGAACCGGCTTTGCGCGGGACGAGCGCCGGAGCAACGACGCCCCGATGGACGACTTGGCCGGCAAGGATCTTGCGGACGCCGTCGAATCGTTGCTGCTCGGCTTCGATCGCGGCCGTGGCCCAGTGGCGGCGCAGGTCCTGACCGAGGCCGCACAGCGTCGTGGTCGACTGGCGGCCGATCAAGCGGCGACCCAGGGCTTGCTGCTGGCCGCGGCGCGCACGGACAACGTGCGCGCCATTGCGCGTGGTCAACGCCCGCGCTTTCGCATCTCTGCCAATCGCATTGGCCTGACCGAATGGCAGCTGGACGGCGAGCTGATGCGCCTCGAACGAGATCTGTTGCAGATCGCCGATCGTTATCGCGAGGCCTTGCGCCGCACGTTCGCTCGCTCGCTGCAAGATCTCTCGCACCGCGGGTTGGGGGAGCTGCTCACGCTCGTGCTCGAGCGGCTTGGTTTCTCGGAGCTTACCCAGGTGCGCCGCCCAGGTTTGCATGGCGCCGAGCTACACCTCTCGGGCAAAGCACGCGGTCCTTCGGGCGACGTCCGCACGGCCGTCGTGCTGCGACGCGACGGTCGCGAGGTCGGCCGTGAGCGGGTGACTGAGCTGCGCGGAGCGCTGCACCATTATGGCCCCGCCCTCGCCGGTTTGATCATCACCACGGGGCAGGTGCTGAGCGGCGCGCGCGAAGAGGCGGCGGCGCCCGGCGCGAGCCCGGTGTCCGTGATCGACGGAGCGGGCCTGGCCAAGCTCTGTGAAGAGTACGAGATCGGCTTGATGGCCACGCACTACACGCTGCCGCACCCCGACCTCGATCTGCTGGATGCGCTTCGTGGCTGAAATTGGTTGGCTCGCGGTATTGGGGCTCGTATCGGCTTGCGCCGCCCCGCCGCCGGCCTCCCAATTCCCGAGTGCGCAGGCCGCGCTCGACCGCATGCGCGCGACGAGCGCGTGCAGCCGAGCCCTGATCAGTGACGCCAAGATCGATTACTTTGGCGATGCCGGCCGGATCCGCGGCCGGCTCCTGTACGTGGTCGCAGTGCCGGACAAGCTCCGCTTGGACGTCGTGAGCCCGTTCGGTGCGACGGTGTCTACGCTCACCTCCGACGGTTCGGCGTTTTCGCTGTTCGACCTCCGGCAAAAGCAGTTTCTGCGCGGGCCCGCCAACGCCTGTAACCTCGGACGCTTCACGCACGTCCCCATGCCGCCAGCGGCGCTCGTGCAGCTGCTCCGTGGGGAAGCCCCCGTCTTGGTGCACGCGCCAAGCGCCGCGAGCATCGCCTGGGAGTCGGGTGAGTACGTCGTGCGCATTCAGAGCACGCGCGACGCGACGGAGGAAATTCATCTGCAGCCGGTCGAACAAGATTACGCCTTGGCGTACACGGCTCAGCGTGTGCGGGTCAGCGAAGTCCGCGTCATGCAACAAGGCGTCGAGCTCTACCGTGCCTTGCTGGTCGGCCATCGCCCAGCCAAGATGTCGGGTGCGCGCGTCGACCCGGACGGCCTCGATCCGGCGCTTCCCCCCAGCGGGCCAAACTGCGTCGCTGAAGTTCCGGGCCGGCTGCGACTGCAGGTTCCGGAGGGCAACCAAGACGTCATCCTGGAAAACGTGGACGTTTCGCATAATCCGCCGCTCACGCCGCACGTATTCGAGCAGTCGCCGCCGGGCGGCGTGTCCGTACGTGAGTCGCCTTGCACGCTCGAAGGGGTCTCAGCGCCGCGCTGACCGTGAGCGTGCGCCCCCGAGCGTGGCGCGGGCCTGTCTACTCGGCCAACGCGCTCAAGATCCTGCCGGGGACGTCGCTGATGATGGCGTCGACACCCAAGGCGGCCAGTGCTCGTGCGCGCGCCGCGTCGTTCACCGTCCACACGTTGAACAGCATGCCCCTGCGTTTGGCGTGCGCGATGCGCTCGGCAGTCACCAGCGTATGCTGCGGGTGAACTGCGTTCGCGCCAATCAGCCGTGAGCCGCGCGCATACTTCAAGAGGTATTGTTTGTCGTGGACCAGCCACGCGCGTGGCAAGTCGGGGGCATGGCGAGCGAGCCACCACACGAAATAGGGGTGAAAGCTCGAGAAAATCAGACATGGCAGCAACACTCCCTGCACCGCGCGCAAGACCTCGCGCAGTAACAGGGCGCTATTTCGCACGTCGTGCTTGAGCTCCACGTTCAAGCGCTGGCCGTGCTCCTGCGCCCAGACGAGCACATCGCGCAAGAGCGGCACGCGCTCGCCCGAGCCCACGTCCAGATGCGCGAGCTCCGTGCTCGAGAGCTCTTCGACGTGCCGGCGCTCGGCGCCCTGCGTGACGCGCGTCAATGTTGGGTCGTGAAGCACGATCACTCGTCCGCTGCCGTCGAGCCGAACGTCGAGCTCACTGCCGTCGGCGCCTTCGCGGCGCGCCAAGTCGAAGGCGGCCAGCGTGTTCTCGGGCGCGGCGTGGCGGGCGCCACGGTGACCCAGCACGAAGGGCCTTTGCCCGGACGGACGCCGCCACTCCCGGAGCAGATCAGCCCGCAAGCTCTTGCGCGATCTCGCGAGCGACCAGGCGAGCGCGCTCGACCTCGTTTGCCGCGAACGATATGCCACCCACGACCGGATGGCCGCCGCCGCCGTAACGAGCGCAGATGGCGCTGATGTCCGCGTCCAACGCTTTGCCGGACCAGGGGTTATACCCTACCGAGATCTTGGGCCCGCCCTTGAGCACGCCGACCAGCACCGAGTACACGGACTTCGGATACAGGGCGTACGTGACGAACTTGCCAACGCTCTCCAGCATGCTCTCGGTCAGATCCACGAACACCACCCGGCCCTGGACCTCGCTCTTCTCGCGCACCCGCTCCACGAAGCGCTCGTGCTTTTTCCCGAGCGGTTTGTAGCGCTCGCTAACGGCGCTCGATGCGGCCACCTCATTGATCGATTTTTGCAGGAGCTCCGGCACGAAAGTGCCGTAGAACGCGTCGTCACCGTAGTGCTCGACCACGCTTACCAAGCGCATCAACGGGTCGTTACGGTCGATCGCTTGCTCCGGGCTATCGAAGCGCGCGGAGTCGACGATGTCAGCGAAGCGAACCAACGGATCCAGCTTCGGGTCGGAAAAGCCAAATTGCTTTTGCGCGGTGTCGGCGATCAGCTTCGTGCACGAGCTGTAGGTGGCGTCGAAAAAAAACCGCGGGTTGTGTGCTGCCTCGAAGGCGGCCCGGTCGGACGGCGCCGGAAAGGCGGTCCGGTGATGGTCGAAGTACCAGGTGAGCTTGTTCGAGCTGCTGAAGCGATAATCCAAAATCGCGTTTTCGTCGCCGACCAGCAGCTTGTCCTCCGCGTGCTGCTGGTTCATGCCGTAACCGCACGCTCTGTACTCGAATTGCGCCTGCCCGAGCCCGCGTTCTTGCATCAGCCGTGTGAAGAGCACGGCGCTCGACAAGCCATCGAAACAATGGCCATGGCTAGCCACCACGAAACGCATGCGTCCTGTTACCACGGAGTGCGCCCGCCGCCGCCGAGTTTCCGGTCGCGCCGCGGCCATCCATCGCCGAAAAACGAAGCCAAAACTCAGCGCCCGCTTCAAGTTGAGACGAGCTGATTGGCAACTCGCGACTTGGCGCCGCCGACAAGGGGGCGATGGGCTCGAGCGCGGAACGCTGCCTGGCCGGAGGCAGCTTGCCCGGTCGCCTCACGGATCTAGACGCCCCACCCGAGCGGCTCTTCTTGCGTGGCGAGTTGCCGCGCGGGCCGGCGGTGGCGATCGTCGGCACGCGCCGTCCGACACCGCGCTTTGCCGACTACGCGCGGAGCCTGGCTAAAGAGCTCGCCGAAGCGGGCGTGGCCGTGCTCTCCGGCGGGGCGCGGGGCATCGACACCGAAGCGCATCGCGGCGCGCTGGAGGGAGCGGGTGCTACGGTGGTCGTCGCGCCAGCTGGCTTCGACCGACCCTTTCCCGAGGAAAATGCCGAGCTGTTCGCCCAAGTGGTGGAAGGCGGCGGCGCGTATCTGTCGTTAGTGGAGGCGGGCGTCCCAGCGACGCAAGGCGTGTTCTTTGCTCGGAACGCCTACTTGGTGGCCTTGGCGCACGTGGTCGTGGTGATCGAAGCCCCGATCCGGAGTGGGGCGCGGAACGCGGCGGCGCACGCGCGCCGGCTCGGTCGTCCGCTGTTCGTCGTAGCCGCGCCGCCTTGGCATCGCGAGGGTCGCGGCTGCTTGGCCGAGCTCCGCCTGGGAGCGCGCGCTTTGATGGGCACGAAAGATTTGTTGAAAGCGCTCGCCGCTCAGAACCTGCACGCGGTAGCGGCTCACGACCGACCTCGACCCAGCGCGGGCCACCCCCAACAAACCCTAATTTTTACCGAAACATCGAGTGCAGCGGGGGCGCGCGCTGCCGTCCTGGCGGCGCTCAGGCGCGGCGCGTCATCGAGCGACGAAATCGTGCTGGCGACGAGGCTGCCAGCCGGCCGGGTTTTAGAACTGATCTTGACGCTGCGCCTGGAAGGAGTCTTAGTTACCGACCCCCACGGGCGATTGCGGATTGATAACAGCCTGATTTGATTGTGGTTTTCAGAGTGGCTCCGGTCCTTGGGGTTGCGCTGGGGACCACGCATCCGCAGTTCAGGGTATCGAAAGGGACATTGAACCCAACATGGCGAAGACTCTCGTAATCGTCGAATCCCCGGCCAAGGCCAAGACCATCAAGAAGTACTTGGGTGCCGGCTACGAGGTCATTGCCAGCAAGGGCCACGTCAAGGATCTGCCCAAAAAGATGGGCATCGACATGGCAAACGGCTTCGAGGAGACCTACGAGGTCATCGAAACCAAGGCAAAGGTCTTGGCTGAGCTGAAGGCCGAGTCCAAGAAAGCCTCCGTCCTCTTGCTCGCCACCGACCCCGACCGCGAAGGCGAGGCGATCGCATTCCACATCGCGGAGGAGCTGGCGCGGCCCAAGCTCGAGGTGCGGCGTGTCGAGTTTGAGGAGATCACCAAAAAGGGCGTCCAACGCGGGATCGACTCCCCGCGCGACCTAGATGCGAACCTATACAACGCCCAGCGCTGTCGGCGGGTGCTCGATCGCATCGTGGGCTACGACGTCTCTGCTCTGGTCTGGTCGAAGCTAGCGTTTGGCCTGAGCGCCGGGCGCGTGCAGTCCGTCGCCCTGCGCTTGATCGTGGAACGTGAGCGGGAAATCGAAGCCTTCGTACCCGAAGAATATTGGAACGTTGGCGCCACGCTGAGCGGCAAGGCCAAGCAGTCCTTCCATTCACGGCTCGTGAAGGCCGACGGAGACAAGATCGAGGTCACGAACGGAGAGCAGGCGGCGGCGGTGAAGGCTGACTTGGACAGCGCCAAGTTCAAGGTCAAGGCGGTCAGCAAGCGCGAGCAGAAGCGCAACGCGCCGGCGCCGTACACGACCAGCAAGTTGCAGCAGGACGCGACCAGCCACCTGCGTTTTCCGACCAAGCGCACGATGAACATCGCCCAGCGCTTGTACGAGGGCATCGATCTGAAAAAGGACGGCGGGCTCGTCGGCCTCATCACCTACATGCGTACCGACTCCGTGCGCATCAGCCCCGATGCCATCCTGGATTTGCGCGAGTACATCAAGACGACCTTCGGCGAGAAGCACTTGCCCATTAAGGAGAACGTCTTCAAGTCGCGGAAAGACGCCCAAGAGGCCCACGAAGCCATTCGCCCGACTTCGCTCGAGTACACGCCAGAATCCGTACAGAAGCATCTCTCCGACGAGCAATTCAAACTGTACAAGCTGATCTGGGATCGCTTCGTAGCGTCCCAAATGTCGCAGGCGGTGTACGACCAGACGGGCGTCGATATCGAGGCGGTGCCGGCTCGCGCAGGCGCCGCGCACAAGTCGCTGATGCTTCGCTCCAGCGGCAAGGTGCTCAAGTTCTCAGGCTGGCTCGAGCAGTACGCGGCCAAGGGCGCGGAAGAGGCACCCAAAGAGTTCGCGGGCGAGGACGACGCCCGCGCCGAAGCAGCTCAAAACGCCGCCGCCGAACGCGCCGCCGCGGCTGACGACGAGGAAGGCTTGTTGCCCGAGCTGGCCGAGGGAGAAGCGCTCAGCCTGGTGACGCCGCCGGGCGTGCTGGCCGAGCAGAAGTTCACCCAGCCGCCGGCTCGCTTCAACGAAGGTTCGTTGGTGCGTGAGCTGGAGAAGCGCGGCATCGGTCGTCCCAGCACGTACGCGGAGATCATCAGCAAAGTGCAGGCGCGTGACTACGTGGAGAAGCTGCCTGGCGGTCAAATGAAGGCCTCCGACTTGGGCAAACGCGTGACCGACGGCCTGGTCTCCACGCATCTGGACTTCATGGAGCCGAGCTTCACGGCCAAGATGGAAGAAGACCTGGACGAGGTGCAGGCGGGCCGCTTGGACCGCGTCAAGCTGCTCGATCGCTTCTACGGCAGCTTCCGCGAGGTGCTGGACGTCGCCAAGAAGAACAAGCGCTGGGCGCCCGAGCCTGAGCCGACCGAGTACAAGTGCGATGATTGCGGCGCGCCGCTCTTGAAACGCTGGGGCAAGAACGGCTTTTTTCTGAGTTGCGAGACGTACCCGAAGTGCAAGTTCACCCGCGACCTGTCCAAGGAAAATGGCCAGCCCGCGGTCGACCGCATGACGGATTACATCTGCGACAAATGCGAGAAGCCGATGGTGATCAAGACGGGGCGCTATGGTGAGTTCCTGTCCTGCAGTGGCTACCCGGAGTGCAAGAACGCCAAGCCCGTGCCGCTCGGCATGCCGTGCCCGAAATGTGCGGGCGACATCATCGAGATTCGCTCCAAGAAAAAGGGCTCGCGCCCCTTCTACGGCTGCGCCAACTACCCGAAGTGCGACTTCAAGGTCTGGCAGAAGCCGGTCAATGAGCCGTGCCCCCAGTGCAACTACCCGTTTCTGGTGATCGGCGGCGGCGCCAAGAACCCCCGGCTGATGTGCGGTAAGGGGCCGAAGGAGTGTGATTACGCTCGGCCGATCGACGAGCCGGGTCCGGAGGAGCTAGCCGCCGCCGAAGCCGCCGCAACCGCGCCGCCGCCGGAGGAACCGGCAAAGCCTGGCAGCAAGCGCCGCGGCGGCCCGGCCTCGGTCTCGCCGTGACGGGCAGCGCGCAGGTCACCGTCATTGGAGCCGGGTTAGCCGGATCGGAAGCCGCCCTGAGCTTGGCAGAGCGCGGAATCCGCGTGCGGTTGCTGGAGCAAAAGCCGCGCTCGAAGACGCCCGCCCAAGTGAACGAGAACTTCTGTGAGCTCGTTTGCTCGAACTCGTTCCGCGGCGCTTCGCTCTCGAACGCGGTCGGTCTTTTGAAGGAGGAAATGCGCCGCTTGGGCTCGCACGTGATGCGGGCCGCGGACAAGACCACGGTGCCCGCGGGCGGCGCGCTCGCCGTAGATCGCGAGCGCTTTTCCGCCGAGGTCACCGCGCGCCTGCGCGAAAGCCCGCTGATCGACATCGAATGCGGCATCGTGGAGCGGCTGCCCGAGGCGCGGCCGCTGATCGTCGCCACCGGGCCGCTCACCGGGGACGCGCTGGCCGCGGACATTGCCCGACGCGTCGGCAGTAATGCGCTCGCTTATTACGACGCGATCAGCCCGATCGTGAGCGCCGAGTCCATCGACTGGGAGCAGGTGTTTCAGGCTTCGCGCTGGGAAAAGGGCGAAAGCGAGGAGGACCGCAGCGCGTACGTCAATTGCCCGCTGACCGAGGCGCAGTACGCGGCGTTCGTGCGTGAGGTGCGCGCGGCGCGCAAGGTAGAGCCGCAGCCGTTCGAGGAAGTGCGTTACTTCGAAGGCTGCTTGCCGATCGAGATCATGGCCGAGCGCGGCGAGCGCACGCTCGCGTTTGGTCCCATGAAGCCGGTTGGTCTCACCGATCCCAAGACCGGGCGTTGGCCCCACGCGGTCGTGCAGCTTCGAAAAGAAGACGAAGGAGGTACCGCTTACAACCTGGTCGGCTTCCAAACCAAGATGGCCTGGGGAGAGCAGGACCGCGTTTTCCGGATGATCCCGGGTCTCGCGCAGGCCGAATTTTATCGCTATGGCGCGGTGCATCGGAACACGTTCCTGAACGCGCCCAAGCTGCTCGATGGCACGATGCAGTTGGCAAGCGAGCCGGGGCTGTACTTCGCTGGCCAGATCGCTGGCACCGAGGGCTACGTGGAGGGCGCCGCTGGCGGGCTGCTGTGCGCGTTGTTCGTCGCTGATCGCTTACAGGGGCGGGAGCCGGTGCCGCCGCCACTGACGACAGCCCTGGGCGGCCTGCTCACGCACTTGAAGCGCAACGAGAAGGATTATCAGCCTTCCAATATTACTTTTTCGCACATTGCGCCTTGGGCGGGGGTCCGACTCAAGAAGCGGGAAAAATACCAAGCCATGGCAGAGCGCGCGCTGGGCGACCTCGCGTTTTGGCTTTCGGAGCGCTCCGCGCGCGTGGCCTAGGTGCCCCGGCCCGGGTCTCGGTTGCCTCCGCGTAACCGGGCGTCTCACCCGTCAGAGTGAGGCGCCCGACCGGGACGCCGCCAACGGGCAAAGATCGCGTATTCTCGAGCAACTTTTGCGAGCGTGTGAAGGCGGTGTTACGTTGATTTGCGGCATTCCTGCCACGTCACCGATTGGACATCCGCCGTGTTGGCACTCGAATCCCTGGTTACGCGGGTACAGAGCTACCATCCGTCAGCTGATTTGGAGCTGATTCGGCGGGCGTACCATTTTTCAGAGTGGGCACACCGCGAGCAAACGCGGAAGAGCGGGGAACCGTACTTCGTCCATCCGGCAAGCGTCGCGGGCATCGCCGCCGAGCTGAAGCTCGACACCGCGAGCGTGTGCGCGAGCCTGCTACACGACGTGCTCGAAGACACGCCGTCTTCCATGAAAGAGATCGAGGCAGACTTCGGCAAAGAGATCGCGACCATCGTCGACGGCGTGACGAAGCTCGGCAAAATCAATTTCATCTCGCGCGAGGACCGCCAGGCGGAGAGCTTCCGCAAGATGGTCGTGGCCATGGCGCAGGACATCCGCGTCCTCTTGATCAAGCTGTGCGATCGGCTGGACAACATGCGCACGCTCGATCACATGAAGCCCGAGGCGCAGGAGCGCATTGCTCGGGAGACCATGGATATCTACGCGCCGCTAGCGGGCCGCCTCGGTATGCAGCGCATCAAGAGCGAACTGGAAGATCTGTCGTTTCGCTTCTTGGATCCGGAACATTTCAAGACGCTCTCCGGTAAGCTGCAAAAAACTCAGAAGGAGCGCGATCACTACATCGAGACCGTGTGTCGCACGATCACCTCGCGCTTGGCCGAGCAGGGCTTCGCCTGCGACGCGTCCGGGCGCGCCAAACACGTGTTGTCCATTCATCGCAAGATGAAGGAGCAGCAGTGCGAATTCGAGCAGGTCTTCGACACCGTGGCGTTTCGGATTGGCGTGGAATCGGTCGCCGACTGCTACGCCGCGCTAGGCGTGATGCACTCGAAGTGGACGCCCATCCCAGGGCGGTTCAAGGATTACATCGCGCTGCCGAAGCCGAACATGTACCAGTCGCTGCACACGACCGTGATCGGCCCGGGGCGGCAGCGGATCGAGATTCAGATCCGCACCCACGAGATGCACCGCGTGGCCGAGCACGGCATCGCCGCCCATTGGAAGTACAAGGAGCGTCAATCTGGCGGCGTAGACCCCAAGGACGCCGAGCGCTTCGGCTGGCTGCGCGAGCTCGCTGACTTTCAACGGAACCTGAAGGACCCCGTCGAGTTTTTGGAGAGCGTGAAAATCGACCTCTTCCCGGACGAGGTCTACATCTTCACACCCAAGGGCGACCTGCGCGTGCTGCCCCGCGGCTCGACGCCCATCGACTTCGCGTACGCAATTCACTCGCAAGTGGGCGAGCATTGCTCGGGCGCGCGCGCCAACGGTCAGATCGTACCGCTTAGGTACAAGTTGAAGAGCGGCGACGTGATCGAGATCATGACCGGAGTGAACCAGCAGCCGAGCAAGGATTGGCTCGACTTCTCCGTCACCACCCGCGCGCGAGCGCGCATCCGCGGGCACCTGCGCGCCGACCAGCGGCAGAAGAGCGTCAACCTCGGCAAAGAGCTCTTGGACAACGAGATGCGGGGCGCCGGCATGAGCTTCGCCAAGTTCATCAAGAACGAGGCCGAGGTGCGGCGCGTATGCGAGACCCACTCGGTGCAGAGCCTCGACGAGCTCTTGCTCACCATCGGCTACGGCAAGCTGCAGACGGAGGACGTGGTCGACGGCCTGCGCGGCGTGAAGCCGGCCGCGGGCGGAGAAGGTGAGGCCCCAGCGTCGCTTCGCCCCGGGCGCATCGAGCAGTTCGTGCGCAAGGTCACCGGGCGCGACCAAGCCGGCATCAAAGTCAGCGGCATCGACGACGTTCTGGTGCGCTACGCCAAGTGTTGTAACCCGCTGCCCGGGGACGCCATCATCGGCTTCATCACCCGCGGCCGCGGCGTCACCGTTCACCGCCGCGAGTGCACCAAAGCGTTCGACACCGACCCGGAACGCCGCATCGACGTCACCTGGGATTCCAAAGCGAAAATCAACCGCCCCGTGCAGCTGGTGGTCACGACCACCAACAAGCCCGGCATCCTGGCCACCGTCAGCCAGACCTTCAGCAAAGAAAGCATCAATATCAGCGAGGCCAACTGCCGCGCCGGCGACGACGGCCGCGCCCGCAACATCTTCACCTTCAACTGCTCGGACCTGAGCCAATTGAAGAACGTGATGAAGGCCCTACAAAAGGTGAGCGGCGTCGTGGAAGTGACGCGAATATAGGGACTGACAGGACGCCGCCTCGCGGGCCTCCCCCGTCTGGGCGGCGAGAGCGCGATTTGCCCTGAAGATACGGCCATGTGCGTCGTTTTTCTTGACAGTGTGGACCGGCGAAAGTACATGTCCCGCCCTCACCGCGGGAGTAACTCAGTGGTAGAGTGCAACCTTGCCAAGGTTGACGTCGAGGGTTCGAATCCCTTCTCCCGCTCCGCCTTTTACGCCGATTTCCTGAAGTTTCTGTCCCTGCGGGGACGATTCCTGGGACGATTCACCCAGAAGGCACGCTGGTAGCGGTGCGTACGGCTGGCCGATTGCAGCGGCGAGCGCTAGGTGCCCGCGCCTGATGTAGCGCAGCGTTGTCTCGAAGTCGGCGTGGCCCGCCCGCTCCCGAACGTCCTGGTCGGAGTCGCCGCGAAGTGGTTATTTGATCTCGTCGCGTGAATTTACCGCGACTGCAGGTGAAGCAAGGGAGATCCGGCTCGAGCTCGTCCCGCAGCCTCCACCGAGCAATATTGGCCCGGTCGCCACTTCGCGCGTCGCTCCCGTTGTCCCGACTGCGCACACTTCAGCGAGCAGCTCGGTCGACCACGGCTCTCCTCGCACGTGGGTCCTTGTCGGCGGGAGCGCGGCGACCGTCGTAGCCGCGGGCCTCGGCGTCTTCTTCACGCTTCGTGAATCTTCATTGAAAAGCGATTCGAACAAACTCCAGACGCAAGTGAGCGCCGAAGGGTCGCCGGCTCTCGTGGCAACGAACAGCGAATTCCCTCCCAGCGCGAAGTTGGTGATCACACCATCGGCCGGTGACCCCATCACCTTCGCGCTCACCAGCGGCATCGATCGCGGCGATGGCCTGCTGTCCTTCCTGATCCCCAGTCCACAGCCCGGCGTGCTGTACACCGCGGAAATGCAGATCCGCCCTTCCGAGCCTCGAACGCCCCTATTCAAGGATTTCGAGCTCAACCAGCTCGTTGCGCAGAGCAACGGCGCCTCGGCCGATCCGCTCTCGAAGCTCGGCGCGGATGCGCTGGTATTCGAGTCGAGGTCTGGGTCAGCGGATGACGAGGAAGCCGTTCAGGGCGGTCCGGATGAGCCGTCGGATCAACAATTGGCGTCCTTCGACGCGCAAGCTGGAACGGTAGCGGTGGCCTGAGCAATGGCGCAAACGACCCCTTTGCAGGTGGATCTGACCGATCTCAATGGCGGCGCCTTCAGCGCCGACAAAGTCACTTTCGAGACGGCGGCAGGCCCGGTGGCGCTGAGTTCAGCGCCCTTCATGTTCAACCTCACCGCCGCCGGCGAAGCGTCCCTCACCGTCGAAAAGAAGGGTCATCACACCTTTCACTTCGAGCTCAACGTCGTCGACAGCGGCAAGGACTTCACCGTCAGCGTTAACAAGAGGAAGATGATCGACGCCCCCCGCATGCTGACCCTGCTCAAGCTGGGTACCGTCGGTAAGGGCCCCGGGCCGGGACGCAACCAACTGACGGTTAGAATTGGTGCGGCTCGGGAGTTTCTCCTAGTGACGGGGTTCGACTACCCGTCGAGTCACGGGCCTGGAGGCATGCAGTTTCATCTCCTCGCGACGAAGCGCATGCACAACTTGCGCGCCGCCAAGAGCATCGACGATTCCACGGTCATCACCTGGTTCGATTCCAAGAGCGGCCTCCGCACGCGCTGGGTCATGGGGCGTGGGGCCGAAGTGACGAATGCTTCGCCTGGAATGTGGAAGTCCGGCTGGTCTCTCTTGAGCAGCGACGGCACTCCGCCGACCACCTTGGATCCGAACGACGCGAGCTACCCGGGGCCCGGTGTGAACGGAGTGCCCGAGGTCTACCAGTACATTGCTTCTGTAGGTAAGGACCGACCAGGAACGCTAGAAGAGCTCAGCATCTTGAGCCACTCTTGGTTCGGCGGGCCGATCCTGTTCGACACGGGCGAAAGCGCAGCGTTCGACACGGGGGCGCGCCGAGCGGAGCGCGATCCCAACGATCGCGACGGCCGCTTCTGGAAGGATTTCTCGGCGGTGAACATGCCGTTCAAGGGAAATTTCGTGGCCGCGTTCTCTGGCTCACCCTTCATCCGAGTTTGGGGTTGCCTGGCGACCAAACTTTCACTCGATGCCATCACCCGCGCGGCGAAGGCCAAGAACGATACGACCACTCTCGGCATCAAGCCGGAAAACCGTACGCTTTGGTTCGACGGGACGACGATCTTCCCCGACAACCGCCCTGGCATCATTCAGTACATCAAGCTGTCGCTCATGAAATCGAATTACATGGCCTTCCTGGCGACCGTGACGGGGCACGCCGTGGAGGGAGGCGCGCCGGGAATGGGGGCTCTCTTCACACCGCTGGACGCGACGGGCGTTGCGATGTTCGTGGCGCGAAAGTCGGTGCAGAGCAAAGACAAAGCAGGAAATCCCGTGACCATCGGCGGCTTCGACCGCGAGATGACGTTTCTCGAAAAGAACCTCAATGCGGTTTTCTCTGCGGACGGTTACCTCCAATACGCACCATGAAGCTCCGTGTCGCGGCACTCCTTCTGGCGGAGCTCGTTAGCTGTGCACACGGTGAGCAGCCGACGCATGGTGCGAGTCAGCCTGCCGCATCGACGGCGGCGCACCCTTCTGTGCCTCCACCGCAAGCGAGCGTCGCGGCACCCGCGGTAGAAGCCGCATCGCACCCAAGCTCCGCCAGTGCGCAGTTGCCTCCGGCTACGAGCGGCGGATTCGCAGAGGTGAGCGTCTCCAATCGCGACGGCTTGCGTGGCCTAGTCGCGGCGCTGAAAGACGTGGAGCGGGTCGAGCAGCTGCGTTGGGACCAACGCTCCAAGGCCGAGCCGCTCGCCGCCGCTGATCAAACCCGGCTCTTGCAACTGATCGGGAGAGGGCAGCTCGTTGATACACACACGGTGACTCATCCGCCTTGGCCCGCCGCGTTCCTATTTCACACGCGCGATCACGGCACCTACGCCGCCACCCTCGTCGGTCGCTCCAGTCTGCGCCTGGATGCGGGGCGTCCCGACGGTCACTTCGAAGGAGCCGCCGCGCGCTGGAATAGCTCGCCTCCGCCGGAAATGGCACTCAACGACGAAGACGGCTGGCTGTGGACCTACTTCGAGTTGCACCTCGGTCCGACCCGCGAGAAGGAATACCTCATGTCGAAGGCGCCTGACTACCTCGAGCTGCCGAAGAAGCCGTAGGTCGTGTGCGGTGCAGGTGCTTCGTGCATGAAGCTCGCGCCACTACTGACGTTTTGGCATTCTCCTCACAGATCCGTCTTGTACGTGAACCCCGTGGCCGATCCCGTGTACTCGAACCAAAGGTCACCCCCCAAGTTGTCGTCCGTCGCATGTACCAACAGATCGTCGTACCCGTCCCCGTTCGTGTCGCCGATGGGGACAAACCAATTCACACCGTCCAAGTGTTCGAGCCCTGGAGTCGTTAGCCGACCCAGAAACAACGGCGTCCCCGTCGCGGAAAATCCATATTGCAGAAACGATTGCGTGGGATCCCAGTCCGAGTTGGACCGCGTCGGTATAACTACCAATATGCCGCGGCCTGCCGGGCCGGTGAACGGAACGAACTGCCACGTCGATATTCGCCAAAGGTGCGGCCATCCCCCTGCTGCGTGCACCATGGTGAGCCAGGGCAGCACTGTAGTGGCGGGCCGCGAAGCCGTGGCGCGCCAAAGCGAGTCTGAAGGTCCATTCGTCGCGAACCCAAGTAGCGCAGACTTTCCGTTCACGATCACGCCGGCAGCCGGCGGCCCGATTAGGCCCTGCGGCATGGTGAGCGACGAACTTGGAGTGGACGAAATTGTCGATTTGCCCGCAAAAAAGTCGATGTACCCCTGACCGGTCGTCGCGCGACCTACCGCCCAAAGGTCCGGCAGCCCATCCGCGTCGAAGTCACCGCCGAGCAGCAAGTCATAGTTTTTGAACATAAGGAACGGTCGTTCTTGCACATCTGCTCCGCCGGCAAAAACTGCGCACGCGCTCGCCGTGCATTCCGCCGCATCCGCGTATCCATCGCGGTTGAGATCACCAATCGGGCTCAAATGGTGATTGAGCCTACGCGCGGCCTGCCAGTTCGACGAAAGGCCCGACTGGCCACGGAACAGAATGGGCACGGGCACCCGACTAATTGCGACCCCGTGAAGAATTGGTGTGGCGGTGGCGACGGCATCGTCACAACCGTCGCCATCTATGTCTCCAATGCTCACGAGCTGGCCCCAGTCTGGCACTTCTCGGTCAGACGCGGGCTTCAATTCGTTGACGCCCGTTGGTCCCAGCTGGCAATGAAGGCGGACCGACGGATTCCCACCCAAGACAACCTCGCCTTTCAATAAGATGTCAGCTAGGCCGTCGCAGTTGATGTCCGCTCCATCGGGCAGACTGGCGCCATCCTTCACGCCCCGCACGCGAAAATTCCAAATGGGCGAAGGCGACCCAACCGCAGCGCCTACGCGCCAAAACCACACGCCGTCTAAAAGTTCCGTGCTTGCTGTGAGCACTTGCGGGTCGCTCGACACCGCTGAACCGTCGAGTCGCCGGAACCCTTTATCAAAGCTGCGCGTGCGCGAAAGGTCGATGTGACTCGACGCGCCTAGCCAACGGAACCCGACTCGCGTCGACAGCACTACGTTCCCCGATTCTGGCCAGAGCTGGCGCAACTCCGGCACAGCTGCAACTTTGGACGAAGTCACAAATGCCACAGTGTTGGGCGCGAGCCTGTCGGCATTCCGTGGGCGGCAGGAAGCACATGGCATAAGGATGACAATTGCCCAACAACCGACAGAAGCTTCGCGCCGCGCCCTCGAGATCATTTGAAACCGGAGCACTGCAATGCGTGCTCTAGAAATATAGCTGGGAAAGCATTGTGCAAGATGTCGAAATTCGTCGGCGGCGAACGTTCAGCAGCTGTCGCGGGCCTTGCGCTCAAGATGTAGTTGGGGTCCGGCACGACGCCAACGTGCTCTTGGTTCACCGCCTTCCAAAATGTCGGTGGCAGGAACGCGAAGGTCGTGTTCGCCGCGCCGCGCTCGACAGCGCCTCCGACGCTCGTTCCCAATTGAGGCCCTTCTAGAGGCGCTACGACTGAATTCATCGCGGGAGACTGGGAATAGATTCGCAACCGCCGATCAGGATCCTGGTTCAGCCAGGATCCAAGATTGTTCAAAAGGATCTGGTAACCGGGCGCGTCGTTCGAATTGTCGGAGGGTGAGACAACGTCGAGGCAGTAGATCTCTTTGAGTTCATGAAAAGCACCGCTCAATGAGGATGCGACAACTTTGCTGAGCGGGACGCCAGCGGCACTGAAACACGAAAGTGCGCAGCGCCCGAGTGCCGGGCTAGGCACCCGGATATTGCCAACTGTTCGCTGCGCGAAGAAAACGACTTCCAAGCAATAGCGGCGCAGCCGCTCCGCATCCTGTATTCCCGCGAAGTATCCCGATGCCGGAGGAAGCGGAAAGACTAGGACACACTGCTTGTTTGCAAGGACGTGCTGATGGATGAGGCGCCTATTGAACCCCGTGAGGAAGCCATCCACAACTCCCTCGAAGGAGTCGCCAAACTTTATCATTGGGTCCGTATTGGGGGAAGAGAAAGGATACGGTCCCTTTTTTGCCCCGGTTGTAGGGCAGAAGAAGATGTTCAAAGGCACGGGCTGCGTCAGGTCGACTGTGCTCGGGACGAAGACGGCGACTAGTTGTGGGACAGAAGCATCTGGCCCCAATGCAAAGAAGAGCTGCCCCTGGTTGTGAGTGGGCGCAGCGAAGATCGGAGCGGTCACTGCATTGAAGCGTGCGTATCCAGCCCCGGTAGCGGCCAAGACCCTTGCGCCTTGGAACGCCAGCAGGGTCATGAACTGAGGAACAATAGCAGCGTTTTTCGCTGCAGCGCGAGGCGCATCTCCGTCCCGAAAGATGGTCAGCCAAGCCATGTACTGAAAGGTTGATGCACCGGCAACGTCTGCAACCTTCGAAGCAAAAACAGAACCGAAGTCGCGCGCGCCGTCAAAACCGAGCTGCAATGGGTTGTCGGTTACTACCAAAGGTTGAATCACTAGCTGGTGATGAGGGCGCGAAACGCGCACCGTAAATTTCTGGTCGACGGAGACTTCAACCCCCTTGGTTTGCTCGGTGCTCGTTAGCGATCGAAACGAACTCCCGCCGTCGAATGAGACCTCGCGAGTCGCGTCTCCAACGAGTTGCTGCAAGACGTTGTACGCTTGAACCAAGACAAAATGGGTCGGCATGGTTTTCCGTCGTCAGAGTGCAAAAGCGTCGGCTGGCGCAGCGAGCTGGTTGAAGACAACGATGCTTCCAAGAGGGTAGGTAACGACTACCTGGTAAAGTTCGCTCGGGTCACGTGGGATAACGAAGCGCAGCGCAGTCCCCACCGACTGTCCAGTTCCGATGATTGCCTGCATCACCGTCGTGCCATCAGAATCTTGGATGGCTATGCTGTCGCTCGTGGTCCACGGCAGGTCGCTTGCCATCTCGAGATCAAAAGTAAAAGAGCTAGGTAGTCCTGATTCTCGAACCGGCAGCGGCGTCCGCTCATAGTGTCCCGGCAAATACAAATCACTCGTTTCCGGATCGTCCGCCGCATGCGCGATGTCCGGCTCTTCTCCCTTTTCGAAGAACAAGATCTCGACGCGGCGATTGGTCTGACTGCGGAAGTTGTCGACGCCGAGCTCCTCGATCGGAAAGTATTCGCTGAACCCCAAGAATTCGTGTTGTGGGTCGGCGAACACGAGCTTATCGCGCAGCGCTTGCACGCCGGGGGCATCCTCGCCGAGTTGCTGCTGGAGCCCGAATTCGTAGCAGTCGAAGAAGGCGCCCCAGGTGAGCAGGCCGACCGAGCCGTCTGGTTTCAAGTCCGCGGATCCCGGCGCGATAGTCGGGCGCTGTGCGTTGTAGTCTTTTTGAAATCGGAGAACTGCTCCGCTCGCCGGATTGTCATCGATAGGGCCGGGGTCGCAGCTGAAGCCGGTCAACGCGCGCGCGACCCAGGACAGGATCTGTTTGATGTCCGCATTGGTGTGACGCCCTTGGGCGAGCTTCTTGAAGTTTTCGCGCGAACTATCCCCGCCCTTCAGCAGCGCGAGCGTTCCCTGCGCGCGCTCTTCGCTGAGCGGCTGGTTGAATGCGGGGTCAGCCGTAGTGTCAGTGTGACCGGCGACTAGCAGCGTGCGCCCCGGGTGCTCGTCGTTGAAGCGGAGCGCCGTCGCGATCACGCCCACCGACGTCAGCGCCTGGTGCGCCCCGGTCTGGTCCGGGTTCTCGCCCTCGGGTAATACGACGGCGCTGTTCGTGCGGAAGTGCGCGTCCGCCATCTCGATGAACGTGACCTTCGGGCCCTCCAGGTCGTTGGCGCGGAGCTCCACGGTCTGGTCCACGCGCTTGCGCCATTTAGGGTACTGCGTGCTCCCCGGACCCGAGTTGTCGCCTGGGGGCGCGGGGACGATGCCGAATTCAGAGTCGAAGAAGAAAAGCTCGACGCGACGGTCGATGGGATCGGGCTTGTCGTTTGCCGGGGCGGTATCGAGATTGTCTCCCGAGTCGTCGAGCGGGAAGTTTTCGCCGCAGCCATGAGCCACCGCTTCGATCTTGACGCCGCTGTCTTCGAGCGAGACGCCGTCCAGCGCCATGTATTCTTGGATCAGTTGCGTACGCGTCTGCGTGCCGGCCTTGCCGTCGACCGTCAGTTGGCGTGTGCTTTGATACCAGCTCACCGCGTCCTGACCTTTGGGCTTGGTATCGAAATCGTGCATCGAGATGATCATCAAGTGATCTTCGACCTTGCCCCAACGCTTCTTCGAATCCACGCTCGAGTCGTACGAATCGAGCCACGTCTGGAAGTCGTCTTCCAGGAAAGCGATAGTCGCTTTCGCGCGCTCGAGCGAGAGCTTGTCGTTGTAGGCGGCGTCGCCCGCTGTGTCCGCATGACCCACGACGAGGAGCCTGCCCGGGCTGTTGTCGGTGTAGATTTCGCGCAACTTTTGGACCGCGGGCAGCGCCGTGGGAAGCAAGAAGGTCTTGTTCGTGTTGAAGAACATGTGCAAACGCGCGAGGACGATGCGCGGCACGGCACCCAACAAGCGGATCTGCCGTGCGCTCATTGGCTCTCGACCACCAGCGCTGTCTCATACGTCTCGGTTACCTGATCTGCACCTTCGAAGAGCTTGACCGTCAAGGTCAGCGTGTAGTCGCCGGGGAATACGTCTTCGTGGAATAGCTGCCCCCGCTGGTCCGTGGTGCCCGAAAACTGCATCGGTCCATCAATGGTGTAGTCACGGTTGGCGTGACGAACGCGGCCGCTCTTGTCCCACAGCTCTGCGGATAGCGTGCCGAGCTTCGGCTGCGGTGCCGTGTCCTGTTCGAAGGGCCATGATGACAACGGTGTTCGGCACACCGCCTTTGATGGTCGTCGTGTCGAGGTCTCGACCGTCGAACAGTTGCTCTGTCGTGTTCAAGCCGCCCGAGGCTTTGCCGTTGCGCAGTTTCGCCCAGCGCGGCTCCAGGATTTTCTCGAGCGCAGCGGGCTCGAGAACAGTGACGGTGCCGCTTCCGGCAGTGGTCCCTTCGAGCAGGGCCACGCCGGCGGCGTTGGTAGTTAAGCTTTCTACGCGGTCACCGGCTGCGATCTCCACTTCGAGCCTAGAAATGGCTTGGCCGATTTCATCCACGAAGCGAACCTCGAACGACGTTTGGAGCGGCGCTTCGCGGCGCGGAATGAGCTCGGCCGGTGGTTGCGGGTCCAGTCGCGGGCGCCGGACGGTGAGCTCTTGCTCTGGCACGTTGGCGATCGCGGGTTCCTTGAGCACAACTAGCCGCCCGGTCTCCAGGCTGTTCTTCCAGAAACTCCCCCAGCTGCTCGAAAAAACGTTGCGTCCCGATCGTCGCGTCCCCGCGGCGGAGCCGAAGCGGTCCTGTGTCGAGCAGCGCGTGCCACAGTCGCTGGGCGGCGACCTGCAAACCCGGGTCGAAGCCGAGCCCGAACCGTAGCTCTGACACCAGGCGCAATGCTTCTTCGCGCTGAGCCTCGGTCAATGAAGTTTGCCGAAAACGGTCCACACGAACCACGAAGGTCCGAAACGCCGTCTCGACTACGATTTCGTCGTCACCCTGCACGCGCCCTCCAGGCATCTTACCCAGAATTCATGCGGAAGACGAGCATGCGCGGCACCCAGGAGGGGCCGATTTCATAAAGAAAAATGCGAGTGCGCCCCCACCAGCAAATCCGGTACCGATTCACTCAGGGCCTTCAGCCGGCCTGGCTCAACGGTCGTTCGTTGCGCAGTATTGGTCGCAACATCTGCCGCGCGTAGGATGCGGAGCCTTCCCACTTGCCGCCTCAGCGGGCGTTACTCGAGCCCGCGTGCCAAAACATAGCGCTCGCAAGCAGAACCTTCTAGCTTCGGAAATGCTTGGCACGTGGGTTCAGTGCTCGCCTCGGAGGCCGAACCGTGGGTCGCCAATTGGGGCGCCCCGCGCCAGCTGCCGTCCGTGGTGCGTATTCCGGGAGCACTTGAACAGTCGTTCCGAAGTAACCTGAACGCTGATTCCGACGGCACCTGAGCGCTGATTCCGGAGCACCTGAACAGCGATTCCGGACGACTTGAACGCCGATTCCGGAGCACTTGAACACTTCGGGCCGCGAGGCCGGAGCGTTGCGACAGGGATTTGGGCGAGAGCGGGCAGAAGTCGATCGAACGCGCTGCGAAGCAGTGCGACGGCGGCGAGATGTCGGAACGCCTCACCATGCGCAAGATTCGAGAAGTACTTCGACTGAAAGACTGCGGGCGCACTCAGCGCGAGATCGCGAGCTCGCTATGCGTGGCTGTCGGAACGATCTGCGGCTATCTGAAGCGCGCAGCAGACCGAGAGCTGACGTGGGAGCGCGTGCAGCAGATGAGCGACGCCGAGGTCGAAGCGGCGCTGTTTCGCGACGGCGGTCGCAATGTGGCCGCGACACGTGCGCCGATCGACTACGCGCATTTACATGACGAGCTGCACAAGACTGGAGTGACGCTTCAGCTGCTTTGGTCCGAGTACCAAGAAAGTGTCGCGGCGCGCGGGGATGGCAGCAAGCCGTATCAGTACAGTCAATTCTGCGAACTGTACTGCGCGTGGCGCGTGCGGCTGAAGCCGTCGATGCGGCGTGTGCATCGCGCTGGAGAGAAGGCATTTCTGGACTATTCCGGCAAGAAACCGCGCGTAACCGACGCTCAGACTGGCGAGCTCCACGACGTCGAATTGTTTGTGATGGTGCTCGGCGCGAGCAACTACACGTACGCGGAGGCAACGCGAACGCAAGCACTCCCGGACTTCGTCGGCGCGACGATCCGGGGCTTCGAATATCTTGGTGGCGTCCCAGAAGTGATCGTGCCCGATCAGCTTCGCAGCGCGGTGAAGGGACCGGACCGGTACGAGCCGGATATCAACGCGACCTATCTCGAGATGGCGCAGCACTACGGCGTCATGGTCATCCCTGCGCGACCACGTCGGCCGAAAGACAAGGCCAAGGTCGAGACGGCCGTGCTGATCGTGCAGCGATGGATTCTGGCACGACTGCGTCGACGAACCTTCTTCAGCTTAGATGAGCTGAATCAAGCGATTGCTGAGCAGCTTGAAGAGTTGAACGCTCGACCGTTTCAAAAGCTGGAAGGTTGTCGGAATTCGGCCTTTGCAAAGCTCGATCGGCCGGCACTTCGCCCCCTGCCGTCGCTCCGATACGAGCTTGCAGAGCGGCGCACCGCGCGCGTGAACATCGATTACCACATAGAGCTCGAGCGGCGGTACTACAGCGT
>CAXSGJ010000067.1:0-27672 GCA_964236865.1 uncultured Polyangiaceae bacterium
CCGACCGCTGGCAGCTTACTCAGCGACGGGCCCCCACCCGCGTCGCGCGCGCGCTTGGCAAGCGCTTGGCTGTAGCCCAAGAGACCGCAGAGAACTACGACCAAGGTGAGCTTGGCGTGAAAGGGGGGGCCGCCCGCGGCCAGGACGCTCGCCGGTCCGCGCATGAAAAACATGCTTAAGCCGCTCAATAACAGCAGCAGGACTCCGTAGCTGCCGTTTTTTGACACCGCCAGCGCACGAAGCGCAAAGGGCACCCGCTCGGCTGGCGGCAAACTGCGCGCAGCGCGGCGTAAAGTGAAGGCGGCGAAGCTACCCCCCACGCCCAATGCCAAGCCAAGGAAGTGGGTGACCAAGAGCGCAAAATATACCGGCGGCATGGGCCGACTCATAACCCGCGGCTCTCACTTCGGCAATCGAGCGTGGGACTGCCCCACCCGGATGTTGGGAGGGGGCGATCACGAGCCAGCGCAGCACCTCCAAGAGGGCTCTCGAACACGCGGTCGCTCGAGCGATGGCGTTATAAGACTAACTCGCTTGATCCACCTGTTCGGGGCTGCCCTTCACGGGTTGCAGGTCACTGACCGCGGGGCCTTCCAGTACCTTGCCATAGCAGTCGAAGCGTGAGCCGTGGCAGGGGCAGTCCCACGATTTCTCGACCGAATTCCAGGCGACCACGCCCCCTAGATGGGGACACGTCGCCGACAGTTCGTGGGACAGCCCAACTTCGTCCACGTACACGGCGACCCGGCGCAGCCCGCGCCTGAGCACCGCCCCCTGCCCGCGTGGAATGTCTTGGACGCCACCGGCATCGGCGGGGCCGAGCCAATCCGTGTATTGCTCGGCCGTGTTTAGGTTCTCGCGCACGAAGCGACCGATCGCCCCGAGTGAAGTGGGCTTACGCGCTGGATCATAGAGTTTTTGATAGGGATTCTCGATGCCCTCCACGAGATCCGCGATGAGCTGGGCGCTGAGCGCGCTGTACGTCATCCCGTTTCCGGATTCTCCGGTGACCACGAAGACCCGTTCTTGGCCCGGGTTGCGGCCGATGAACGCGAGGCCGTCGCTGGTTTCAAACACCTGGCCCGACCATTGACTCACGATCTCCCCCGCGCTTGGAAAACGGTCACGCAGCCAACTCTCCAAGTGATCGAAGCGGTGCTCGTTGTTCGAGTCCTGTCCAACTCGATGATCTTCCCCGCCCACGATCAAGACGGGCCGCTGCGTCAATGAATCGATGGCGGTGCGGACGTAATGGTAAGGCTCCTCCATGTCCCAGCAAAGGGCCGGAATGAGCTCGGGGATGGCCGCGGTGATGCCGTACGTGCGGTAAGCGGCTTGCTTGGTATGAATCACCGCCGTGTCGTTGATTGGGGACCCGGTCGCTACGACTACGTAATTGGCGCGGATGCTGTGTCCTTCGCTGGTGCGCAGCCCGATCTGGTCCGTAGCGCTGACCGGGTCGACGCTCGTTACCGTGACCGGCGCATAGATAGGGACGCCTTCCAAGTTCAACGCGCGCACCACGCCCGCGATGAACGCCAAGGGGTCGAAGTCGGCTTGATGCGGGACGTGCAACGCGGGTCCTTCACTGATCGCCAGCGGGGCACGCCGAACGAGCTCGCAGCTGATGCCGGCGGCCGTCGCCGCCTGCTGTTCCTGTCGCAACGTTTCTGCTTGCTCGGCATTGGCCGCGCACAGAAAGCCGCTCACACGCCGGAAGTTGCAGTCGATGCCGTACGCATTCGCGACGCGTTCTAGATGGGCAATGGCTCGCATGTGGCTGGTCGCGATGCTGCGCGTGGCTTCGGCGCCGTGCATGCTGGCGAGGGCGTGGTAGCGCGAGTCGAGCAAGGTGGTGAGATGCGCGGTCGTCATCGCGGTATCACCCGCCGCGACGCCCTCACGCTCCAATACGATCACCGACCGCCCGCGTTCGACGAGCTCCAACGCGCACAACAGGCCCGCCATTCCGGCGCCAATCACGCACACGTCGGTCGTTAAGTCATGGTCGAGTGGTTCGACGGCGGACGCGGCGCTGGGAGGCTGCCACGGCGAACGGCGCTCGCTCATCGCGCCACCTGACACAGGCGTGGCTCTGCGTTGATCGGCGACGCCGCATGTTTACCTGAACCAGTGACATTTCTAACGTACACGGCTGCTCCTTATCGTCTCAGTCGGCGCACGCGCGCCCCGTCTTGAAGTTAGGATGCAAGGGATGGGCCGCCTGACGGCCCCGGAGGACTCAGCAAACTGACGGGGCCGGCAACCACAATCGCAGCAAAACGCGACACTGCGTCATTCGAGCACGACCACCGGGCGCAGTCGTGCGGCACTTCGCCAAGAGCCGATCCTCTACGTCGCGCGGAGCCCGGAGGCGAAGCGGTCGCCTTCGGACGAGCGCGAGTCCCTGGCGCGCGCATGCCGGCGGGCACGAACCGTGCTTTAGCGCACCCGTCATTCAATAGGAGGCATTTCATGATTCGCTCTTCTCTCTGTCTGCGGGCTTGGTGCGCTGGTTTTGATGTTGACGAGCGGTTGCGATAAAGCTGCGGACGAACAACAGAAAGCCACGGACGCCCAGCTGAAAGCCAACGAGAAGATCGTCGCGGCCAATCAGGAAGCAGACCAGAAAGCCGCTGCGGCTCAGGCGGAGGCCGACAAGAAGATCGCTGAGGCGCAAGCCAGCTTCCTCAAGATGCGAGAGGACTATCGGCACGACACCACGGACAAGCTGGTCGACCTCGATCACAAGATCGCTGATATGGAAGCCAAGTCGAAGACTTCGACCGGCAAAAAGAAGTCCGACCTCGACCTTCAGCTAACGCAGATCCGCACGCAGCGCGCTGCCTTCGCCGAAGATTGGAAGCAGCTCGAGAGCGCGTCGGCGGCGACCTGGGACTCGACCAAGACCCGCCTCGACAAGGAATGGACTGATTTGAAGTCGTTGGTCGATCGCGCGGCTTGAGTTGCGCGGGTGGCGAGTCGATGCCGCGGCGTTTTGCGCCCGGCCCTCACGGCCAACGCTAGACGCCGAGCTTGTTCAAGCTAGCCAACAGCACGCAGACTGCGACCACTTCCATCGCCGTCCGGATCTGCGCCAACGGCGGCAACGAAGGCGCCACGCGAATGTTGCGGTCGCGTGGATCCTTGCCGTAGGGGAAAGTCGCCCCGGCTGCGGTCAGCTTGACCCCGGCCACGTCCGCCAGACGCACCACCTCGGCGGCGCAACCGTCGAGCGTATCCAGGCTGATGAAGTAGCCGCCACGCGGTTTCGTCCATGTCGCCACGCCACGAGCGCCGAGGGCGTGTTCGAAGATGTCCGCCACGGCTTCGAACTTGGGACGCAGCAGATCGGCGTGCTTCTGCATGTGCGCGAGCACGCCGGCGTAGTCTTTGAAAAACCTGACGTGGCGCAGCTGATTGACCTTATCGGGGCCGATGGTCTGGATAGCGCTGTGCCTCTTCACGTCAGCCACGTTCTTCGGGCTGGAGGCTAGGGCTGCCACGCCAGCGCCAGCGAAGGAGATCTTCGAAGTAGAGCCGAACACCATCGCGCGGTCGGGGTGTCCCGCTTCGGCGCACGCGCTGAGGACGTTGGCGAGCGCATCTCCCACGGGGTAAAGGTCGTGCACCGCGTAGGCGTTGTCCCAGAATAGACGGAAGTCGGGCGCAGCGCTGGCCATCGCCGCCAGGCGCTTCACCACCGCTTCGCTGTAGGTGGTGCCGGTGGGGTTGCTGTATTTCGGCACGCACCACATGCCCTTGATCGCTGGGTCGGCGGCCAGCAAGCGCTCGACTTCGCCCATGTCGGGACCGTCCGCGAGCAGGCCCACGGTCACCATCTCGATGCCGTGATGCTCACAAATGGCGAAGTGGCGATCGTACCCCGGGCTCGGGCAGATGAACTTCACTTTGCCGCGACCCCAGGGTTCGGTGCTGCCTGGGACGCCGTGCAGCAGGGCACGCACCACGACATCGTGCATCATGGTCAAGCTCGACGCGCCGCCTACGACGACCTGAGCCGCTGGCGCGCCGAGCAGATCGGCAAAAATTGCCTTCATTTCGAGCAAGCCGTCCAGACCACCGTAGTTTCGGACGTCGCTGCCATCGCTGCCCTTGTAGTCGTCTTCGGCGAGCGCGATGGTGAGCCCGGAAGCCAAGTCGAGCTGCTCGGCCGACGGCTTGCCCCGCGTCATGTCCAGCTTGAGCCCTTGTGCTTTGAAGGCGTTGTAACGCTCCTCTAGTGATTTTAGGAGCACCGCACGATCGGCGGCGGAAAGTTTCGCGAGCTCAGTCATGGTGATGGCCTCCTAACGAAATCTTGGGCCGGGCGCCAGTCGACCTGGCCCGCGCCGAGTAGCGAGCCCAAATATCGCGGCCTGGTGCTGCGGCACGCAGTTCAGTAGCCCGCGCAACGGCCGCAGAGCCGACCTGTGCGCCGTCTTCGCCCGCACGCCCGCCCTAGGGCAGGGGCTTAAAAATGCTCAACACAAGGGCGTAGTTGCCCGTGTGCGAAACAGACTGACTCCGACCTGTGTGCCGGCGCTCCTGATGTTGTTCTGTGAAACGGCGCGAGCCCTGCCCGGCACGCATGCGCCGGCGATCTCGAGCTACGACACGCGCGCTTCCAGTGTGGTCCTGGCGTATCGGCATGGCGCGAGCGACGCTGGGCCATTCAACGCCTTCAGTTACAATGCGAACTTCAGCTCGAGCACGGGTAAGCTCAGCGCGCAGTTCGGGCTGCATTACGTGAACTTCGCGTCCAAGCTGAACGATTCGACCGCGCATGGTGTGGGCGCGAGCGGGGTTGCATTGTTTGTATTCCCGGTCGCGGACCGGTACCCCGATGGGACCCCGAAGGCGGCCATCTCCTTCGACGTGGGGGCCGTTCCGACCGCGTATGTCAGCGGCCAGCGCAACTACCTGACGATGCCGCTCGTGTTGGGCTTCGCGGTACCGCTATCACCGCACCCAGCCCTCACCCTCGTGCCCTGGTTCGAGGTCGCTCCGAGCGCGAACCTCGACACCGTATTCAAGCCTGCAGCCATCACCTTGGGTCAGGAGGACGTGAACATCGACATCGTCGCTGGGACGGCCAGCCTGAACCAGAACGCGGTGGAAGCTGCCGTGCGGAAGGGCGTGAGCGTCGACCTGAGCTTCGCGGTCCCAATGCGCGCCGGGCTCGACGCCAACATTCACGCGAGTGACAGCGTCGATTTCAATGTGTACAGCGCGCTCACGACGCTCGGCGGCGGCTTTGGCGGGGCGACGGTCGTTACCTTGGGCGGGGGCTTGAGCTTTCGTTGGGACGATATCGTGCCTGCGGTGCTGCCCGTCGAACGACGGCTGGAGCGTGAGAGCTGCGACGCCGTCGAAGGCCGGTTCCGCAGTTGCCCAAGCTCGCGGCGCTGGTTGTCCCCCGAGCAGCGTGCCCGACCGCAGGTGCCGATGCCCGGTGCAGCCAAGCGGGCGCCGGGCGCGGTGCTTCCCCCGTCGCGGCCGACCACCGCCGCGCCGCTGCCGAAGCTCAGCCCCATTCCCGCCGTCACGCCTCTAGCCCCCACGCCCCCGGTTACGCCGCCCCTCCCCGCTGCGCCCACTGGCCTTGTGCCCGAGGGCTCCAATCCACCGAGCCCCGCCGCTAGCGCAGCATTCCCGAACTAGCGCCGTTTGCGCACGCCGGGCGCGCGGTCACCAGCGCAGGGTCTTGGATACCGTCACTGGGCCGCCGCGAAAGGGCTTCACACGAGCCCGCGCGATTGCGCTGAGCACGCACGAGCGGAGAGCCAGCGGCGGCGCGGCGGCTCCGAAATGCAGCGCGCGCACGACTCCGGATGGGGCAAAGGTGACGACGACCTGCGCATGGACGGGCGCGGAGCCGCAACCCCGGGCGATGCGAGAGGCGAGCGCCAGGACGCGCGCCAAGGCGCCCGCGTCGGCGCCAGCCGCTGGCGTGCTCGAGCCGACATTGAGCGCGCTGGCCAGGGCGATAGGACCGGCCGCCGCTGTAATTGCGCGGCCTTCGAGCGGCAGATCGCGCACGGCGACGACGGGGATGGCTGGGTCCGGGCCCAATTCGACGGCGCGCGTTTTCAGCTCGGCGAACGTCGTAGGCGGCGCCGAAGCGAGCCCCGAAGACCCGTCCCAGCGTGACGAGGCCGCCTGCGCGGATCGCGCCCGTTCGGCAAGCAAGCTCGCAGTCAGCGTGAGCAACACCGCGATCCCGGCAACCAAGGTCAGCTCGGCCGGCCGCGCGTGCTCGGCAAGCCACGTTAGGATCGACGCCCGGGCTCGGACGGAAGCCTCGATCGAGGGAGCGCGCAGCGTTGGTGCGGGCGCGGGTGGCGCCGAGTGCGGCGCGAGCGCGGACCGAGGCAGCACGCTCTTGGCACCGCGCTCGGGCAAGCGCGGCCGAGCAGTGATCACCGCCGGAGGCCGCGGGGCGATTGAGGCCGGGGCGTGGGCTGGGCGCCGAGCCAAGACCAATGAGGCGAGCGACGGGTCGCGAATTTCCGAGGGCTGTGTCGGCACCGGCGGCGTCGCCTCGTCCAGGAGCTCGCTCAGGCTGGGCAAGCTAGCGCGGGCCGAGAGCGCGGGCCGCAGCTCGAGGGTGGTCAGCAGCGGGCGCCATTCGTGCGTGCCGCGCCGGCATACCTCCGCGCCGTGGGCGAGCCCTTGCCGGTAGACGAGCGCGATCTCGGCCGGGTCCAGCTCGAGCTGGACCTTCCAGCGAGCGCCGGAAGGCGCGCGGGCCTCGTTCGAGCGACGCGAACCTGCCTGCCGGCGTGGGGGAACCCGAGCATGATGCGGGCGAGACCCGCCAGATGCGCTTGGCTGACTATCGATCACCACGACCTCCCTGTTGGGGCCGACATAGCACGACTCGAGCCACCGCCGGGTTTCGTAGCCCGCGCGGATTCAGGTCGTCGTGTCGCGGCCACGAGCAAATTGGCCTCGCCGACGGCTCGAGCGCGCCGATCCCATTTTCGAGATCAGGGTGCCCCGCGCCGGACACGTTATCAGAACGGAAGCCCTCGAGGACACGCACGCCGAACGTCGCGCGTCCCGCAAAAAGGCAGCGCGTACTTTGCCGGTGCAACTCGCGCGGCGCGATGGGCGTGGAACCGATTCCAGATCGAGACCACTCGCCCGGCGCGGCTCGCGCTCGAAATGATGGACCGTGGCGCTTTGGTTCAGCCTGAGTCCGAGCTATAGCACCGTCAAGCATCGCCCATGACCGAGACGCGCTCCGTCGTTTTTCAACTGCCCGTCGGCACCTCTAGCTTCGTTCCCGCGCCCCTGCCCCGAGCCCGTCGGACGCTACGAGCCGCTTTCGCGCTCCTAGCGCTGATTGGGCCCGCCGGCTGTCACCGAAGCACTGACGACGCGGGGGGCGGCTTCCCGCGCTCAGAGACGTTCTACGTCGCCGGGTGGCAGTGGGGAGAGCCCGCGTCGTTCAACCCGCTGCTCAGCAACCCGGACTGGCCCGTCAGCACGATGAACTTCGTGTACGAGACATTGCTGATGTACGACTCCATCACGGGCCAGATGGTGCCGCTGTTGGCTGAGTCGTATGCCACGCACGCGGACAATGTCGAGGTGACTCTGAACCGAGCGGCACGCTGGAACGACGGGAAGCCGGTGACGGGCTGGGACGTGGCGTACACGTTCGACTTAGGCAAGACTTACAAGAGCCTGAATATTGCGCCTATTTGGCAATACTTGAGCGCTGTGCGCGTTTTCGACGACGCGGGCAAAGAAGCCGCGCCCGATCTAAATGCCACGGCAAACTACCCGCGCCGCGTGGTCTTCGAGCTCAACCGCGAAAAAAGGAATCCGCTGGTCGTCCTGGACGCCCTCCAGTCGCAGCGCATCATCCCGCGCCACGTGATCGAGCCGATGTTGGCCGCTCACGGCGGCAATCTGGATGAGTTCGACAAGCTCAAGTTCGACAAGGACGCGGTGAGCTCTGGACCGTACAAGTTGTTCTCTTACAGCAGCGAAAAGATCGCGGTGGTGCGGGACGACAACTACTGGGGCAACCAAGCTCTGCACGGCGGCAAGAGGCCAACCGTCAAGTACGTCGTGCACCCAATCTACAAGAGCAACGACCACTTCAGCATCGCGCTTCAGCAGGGTCGGCTCGACGCCTCCAGCACCTTCGTGCCGCGCATTTGGCTCAAGGCCAAGAAGGGCGTGCGCAGTTGGCTGGACAAGGAGCCGTTTTTTCTGAGCAGTGCGATGCCCATGCTGGTCGTGAATCACAAGCGTCAGCCGCTGACGGACGTTCACATGCGGCGCGCCATGGCCTTTGCCATCAATTACAAAGACATTCGGGAATTGGCGGTCTCGGGTTACAGCGAGCCGCTCAAACCAGGCTTGATTTTGCCCTTTGGCCTAGAGCAAAAATACTTCTCCGACGAGGACACGAAAAAGTACGGCACGTGGTTCGATCCCGAAGAAGCCAAGGCCGAGCTCAAGGCGGGCGGCTATACGCCGCGGTTCGGTGCAGACGGCGAGCTGATCGAAACGCGCGACGCCAATGGACGCCGGGTGCCGACCGTGTACGTGAAGTCGCCCACGGGGTGGAGCGACTGGGAGTCCATCGTACGGATCAGCGTGAAGAGCATGCGCGCGGTTGGCATCGACGCGCGCGAGCGCTTCGTGGATGCGAGTTTGTTTTGGAACGCGCTCTTCGAGGGTGACTTCGACCTGATCATGAACTTGCCGTCCTCCGCACCCTCGCCCTCCAAGCCTTGGTCGCGCTTCGAAACTCTGATGACGACCCAGGACTTCGCGCCGCTCGGCGAGAAGATGTACAAAAATATGGGGCGCTTCAATGACCCAAGGTCGCCGAGCTACATGCCGCGCATCGACGAGCTCCTGAGGCGCATCCCGAGCATCACGGACGATGCTGAGCGGCTCGCCGCCTATCACGAGCTGAACGTGATTTTCATGCAGCAACAGCCAGATTTACCGCTCGTTTATCGGCCAGACGCGTTTTACGAATTTAGCGCCAAGCATTGGTCCAACATGCCGAGCGGCGCGAACCCCTATTTGCCGCCGCTCACGCCGGGCGACCGCCTGGGCACCAACATGCTGTGGGCGATCCAGCCGGTGAGCCACTGACCGCCTCGGTCGAATGACGAATATGTTGAAGAATCATCCGACCCTCAAACACATCCTCGGCCGCGCGGGCTGGTACTTCGTCACCTTCCTGGTGGCAGTGACGATCAATTTCTTCCTGCCCCGCTTAGGCGACGCCAATCCGGTTGATACCATGATGGCCAAGGTCAGCGCGGGGCTCGACACCGCCTCGGCCAAGGAAAAAGAGGAGTCGTACCTCAAAGAGTTCGGCTTGGTAGAGGTCGACGAGAAGGGCCGCGTGCAGCGCGACCCGCAGGGTAAGCCCGTGCGCACCACCCTTGCTTCGCAGTTCGGCAACTACCTCGGCATGAGCCTCCGCGGTGATCTCGGAAGCTCCATTTTGCAGCATCCCAAGCGGGTGAGCGAGATCATCAAAGCGGCCCTGCCCTGGACGCTCGCGTTGCAGCTGCCGACGATCGTCTTCGGTTGGTTGCTGGGCAACGTGCTCGGCGCCCTGGCCGCCTACAAACGCGGCGTGTTCGACAAGCTGATGTACCCCATGGCGCTCCTGGCCAGCGCCATCCCTGCGTTCTGTTTCGGCATCTTGCTGGTGTACGTGTTCGGCATTCGCCTGGAATGGTTCCCCGCGGTAGGCGGTTACGACGACGGCCTGACGCCCGAGCTCAGCCGGCAGTTCATCACCAGCGCCAGCTACTATTATGTGCTGCCCTTTCTGTCAGTCTTTCTGATCGTGGTCGGCGGGCAGGCCATTGGCATGCGCTCGATGTGCATCTACGAGCTCGGCACCGACTACGTGAAATACGCCAAGCTGCTGGGCGTCAAAGAGAGCAAGATCCTGTTCTACATGTTTCGCAACGCGATGCTGCCGCAGCTCACGGGGCTCGCCTTGGCCCTCGGCACCATGGTCGGCGGAGCCCTGATCACGGAGATGATTTTCAGTTACCCGGGGTTGGGCATGGCCGTCCTCACCGCGATTCAAGGCAATGACTACCCGCTGATCACGGGCTGCACATTGCTCGTCACGGTGACGGTGCTCATCGCAAATTTCAGCGTCGACATCCTGGTCGGCATCCTGGATCCGCGCATTCGCGCCGCGCAGCAAACGGGCAAATGACATGAAGTTGCTCAAGAACTTGCTGCGCACGCCGTCCTTCGTGCTGGGCTTTGGTTTATTTTTCGCGACCTTGCTGTTCGCGCTGCTCGGTCCGTTGTTTATGCACGTGGACGTGAACACGCGCGTTGGGTTGGCCTTCACGCCGCCCTCCCGCGCGCACTGGCTCGGAACCGACCACCTGGGCGTGGACATGGTGTCGCTATTGGTCGCGGGCCTGCGTTCCTCGTTGTACGTCGGATTCCTGGCTGGCACGGTGGCCACTTTCGTCGGCACGTTGATCGGCCTGTACGGCGGCTACAAGGGCGGCCTAATTGACGACGTGCTGACGGTGGGCACCAACTTGTTCTTGGTGATTCCGAGCCTCATCGTCCTGATCTTGTTGAGTTCCAGCATCGAGAACGGCCGTAGCTTGACCTTGATTGCGCTGATCATCGGCTGCACTACTTGGACTTGGAGCGCGCGCGCCGTGCGTGCTCAGTCCTCCAGCTTACGCGGTCGCGACCACGTGAGCCTGGCGCGTATCAACGGCTACGGGACGATGGGCATCGTGCTCTTGCACATCATGCCTTACCTCCTGTCCTACATTTTCATGGTCTTCATTCTGCAAACCGCGACCGGGATCTTGTCGGAGGCCAGCATCTCGATGCTGGGCCTCGGCCCCTACGACTCCATCTCCTTGGGCAAGATCCTGAATGAAGCCATCCGTAACGAGGCGTTGACGGACGGCGCGTGGTGGGCGTTCGCGCCCGCCATGGTGTTGATCACCGTGATCGTGTTCGCGCTGTACATCATCAACACGTCCCTGGAGGGCGTGTTCAACCCGCGTTTGAGGAAGTGATGAGTACCCCGATCTTCGAGGTCGACAATCTGCGGGCGCACTACCTCACGCGCTTCGGGCAGAAGATCCAAGCCGTAGACGGCGTGTCTTTTTCGCTCAGGCCGGGCGAAATTCTGGGGATCGCCGGCGAGTCCGGGTGCGGGAAAACCACGCTCGTGAGCGCCTGTATGGGGCTCTACATTCCACCGCTCCACCTCACCAGTGGGGACGTGCGCATCGAAGGCAAGAGCATCATCGGCATGAACGTGGAGCAGAACCGGCGTGACATCCTGGGTCGCAAGATCTCGATGATTCCCCAGGGCGCCCTCAACTCCCTGAATCCGACGCGCAAGGTCAAGGACTTAGCGACGGACATGATCCTGAGCCACGACGAAAGCGCCGACAAGAAGGAGGTCCACGCTCGGCTCCGCGAGCGGTTCCGAAAACTCGGCATGCCCGCGGACGAGATCTTGAACTCCTACCCGGTGCAGCTACCCGCCGGGATGAAGCAACGCGTGGTCATCGGCATCTCCACCCTGCTCGACCCGCGCGTCGTGATTGCGGACGAGCCGACCTCCGCGCTCGATGTTTCCACGCAGAAAGCCGTGATCAAGCTGTTATTCGAGCTGATGGACCAAGGCATCATCGGCAGCATGCTCTTCATCACTCACGAGCTGCCGTTACTCCGCCACGTGTCGAACAACATTGCGGTGATGTACGCGGGAGAGTTGGTCGAGATGGGTGATATCGAGCAGGTCATCTTCGACCCGCGCATGCCGTATACGCGAGCATTGATGGGCTCCATGCTCAGCGCGGAGGCTGGCCACCGCGATCAGAAGCCCGTATCCATCGAAGGCGCGCCGCCAAACTTGGCTTACCCGATCAAAGGCTGCCGTTTTGCCGAGCGCTGCCCGGTGGTGCGGCCGGACTGCAAAGAAAACCGACAATTGCTCCGCATCGTGAAGGACCGCCAAGTCAGGTGTCAGTATGCCGAATGAGCTCAGCGCGTTGGCCGTTCCGCAGCCTCTCAAGTTCGAAGCCCAGAATCTGTCACGCAGCTTCGGGCACGGCAAAAAGCTGGTCGAAGCCGTTAAAAATGTGAGCTTCGGCATCCCGAGCCGAGACATCATCAGCATCGTCGGGCAGTCCGGCTGCGGCAAAACGGTGCTGGCCAAGATGCTACTACGGCTCGAGACACCCAGCAGCGGAACGCTGTCGTTCAACGGCAAACCGATTGGCAATGAGTCGGACCCGCGCGAACATTGGCGCTCGGTGCAAGCCGTTTTCCAAGACCCGTTTTCGGCCTTCAACCAATTTTTCACGATCCGCTCTCAACTCAAGAGCAGCTTCAAGCTGTTCAAGAGCAAGCCTAGCGAAGAAGAGATGGAAGCGCGCGTAGACGCCGCGCTGTTGGCCGTGAACATCAAGCCCAAGGAGGTCGAGGGCAAGTACCCCTTCGAGCTCTCCGGCGGGCAGATGCAGCGCATGCTCTTGGCGCGCATCTTCATCTTGCGCCCCCAAGTCTTGATCGCGGACGAGCCCACCAGCATGGTCGACGCCTGTAGCCGCGCGAATATCCTCGACTACCTGATGAAGCTGAAACAGGAACTCGACATGACGATCGTGTTCGTCACCCATGATATCGGGCTTGCCTGCTACATCTCGGACTCGATCTTCATCATGCACCAGGGCGAGATCGTGGAGCAGGGGCCGCCCGCCCAGGTCACGGGCTCGCCGAGCAGCGCCGTGACCCGGCAGCTGCTCGAAGACATTCCGGACGTGCATCGGCCCTGGATCAAGCGCGGCGCGGCTGAATAGCCCCCGAAAAGGGCGCCGCCGGCGGTCTTAAGCCTTCCCGGGGCACGGCCGTTTCCAGTCCTGCATGTCCACGTCCCGAGCGCCCGGGAGCTCGGTCCTGGGCTCGCGAATCAGACCGTCCACACCGGCGGCGCGCGAGCGGGAGTCCCTCCGCGCGGCGTTCCAGGACAGCGAGACCATGGATGTTCGCGTCTCGGGGTTGCCCACGCCGAGGGGCAACCCCGACGAGAGCACGCGGACTTACTTGCGCGCTTACAGCCTGGGAGTGACCGAGGAAGCAGTGGGTCGCTACGGCCCGAGCCCGAACGGCGAGCTCGGCCGCGGAGCGATTGGTCGCGTGTACGTAGCGGATGACGGTCATCTCGGCCGACAAGTCGCGATCAAAGAGCTACTTCAGAGCGGGCACGAAGACCCCCAGAATACCCTCGCTGCCCAGGCCACCTCGCGATTCTTGCGCGAGGCTCGGGTGACCGGCACGCTCGAGCACCCCGGGATCGTCCCGGTGTACGAGCTTGGCCGACGCGCCGACGGCACACTCTACTACACGATGCGCGTGGTGAGGGGACGCACCCTGGCCGAGGCGATCGTCGACTCCAAAACGATCGGCGACCGTCTAGCGCTCGTCAATCACTTCTCCGGCTTGTGCCAAGCGATCGCCTACGCGCATAGCCGCGGTGTGGCGCACCGGGACATCAAGCCGGACAACGTGATGATCGGCGAGTTCGGCGAAACCGTGGTGCTCGATTGGGGCATGGCCAAGCTATGCGGCGACGTCCAGACCGACGATGACGCGCGCGCGCCGTCGCAGGAGAGCTCCGTACCGCAGCTCGCACTGTTGGATCTCGGCCTCACGATCGAAGGCAGCGTGTGCGGGACTCCGCTCTACATGAGCCCCGAGCAGGCATCTGGGCGGACGCTGGAGGTAGACCAACGCTCCGACGTGTGGTCGCTGGGCGTCGTTTTGTATATGATTCTGTGCGGTCGGCCGCCGTTTTCGGGGAAGACCTTGCTCGAAATCATCGACAATGTGAACGCGGGTCATCATCCGCCGCTACGCAAAGTAGATCCCAAGATCCCCGCTGAGCTCGCCGCCGTGGTCGAGCGCGCCCTCCAGCCGAACCAGCTCGACCGTTACCCGTCGGCGCGCGAGCTTGCGCGTGAAGTGCAGGCGTACCAGGCCGGCACGCGCGTCGAAGCGTACGAGTATTCTTCGTTCGACCTCGTGCAACGGTTCGTGGCTCGGCATCGCGCGGCCGTCACCGTGACGGTGCTGGCGCTGATCGTGACCCTGAGTCTCGGCTTCACGGCTTATCGTCGCGTCCTCTCGGCCAGGGATCGTGCGATTTTTGCCGAGCGGCGTGCCGTCGAGAACGAACAGTCGGCGCAGCGCAGCGCAACCGCCGCGCAGCACAGCCTTGGAGAGGTCCTGATCGAGCGTGCTATACAGGCCCTGGTCGAAGGCGACAGCGTCGACGCCGAGTTGCTTGCGGCCCGCGCGCTTCGCCAAGAGGAAAGGGCCGATGCGCGCGGCGTGGTGATCGCCGCGGGCAGCGCCATGAGACCGGCGTTGACCTTCACGCTCGCCGACAGTCGGGGCTGTGACCGCGCGGCTCTGTCATTCGCCGGCGGCCTCTTCGCCTGCTCCGCAGGCGCCGAGCTGAGATCGTGGGACCTCGCGACGAAAGCGCGCGCGCAGCCGCAACAGTTGCCCAGCGAAGTGAGCGCGATTTCCCTGGCGACGGACGCCTCGGCGATTGCCGTCTCGCTTTCGAACGGTTTGGTGGGCGCGCGGTCCGCCGCGCGGAACGATACAACCTGGCACTTCGAAGCGTGTGGGCAGAGGCCGAGCGCGGTCGCGGTCGCGATGAACGGCGCCTATTTGGCCTGTGGCAACGAACGCGGCCAGGTGACGATCTGGCGCCCCGGGCTCACGGGAAGCGTCGAAAAAGGACTGGTTCAGCTCGGCCAATCGATCTCGGCGCTCGCGTTCGACCGAGGCGGCGCGCTGCTCGTCGTGGGTGGCCAAATGGGAGCACTGCTGGTCTACGACACGACGAAACATGCGCAGCGCAGGCTAGCGGGGCACACCGGAACCGTGCTCGCGCTGGCTTTGGCCGAGCAGGGTCGCTACCTCGCCAGTGGCGGGGCGGATCGCATGCTCCGTTTTTGGGACACGACCAACGGCAACCCGACGCAGGCGCCCATTTTGCACAGTGACACCATCTCCACGCTAGCCTGGTCGGACGATCGCCGAGTGCTGGCGCTCGGCGGCAAGGACAAGACATTTCGGGTTTTTGATCGTCGTACGGGTCAGAGCTCCCTGGCTCGTCAGCACGACGAAGCAGTGGAGCTGGTCGCTACCTCCCCGGACGGCAGCGCGCTCGCGTCGTACAGTCGCGATACCGGGCTCAGGCTGTGGTCGCTGGCGTCCACCCAGCGCGCCCCCGAGCTCAACGAGCGCGGCAATGTGCTCGCGCTAGGTCTCGGGACAGGCACCGACCAATTATTGAGCGCCGGGCTGGGCGTCAACGGCGTCTGCATCTGGGATCTCGCGACGGGCTCATGCACGACACGCTTACCGGTTCGACTCGATCGGGTGCGGGCGCTGGCCGTGTCAGGCGATCGGCAAAACCTAGCCCTCGCCGGCTCGGGCAGCCAAATCTTCATCTGGGATTTGGCTCGAAAGATCCCGACACAGGTCATCGAAGGGCTGCGCGACGAAACGCGTGCTCTTGCCTTTTCGCCCGACGGCCTCACCCTGGCGGCGGCGGGCAAGGACCGCAAGCTTCGCCTCTTCGAGGCGAGCAGTGGCGCGCTGCTGCATGAGGTCGAAACCAGCGTGCCCGTGCAAACGCTGAGCGTAGTGGCGCAAACGGGCGCCCTCCTGGCGGGCGATCAAGCAGGCAACGTTACCGTTTGGGACATGAGGACCGGACAGCCGCAAGCGTCCTTTTCGGCGCACGATGATTGGATCCTCGGAAGCGCCGTCTCACCGGACGGAACTTTGTTGGCGACAGCGGGCGCGGACCGGCTGGTTCACCTCTTCAGCCTCGCCGGTCGTCAGCGTCTCTTTACGCTCGTGGGCCACGAAGGCAAGGTCGTGAGCGTGGACTTCTCGTCCGACGGTACACTGCTCGCATCAGCCAGCGAGGACAAAACCGTGCGAGTGTGGGACGCACGTACGGGACGAGCACTGGCGACACTGACCGGACATGCCGGCGTAGTGCGCGCGGTGCGGTTTACCAATCAGCCGGGCTTGCTCGCCTCAGGTAGCGATGACGGCGTCATCCGGCTCTGGCAGCTCCGGGACCTCCGCCGACCTGGCATCGATCTCGAGGCTCAGATCACCGACCAATTCGGGCTGACGATCCCCATCTCAGAACGTAAGCCTGAGGCCGAAGCCGCGGGCTTGTGAGCCGAACGTCGCGCGGTCCGAGAAGTAGGTCGCTTCGCCCCCCGCGCTCGGCCCCTGCGTCGCCGGCATCCCACGTACGTCCGCTGGCTCGCCCGGTGTGAAGCTCACTGTGGCCCGGTCCGCTCGGTAAGACAGCAGAAAAATCGCTCCGCCAGCGACCAATGAGCCGCCGCCGGCCAACGTGGACCAGCCCGGGCCACCCAGGGCGGCGACGGTGAGGAACACGCCGCCCACGATCCCGCCCACGTTCAAGCCGAGCCACGCGCCCGCGCGCGCGCCCGCGTGCGAATGAAACTCGCCGCGCAGCGTGCCCGTCTTTCGAAGCGACACCGCCTGACCCACAAACACGCCGTTTAGCTTCAGCTCGTAGTCGCCCGGCACGAAGCCGGCGTCACAGGGCGCGACACACCACGTCGCGCTTCGAGCTGCGTGCTTGGGCCGCGCGGAGAACCCCAGCGGCTCCGCGTCCGTGCGCATGTACACACGTACGGGCGCCTGCGCGACCGGCTGCGCGCCGGTATCGCGCGGCGACAGCGTAGGCTGAATCTCGGGCGTGGTTGGCGAGACCGCCGCCGACGGTTCCGAACGTTGCTCGAGACCGGCCGCGTAGGCACCGCCCGCCCGAAGGAGCAGCGCCGCAGCTACCAGGACACGAGCGACGGCGAACATTCGAATTGATTTACTGCGAACCCAGTCCCCTGACAATGCTGTGAGAAAAGGAGCTCCGCGCGGCGCGGCCCGCGGTCAACGAGTTACGCCGTATTTTTCTAGCTTGTAGAGCAGCGAGCGCAGCGAAATACCGAGCTTGAGCGCGGCCCGCGTGCGGTTGCCGCCCTCGGCTCGGAGCGCTTCCTCGATCGACGCGCGCTCGACCTCGGCCAGCGCTGCGCGCACGCCGCCAGCGCGCACCGCGCCGGCCCGAGCCGAACCCGTCGCGCTCGGGTCGAGCGGCGGGCCGAGTATGGTCTCGGGTAAGTGCTCGCGACGAATCACGCCGTCTTCGGTCAACAGCACGGCATGCTCGATGGCGTTCCTCAGCTCGCGAATGTTGCCCGGCCAGCGGTGCGCGACCAATGCTGCCGCGGCATCCGGCGCGATCGCCGGGTCGCCGAAGCCCGTGTGTGCGCCGAACCGCTTGGCGAAGAGCTTGGCGAGCAGCGTTATCTCGGAAGGTCGGTCCCGCAGCGGCGGCACGCGGATGACCACCACGCCGATGCGGTAGTAAAGGTCTTCACGGAACGCGCCCTTCTTCACCTCGTCCGTGAGGTTTCGGTAGGTCGCGGCGACCACGCGCACGTTGACCGGCGTCTCGACCTTGCTGCCCAGGCGCACGAGGGCGCGGGTCTCGAGCATGGCCAGCAGCTTGGCCTGCACCGGCAACGATAACTCGCCAATTTCGTCCAGAAACAACGTGCCTTCGTGCGCGGCTTCGGCGAACCCTATCTTGCGGCGCTCGGCACCGGCGAACGCGGCGGGCTCGTGACCGAACAGCTCGCTTTCGACGAGGGGCTCGGACAGCGCAGCGCAGTTGACCCGCACGAAGGGGCGGTCGTGGCGCGCGCTCCAAGCGTGGATTTGCTGCGCCACCACTTCCTTGCCGACGCCGGTCTCGCCCAAGATCAGCGCCGTGGTGGAAGTGGCGGCGACGCGACGCGTGAAGCCGAACATGCGAGCCATACTCGGCTCGGCGATCACCACGCCGTCTGGCGTGTCGGTCTGTGCCGCATCGTGGCTCGGTTGGCTTGGCCTGCTCGCCGGCTGAGAGTGCGCTACGCTCGCGGTGCTGAGGGGCTGCGCGCCGGACACGATGGCGACGGTGATCTCGCGCCCACCGAGCCGGATCAGATCGCCCCCACGCGCCCGCCGTGACGTGCCCTGCAGCACTTCCCCGTTCAAGTTGGTGCCGTTGCGGCTGCCCAAATCGTCGATGAACAAACTGCCGCCGTCCCAGCGTAGCTGCACGTGACGGCGGGACACGCGCGCGTCATCCACCAGCGCGTGCGCGTCGCTGCCGCGCCCGATCACCGTTTCTCGACCCATGGGGACATCGACGACGTCGGCGCGATCGGCTGAGTGCACGATCAGGTACGCCCGTGCATTGCCCGAAAAGTCCGATACCTCGGCGCGGTCCGTATCGAGTTCGGTGAGTTGCTCGGAATTCATCGCATTCGGGGCGCGCAGCCTTCACGTCGAGGGAGAGGTAGCATGTCCGCCAATCGGGCCGGCGTACAGACCTAGTGTCCGGTGTCCGCGTCAGCCTTTATCGCCGCTCGCGCCGCCGACGCCCGCGTCGCCCTGGCCGGGCCCCACGCCACCCATGCCGCCTTCTCCGCTCGGCCCCGCCGACACTCCCGAAGCCTCATTCCTTGAAATATAAGAATTTGCCAAAGACAGCGCAACACCGCGGCTGCCCTGGCGCGGACGGTCGGCATGAGTTCGACGAAAGCGGCGCTCTTCCCGCGCGTTATACGCAAATCGTGGATGCGGTGGCCCGTTCACAGCCCCGTTGCTTGCTTCAAATGGCGCGCGTGCTTTGCTGCACGGCATTGATTGCGTTCTTACCCAGGAGCAGACCCATGTCCCTACTTCCCTCGTCTTCCCTGCCCGCTCTCCTTCCCGCTCTCTTGGCTGGCGCCTTCTCGTTCGCTCTAGCGTGCAACGCGCACGCCAGTAGCGGCACGGCCATCGGCGTGGACCTCGACTACACGCACGGCATTAGCGAGCCCCAGGTGGGCAGTGGCACGGGATTTAACGTTCGGCTCGGTTATAAGCTGGACCTACTCGTGGTTCAGCTCACGCCCGAGATCGGCGGCGCGTATCACACCTTTTCTGGCACCGCGGACGCGAAATTCTCGCAGGGGATTGTGGGCGCACGTTTGGCGTTCGGGAAAGTCGTCGAGCCGGGTCTGTACGCCCACCTCGGTTACGGGCACCTCGGTGCCGGCCCCGGTGACCGCTCGGGCGCCACCGGCGATGCCGGTTTAACGCTAGATTTCACGCTCTTGCCCATCATCGATCTCGGTGTTCACGCGGGTTACAACGGCCTGTTCAAGGGCGACTCCGATCCCGCGTTCGACACGTTCGTGGCAGGCGTGCACGGCGCCCTGATTTTCTGAGCACCACCCAACACTCGCCTTCACTTTCGGAGCCTACGCGGGGGGCGCCGAGCAACAGGTTGCCCGGAAGTGCGCCGGAGGTATGCTGCCAGCCGCGAATGCCCGGACTGCACGAGGTCGAATGCAGCGGCTGCGGCCTGCGCCATGCCTTGAGCGCGGAGCAAGCTCGGAGGCGGCGCGTCGTGCGCTGCACGTGCGGACAATTCGTGCGAATGGATCGCGCACTCGCTGAGCAGCGCTCGGATCCGGCACCGGCGCCCGTGCTCGTCTCGGAGCCCGAAGCGCAAGACGAGGACGAGCGAACGCAACTGCTCGATTCGCTCTCGCCAGCCCGTGCTTCGACACGAATGAGCTCATCCACCGAAGAGGGGATACTAAAACCGGCGCACCGGTCCGCGCAGCCCTCACTCCCGGGCGCGCAGGCTTCGGCACCCGTTAGCGATAAGCCGCTTTGGTACGTCGACCTTGGGGGCAGCGAGACGGTCGAGATGACGATCGAGCAGCTGATCATCGCTCGCCGCTCGGGTAAGCTGGGAGAGGGCGCGCTGGTCTGGCGAGCCGGCATGCCGCGCTGGCGACCGGTCGGAACATTGATTCCTGCTAGCAGTGCGTCGGTAGCGGCGCCGCCGCTTGCGACACCACCACCGCCACCCGCGCCACCGCCACTGGCGACTCGGCCGCCAGCCCCCCCGCGGCGAACTCGGATATCGGCACCCGCCACACCGTCGCCCGCGAGCTACGACCGCCCCATGGCGACGCTCGAATTTGTGTTGGAAAACCCGCTCCCTAAGGGCTCTCGTGTGGCGCCTCCTCCGACGCCGCCCAAACGCCTGTCCGAGCCGCCGCCGCGTGTGCCCACGCCACTGCCGGTCGCGGCCTTGGCCCCGCAGGTCAGCGCGCTCACTCCCGTGCCTCCGCCGCTCACCCCCTCATCAGTGGCGACTGCACCCGTGACCCTGCCGCCGTCCAGCGCGAGCGCGTATCGGGTTCGCGAACGAGCGCGCTGGGGTACAGCTGGCCTCGCTCTTTTGCTGTGCGTCGCAGCGTCGGGCGCAGGCGCTTTATTGGTCAGCTCGCTGCGCGTGCGCCGGCCACCGCTGTCACGATCTTCGAGCTCCGCTAGCGTGTCGCAAACCGCTAGCAGCGGCAGTCGGCTCAAAGAAGCCAGTGCCTCGGCCCGGGTGGCGGCAGAGCCGGCCGCCGGCCCCCGCGTTGTCGACGTGAACAGTCTGTCGGTCGAACGCAGGCCGCCGCGCGTTTTGCCGCGAGCACCTTCTGCAGTCTCGAACCAAGCGACCGCCGTGACGGCCGGAGAACACGAGGGCGAAGAGGCCGTCGGCGAGGCTCCGCCCACCAGCATCACGCCCCCGCCCGCGGTCAACAAGTCACGCAATAGCGATCTACCGCTCGCCGCCCGCGCGAACCCTTATACGACTGGCACTTTGGATGAGGCGGCTACGCGCTAACGGTCGTCCTGCCGACACGCTCGCCCGCCCTGGGGTTCCTCACTTGTTGGAGGAGCCGTTGGCGGGGACGGGGTCGACGGAGCCACCCACACGCCGCTCTGGGTCGTAAGCAGCGCCTTCCTTGTCGACACTCCAACCCGGCGCAGGCGCTGCGCTCGACACACCCTGATGCGACTTGTCCCCGGGTCCGGTGCGGTCAGCACCCACCGTGTCGCCGTCTGCAGTCGTCGGGGCGGGCGTCTGGTAATCGAGGGAGGGCGACCGTAGCGCATTGCCCTGTCCGGTGCTGCCGCACGCGGCGAGCGTCACCAATCCGAATATCCCGGCTCGAATCATGCGCGACCGTAACACGGAGGCCGACGCGCGAGCCAACGCTCGGCATCGAGCGAAAGTGGGGCGTTCCTGCGAGTCACGTGGTCTCGCCCGTCACTCCGCGTTTTTCGGGCGGCAACGTCGAAGGGACATCCAGAGTGAATGGTTTGACCGAATACGGTTTTACGAGTCGTATTCGACCATGCGTCGCTGGCTTTGGTCGTGTCTGGCAGCGAGCGCCTTGGCCTGCTCACCCCAGCTCGCCGCACCGCCAAAGAGCCCGCCAATTGAACCCGCCCAAACGAAAACCGATTGGAAGTCAGGGCCGGCACTCGAGAAAACGCCCGTCGTTCCGGCGCCGGCGGGGGTGCCCGCTCCGGGCGCTGAGTGCCAGATTTTCTTGGCGGAGCGGGCTGACGCGTGCGCTCCCAGCGCCTCCGGGCGAGTGGGCCTAGCAAATGCTCTCGCCGATGTCGAACCAGTGAACCGCGACCGGTCGCTGGCCTGTTTGGAACATAGCCCGGATCTCCCGCCGGGCTTCGCCCGCGCGTTGCGGGCGGAGCTAGCACCCGAGGCGTGTGGGGATGCCTTGACACTGCCGCTGCTCGAGCCTCGGCACCCGGAGCTTGCGCGACGAATGGAGGATACGCTGCGCGCGCTGGCCATCGCCGGCAGGCTCTCACGTCTAGTGCGCCGGGCGCCCGCGCTCGAAGCAGCACAAGACAAGGCGCACTTCATGGAATTTTTCCAGAGTACGCTGAAGCCTTGGATCGTCTCTCAGTCGCAGGCCATTCACGAGCTCTCCGCGGGCGCAGTCGGCTTGAGTCCTTACGCAAAAGGCATCGTCGCGGTGGCGGCCGGCCTCGCTGACATGCGCTTCGTCACGGTAGTGCGAGACGTCCCCTTGCCCAGTGAAATGGAGCGAGATGTCGAGGTCAAAAACGCGTACTACGCCGCGCTCGATGAAGCGCTTGAGCCGCGCAAAGCTCGCGGCCGCGACGCCGCGCTCGTCGGCCTGCGGGAGCTTGCCAACGAAGGGGTTGTCGCCGAACGCCGCGTCAGTCAAGCGCGCGCGCTACTGTCGCAAGCCTACTCCGGGCGGCGCATCGACGCCCTCGACAGACTGCTTTTGCCCGCCCTGCCGGTGGCCCTCGCCGACACGACGGAACGAAAGCTCGCAGCACGGCTACCGACATTCTATGCGGGAGAGCTCCTCGACCGGGTAACCTTCGACGCCGAATTGCTTCGTGCGCTTCTCGATCACGGCGTACCCCAGGCGTTCGTGCTGCGTCTGGACCCTGCGCAACTCGACGACGCGAGTAGGCGCTTCCTGGCGCGTGGGCTATTCGATCGCGGGCGAGCTTATTTCCGTGCCGCGGACTTCTCGAGCAGCGCTCGGCTGAGCGCGGAAATTCGTGCCAACCCCGAGTCCGCGCTATTGCACGCGTTGGCTGACACCCTGAAAAATGGCCCGCGCGACGCCAGCGATCTTCTGTTGGCTGGCCCACTGCTGCCCACGAGCACGGGCCAGGTCAGCGAGCTAGACCAGCTCGCCATGCAAAAAACCAATCCTAGTGCTGGGCTGGCGGCGTTCGACGCGGCGTACCTACGGAGCCTGGTTCCGCCGCCGAACGAGGCTCGCTTCTGGGACGACCTTGGCCAACGTTTCGATGCGGCCGAACGCGCGCTGACCGATCCGGCGCAGAAGAAACAGGCGCGCGAGTCGAGCCTCGCCGCAAAAGACACGGCCAAAGCGTTACGCGCGGCCGGTCCCCCGAGAGCGGGGTCGACTCCCGCCCGCGATTCGGGGAAATAGCGAGGCGATGGCCTCCTTACTCCGCGCGAAACGCACGCTTTGGGGGATTATCTTCGGACTGGTCTCGGTGATGGGCTGGCTGTCGTATGTCAGCGCCCGGCGCTATGCGCGCGCCGAGCGCTGGGTCGAGCACACGCTCGAGGTGCGGGCCACGTTGAGCCGCTTGCTGGGGGCCGTGCAAGAGACCGAGGATAACGAGCGCGGCTTGCTGCTCACCGGGGACGAAACGCACCTGACGGCATGCCGAACATCGGAGGCAACGATCGCGCCCCTGTTCGCGACCCTCTTACGGCTCGTACACGACAACCCGGCACAACTCGCGCGCGCGCACGCGCTGTCACCGGTCATCGCGGAGGTGCAAAGCTTGGTGGACCGAAAGCTCACGCTGTTTCGCGAAGGCGAACGCGACGCCGCGATTTCCCTCGTGCGCACCGGCAGCGGAAGGGAGCTCATGACTCGGCTGAGATCCCTCGCCGCGACCATGGACGGTGAGGAACAGCGCCTGCTGGATCTCCGGAGGAGCGACGCGAGCCGCGCGCAAGCGCAGGCCATCGGGGGCATGGGTCTTGGCTCCGCGTTGACGATCGCACTCTCGTTCCTGAGCTTGCTCAGCGTTCACCGCGACACCGAGGCGCTTCGGCGCACGGCCGACGACCTGGCCACCAGTGAAGAATATTTCCGCTTGCTCACCGAAAACAGCAACGACCTAGTTCGAACTCATGATCTGGACGGCAACGTGCTGTACGTGAGCCCCTCGGTCGAACGCATGCTCGGCTACACCGCTGAGCAATTTCGCGCTTTTCCGCCGCTTCATCTGGTGCACCCGGACGACCGGGCAGCCCTTGCCCCGGACCGGGCGTTACCGTTGTCGGAGCGATTCAAAGACCTGCCCGTCGAGTACCGGGCCCTGCATAAGGACGGCAGTTACCGCTGGCTCGAAATAAGCTTTGCCGCTCGTCGCGACGCCGAGGGCGTCATCATCGGCGAACAAAGCTCGGCGCGGGACGTGACCGATCGTCGACTCGCCGAGCAGCGCCTCACCTCACAAGCCGAGCAACTTCGCACGCTCTCCCTGCATGACGAGCTCACCGGGTTGTACAACCGCCGAGGCTGGTTGGAGCTTGCGGGGCAACAAATGCGCTTGGCAACGCGCGAAAAGCGCGACGCTGCGGTGATCTTCGCCGACCTGAACGGGATGAAACAGATCAACGACCTCCACGGTCACGAGGCGGGCGACCGCGCCTTACAGGATACCGAGCGCATCCTGCGCGCGGCATGCCGTGAAGTGGACATCATCGCGCGCTTTGGCGGCGACGAGTTCGTGGTGTTCGCGTTAGACTTCGAAGAGGCGGGCCTCGAGGCGCTCCGTGCGCGCGTCCAAGGAGCCATCACCGAGCAAAACTTGTCCGGCGCCCGCCCCTTTCGCCTGTCGCTCAGCCTTGGCGCCGCCTTCTTCCGACCTGAAAATCCCGAAGCCATTCAGGACCTACTCGACCGCGCGGACTTCGAAATGTACGAGAGAAAGCGCGCGCGACGGCAAAACGGCGGCCTGTCCTTACCGCCACCAGCAGGCTGAGCGCCGCTCATCGACGCGGGCTGCGCGAGCGGTCGACTTCAAGCTCTACCGGCGAAACAACGACAAAACCTCTTCGCGTGCTTCGACCATCTGCGGCCAGGTCGCGCGCAGGTCGGCGGCACTAAAACCAACGTGCCAAGCCTCGGGGGACGTCGAAAGCTCGTCGATTGCGACCTCGTTCGGTGCCGAATCGTGGCGCAACCGGTATTCCAGCCGATCCGCGAGGCGAAGCAGCGCGACCTGCATGCCGACGGTGCCACCGCCCGCATAAGCGCGCTCGGGTTGATGATGCCAAGCCACGACCTGTGCGATCGGCTCCGGAATTTTCCAAGCGTGAAGTACGTGAGCGCCCAGCACCGCGTGGTCGTAACCCAGCCGATCTCTTTCGATCAGATGCACGCGGTCCGGCGTGTCGAGCGAGTCGGGCGGCACGCCTTCATACGATTCGATGCCCGATTGCATACACAACAACTTGCCGAGGTCGTGAAGTAAGCCGGTTAAAAACAACGCGTCGCCCGAGCGAAGTCCCCATTCATCGGCCATGGTGCGCGCGATCGCGGCAGTCCCCGCAGAGTGGTCGCGAATGGTCGCGCCTCTGCTTTTGACGTCGCGAAACATGGCCATCGTCGCCACGCCCACGACGATTTCACGCACCGCGTTCCGGCCGAGTCGAGCGCAGGCCATGAGCACGCTCTCGCAGGGCACGAGGCTTCGGTACAACGCCGAATTAGCGATACGCAGAAAGGTCGCCGACAGCGCCGGATCTTTCAGAATCGCGCCCTCGAGGTCGGCCGTGCGGTAGTCCTCGTCACCGAGCAGCGAGAGCACTTGACGCGCCACCGCCGGAAACGGGCGGATCTTTGCGCTGAGCAACACCGCTGCTGATAGACGATGCGTCGCGAGATCGGTACTGTGCGCAGGGTGAGTGTCCAAGTACCAGAGTTGGTCCTGGACTACCTCGCGGGCTAGCTCGTGCACAGTCCAATTACGGTCCGTGTGAGCCAGAACTTAAGGCTTTTGCGCGGGCTTTTCAGCGTAATTTCGTGGTACTTTCCCGCAATCGCTCTGCCTGGCGCGTAGCATGGCACGGGTATAGGGAGAACATCATGAGCTCGGTGCTGATCATTTCCGGAAGCCCGTCTGCGACGTCGCGCACGGAGCGCCTGGCAGATTCACTGGTCGCGCGCATCGCCGCGCGCGGGGTTCCAGCTTCTTTGCTCGACGTGCGGAACTTGCCCGCCGAGGATTTACTGCGCGCGCGCTTCGAAGCGCCGCTGCTCGCAGAAGCGATCGCGCGCGTGGCGGCCGCTGACGGCATCGTGATTGCCACGCCGGTTTATAAAGCCGCCTACTCTGGCTTGCTGAAGACGTTTTTGGACGTGCTTCCTCAATTCGGCCTGCGCGGGAAGGTCGTTCTGCCGTTGGCCACGGGCGGGTCGATCGCCCACGTGCTGGCCATCGATTACGCGCTCCGACCCGTACTGAGTTCGCTCGACCCCCTGCATGTGGTCAATGGCTTGTTCGTGCTCGACAAACACATCACCGTAGCGGACGATCGCAGCATCGAGCTCGATCCCGACGTGGAGCAGCGCTTGAGCACCGTGCTCGACCATTTCCTGCGCGGGCTGGAGCGCGTGGCAAGCTCCGGCATATGAACGAGCGTCGTGCAGGCGTCTAGCCGCTCACCCAGCACCGAGATCCGTCCGCTCAGCGCACCTTACGTCGATAGGCCGTCGCCAACGCATCCGCATATTCATTCCAGCGGTTGCCGGAGTGCGCGGCGATCCAGCGTAGCTCGAGCTCCGGCCTCCGCTGACAGATCGCGTACAGCTCCTGAACCAGCTCGAGATTTTTGATCTCGCCGCCTTTGCGCTTCCAACCGCGCGCTTCCCAACCCTTCGCCCACTCATTGACGGTGCTGACGCAAAGTTGGCTGTCTGTATAAAGCACGGCTTGTTTGCCGGGGGGGACGAGGGCCGTCGCGTTGATCAGCGCGCTCAGCTCCATGCGGTTGTTGGTCGTGTAGGGTTCGTTGCCCCAACGCTCGTCGAGCACTTGATTGTCCGTCACATACACCGCGCCCCAGCCTCCGGGCCCAGGGTTCGGCTCGGCCGCGCCATCGGTGAACACGCCGTCTCTTGGCCCGGCGTGATATTTGGCCAGCACCTCCGCGACGGTGAGGTTCTCCTCCCGTGGGCCAGATGAAGAGCGCACCACGCGGGCGGCGGTCTTCTTCTTGGCGACCGCTGGAGCACTCTGCTTCTTGCAGTCCATGCACACCTTGGGCTGCCAGCCGGGATACTTGGCTAGAGTTGCCTCGGGAACCCCGAACTCTTTCCCACAGCTTTGACACGAGAAGCTAGTGCGCAACATGGCCGTCTTTAGCACAGCCGAACGGATCTCGAATCAGCCTGCCTGCCAAACTTGGGTCAGCTCGTCGATCAAAAATTGCCGGAAAGCGGTGACGGATGCTGGCTGGAAGCGCGCTGCCGGCCAAACCACGTTCAGGTCCGCGCCGCTACTCGCATATTCCGGCAAGAGACGGATGGGGGCTGGCGCGCCCCGTGCCGCGTTGTACCGCACCGCCGCCTCGGGCAAGAGCCCGATGCCCAAGCCCGCGGACACCGCCTGTTGAGCGACGGCCAAATCATCCACGCTGATCGGGCCATGCACCGTCACCTTTTCTTCGCCTTCGGGACCGCGCAAGCGCCATTCTGCCTTGGCATTTTTGCCGTGAAACAGCACGCATGAGTGGTTGACTAGGTCGGCGAACGACTTGGGGCGGCCGCGCCGCCGCACGTAGGCGGAAGCGGCGAAGAGCGCCAATGAATCGCTGCCGATCTTGTGGGCGATCAAGGTCGAGTCTCGCAGCCGCCCGGCGCGCAGCGCGAGGTCGAACCCGTCACGGTAGAACCACGCCACGTCGCCCGGGACCGGGGTGGTCCGGGCGTCGCGCCGCTCCAGGCGCTCGTCGCCCCCGGTGGTCACGACCCGCAGGGCCGGGCTGGAGGACACGGCGACGTAGCCGGTCAGCCGTTCCGCGCCCGGCACCCGCGCCGCTTGGAAGTGGAAGGGCGTCGGCGCGCCGGCGGTCGGCGGTGTGAAATCGGTCTG
>CAXSGJ010000068.1:0-1760 GCA_964236865.1 uncultured Polyangiaceae bacterium
CGCCGCCGCCCCCCGCTCCGCCTCCGCCGGCTCCCCCGCCCCCCGCGCCGCCGCCACGGGTCGAAGTCCGCGATAACAAGATCGAGATCCACGAGAAGATCCAATTCGCCGTGAACAAGGCCACGATCTTGGAAGCCTCGTTCAGCCTGCTCGACGAAATCGTGGGCGTGATCAAAGCCGCTCCGCACATCAAGAAGATCGCCATCGAAGGCCATGCCAGCGCCGAGGGCAACAAGGCCGTGAATCTGAAGCTGTCGGATGATCGCGCAAAATCCGTCATGAAGTACTTGACGGACAAGGGCATCGAGAAAGATCGCCTCACCGCCAAGGGCTTCGGCTCGAGCAAGCCCATTGCCGACAACGACACCGAAGAGGGTCGTGAAAAGAATCGCCGCGTCGAGTTCAACATCGTCGAACAGGACGTGACGCAGAAGAAGGTCCAGATCGACGCCACGACGGGCAAAGAGAAGGTCTTGGAGGAAAAGAAGTCGGTGGAAAAGAAGGAAGAGGCACCCGCCCCAACCGACGCCGACAAGAAAGCCACCGACAAGAAGCCCGCTCCGACGACCACCCTGAAGCCACCGGTCAAGGCCGACGCCGCGATGAAGCCGGCGCCCGCCATGTCCGCGGCTCCCAAGGCGCCCGTCCCACCGCCCGCCTCTTCGGCCAAGTGATCGCGAGAACGAGACCCAACTTCTAAAGTTTTAGATTCGGAGAACCAGATGGCGAAGTCTTTCGGTATGCTCATGTTGCTCGCGCTCGGCGCTGGCTGCTCGTTTCATGCGCGCGGCCCGGACGAGTACCGAGATGCGACTCAAGCGCTGCTCGAAACGAAGAGCACAGACATCAAGGCCTGCTACGACGAAGCGCTCAAGGGCAAGTCGGACCTCGCGGGCACGGTCACGGTCCACTTCAGCGTGGAAGCCGAGACTGGCAAAATCGGCCACGTAGCCGCCGACGCCGCAAAAACCCAAGCTCCCGAGGTGCTCACGGAATGCGTCGTGAAGTCACTCGACGGGTTGGCGCTCAATCCGCCGGATGCCAATCCGGGTGACGGCACCTTCGAATACAGCTTCGTCGTCGGACCGGCGCCGAAGGGCTGATTCACCGCTCTAGGCCACGACTAAGGGCCGCTCGGTGAAAGCCGCGCGGCCTTTTCACGTTGCCCGACCGGCCGGCAATCAGTCGCCTGCCCACGGCTTACCGAGCCGAGCGAGCGACGCCTTGGCCTCTGCTCGATACGGTGAATCGCGCGGGCCGAGCCTCAAGAACTCTTCCCAATGCTTGATCGCCTCCGGCTTCAAGCCGATGGCGTGGGCCAAGAGGTTGTGTGCTTCCCAGGCCCAGCGCGGCGCTGGATCATCGTGCGCGGTGAGCTCGAGCGCCTTGCCGAGCTGTTCGTGGGCAGCGTCCAGTTGGTGATTCGCTGAGAGCAGTTTTCCATAACGGAAACGCCAGGTACCGTTGTCGGGTTGAGCTTGAATCGCGAGCTGCCATTCAGCCAGAGCCTGCGGTTCTTTGCCGAGGTCGTAGTAGGCGTCGGCGAGCGAAGCGTGAGCTTCGTAACGAGACGGGCGAAGCTCGAGTGCTCGGCTCAGGTCGGCGATGGCATCCTTGGCCGCCCCCTGGCGTTGGCGCAGCACACCGCGTTGCCAATATGCGTCGGCCAGGCCTTGGTCCAAGCGGAGCGCCTCCGCCAACGCGTGCTCGGCTTTCGGCACGTTGCCGGCCTCGTTGGCCGCCCAACCGGCATAGAGTTG
>CAXSGJ010000068.1:1799-13810 GCA_964236865.1 uncultured Polyangiaceae bacterium
CTCGGCGCGGTTGGCGTCGAGCTCGACCGCGCGCTCGAGCAGCCGCAGTGACTCTGCCAAACGCGTGCCTTCGAGTAACAGCGCGCGGCCCAGGCAATGGTTGGTTTCGGCCGAGTTCGGACGATCGACGAGTACTTTGCGGAGCAGCTCCTCCGCGTCCTTGGGACGGCCCGCCGAGACCTTCCCGCAGCCGACGCGCAGCATCAGATCGGGGTCTCTCGGCGCCTTGGCCAGGGCACCCTCGTATTCCTTCAGCGCCTCCTCGGTGCGACCGGAGGCTTCGTAAAGCAAGCCGCGCTCGAGCGCGAGCCCCGGATAATCCTTGTCGACTGAGCCGACCTCGTCGAATGATTTGCCGGCTTCATCGAACTTTCCATCGCGACGGAGCGCCACGCCCAGCTTGAATTTCGCGCCCAGGTCTTCGAGGTCGAGCGCCACCGCTTGCCGAAACTCGCTCGTCGCTTCTTGGTAGCGACCCTGGGACAAGGCGACATCGCCGAGTGCCTTGTGGATCGCCGGCTGATCGGGCAGCTTGGCGCGCGCGTCCGCCAGCGTTTTTTGCGCGTCGTCGTTGCGCCCTTGTTGACTCTGTAGAAGCGCGAGCGCGATGTACACGTCGACCGCTTGTGGGTCGTCGCTAGGCGTCTTGAGCGCGTCGCGATATACCGCTTCGGCCTGGGTGCGATTGCCCGAAGCCTCGAGCACGCGGCCGTACCAATAAGCGACGGGCACAGCTTGCGGGTACGTTTCGCGCAGCTTCTTCAGCATCAGACTCGCGTCCTCGATCCGCTCGAGAGCGAGCTTCGAGCGCGCGACTCCGATTTTCGCCGACAGGTCGTCGGGATCGGCCTGGGTGCTCGCTTCGAAACGCGCTTGAGCTTCGGAGTAACGCCCAGCGCGATAGAGCGCGTCCCCCAAGCCATTCAGCGCGCGCGCGGCTTTGGGATTGATCTTCAGAGCCTCACTGTAGGCGGCTTCTGCCTGCGACATGCGCGAGCGCGCCAGGTGAATATCACCGAGCAACGTCTGCGCACCCACCAGCTCGTCCGGGCTCGCTGAGCTAGCGCTCTTGATCACCGATCCTAGCAAGCGCAATGCCTCGGCTTCACCCGTGCGCGTCGCGCTGCTCAGCCGCGCGAGCAAGATGCGGGCGCCCACGTGGTTTGGGTTCTGGAGCAGCGCTTCGCGTGCGGCAGCGGCTGCCGCTTTCGCGTTCCCCGCAGCGTAATCGGCGCGCGCCAAGCCGTACGCGCTGCGGGCGCTCTTTTGGGTGCCGGCCGCGGCTTGCCAGACGGCGGCGGCCGCCTTCGGGTCACCGGCTCGCAAGGCAATCTCGCCGCGTAACATGGCGCGATCGGGGTCGCTGGGCGAGGGCTGCGGCAAGCCATCGAAGAGCTGCTTGGCGCGCGCGATCTGCCCCTCTGCCGCAGCCCGGGCGCAGCGGGCAAGCAGCACGTACGCCGTGTCCGAGTGCTCGGCCAGCTCGTCGAGCATGACCGAGGCACGGGCATGAATGGCCGGATCGGGCCCAAAGCGCAGCTCATCAGCGTATGCGGTGAAGGCGGCATACGCGGGCAGCTCCCGCACGCGCTTGGCAGAGGCGCGCGCCGCCTCGATGTCAGCCAGTGCTTGTCGGGCCGCGGGATACGTGTCCTTGGCCATGTTGGCGCGCGCGGCCGACACGGTGCGGGCGACGAGCGCCGCGTAGTCGTTCGCTTTCAGGCGGTCGACGATGACGTACGTTCCGAACGGACCCACCGTGGGCAGCAGTGCGAGGGAGGCTCCACCGACGAACAGAACGAACAACCCGCCGAACAGCTGCACGCGCGAGCTCCGTTTGCGCCGCGCGACCGGGGCCCCAGGGCGGCCTACGGGCACCGCGACGTGCGTCGGTCCGGCGCCCGCGCGCGGCTGATCCTCTTGCGGGATCGCCGCAAACTCCATGTCTTCCTCGCGCCGCGCCTCGGGCCGAGTGCCGGCTTCGATGGGCATCTCGGCCTCGCCGCCCTCATCGCCAAGGTTCACTTCGCCATAGGCGGTGCCGCCGCCGCTTTGACGGACGATGGCCGGATCGGGGGCGGAGCGATTGCGTTCTGCGTCGCTCACCCGGCTCGGCTTGGACGGCCCCGGGCCGAATAGATCTGCTTCCTCGGCGTCGGCGCCAAAGCCGCCACGCGAGCGGCTCGGCCCCGCGCTGATCGGCAGCTCGAGGTCGCCGAAATCCCCGCTCGGGGACGTCGCTGCGTAGGCGTTGGGCGCTTCGAGACCAAAGTCTGGCGGCAAGCTCGGCATATGCGAGAGCTCGAAGTCCGGTTGCGGCGGCTGAGATGACGCGCCGGGCCCAACGGACGTGGGCCGGCGCGCCAAGTCCGGCAAACCGGTCGCTGAATACGCCGGCAAGCTGGCGCCGAGCGCGGGCAGATCCACATGGCCCCGCTCGGGAGATCCCGCGCCGCCCAGCGCAGGCAAATCGTTCCCCACGCCGACGAGCGGTAAGCCGTCGTCGAGCTCGAAGCCCGCACTCGACGCGCGGCCCCGACCGCCCTTCAAGGAGGGTAGCTCAATCTCGCTCCGCGCCGACGAGGCCTGCCGCAATTCGGGCAAGCCCGCCGAGACCGACGGCAACCCGACCTCTCCAAACCGAGACGCGCCGCCGGCGTTCTCGGCCAACGGCCTCGCGCTGGCTGCAAGCAGCCCTGCGCCGGTACCGGTGGGTGGGCTCGGTACGCGCCCGCTCAACGAAGGCAGGCCCACCCCGGCCCCCGGACGGCCAGCTACGGCCGGCAAGTCCACATCGAGCCCCGGCGAGGCTGCGGACGGAGGCAGCGCGGACGCCGGTCGAGTCACGGCGCCGGCACGGCCACCCGGCGACGGCAAATCGAGCTCGAAAGCAATTGCTGGAGCGGCTTCGGGAGCGCGGCTTGCGGTGGGTAAATCATCGAAGCCGCGGCCTCCATGAGGCGGCTCGGCGAACGGCTGCGGCGCCCGCGGCGCCGGCAAGTTGAAGTCGCTGATCTCTTGCGCCCGCGGCGGAGCGGGCGGCGGAGCGATGGCGGAAGGCAGATCGAGATCCTCGAACGGATCGGGGGCGGACGCTTTGGTCTCCGCCGCGCGGCGGGCGGGCATCGGCGGGGGTTTGCCGAGCTGGGCCGGAGCGGGCTGCGGCGCGGGCGCGACGCCCAGCATCGTGCCTTTGAGCGGTTGCGCTGGGCGAGGTAGCGGTTCCGCGGCGCCAGTGGAGAACGAGCCCGGCGCGACACCAATCATCGTACCTTTGAGGTTCACCGGGGCGGCCGGACGCGGGGGCGCGGCGGCCGGTGCGACCCCGACCATCGTGCCTCGCGGATCGACCTTGGGCCGCGGCGCAGCCAGCGCGGGGGGCGGCGCCGATTCGTTCTCAGCGGCCACACCGAACACGCCGCCAAGCACCGCATTCGGACCGGTACTGCGCCCGTCGCTCGGCGGATCGACCTTGAACGACGTGCCGCACTTCGGGCAACGCATCTTCAGCCCGCTGGAAGGAATTCGTCGCTCGTCGACCTGATACGGGGCCTTGCAGCCCGGGCACTCGACTTTGAACATACCGATGAACTCTTACCAGCACTGCCTGGAAGTTACGAAAAGCCTGGAGCCAGTCGCGAGCGACCCGGCGCCCGGCGCCTAGGGCAAGCCCGGCGCGCCCTCAAAGTCGGGGCTGCGGAGGGTCGTCCCTCCTGCCGCTCCTTCAGTGTTAGCAGCAACCGCCGCCGGTTGTCCCGGCCCAAAGCCCGCTCCGGAATCCGCGCCGCTCAAGCGGAATTTCGTGCTACGGCGCGACGCAGCATGCAGCGCTCGACGGCGGCTCTCCTGGGGCTTGGATTCATGGCGGCCCTGATCGGGGTGATCTTGGTTTCGCACGACCGCCCGAAGAAGCCGGAACACGCAGCCACGGCCAAACCGACCGTCAGTGCGCTCGCGTCAGCTCGGCCAGCGGCCAGTGGGGCGCGGTCAACCCTCGACGGAGGCCCAGCGGACGACGCGGGAGCGCTGCCCTTCACCGAGGGCTTCGAGACCTTTCCCGACGGCGGGAAAGTGCCCGAACTGCCCGACTCGGCGCCCCAGGAGGTGAGCTTCGGGGTCGTGCAATTTGCGTATCAGGGGTCGCAATTTGCCGGCTCGGACGCGCGTCCGAAGGACCAAGCCAAACAGAAAGCCAGTGAAGTCCTGGAGCTTGCCAAGCACGACTTCGTGGCAGCCGTCGCTAAGGGCGACCGGGGTTCGTCCTCGGACGCTGGCCGGATCCCGCGCGGTGTGCTCGAACCGCCGGTTGAATATGTTCTGTTCATGCTGGACAAAGGCGCACTCAGTCCCGCCGTCATCGACACGCCGCGCGGCTTCTGGATCGTGCGGCGTAACGACTAGAGGCGTGTCCCTGCACGAGGCCAGGCCGGGCGCCGCATCCCAGAGGGCGGTCGCGCTCAGACGGACACCTGGCCGGACGCCAAATGCAAGCTAGGCATGCTTGCGTAAGTCTTTTAAAGTCCGGGCGATTTCGCCGGACTCAATGTCGACTATCAGCCGGTTGCAAAGTTCTCAGGTCCGCTCGTCGGCGCAGGACCTGACGGTCGTCGCGTCGGCCATTGCGCTCTTGCGGGCCGAGCACGATGCGGCAGGGGACGGCAAAACCCGCGCTATTTTGCGCCATGAAATCGGCGTGCTCGAAGAGCGCTTGGGCGATGAGACGGACAGCGCCCGCGACCAGCTGGGCGCCGTCAGCGCCGAGCCCAATTTCGGGGAGCCCCTCGAGCGGCTGATCGCAATTCTGGAGCGCCGCCAGTCGCACAAGAATCTGGGGCGGCTATTGGAGCGCTCCGTCACGCTCGCGGCACGACCCGAAGAGCGCGCTCGCGCGCTCTTGGACCAAGCCTTTTATCTCCTCGACCACGACGAAGACATCGGCAGTGCGCGCGCGCTGCTCGAACAAGCCACCGACGACATGCCGCGGGACGCCAGCCTATGGCTCACGCTGGAGCTCGTGGCGGGCAAGCTCGGCGACGCGGAGCTGCGCGAGCGCGCGCTCTTGGCTCGGGCCGCACTGACCAATAATCCCCACTGGAAGGGGCTCTTGCTGCTGTCGCTGGCCGACCAGCGCAGCCGCTCCGACGACCACGAGGCCGCCGAGCGCGTGCTCGAGGAGGCACTGACGCTCGAGAGCCCGGCGACTTTCGATTGTCTCGTCGCGCTGAGCGAGTTGGCGCGAAAAACGGGTGACAGCGGGCTGGGAATGCGCGCCGAGTCGCGCATCGCCGATGCTCTTTCGGCCGCGCTTTCAAACTCCGCCCGAGCCGACGCCCTGGGCGTGCCCGCGCACCGTCGAACGCCCGCGCACGCCGCCGACGCCTGGCTCGCGGCCGCTGAACTGGCGCGCCAGGGCGGCGAAAACGCGCGGGCGGTCGAGCTACTCGAGCGCGCGCTCTCGGCTCTCCCCAATGATGCCCTGCTGTTGCGAGCCCGCGTGCACGCCGCGGACGCCTTGGGCGATACGGCGAGCGCCGCGCGCATCGCTCAAACCGAGCTCGACGGCGGAGCCACGGGCCGGGTCGCCGCTTCGCTCTGGCTGCGGGTGGCCGAGGCGCGCGCCAGCGAAGGCGATGGCGCGGGCGCCCTGGCTGCGGTGAATCAAGGCCTGGCGCAGGATGCGGGCAGCATCGCTGCGCGCGCCTTGCAGCTCGATCTCCTGGGCACGGCTGAGGACCCGCCGGCCTTTGCCTCGGCGCTCGAAGCAGCGGCCGAGACGTTTCCGACCGACAGCGCAAAGGCGCGCTTCTATCTGCTGAGTGCGGACGTCTGGGCGCGACAGTGCAATGACTCACAGGGCGCGCGCGCCGCGCTCTCGCAAGCCGGCATGTACGGCGCCTCGCCGGAGGTCGTCGCGCGCTTGGCGCGCCTCCTCTCCGCTTTCTCGCACGATGGCGCTTGGTACGAAGAGGCCACGCGGCGGCTGATCGCGCAAGGCGCCAGCGAGGCCGAGCGCAGCGGGCTGTGGTTCGAGTTGGCGCGCGCTCGCGCGCGCCGCGGCGAGCGCGCGGCGACCGCGCAGGCGTTGAGCGGGCTCGGGGCCTCGCCTGGCGGACGATGGCTGGGCAATGCGCTGGCTGCGTACGCGCTCGACGTCATACCCGAGCGCGCGGTGAGCGATGACCTCGAGCGGCGTGCTCGAGGCTCGGACGCGGATTCCTCGAATGACGAGGCGCTATCGGTACTGGTCGGCGAAGAACGCGACGCGGTCACGGCCCGCGCCCTACGCACGATCTTGGCGCTGCGTGCAATCGGCAGAGCAGACCGCGCCGCTGCTCAACACGAGCTCACCCAGCTACACGCCGAAGACGCCGCAGACGTCGTCGTCGCCCGAGCGCTGGTCGCTCTGGAGCGCGCCGCCGGCAATCCGATCGTCGCCGCGAGCGCGCTCGCCGAAACAGCAGGGGCGGTGGGTGACGCCGAGCTCGGCGCCGCGCTCGAGCTCGAGGCCGGCATCACTTTTTGGCAAGCCGGCGCTCGCAAAGCTGCCGTCGAACGCTTCGGCGCTGCATCGAGCCAGAGCGCCGCGGGCAATGCATTGCTCGGCTGGGCCCTGGCCGCTAGCGAGTCCACCGAGCTTTCCGCGCGCCGCCGCGCGCTCGAAGCGGCCTCGGAGGGCGCGCCGGACTTGGCGGCCCTCGACCGCTTTTCGTTAGAGATCGCCCGCGGCGGTGATACGGCGGCGGCGCGCGACGCACTGCTGACAGCGCTCGAGCAACCAACCAGCGAGCTCTACGAAACGGCCCTGCTCGCCCGTGCGCTGTGGAGCCCGAACGGCAGTGAGGAAGACGAGCGCGCGCTCGCTCTGCAGCAACTGGCTGAGCTCGACGGAGCGGCGGCGTTGGCCCGCGGCGCCGCGTACGGCATCGACCTCGCGCGAACGCCGAACGGCGCCGATCGCAGCCTGGCGGAGGCGGCGCGCAGTTGGGCGCTGGTCGACCCGGGCTTGGCCCCTGCGCTCGAGTGGCTGGGCGCGGCGATGCACACCTGCGACGTCGAGGACGAAATTGCGGCGCGCTTGGCGCTCGCCGAGCGACTGCCAGCGCCGCTCGCCGCCAGCCTCGAAGCTTCCGCCGCACTGGTCGCATTGCTCTCCGGCCACGGTACGCGAGACGCGCTCGCGAGCGGCGAGCCAGCGGCTCGGCTCGCGAATCTCGAGCTCGCCGCTCCGGGCGGCGACCCGCGCCGACGCGCGCAGGCGCTGCTCGATGTAAGTCCGAGCCTCGGAGACGACAGCTGGGGCGTCGTCGCGGCCATGGCCGGTTATAATCAGCTGGCGTACGGAGACATGGCGGCCGCGCTTCACTCATTTCGTGAGGTCGTTGCCGCCCACCCGGAAGACCTGATGGGTTGGGAGGGGCTACGCGCGGCGGCCGAGGCCGCGGGCGACCGCGGTGCGCTGGCCGAAGCCTATGCGGCGCTGGGAGACGCGGTGAGTGACGGCGCCATGGGCAGCAGTTTTTGGGAGCAAGCGGCCGCCATCCTGCTGGACGAATTTGGCGACGCGACGCGCGGCGAGTTCGCCCTGACGCGCGCGGTCGAGCGCGATGTACGGCGCTTCGCCTCGTTCGATCGGCTCTTTCGCTTGGTGCGTGAGCGCAAGGACGGCTCACGCCTGCTCGAGCTCATCGGCCGCCGTCTAGAGGTAGCCGAAGACGCCGACGAAATCGCGAAGCTGTTCTGGGAACGCGCGCGAGCGCTGCGTACCGCGGGCGACCGTGAAGGCGCGCTATCGGCGCTCGAGAACGTGCGGTTGCTCGAGCCCGACCACGTGGGCGCCCTCGCGCTCTCGGGCGAGATTTACATCACGCTTGGCCGCTTCGCAGAAGCGGCCGAGCATTTAGCGCGCCTCGGCGCGCTCGAACAGGCGCCCGCTCAGCAGCGCTTGATGAGCGGCATCGCGGCCGTCGACCTATACGAGAACAAGCTCGAGGACGCGTACGCCGCGCTCGACGTGCTCGTCAACTTGCATCGCGCCGGGCTCAGCACACTCCCGGTTCGCGAACGGTTAGCCCGAGCCGCCGCGCGCGCCGAGGCCTGGCCGCAGGCCACCGAGGCGCTCGAGCTCTTGATGAACGAACGCGACATCTCCGCCAGCCGTGTCCAGGCTGCGCGCTTGGCCATGGTGATTCACCGTGATCGATTGCACGACGTGGCGCGCGCGGAGGCGGCCACGACCCGCCTACTCGAGGAGCTTCCGGACGATGGCGAGGCGCTCGACTTGGTCTTGAGCGACGCCTTTCCGAAGGCCGCTACGCGTGCGCTCCTCGAGCGCGGTCTAGCGCGATTGACCGAGATGCTCGCGCAAAATCCCATGAAAACCGAGCGCGTCGAGCGCGTGGCGCGGATCGCGGCCTACCTGGGTCAGGCTCCGCTTCGGCAAGCGGCGCTGGGCGCGCTGATCGCGCTCGGGGTGACCTCGGAAGCCGTCGAACAGGAGCTCGTGCGGATCGATCAGCGCGTCGCCAACGTGCCCCGGATTGCGATCGACGACAGCGCCTTGCCAAGTCTCGCCGATCCCGAGGACCGCGGGCCGATCGCGGAGCTCATGCGTGCCCTGGCAACGACCATCTGCGAGGAGCTCGGCCCGAGTCTGAGCGCCTTCGGTGTGGGAAAGAAAGAACGCGTGGACGCCCGCGCGGGGCTGCCCCTGCGCAACGAGGTAGCGGCTTGGGCCGGCGCGCTCGGCATCGGCGAATTCGAGCTCTACATCGGCGGGGGTGACCCGGACGCGATTGTCGCAGTGGCGAGCGATACGCCAGCGCTGGTGCTCGGCTCTGCGGTCACGGCGCCGCTCTCGCCGCGGCATCGCCAGGCAGTGGCGCGCGAGCTCTTCGCTGTGCGCCGCGGGACAACCGTGCTTCGACACCGAGAGTCGACAGAGATCGGCGCGCTGGTCGTCGCCGCCTGTCGCGTCGCCGAAGTCACCCTACCCTCCCCCGCCTACGCGATGTTGCCAGAGTTTCAGCGTTCGCTCGGCAAAGCGCCGCGCAAGGTGAGGAAGCTGCTCCCCGACCTGGCCCGAGCGGTCCTCGAGTCCGGCCAGGATCCGATCGCCTGGTCGCGCGCCGCGGTGTCCAGTCTGGACCGTATGGCGGCGCTAGCGGCCGGCGACGTCTCGTGGGTGCTCGCCGCGGGCGGGCGCGAGCGGGCCGCCCTCGGCTTGTCCAATGAATCGGCCGGGCGCGCGCGGCGCTTGCTCGCCTTCGTGCTCTCACCCGGCTACTTGGAGCTTCGAGAGCAGCTCGGAATGGGCGTCAAATGAGCGAGCCACATGACCCCAAGCGGCCGATGGGCAGCGCCGGCCGCCCGCGCGAGATCAGCAAAGAGCTCGACGACGAGCAAGACTTCGAGACCGACGCGCTGCTCGACTCGCTGCTCTTCGACGATCCGCTCGCACCGGCCGCGCCGCCTGCGGCCGCGTTGCCCTCGAACGCCGTGACGCTGCATCAGCCGTCCAAGCATGAGCACGCCGAAGGCGATGTGACGGTGGTCGGCCGCGCAGAGGGCTTGCTCGCGCAGGTAGCCGCAGACGACGGCACGAGCGGCCTGGAAGATCTCACTGGCCCTGAGCCTAGCCCGCCGGTCTCGGCACCGGCAGGGCCGCCCGCGTCGTCGAGCGAACCGGATGATGACGACGACGACGAGGAGCGAACGCGAGTCTTCATTGGCAATAGCTCGGGCAGCGCGCCCGCGCCCGCCGAGCCGGCGCCCGACACGGACGAAGAGCAACCGAGGCTGCCGGACCCGTTCTTCTCGCCACTGGACGCCTCGGGTCGTGATTTAGACGAGCCCAATAGCAGCATGCCCACCGTGCAGCGGGTGGAGCCGCCGAGCCGAGTCCCCACCCTTTCGGTGCCGGGGCCCGAGGGCACGGAGGACGCGCCGCCCATCTCCGGTCTGCACGGCTTGCCCGAGCCGCCGCTGTTGGATAGCGATTTCGAGCTCTTTCCGGAGACGCCGCCGGGCTTCAGCGCAGCAGACCTGGAGCAACTCGACGAGCCCGCAGAGGCCAGCCACGAGGGCATGAAGGGCCCGCTCGGAGCGCGCCTTTCGCCCTCGAATTGGCCCGAAGAGCGCCCCGCGCACGAGCACTTGGGTGGTCACCGCGAGTCGTTTGCCGCGCGCGCGGAGTGGCTAGAGCGTGAGGCGCACGCCGCCAACGACCCGCAGGTCCGAGCCCGCGCCTTGATCGTCGCCAGTGAGCTGTGGGCGCTGACCGGTGATCTAGCGCGGGCGCGCGAGGTCGCTAGCGAAGCCAGCGCCATCCCGCGCGCCCACGGCATGGCGGCGCGCCAATCGCGCGCGCTGGCCGCGGCCGATGGTGACTTCAAGGCCGTCGCGCCAGCGCTTGAAATGGAGATCCGCGGCGCGGCCACGGCAGAAGCGCGGGTGCACGCGGCCTACCTCAGCGCCGAGGTGCATCGCCTAGCGCTGAACGACGACGCCACCGCCAAAAAGAAGCTCGACCTAGCCGTCCGAGCGCAGCAAGACGACCCGCGCGCGCACGTCGCCAAGTTGAGCGAGCTACTCGGCAAGAGCAGCGGCCCGGCGCGCGTGCGCGTTCCTGATTCCGAAGCGCTCATGGAGCTTGGGCGCGCCAGCGACGAGCTGTTGCGCTTGCGCGGCGCCGCGCCCGCCACCGGCAGCACGCCGGCGGTCGGGCCGCGGGCGGCTTTCGAGGAAGCGCGGCGCGCGCTGTCGCTCGGTGACCGCCCGAAGGCGGCGGACGCGTTGGCGACGCTCGCGCTCATCCCGGGCCTCGCTCGCGCCTGCGCTTGGCTCTCGGCCTCGCTCACGGGTGCCGATCCCAAGACACGGCCCCGGGCGATCCTGGAGCTCGCCGCGCTGCTAGAGCAGGGCGGCAGCCGGCTCGCGCGGCGCGCATTAGTGACTCGCGCGCTGGAGGAAGGTGACGCACAGGCCGTTCGCGGCGCCGTCACTGGGCTGCCTGGCGAACAGACGTTCGGGGCGTCGGACCAGCTCGCCCTCGCCGCGCTCACCGGGCTGGGCGAACGCGGATTGGAAACGGCGATTCAAGAGGTCGCGGAGGACCCGACGCTCCGGCCCTTGGCGGCGGCGTTCATCGCGGCGTCTTCGAGCTCAACCTTCGAGCTGCGGTCCGGAAGCGAGGCGAGCCGCGCGGAACAGCGCTTGGGGCACGCCATGGTCACTCCGCCTGCGGGGGCGAGCGGGCTCCAATACCTGTTCGGGGACGCACAGGCCTTCGAAGCGAGCCATCCCGAGAGCCCGCTTGCGCGCCTGCTCTCGCTCGAGCTGGCGCGTGGCTCGCACAGCGCGAGCCAGGTCGCGCTGGCGCTCAGCGAGTGGCCCCGGCTGGACGATGGTTCGAATCGAGCGCGTGATCAGCGGCTCGCGGCCGCGCTCGTTCACGAGCTCGCCGGCGAGCAAGCCTCGGCCGTGCTGGCGTATCGAGAAGTGTTGGAGCTGGACCCGAGCTTCGAGCCCGCCGTGCGCGCGCTTTCCAACGCCGCGCCAGAAGAAACCGCGGATCTGCTCTTGAGGCTCGCTGATCGCTTGGAGACGTCAGAGCGAACCTCACTCATGCTGCTGGAAGCGGCCCTGCAACTGGGTTCGGAGCAACAGGACGCGTTCAGCGCCCTCGTCGAGCGGGCGCGCTTGGCCGCTCCCGAGCTACCACTCAGCTACCGCATGGCCGAGGTAGCGGCACGCAGGCGGGCGGACGGCGATGCATTGCTCGCTGCGCTCCGCGCTCGCCGGGAAGCCGCCAATGACCCGGTCGAGCGCTCGCTCGACTTGGTGCGTGAAGCCTTGCTCGTGGCAGAGACGGACGTGCCGTTGACCGAACGCCTGCTCGAGGAGGCTCGAAAGGCGCGCCCCGACGATTTGGCCTTACGAGAGCTCGCGGAGCGCATGGTTCCGACGGAGCACGCGGAGCGCGCAGCCTGGCGCGAGGCGATCGCCGAGGAGAA
>CAXSGJ010000068.1:13820-15036 GCA_964236865.1 uncultured Polyangiaceae bacterium
GCCGAAATCAGCGAGAGACCGCTGCGCGGCCGGCTGTTCGCAGAAGCGGCGCTGGAACGCGCCCGCGCCCTGGATCTGGACAGCGCCGCGGGCGACGCCTATCTGGCCGTCGAAGGCGGCGCGGGTGCGTTGGCCCAGCTTGCAGCCGAACGCTTCTCAACTTCCGGCCCGGCCGCCGCACGGCTCTCGGCAACGCTGCTCGATGGCGCGCGGGCGAGCGAGGTGCCCGAGCAGCAGCGGCAATTGTACGAGCGCTTGAGCCACGTCGATCACGCGCGGGGCGACACGTCGAGCGCCCTCTTGTGGCAGACCGCGATTTTAGAGCAGTTTCCGCATGATTTGCCCGCCCTCCGTCGTTTGGAGCACGCCTACATCAGCGCTGACCGCGTGGGCGAACTCGAGCCGATCGCCGCGAGCCTGGCGCGGGCGCTGGATGCTTCCGAGGCCAACGCGCACGCGCGCCTGACCGCACGCTTGCGGGTGCGGCGCGGCGCCTGGCTCGAGACACGCGACATGGCCGAGGTTGCGGTCGCGCAGGCGCCGAACGAGCTCTGGGCACTCCGCACACTGAGTGCCCACGCGCGCGCCACCGAGGACAGCGAGCTCGGCCTGCGCTGTGACGAGCGCCTGTTCGAGCTCGCTGAGCGGCCGCTCGATAAAGCCACGCTTGCCTTACGCGCCGCCGAGGCCGCCGCCCGCCTGGAAAGACTGGAAGACACGAAGCGCCTGTTGTCGGCGGCGCTCGAGCAGTTACCAGATCACTTACTAGCGCTCACCACGTTGTCGGAGGTCTTGGAAGCGAACGAAGAATATGGGCCTGCCGCGCAAGCGTTGGAACGCGCCGCACAGGCTAGCCACGTGCCGGCGCATCAAGTCAGCGCCTGGCATCAAGCCGCGGTGCTCTGGTTGGACAAGGTCGGTGACGGCGAACGCGGACGCGCCGCGCTCGAGTGCGCGATCGCGCTGGACGTTGGCCACGAAGATGCGGTCAGCCGCCTTCAGGCGTTGTACGTCGCCGCGGGCGAGCGCCAACGGCTCGCCGAGCTGCTGCAGCGCCGCCTGGAGCGCACGACCGATCCGGAAGAGCGCGTCGCGCTCGAGGTCGCTCGCGGACGCGCGCTGGCGGAGGTCGGTGAGCGGGATGCCGCAAAAGCTGCGCTGTCCTCGGCGCTCGACGCAAACCCAGATCACGCCGAAGCCCTCGAAGCGTTCGCTG
>CAXSGJ010000068.1:15046-27274 GCA_964236865.1 uncultured Polyangiaceae bacterium
TCGCTGGGCTGTGCTTGGACGAAGGGGATTGGACGTCGGCCGAGCAGGCCTTGATCCGGCTCGCTCGTCACACGAGCGAGCCCGAACGCCAGGCGCAAATCTATCGCCGGCTCGGCGAGCTGTACGACACCAGCCTGCCAAACCCGGAGCGCGCCGAGCTCGCCTACAAGGAAGTGCTCAAACGGGCGCCCGAGGACGAAGACACGGTAGCGCGCCTGGTTCAGGTCTACGGTCGGCTAGGCGACAAGGCGACCGCGCTCTCACTCCAGACGGATCTGTTAGCCCGCTCCAACACGCCCGAGGAAAAGCGCGCTCGGACATTGGCCTTGGCGATCGTCGAGGAGCAAACCGTCGGCGATCGTAAGCGCGCCGAGCTCACGTTCGACAAAGCGCGCAAGGAGTGGCCGCACGACAGCGGTGTCTTGCGCGCGGTCGCAGAGTTCCAACAGCGAGGCGGGGAAAGCCGCTCGACGCAGATGATGCTCGACCGCGCCGCCATGGACGCCCGCCGGGCGCTCGCGACCGGCCGCTTCGAGCCGAGTTTCTTCGAAGTGCTGGCGACGGTGGCGGAGCTAAAACATGCAGGTGACTCTGCGCTCGTGGCTCGCTCGACGCTGGCCGCCCTGCACGGCGAGGAGCTCTCGGTGCCGGCAGCCGGCCCGGTCGCCGGCGATCCGCGGCTCGACGAGCTCCTTTCCCCCGACCTCGTGAGCCCGCCGCTGCGGGCGCTCTTGAAAAAGAGTGGGGACGTCCTGGATGCCGCTTACCCGGTCGACCTGCGCGCACTGCGCGCCGCGCCGTTACCGGTGTCCTCGGCCGCATTCACGAGCTACGTGCAGCAGGTAGCGGCCGCGTTCAACATTCGCGGCCTCGAAGTGTTCGCCTCGAGCACGCTTGGGCCGGTGTGCGTGCCCGTGAGCTCTTCACCGCCGCAAATCGTGTTTGGCCAGGCGCTCTTGGACAGCGAGGACGACGCCGCTCGTTACTTTTTGCTGATTCGCAGTTTAAAGATCTTACAAGGTAGCGCCGCCACTTTGTCGCGTACGGCGCCCGTCGAGCTCTGGCCAGTGCTAGCGGGATTTTTGAACCTCTTTGCACCCAATTGGATCCCGCAAGGGGTGGACGCCAAGAAGCTCGCCGACGCGCAAGCCCGCATCTCCGCGGTGATGCGCAAGGACCTAGACGACGACGTGCCCGTGCTCGCACTGGAGGTGATCGGCGCCATTGGCAACCGTGCGAGCTCACTGGCTACGGCGCTGCATCAATGGGGAAATCGCTGCGCGCTCTTGTCGGCGGGCTCGCTGGTCGCATCCCTGCGCGGCATCGCTCTGACCAGCGCCCAACCCGGCGCTCCACCGAGGGAAGGGGCCGAGCGAGTGAAGTGGATCGTGCGCAACGCGGAGGCGCGTGATCTTGCAACCTTCGGCGTGAGCGAACAATACGCCGAAGCCCGCGCGCGCCTCGGCTTGAGTCGCTAGCGGACCTCGAAGGCCGTGAGCTCGCTCGACGCACCGCTCGCGGCGGCCACGCGCACGCGGTGAGAACCGGGCGCCAAGCGCCAGGGCAAGCGAAAGGGAGCGGCCAAGGTCGCAAGCTCATGCTCATCGACGAAGAACGTCAGGCGATCGCTCGCGGAGCGTGCTTCCAGCACGATTTCTTGCTCGTCGCGCAGCCCAGGATCGATCACGAAGGTCGCTCGCGAGCTCGGAAAAATCAGCTGCGGTGCGGTAGTTTCTGCAACTTTCGTCGGCGCTGGGCAACGGGCGGAGAAGTCTTCGGGGGCGATCGGCCGGAGCGCCTGACGCGCGAAATTCTGATACTCGCGCGGGTAGCGTTCGAACGTGCGCAGCGTCGTCGTCCGACAGGCGGGCCCGGCGCGCAGCAGGGTCTCCGGGTCGAGCGCCACGACCTCGTGCATGTCACAGCCACGGCGCGGCTCCCGCCCCGGAACGAACCACTCCTTACGGCGGTGGGGGCACGCGTCGGAGGCCAGGTCCCCGCTGAGCGGGCACACGTCCGCGGCAACCAGCCCGGTATGGTCGAGGAGTGGCGTGCGCTGGCGACCGCGCATGGCGGCCAGCATCACCTCGTGAAAGAGCGGTCCTGCGCCGGTGACCCCGGTCGAGCCGACCATGGGGGTGCCGTCGAAGTTGCCCGCCCAAACCGCCACCGTGATCTCGCGCGTGAAGCCGACCGTCCAGTTGTCGCGAAAGCCCTTGGATGTGCCGGTTTTCGCCGCTACCGGAAACGGGAACGCGAGCGGCCCGCCGACGCCGAACTCGGGCGAACGCGCCAAATCGTCCGCCAAGATATCGGTCAATACCCGGGTGATGCGCGGGTCGATCACGGTCGGGCCGCGCGCGGTGCCGCGCGACAGCTCGGCGCCGCTTTGGAGGCCTGCGCTGCGATAAAACCGAAGCGGCAGAAATTCCCCCTCGCGCGCCAACATCGCGTACGCCTGCGCGAGCTCGCTGAGCCGCACTTCCCCATCGCCCAGCGCCAGCGCGGCGCCGTAGTGCTCGGCGCTGTCCTGGAGCGAGCTGAAGCCGGCGCGATGCAAGAGAGCGAGCACTTGCTCCGGACCGACGCGCGAGGCCGTGTACACCGCGGGCACATTTAAGGAGTTGGCGAGTGCATCCCGCAGCAGGACCGGGCCGTGATACCGGCCATCGTAGTTCTTCGGGTAGTACACACCCTCCGAGGTGGGCAGCCCAAGCTCTAGGTCCGGTAAGCGCGTGGCCGCTGTCATCCCGAGGTTCGCCATGGCCGCCGCGTATACGAAGGGCTTGAGGGCCGAGCCCGGCTGCCGCAGGGCGCGTGCGCCGTCATTTTGGCCTAATGCGCGCGCCGCGTAGAAGTCCGGCGCGCCCACGTAAGACAGCACTTCCCCACTGACATTTTCCACGACCACCACCGACAGCGAGCTCGCGCCGTAGTCGGCGATGGAGCGGGCCGCCCGGCGCGCGAGCTCGGAGACTTCTCGCTCTAGCGCCGAGTCGATGGTCGTCGTCAGGCGCTGTAAGCGTTCGCCACGCAGTTCGGGGGCCAACACGCCGGACGCCAGGCCCTGTACCAGGTGTTCGGTACCGCCTTGCGCCAAGGCGCGCATCAAGTGAAGCGGCTCGAGCTCCGCGGTGTGCACCGCGTCCGCCGTGGCCAAGCCCTGGCTGAGCATGCGCTGAAGCACGCGATTCCGGCGCATGAGCACCGCGCGCGTGCCGCGCTGCGGGTCGTACAAGGTCGGCCCGCGAGGAATGGAGACCAAGAGCGCCGCCTCCGCTAGATCCAGCTTTGCCGCGGGTTTGTCCAGGTAAAGGCGGCTTGCGGCCTCGATACCGCGCACATTCGGGCCGAACTCGATGCGGTTCAGGTACGCCTCGAGCACCTGCGATTTATTCAGGCTGTGCTCGATGCGAAGCGCAATCGCAAGCTCTCGCCACTTGCCCCACAAGGTGCGGGGCCGCGGCACGACAGAGCGCGCCAGCTGTTGGGTCAAGGTGCTGGCACCCGACACGAGCTTGCGCTGCCACAGCGCTTGACCCGCGGCGCGCAGCATCGCCAATGGATCCACGCCCGGGTGGCGATAGAAGCGAGCGTCTTCTGCCGCAAGCAGAGCGGGCACCACCACCGCGGACAGCTCGGTCAGGGTCACGCGGTTAAACAGCCTACCGTCCTTGCTCCTTAGCTCGCGGATCAGCTGGCCATCACGGTCCAAGACTCGAATGCTGGTATCCGAGCTGGAAGCCAAGAGCGCGCTCGGCAGCTCCTCCTGCGCGGCGCACGACACGAGCGCGAGGATGGGCACGAGGCAGCCCGCCAATACGGCAAATAACAGCCTCCTTTTCGTCTTTTTGGCGAGCCGAGTCATTCCACGCTCACCAGCGTCGCGCCATTGCGACCGAAGGTCTCCGGCGTGTACATCTCCTCCACGCGCGTGGAGGGCATCACGAATTTTCCGAGCGTCGTCGCGCGCGCCAGGTACCGGTAGTGGTACATGCCCGCCGCCATGTGATCGACGAAGAACAGCACGCGGTCGTCTCGGAGCTCACGCTGCGTATAGTCCTCGAAGAACGTGCGTCCGGCCGCGAGCTCGTCCCGAGACTCTTCGTCGTCGCAACCCGGGCAAGGCAACCCGGAAGAGTCACCGACGCCGATCGCGTTCGAGCTCGTGGCCAAGTGGCTGTCGACCGCTTCGAAACCAGCCGGCAGCGGATCATCGACGACCACGAAGTCCCGCGGGCTGGGCGTCACGATCACGAGATCCGCGAGCACCAGATCGCCGCCCGAAAAGCGCGGCGCGGACATGTCCGCGATGCTGGCGAGCGCTTGCGGCAACGCCTCCGGCGTCACCGGGCGAAGGGCCTTTTGCACGAAAAAGCCCTGATCTAGCGTGTCGGTGGGTAAGGTACGGCGCGCGTAGCGGAGCCTTGCCTGATAGAACAAAGTGCCGGTGCCACGCTTCTCGAACACTAACGAAGCGCCGGGCAGACCCGCGACCTTTCCGATGTCGACTCGCCCCTGCTGACTGAGCGCGCTTCGGCCGCGGAGCTCGGCGGTTAAGACAGCGCTCTGGCCGAGCAATGCCTTGACCTGAAAGTCGGGCACGACCTTCTCTTGGGCCTTTCGATAGGCGTCGAGCGCGAGCAGCGCGTAGCTCGTCTCCTGGGTGGTGCGCCAGGTGCCGTTCACGCGCTGCAACAAGAGACCGCGGGCCAGGCTCGAGGCCAGCGGGTGGTCGGGCTTGGCGGTCAACAGCGCACGCAGCACGAGCGCAGCGGTGCGCGCCTGCGAATCCATCAACACGGCGTATTCGTCGCCCGTGTTCTCGCCGACGAAAGCCGCGTCATTTTCGATGCGCAGGGCGTTCTCCAGATCCGGCAATAGCGCCGTGACCAGCTTCTGTTGACCTTTGCTCGCGGCGAGCGCGTGCACCAGCAGCGCCTTGGCGAACAAAGGCAGCTCGTTTCGGCGTTCGAACAGCCGCTGCATGTAGCCGGCGTCCGGGCTGCCCATGTCGGCCAGGACATCCAAGACGAAGGCCACAGTCGGCAACCGGTAGGGCTCGTCCGTGTTCTCGGCCAAGTAGCGGCGCAGGTAGTCTCGTCCGCGGTCGAACACGGGCTTCGGCACGCTTGCCCCGTGTAAGCTAGCCTGGCTGAGCACGAAGAGCGCATACGCGCCGACCCACGGATAACTCTCGGTCGAGCTTGGCCACAGCCCAAAGCCGCCATCGCTCCGTTGCCGTGACACGATCTCGGCCACCGTGTGCGGAACGACCTGATTCAGATCGAGCGGCAACGGGATGTGAAAATCCTTGGCAAGATCACGCAGAGGCACGAGCGGGATCAGCATGCTGGAGAGTTGCTCCGTGCAGCCGTACGGGTACTGAACCAGCTGCTCGACGCCCGCGCCGAGACCGACCAAGGCGGTCGACGCCACGCTGATGTCGAGCTGTCCGACGTCCGCGCGGATGGTTGACAGATCGCCCAAGGCTTCCGCCACCGAGTCCTCGGATGCGCCGTACAACGCCACGGCTTCTAGCGTCGCCGGCGAGACCACTTTGCGGTTCACGAGCACCGCGTCCCGCTCTGAGCCGGCGCTGACGTCAAAGCGAAAGCTCGCGTTTCCCGCGGTCTCCGCCCGAAACGGGAAGCGCACCTCGACCGACTCGTCCCGCTTCAGGCTCACCGTGCGCGTGCCCTCAGCGGTGAGCACAATGCCCGTGGCCCGCGCCTGAACCGTGACCTGCCCCGGCTCGAAGTTCTTGGCCGAAACGACGACGCCGGCCTCGAGCACGTCGCCAGCGCGCAAGAAGCGCGGCAGCGCGGGGCGCGCCATTAAGCGCTTGCTGGTCGTGATGGACGTCGCGCCAAACCCGTACAGGTCGCCAGCGCTGACCGCGACGGCCATGATTCGGTACGTGGTCAAGCTCTCGGGCAGCTTGAACGTCACGTGGGCTTTCCCCGAGGCGTCGGTGAGCACGCTCGGATTGAAGTACGCCGTCTGGCGAAAATCACGCCGCGCCGGGCTCAACCCGCCTCCGCCGCCGTCGTGACCCTTCTCCGCACCGAGCCCCCCGTCCAACGCTTCCAAGCCGAGGCGCGCCAGCCCCTCGCGCGACTCCAGTGTCGCGACGCCCAGCGGGCGCGGAGCCGTGAAGATGGGCAGTGGGTCGGGAGTCTTGTAACCGATCAGGGAAAGCACCCCTTCGTCGACCGCATACACGGCGACCTCGGTCGCCTGGGGCTTGCCGGTGCGATCCGATACGCTCAAGTCGACGTTGATCGCCGCGCCAGGCGCATAATCCGCCTTGTCGGCAGACACCGCGACCGAGAGGCGGCGCGCCTCGGGGTCGATGCGGAGCTCCGTGTAGCCGACGCGGTAGGGAGCGCCGAGGCCGGCCTTGTCCTGGACGTTGCGCGCGCGCACCAAGTGCACGGCCACGAACGCGTTCGGTCGCATGTCCTCGGTGATCGGCAGATCGAAAGTGGGCGTCGGCCCATGCAAATGCACGCGCTCTGAGCGATAAATGCCCGCGCGCTCCACGGTCAGCAGCGCGTCGGCCTCCGGGAAGGGCGATTTCACCAGCACGCGCGCGGTGTCCCCGATCTTGTAGCTGAGCTTGTTCGTCTTGAGCTCCACGCTCAGCGCGTCGCTGTCCCTGAAGCCAGTGCCCGACTCGCCGATCGCATACATGCCCAGCGCGGACTCAGCCAGATTGCCGCGGCCGTCTTTGGCGGTGGCGTGCAGCACGAGGTAGCCGGCCTCGGGCACGTCGAGCACGCAGGGCGCCGGCACGGCGCCCGTTGCAACCGCGCAGGACGACACCACACGGTCGACCACCTTGCTCACGAAGCGCGAATCCCCGCCCGCCTGCGCCTCGCGAGCGTACGTCCAGCGCCGCGAGATCAAGTCCACTTTCACGAGCTTTCCCGACACATGTTGACCAGCGGGAGAGAGCGCCAAGACGCTTGTCGACAGCTTGCCGGGCGCGCTGGCAAAAAAGTCTTCCGGCTCTTTTAGAGCCAGGTAGAACTCGGCCGGGTGCACGATGGCGGAGGTGCTGCCCGCGATGCTTTGCCGCGACACGTCACTCACCTCCGCCTCCGCGGTGATCAGCTCTGGGCCGCGCTGCCCTGGGAGCTCGAGCTGATGTGCAAACGCGAGCGCGCCATGCGCGTCGAGCTTGCCGTGCTCGGAGGCAAGCTCACCCGTATCGAGCGCGGCCTCCTCCAGATCGGCGTGGAAGGCCGACGAATTCGTGACGAAACCAGCCGAGCCGGGCACTTCGAAGCGGCTCGGCGCGCGCGAAAGGGTGTAGCGCGCCCCGGCCGCGGACATGGGCGCGCCGAATAAGTAATCACCGTGCGCCGTCCATTGCGCGGTGTCCCCGCGCACGTAGCTCGGGTGTTCGCTCTCGACACCCACCTTGAACTCCGCCGGCCGATACTCCGACACATCGAAGGACTCGTACACGACGTCCTCGAGCCAGCTCGCGCGGATCTGCCAAGCGCCCAAGTGCGCTGTCTCGGGCACCTTGAAATGCGTGGCAAAAGTGCCAAATGCGTTCAACTTCAAGCGCTGGGTCTGAACTTGCTCCGCATCCGGCGAATAGAGCTCCACCGTCAGCTCATCTCCCGCCGGCGTCGCGTTGCCACTTTGCAGCTCGCGGCGCACGATGCCTTTCACCTGTACGTCGTCGCCGGGCCGATAGATGCCGCGCTCCGTGAACATCAGACCGTACGTGTGCCGTTTGCCCGAGCCGTCGAAGGGCACCGACAGGCGCCACGGCGATAAATAGTCACGCGTCTTCTCGAACGTCCAATCATCGCCGCTCCGCACCACCAAGAGCGAGTTGGCGTCGCCCTCGCTCCCATCGAGCTTGGGCTGAAAGTCTGCTCCGGGAATGTGCGCGATGCCTTGAGCGTCGGTTTGGTAATCATGGACGAGGCCCGCGACTCCCAAAATCCGCACGGACGCTCGAGCCACGGGCTCGCCGGAAGAAATCCGCGTCACCCAAACCAGCGAGCCATCGGTCGACAGCTTGGCGGTCACGCCCAGATCAGTGACCTTGACGATTTTGAACGTGTCGAGCGAACGGTAGTCCTTCGGATGACGCCCGTAGTCGACGGCAATCGCCAGCGCGCCGCGGCTCGCGCCGCCCAAGATGGCGCTGAGGCTCAAATTCTCCTTGCGGATTTCATTCTGACGACCGCCCGAGACGACCGTTTGCTGACGCGCGCTGGGCAGCGCGCGAAGTAGCTCCGCGCGGGTCTGCGGATTGTCCTCATTCAGCAAGGAGAGGGCCGTCTCTGGCGTGAGCGCAGCACTGGTCAGCCCGTAACGCGCGATGTTCACCGAGCCGATGGGCAGCGCGGTCGCGCCGCGCGCGTCCAACGTTTGACCTTGCACGCCGATCTCGACGGCCGGGAAAAAGTCGTCGACCGCGAGCTCCTTGGCGAACGAGCGGCCCAAGCTCTGACCGTGCACGTCGCGGAGCTCACCGTTCACGCGCAGCGTGTACCGTTGACCGGCCCGAAAGGGCGCCGCGATGCTCAGGTACGAGACGGGCGTCGACTCATCGGTCCAGTTCTCGAAGCGCAGCGGGACCGCCGGCGTGATCGACAGCGCGCGTTTCAAATCCTTCAGCACCACGGCGTTGCTGAGCTCGAGCGACCAGGAACCGCCCGGGCTGCACTGCTCGTGCGGCGTCTCGCGATCGCAATTGACGCTGTCCACCGCGAGCGGACCGTACGTCTCGACCGTGATCTCGATCGCCGAAGCCATCGGCAACGGCCCCTCCAGGCCGGTCAACGCCGCAGCCACGTTCAGCTTGACCTGCGAATGAACGGGCAGCGGGCGGGCCGGCCGCAGCTCCAGCCGTTTACTGTCGCGCGGGTCGGGGCGCACGACCGTGAAGGCGAGTGTGTCGCTGGTCCCGCCGTGCACCGCGGTCAATGTGCTCAGCCGGCGCAATTTTTCAGGGTCCACGCCCTGGTTGAAGTGCAACGTGAAGAAGGCGCTCGGCTCCAAACTGCGTGAGCCCGCGCCGGGGATGCTGTCGACGAGCTTCGGGCGAGGAGTCGAAAATCTGAGTGGGTAGGCCGTACCCAGGGTCGCGCCGTCCAATGCACGCAGCTCCGCAGGCGCCGTTACCACGTATTCGGTCGCACCCGGGAGGTGCGGCGTCTCAGGCACGAAACGCAGCGCATGCGTGCCGACCCATAACCAACGCCCCGCGATCGGCGGTGAAATACTCAGCGCTGGGGGCGGCGCGCCCGCGAGCTCGAGCTTGCGAAGCGGACGGCTAAACACCAAACTGAGCTCGCTCACTTCACTCGCCTCGCCTTCGGGCCCCGCGAACACGACCCGAAACGCCCCCCCGCCCGCTTGCTTCGGGCCGCCACCCACGCCCGGTGCCAGCGCTCCATTCGCGGACTTCACGGGCGCTTTCGCGCCGCCCATGCACGCCACGCCGAAGATGAACAGTCCGCCCAGAATGAGGGACAACAAAAACAATCGAGAGCGCCGGAGCTGCAAGTGGGATTTCATCGGATTCCGGCCGGAGTCAGCAACGGCCGTGCCGCGGCTGCAACGCCATTATTTGGCTCAAATTTGCCGATCAGCGTGGCCACGTGGACGCGCGCGTTGCGGCTCGCCGACCACAACGCTGATTGCATGCTTGGTGCTGACTCACGGCGCTTCGGCGTTGGCTCAGCCCTCCGCGCGCTTTGCCGACGCGCCGGTCGCAGCGCCGCCCAGCCCGTCCGCCGCGCCGCCTAGTGCTGCGCCGCCCATCGCAGCGCCGCCGAGCCCATCCGTCGCGCCACCCGTACTCCCGCCCAGCTCGAACGAGGGCTGGTCGCGTCGTCTCGCGCTGAGCCATTTCGAACGCGCGGCCCAAGAAGAGCAGAGCGGGAACATCGCGCAGGCCTTGCGCGAGTACACCGAGAGCCTGGCCATCGACTCGACCTTGGGCGAGGCCTACCTGCGGCTCGGCGCGCTTCGCGAGCGCATGGGTGACCTGCGCGAGGCTGAGCTCGTGTACTCGGAAGCCGCTCGCTTGGGCGACACGCGCGCCCACGCCTTGGTCCAGCGTTCGCATCTCTTGCGCGCGGAAGGCCGCAGCGCGGACGCCCTCCGTGATCTGGAATACGCGGTTCTGCTCGAAGCAAACCCCGACGCGCTAGCCGAGCTCGCTCAGCACTACGTCGAGGCCCACGCCTTTTCCGCCGCCCTGTTTACTTTCCGCCGCATCTTGGCGAGCGCCCAGCTGAGCGGCGATCCCACGGCGCTCGAGACCGCGCGCTTGGAAGTGCGCGCCCTCAGTGTCCTGGCCGCCGAGACCGACCCCACCGGCGATCGAGCCCGCAGGCATGATTGGGTGGGGCGATCGCTGGTCAGCATCGCGCGTCGCTGAACGCCGTTCTCCTCGTGCGCCGCCGCGCGCGCGACGCCAAACACGACCCAGCGATCTCAGATGGCGACCCCTAGCGACGTCGATCCGCGAGGACTTACGGCGTGCGAAAACTCGCGCCGTGGTCGTCCGAGACGAGCACGCTGTACGACTGCGCGGCGCGATTACCGCCACCGTACAAGAACACGCGGTTGTCCACCGTGAGCAATCGGGCTGGCGTGCGCACGTCCACCCGCACCTCTGGGTGCTCACTCAGGTCGAAGGCGACGTAAAATGGCGTCCAGGTCCGGCCTTCGTCGCGGCTCGAGCTGACGCGCACGATGTCCTTGGCGCTGACGGCGAGCACGGTGGTCCCGTGCACGCGCGCGACGTCTAGTGTCTGCTCGGAGAGCCCTGGCAGGGCCTCGGCGCGCGGCGCATTGAACACGCCACAGCGCCCGCCGAAGGGACACGCGTACAGCTCGCTGCCCTTGGCCCCCTGCGCGCGCAGCAGCACGACCAGCGCGCGCTCGTCGCACGCCACCGCGTACACGGTGCTGGTTTGCGGCGCGAGCTGGGTCGCGTGCGCGGTGCCGTCGAGCTCGATGGAGCTTGCCTCGAGCACGTCGCGATCAGCGCTCAATCCGACCTCATAGGCGCGGCCGTCTCCGGTGAGACAGCGCTCCGCAAAATCGCCAGAAGTGACGCTTGAAGCGGGCCGCCAAGTCAGGCCGTTGTCCGTGCTCTTGTGTAGAGACAGATGGGCGCCCTTTCCGAACGCGAGCAGCAGTGCTTCCGGCGTACGCTTCAATGAGCGATACACGCCGCGGTAAGCCGGGATTCCGCGGCCCACGCCGGGGCGCGGCAATTGGACCGGGTGAATGGCTTCGAACGCGCCGAGCGACGGTTTGACGAGCGCCGTGTAGCCCCGCACGAACGGCCAGGCCGCGTGCGCCGCCGTGACTAGCGGCTCACTGCTGACGGCCAAGCCGGAAGCGGTCTCCGTGCCGGCTAACCCGTACTCGGCGAAGCTCGCGGCGCTCAAGGCATGCTTTCGGGCCATCTCAGCGGAGCCGGTGATGGCCTGAGCGTGTCCCGCACATCGCTCGAACGGGCGCTCGCCGGGCGCCGCCGCGACGAGCCGGCGATGCACCAGGCGCGCGAACTCAGCGGGGTTATCTCGAAACAGCGCGGGCCCGGTAGGCCCCACCATGCATACAGCGTAGTCCGCGCAGGTCGTAGCTAAGGTGTGCACGCGGTAGCCGGCCAGCGCGCGCGGCACGAGCGAGCACACGAGCCACGCGCAGAGCCCCAATGCCAGTAGGCTGCGGATTCGGATGGGCGGTCGAGGAAAGGCTGACGCCTGAGCAGCCGGCGCAAGGGCCATGCTGCCCACACTCAGCAATTTCAGTCACTTGGGCCAAATTTCCGGACGGCACGCGCGGCCTACTCGCACGCGGCTTTCTTGCGCGCAGTCGGGGCACGAGCGGGCCGCGCCGCCGAAGGCTGCGCCGCCCGCAGCTAGACGCGTGACCATCAACCCATCAACCCATCGTTAGCGCGGGGTGACGGGCGGGCAGCGCGCGTCAGCCCATCGTGCGCGGGATCTCGTCAGTCTTTAGGCGCTTACGCCGACGACGAGCGGCTTCGCTCATCTTCTTGCGCTTCTTGATCGAGGGCTTCATGTAGTGGCGGCGGCGCTTCAGCTCGCGCAGAATGCCCTCCGCCGCCATCTTGCGCTTGAGGTGCTTGATCGCACGCTCGATGCCTTTGTCGCCGACTTGGACCTCGAGAGGCCTGCACTGAACCGATTCGCTGGTATTCGCCAAGGG
>CAXSGJ010000069.1:0-27210 GCA_964236865.1 uncultured Polyangiaceae bacterium
GTGACCGTGATCGCGACGCTCCTGATCGTGACGGTCTTGGTGGTTCGCCATGTACGTGGCGCGGTGCGGGCACGGGCGCTCGAGCGAGAGTTGCTGCGGCTGGCCACGGCGCAAGCGGCCCAGGTTCGTCCCGATCGGCGGCCCGAAATCATCGCGTTGCGGGAGCAGATGAAGGCGGCAATCGCCGGCTTGAAGCGCTCGAAGCTCGGAGGCAAGGGTGGCGGCGCCGCGCTCTACGCGCTCCCCTGGTACGCCATCATTGGACCACCCGCGGCCGGAAAGACGACCGCGCTCGAGAAGTCCGGCCTCTCATTCACCGTCCCGCCGGGCGCGAGTGGGGCAAAGATTCGTGGTACCGCCGGCACTCGCAATTGCGATTGGTGGTTTTCGCGCGCCGCCATCTTGCTCGACACCGCCGGTCGTTTTGCGACGGCCGAGGACGACCAGGACGAATGGTTCGTGTTTCTCGACACGATACGAAAGTTCCGTCCCGATCGCCCGCTCGACGGGCTCGTGGTCGGCGTGAGCATTGAGAGCTTGCACGCCGCAGACGGAGAGCTCGACGAGCTCGCCGCGAAGATCCGCGCCCGCATCGACGAAGTGATGAGCCGGCTCGAGATGGTGTTACCGGTCTACGTGCTCTTCACCAAGCTCGATTTAATCAGCGGGTTCGTGGAGTTCTGGGGGGACCTCAACAAGACGGAACGCGCGCAAGCGTGGGGCGCCACATTCGACTTCGACGACCCTCGCCTCGCCGAGCCCGGCCAGGCCGTGTTGGCCGAAATGGACGTCCTCTGCGCGGTCATGCACGCCCGAATGCTGGAACGCTTGGGCCGTGAAGCGGTCTTAGAGGTTCGCGGAAAGATCTTGGAGTTTCCGCTGGCTTTCGACGAGCTGCGGTTCTCCATTGCTCATTTCATCGACGAGCTGTGCCGCGCCGATCCGTATCACGAAGCGCCGATTTTGCGCGGCTTCTATTTTTCAAGCGGGACGCAGACAGGCGTCTCGATGGACCGCGTGTTGGCGAACATGCATCGGGGATTCGACTTGCGCCCGGCGCAGGCGCCCGATCCGAGGCGGGCCCGCGAGCCCCAAAGCTACTTCATTACCGAGCTGTTCGAGAAGGTGGTTTTCCCCGATCGCCATTTGGGCATGCAGTCGGGCTCGCGCCTACGTCGCAGGGCGACACAACAAATCTTGGTCGCCGCCGCGGCGCTGCTGATCACACTGATCGCCGTGCTACCCGCGATGATGAGCTTTGGTCGAAACCGCGACCTGATCGCCGATACCGGCGGTGATCTGAGCCGCGCCCGCACGCTCGAAAGTTCACCCAATACGACCGGCGACGCCGCCGACCTGCTCCTAAACCGTGTCATCGAGCTCGAAAGCGCGGCAAGTGAGCTTCGCATCCCCGGATTCTGGGGGCCGCGCGTCGCGCCGGAGCTGCTGACGGCGCTGCAAACCATCTATTTGGATCGCCTGCGCGCCATCGTAAACGGACCCGTGCAGGCGGACTTGACGGCCAGCGTGCGCGACATCGGAGGCCTCGTCCGAGCGGATGCCGAAAACTTCAAAAGTGCTTACGACGACTTGAAGCTCTATCTGATGTTGACGCATCCCGAACACCTCGACGTGGGATGGGCGTCTCCGAAACTCGCGCAAGTTTGGCTGCGCGCCATCGGCGGACCCGGGCGAACGAGCCAGGAAAAACTCGAAGCCCACGCGCATCGCTATCTCGACGCTTTTGCGAAGAATCCGAGCTGGGCTTGGGTTGCCGATTCCTCCGTGGTGGCCCGAGCGCAGGGTCGTCTCGGCTCGCAACCGTTGGATGAGCTTCGCTACGGGTGGCTAGTGGACAAGGCCAAGGACGTGCCACCCATCAAGCCGTCGAAAATCTTCTTTGGTCCCTCCGCTCAGTATTTCAGCGCACGCAACAACGTCGAGGTCCGCGGGCTGTACACGGCAGCGGGCTGGGAAAAAGTGAAGACGGCGCTGGCTTCGTCGGATGCAGAGTTCAACCTCGAGCCGTGGGTGTTGGGTAAAGAACCGTCTCAGGTGAACAACCGCGTCAGCGACGCCGCACGCCTGCAAGACCTTTACTTCGAACGCTACGCGCGCGCCTGGTCGGACTTCATCGGCGCCATCTCGGTCGCAGCCTCACCCGACATCAAGGCCGCCGATGACGAGCTTCGCATCTTGACCGAGGCGAATGGGCCGTATATTCGCCTGTTTCGCACCTTATCGGAGAACACGGCTCTCGACCTCGAGCCCGCCTCCCCGACCGACAAGGCGTTGGAGCGAGGCAAGCAGCTCGCCGCAGACGCCGTGCCCGGCTTGGACGCGGGGGTCAAGGAGCGCCGAGTGTCGAGCGTGGAGCGATATTTTCAGCCGCTCACGCAGTTCGCCTCCGGCGACAGCGGGAAAGGCAAGGAGGGTCCTCCGTCTGGCCTCAGTCAGTATCTCGCGCAATTGTCGACGCTCGAGGTCGCGCTGAGCCAGCTGAGCGAATCGCAGGCCCAGCCCGACGCCGCATTTGCCGGCGAGCTCACCCGCACCGCGGGGGCCGTCCAACGTCTCTTGAGTGGGCTCGACTCACGCACTCGCATCCTCGTGGAACCGCTGCTGATGACGCCAATCCGAGGCAGTCGTGCTGGCGTCTTCAAGGCCGATGACTCTGCGCTCGCGGATCGCTGGAAAGCCGAGGTGTGGGAGACTTGGAACACGAAGTTGGCGCCGCGCTTTCCCTTTGCGGAGGCCGGCGGAGACGCGAGCCTGGCCGAATTCTCGGACTTCTTTCGCCCGCAATCGGGGCTCATCTGGAAGTTCTTCGACAAAGATTTGTCCCAGCGGTTGGAGCGCTCGGGCGACAAATTCGTGCCGAAAGCATCGGCGGCGCCCACTGCGTTCGTCCCCGCCTTCCTCGACTGCCTGAACGTCGCGCAACAGATCACCGAGGCAGTCTTCGGCACGTTACCCGAAGCAAAGGTGCCCTTCTCCGTCAACGTGCACCAAGCGGGCGGGGACGTCTCGCAAATCACCCTCCGGGTTGACGGGGCCCCCACGATTTATCAGCACGAGGCCGAACACTGGCAACTCACCCAGTGGCCCGGAACGGGGCCCACCAAGGGCGCCGCGCTGGAAGTCAAAGCGAGCGGGTTCACCGACGAAATCCCACGCGATGGCGACTTTGGTTTGTTCCGTTTGTTGTTGGCCGGCGGGATCAAGCCGGTTGGAAACGGGCAAGAGTCCACGCCGATCTTCGTCGCAACCTGGAGCCTGAACCGTCCGGGATCGCCGGCGGTGACCATCGAGCTGAAGCCGTCGAAGGCCACGCAGCCCTTCGCCCGTGGCTTTTATGCGCGCATGAAGTGCCCGGTGCAAATCATCGCCGGAACCACGGAAGGCTTGGTTCCATGAGCGCTGCCTTTCGTGCCGTCAGCGCGTTTTCAGCCTTTGGCAAATTGCCGTCACGCGCAGATTTCGTCCACATCGGCCCCGGCTCGGAGCTGTCCACGCGCTTCGGCGCTTGGTTGACCCACGGCGTCGAGTGGGCCCACGTGAAGGGCGGGTCAGATTGGGGTGAAGCGTTTCGAAGCGGGACGCTGCGCGCCTTCATCTATCGCGGTGACGTCTCGGGCTTGGAACAGGCCTTGATGGTCGGAGCGTTGGCGCCGAGTCGCGATCAGGCGGGCAGGCTCTTTCCCATCTGCGTGGCCGCGTCCGTCATCCCGAGCGCCGAGTTCGTGATGAATCCGCATCTGCTTCCTTTCGCGTGCGAAGGCATCTGGCAGGTTGCCGGGGAACGCCTCGACGAATTGAGCTCGAACCCCAGCGCCGACCTCGGAGCGCGGCTGTTGGACTTGGCCGAGCCGGTTGGCGTGAACTTCAGTGACGCGGCGGCGGCCTACGCCGCCTGGTGCGATGCGCTCGAACTGTCCGAGCTCGGCACGCTCATCACGAGCGACGAGCAGCTCGACGTGCTGCTCGGGATCGTGCGCCTGACATCCGAGGCCGTTCAGCCCGTGCGCAGGCAAGAGCGGCCTACTACGCCGTTGAGCTTGCGTTTCCCCCTGGGAGCCGCTGGCGGCGCCGCCGTCTGTTTTTGGTTGGATGTGTTGCGCAGACTGGTCGGGTGGAAGAAAACCGTGCCCAGCGTTTTCTGGTCGCAGGACGGAAGTTCCGGGCAGCTGACGGTCCACCTGGGGTCGGCGCCGGTCGCCACCATTTCTGAGCTTTGGCTGCCCAGCTCGCGGTCTGATGAGTTTTGCGATCTCGGACAATCTCTCTCGCCGGCGGCCCTAGCCGCGCTGAGCCCTTTGCCGGGCGCGATCGAACGGGCATTGCACGACCGCACCGCTTCGGTTGCGGGTTTGATGGCTGCACTCAGTATCGGGAACTGACTGAGGCGCAGAGCGCCGTGCGCCGCCTCATGGCGGCGCTGTGCCGACTTGGCCACCTGGGACGCGGAAAGCTAAGCTACGCCGGTGGCGATTGTCTTCGTGCTGCGGGCCTTCAACCTGCACAATTCCCTGCTCGCTGAGCTGCGACTATTTCGCCTGCCCATTAGAATTGGGCGTAACGCTCTGGCGGATTTCCAGCTCCAGCACGCCTATGTGTCGGATTTTCACGCTATCGTAGAAGACATTGCCGGCCGGCTCTGCGTTCGAGATTTGAACAGCAAAAACGGCGTCTACGCCGCTTTGGACGCCCCCCAACGCATCGCGCCGCAGTCTTCGGTCGACCTGGCTCCGACGGGCTTTCAGTTTTTTCTCGGTGCGCACGTGCGAGTGAGCATCGAGTTCGAACAAATGGCCATGCCCCAATCCGTGCGTGCGTCGAACGTGGCCGGCTCGGTGCTCGGCAATCAGGCGATGTTAGCCGCCGCTGGGGATTCCGGGAGCTGGCCGCCCCAGCCCGCCATCGCGCTCGCGGCAGGGCACGCGCCGCCGGCTCCGCCGCAGGCGGGGCCTTGGGATCCGGCACCGGGTGCGCCCCCGCCGCTGCCAGCCCGAGCGGAGGGCAGACCTCAGCCCCCGCTCGGGTCGTCGGGCTTCGAACCAGCACCCGTCGTCAGTCGGCGATCGTTCGAGCAACCTCAATCCGAGCTCGCCCATACCGGCGTGTTGAATCTGTCATTGGATCAGATGGCGCTGCAGGGCCTGCGGGAGCTCGCGGCGTCGCTAACGCCGGGCAAGGCGCTCGCCACGACGGGGGATTTGGGTCGATTCATCACCAAGCTCCATGACACGATCGAGGTATTTTGCCGTTGCTTCATCCCGCTGCGCGAGGGCTACTCGCAATTCGTGTCGTCGTTGGACTTGCAGTCGGCGGCCATGCAGCGGAGCGCGATGCGTTCGTCCTCCTATCTGGCAGCCGAAGCCGCGCGAGACCCAGCCGCCCTCGCCGCGGCCCTGCTCGACTGGCGAGACCGCTCGCTGGATGCTCCGAAGGCCGTCGAGGAAATCTTCGCGGACCTGATGATTCACCAAGTGGCTCTGCTCGACGGCGTGATGCAGGGCATTCGCGGGCTGCTCGAACAACTCGCTCCGGAGAATATCGAACGGCAGGTCGATCTCGACCCTCAGACGCGCTTTGCTCTAGGCCGCTCGAAGGCCCGCTACAAGACAATTTGGGAGACGTACTCTGTGCTGTACGACCAGCTCGCCGAGGAGAAGCAAGCGTTCGCGCAGATTTTTGGCAACCAATTCACTGAGGCCTACCGAGAGTTTAGAAGGCAACGCACGGAGTAGCGACGCTTGGCAACCGCAACTTCGCCGCTGGCTCGGGCGGGATCCGCGGGCACGCCGTCTTGCCCTCGCCATTTTTTTGCCTTTTCGGCGGCGTTCGCACGCTTGCAGTTGCGACGGTGCGCTTTCAAAAGTTAGTGTCGCCAGCGAGGTGCGGCCATTGTTCGTGAAGCGAATTTCTGCTCATCGTTTGATCACACGGCTCCTGCCTGCGTTGGCTCTGTCCGTCGGGCTCTTTGAGAGTCGCGTGGCGTCCGCGCAGGACGCCGGCTCCGCCGCTCCGCCCGAACGCAGCGCCAGTTGGAACAGCGCCACCAAAATCATGGCCGTGTCGAGCGCGGGGTTGGTCATGATCATGCCTCGCGTTTTTTACTCGGATCCGGAGGTGACGGCCGGATGGAAGGCCCGTTGGCACTTGTCGGTGCTGGCACCCACGATGACGTTGGCTGCACTGACGCTCTTGAACGAGGTATCGCTCAAGGATTCCATTGCTTCGTTTCGTCCCGGGTGCAGCGATGCCAACCGCGGCGTCGCGGGTTGCGAGTCGTACGGTATGTTTTCTTCGCCGAGCTTCTTTGCGGCTTCCTCACTCGGGCAAGGCACCGGCATTTTTCTGGTCGACACCATCAAATGGAGCGGCGGGCGTATCAATGGCGGAGCGCTCGTGGGTGATGTGGCGGCGCCGCTAGTCTTATCCGTACTGACCGCCGTCGGCCGAGGCAGCGGCAACTGGGAGACCGGCGGCCAGGTGTGGGGCAGCGCAGGGCTGGGCTTGGGGGCTGGTTTGGGTATGGGCGTATTGTATGCTCTGCTCCAGCGCCCGGAGTGCGGCTACAGCGGCGGCATGATCTGCTGGTGAGCGTTACTTGGCGTGCGGCGGCTTCACCGACGCTGGCCTTGCCGGTGGCGGTGCCGGTGCCGGCGCGCCAGGTGCCACCACGACCTCATCCCACAAGGAGCCCGTGGACGCGCTGAGCGCGCTGCCTTTGAGCTCGAAGCGTCGGTCCAAGTTCGACTTTCGAATGGTCGTCTGCGTCGAATCGCGGACCACGACCTGTTCGGCGACGCGCAACGCGCTCGGCTCGAAAAAGGGCGTCGCCGTCATCCGGTACTGAACGGTGCCGGCCACGCCTGAGGCGGTCCCGTATTCGATCCGATCGAGCGTGAGATCTGCCACTGGCAAGAGCTGTCCCGCATTCATCAGAAAGACGGCCAGCTTGCTTTGGCAGGCTTGGCCCGGCTTGGCGCTGGAGCAGGCGTCGTCCCCCGCGGTGACCAATATGCGCGGCCCCAAGCGCTCGATCGCAAAATGCGAGGCCTCCGCGTTGCCGCGATAGGTGCCTATTGCGTAAAGCTCGGCGGTCCCCTCGCGCGGCCGAGCTAGGGCTAAGGGACCACCGGCGTCACCATTGCCAAAGCGGGCGACGCGAAGCCAAAGTACCTTGAAGTCATTAGCACCGGGGCTCACCGACAAGTCCTCTGTCTTTGCAGACACAGGTCCAGTGCGGGGCCCCTCCACATCTCGAAAGAGCGGGCCCGAAAAGACGTCGTGCCCGGCGCAGTCCGGCGCAGAACGGTCGACCGTGCTCGAACCGATATCGTAGCTCGGAAGCACCAGCGACCAATAGTCAGTCGGAGCCGCGGTCGACGCCCCTGTCGTGCCGCGACGTTCCAACGCCTTCAGGCAGATCGGCACCGGGACTTCACGGCGGGCGCGGTCTTCTAGCTTCGAAGATTTCATGGCCGGCCCGCATCCGGCGATCGGCGACCCGACCACCCCGAGCCATAGAATGGCGAAGCACGACCCGAGCTTCACAGGATCTCCAGGGTGGACATCACCCGCAGGAGCTCGGCGTCGACCGAATCTAGAGCGTCCCCTTCGTACACGATTTGTGCGAGAACCACGCGGTGCTCCCCGCGAACCAGCACCTCTCGGCTGCGCGAGATCAGCGGCCGCTTCGGCGCTTCGACGGAGCGCTCGACCGTATAGGCTCGACCCTGGCCGAGCGCACTCGAGGTCGGAATGCGCTTGCCCAAGATCTTCGCGCCCGACGCGCGCGTGTCGTCCTCGAAGCGGTTCATGACGTCCAGCCAAAGCTCGGAGGGTGCCTCGGGCCGTTCGTACAGCGCGAATGAGTAAGCCCGAGGCGAGACGTAGCGGACGAATGCCTGCCCGGGGGAGTTATTGCCGTCGCGGAGCGTCCAAGTCTTTGGCCGCGACAGGTGAACTCCGCCGAGCAGCACGGTGTAACCCAAGTATTCGCCATTTTGGCCAGCTGCGCCCAAATCCAGCGGTTGGTAACGCTGCTCGAATGCTTGTGCCGCCGGCCCCCCCGAAGTCGCGACCGTCCAATCGTAAAACGTGCGGTTCTGCGCGGCGCCGACGGATCCCCCGCCGCACGAAAGAACGAGCACCGAACTCGGCAACAAGAGCCAACGCATAGGCCGGCGTAGCCTAGCAAAGACGCCGCCCGCTGCGCAATCAGTCGGGGCCAAGCCCAAGGCTAGAACCAAGGATTGTCGTTTGTTAAGTCGAATTTCGGCCTCGCTCACTTTGCGCCGCTTGCTAGATCCGAGCGGAGAGAGGGCCGTATCGGGGCGCGCTCTCACTGAGGCCTTTGCCGCGCAGCATGTGACGACCGAACCGACGGCGACGCCAAACGTGATCAGCCTGCGTGATCCGGAAGGTGCGCTCGGGTTGGTCGAGCGGAGCCTGCGATACGAGCTCTTCTTGCACGAGATGCGCACCGGCCCGCCCGCGTCTGCGCTCGGCCGAAGGCAAGCGCCGCAAGACGTCCCGTGCCGGCGACCTCCACGCTTCCAGGGGGCGTACTAAACCAGCGTTTCTCGCCGCTGCTCGTCGCCAGCGCCCGCGCGGGGCCGCGTGCAAGCTGAACCCGCTTCGCGCACGGAAAGCGGCGCGCTAGTACTGATACGCTCGTCTGCGGGGCTGCTCGCATGAGGGCGTTCATTTGTCGAGAGGAGAGATTTTGTTCTTTTATACCTTGGGCACGTCAGTAGTCTTAAGGAAGATCGCTCGGGGGGGCGGCGTACTTCGGGAAAGCAGCCGGGGCTCTGCGGTTGCCTTGATCCAAGGCGGGCTAGTCGCGCTCGGCTTCGAAGAGTCTGACTGCAACGGATCCTTCAAGAGACGCCTGACTTGGACGCAAGGGAGCGAGATTGCCAAAGCTCAGCTTTACCCAACCGGAGGGATGTGAATGCGCCGCGTCCGGTGCCTATGGCTGGTGATCCTGCTTTTCGGCGCATGCAAAGCCAAAGGTAGCCCAGCACCTATGATGACCCCAGCCAGCTGGGCGGCGCTGGGCAGCGAGCTCGGCGTCAAATTTCCTGCTGGAGCGCGGTTGATAGGCATGGAGCGAGAGAACGGTATGGATGACATGGTCTGCGCGAAAGTTGCCATCGCGACTGTAGACCTGCCGGCATTTCTGGCGAGCGCGCCTCTTCCGACCGATGCGTTCAGCCCTGGAACAGCAGGATTTCTATTCAGCAATCACGACTGGTGGGACCCGGAGAGTGCATTACACCTCCGCACCGGCCAGGCTAAGCTGCCGGGCGCGCGCGTGCTAAACATCGGCGTTGATGATGGGCACCCGAGCGTCGTATACCTATACGTCGTGAATCACGGCACCTAGTAGAGTATTACTCATACGGCACCTGGTCACGACAGGATTAAGAATGGATGGCCCTCGTTTATCAATCCATATGCCAGCAACCGTGACGCTGATTCGTAATGCAGGGACACTCTTGCGTCGAAAAAAGAACGCACGGTAACCCTGAGCGAGCGGGTCCGAAAGGCCGTCTCCGTGGTGGTAAGCGCCAGACAATATTCTGTCGTTTGGAATGCGCAGTAGTAGCCAGACTCCCATCAGCTGTCTTCCTGGTGGACAATCCGCGCAGACGCCGCGCCGGCATCGCAAACGCGACGACCGAGGTCCTAGGGACACGCGTGGGTACACGACCTAAAACGGGAGGTGCCGTGCCGGAGCGCGATCGCCCCCCTTGGGTCTCTCGCCCGCTTCCTGCGCGAGCCCCTGCGCCGCCGTGCGCTCTGGCGGGGGAAGGAACGGCGTGTGGTGATGGTTCACCTCGAGCCGGCGCTTCGGCCCCGGCTCGCCCCGGTGGAGCGCGCCACCGGCGGCGCGGCTCTGCCAACAAACGGATACGCGAGTAATTTCAAGTATTTATGGCGCATCGAACCCGCGCTGCGGCCGGTTTGAGTGCCGAAACTCAGGCTGGCACGCTAAGGCCCTAGGGATTAGGTTCCCTGGGCTTTCGTTGGCCACCCCTGCCTTCGAAACAATTCGGTTTTTTGGTGGGGCGAGACGGTCGTTGGGACCGGCCTCGCCTCCTCGCGAGTGGACAAAAAGAAACAATGCTCACCTGGGTAGCGAAGAAGCTGTTTGGCACGTCGAACGAGCGGGCTGTCAAACGTTTGCAGCCGTTGGTCGTTCAGATCGCCGCGCGCGAAGAGGCGCTGAAGAAGCTCTCCGACGCAGAGCTGCAGGCCAAGACGGCCGAGTTCAAGCAAAAGCTCGATGCGGGCGCCACGCTGGACGACATTTTGGTGGACGCCTTCGCCGTGTGCCGCGAAGCGAGCCTGCGCGTCCTGAAGATGCGCCACTACGACGTGCAGATGCTCGGCGGCATGGTGCTTCACAAGGGCTCGATCGCCGAGATGCGCACTGGCGAAGGCAAGACCCTCGTGGCCACGTTGCCCGTGTACTTGAATGCCCTGGAAGGCAAGGGCGTGCACCTGATCACGGTCAATGACTACCTGGCGACGCGCGACGCCGAGTGGATGGGGCGGCTGTACCGCTGGCTGGGTTTGAGCATCGGTACGATCGTCAATCAGCAGCAGGACGCGGATAAGCGCCGGGCCTATCAAAGTGACATCTGTTACGGCCAGAACAACGAATTTGGCTTCGATTACCTGCGTGACAACATGAAGTTCTCGGCGCTCGAGTACATGCAGCGCCCGCTCAACTTCGCGATCGTGGACGAGGTGGATTCAATTTTGATCGACGAAGCGCGCACTCCGCTGATCATCAGCGGCGCGGCCGACGCCGCCAGCGCCAAGTACCGAACGCTGAACGAAGTCGTGTTGAAGCTCGTGAAGGACGAGCACTACAACGTCGACGAAAAAGGGTTCAGCGCCACCCTCACCGATGAAGGAGTGGAGACCGTACAACGCCTGGTCGGCATCGGTAACTTGTACGATCCGGTCAACGTGCAGACGCTGCACATCTTGAACCAGCTCTTGCGCGCGCACGCCCTGTACAAGCGGGACCAGCACTACATGGTGCAGCAAGACAAGGTACTGATCATCGACGAATTCACCGGTCGCGTGCTGGCGGGGCGGCGTTGGAGCGACGGGCTACATCAAGCGGTGGAGGCCAAGGAGAACGTGCGTATCCAAGAGGAGAGCCGCACGATGGCCACGATCACATTTCAGAACCTGTTTCGCTTGTACAAGAAGCTCGCCGGCATGACGGGCACGGCCGAGACCGAAGCGCACGAGTTCTCCGAGACGTACAAGCTGGACGTGACGGCGATCCCCACGAACAAGAACAACATCCGCACGGACGACCACGACGTGGTCTACAAGACCGAGCGCGAGAAGTTCAACGCGCTGACGCGCGACATCCTCACTCATCACGAAGAGGGTCGCCCGGTCCTGGTCGGCACCACGAGCGTGGAGAAGAGCTCGGCCATCGCGCGCATTTTGGCCAAGAAGAAGATCCCCCACCACGTGCTGAACGCCAAGCACCACGAGAACGAGGCGTTCATCGTGGCCCAGGCCGGTAAGAAGAACGCCATCACCGTGTCGACCAACATGGCGGGGCGCGGCACGGACATCATGCTCGGCGGCAACGCGGAGATGATCGCCGGCGTGGAGTTCAAGAAGTCGGGCAAGACGCCGGAGTCTCACCCAGAAGATTTCCAGAAGCTCGTGACCGAGATTCAAGTGCAGTGCAAGGCCGAGCACGACGAGGTCGTGAACCTCGGCGGCCTGTACATCATCGGCACCGAGCGGCATGAGTCGCGCCGCATCGATAACCAGCTGCGTGGCCGCGCGGGCCGTCAAGGCGACCCGGGGTACAGCAAGTTTTATCTGTCTTTGGAAGACGACTTGATGCGAATCTTCGCTGGCGACCGGGTGAAGAACTTGATGGATCGCATGGGCATGCCCGATGACGAGCCCATCGAGCATCCGCTGGTCTCACGCAGCATCGAGAACGCGCAGCGCAAGGTGGAGGAGCGCAACTTCGACATCCGAAAGAACCTGCTCGAATACGACGACGTGATGAACGCCCAGCGGAAGACGGCGTACGCGCTCCGCCAGCAGTTGTTGCTTGGCCGCTATGCACCGGAGGAGCACGACGACAACGGCAAGTCGACGGGTGAAGTGAGGAAGATCCCGCTCGACCCGAAGATCGCGGAGCGTACGCGCCCGCTGCTCGCGCAATTGGTCGGCTTCTTCTGTGAAGAGCAGATGCAGCTCACGGGTGAGGACGGCAAGCTGCGCCCCCCCACCGCCGAGGAGCTCGGCAAAGCCGGAAAGCTGGTCGAGCTGGGCGCGCTTCAGCACGAAGTGTATCAGATGTGGGGCGTCAAGCTCGACCTGGAAGAGCGCCGCGAGCGTACGCCGCTCAGCGTGTACGAGGAGCTCGGCGAGCTCGTGCCGCAAGGTCTATCCGAACAACGCGAACGCGTTTTGGATCTGCTGGACCGCGTGGTCGGCGCGATGGTGGAAGAGAGTTGCCCGCCCAACAAACAAGCCGAGGATTGGGACTGGAAGAGCATTCATCAGGGTTTTCGCGAGCACTTTCGGGTCGACCCGGACAAGAGCATCGACGAGATCGGTGACGCGGATTTCTTGGTGCGCGAGCTGTATCGTTTTGGTGAAAAGGCGTTTTTGGACAAAGAGCAGGACATCGGCCCCGACCTGCTGTTGCGCGCGTTCCGGCACACCTACGTAGAGAGCATCGACGAGGCCTGGGTCGATCACCTGTCGAACATGGAGCACCTGCGGGATGGCATCGGGCTCCGCGGTTACGGTCAGCGCGATCCGAAGAACGAGTACAAGAAAGAGGGCTACAACCTCTTTTTGAATATGATGGCCAAAATCTCGAGCACCGTGCTCGCGAAGTTGTTCGAGGTGCAGGTCCATCGCACCGAGGAGCTCGCCGCGATCGAGGCCCAGGCGGAGGCACGGCATCGGGCCGAGCTGGAAGCCGCCGTGGCGCGGCATCCCGGAGAGTCCGATCCAACCCCGGAGGCGGCGCCGATGCCCGTGCAGGCGCGCCGCTCCGCGCCGCCCGCTCCCAAGATCGGTCGCAACGACCTCTGCCCGTGTGGGTCGGGCAAGAAATTCAAGAAGTGCCACGGCGCGATCCTGGAAGAAGAAGGCGCCGCAGACGACGACGAAACGGAAGACGCCGCGGCCAGCGCGTGATCCAGGTCAAGGACCTCACCAAAGACTACGGCACCGTGGTGGCCGTCCGCGGTGTCTCCTTTTCGGTGGGGAAAGGCGAGATCGTCGGGTTTTTAGGGCCAAACGGCGCCGGCAAGAGCACTACCCTGCGCGTGCTGGCCGGTTTCTTGGGGGCCACGAGTGGCCACGTGCGCATCGCCGGACACGACATCGCCAAGGCACCGTTGGCGGCGCGCCGCGCGCTGGGTTACATGCCCGAAAGCGCGCCGCTGTACCCGGAGATGCGCGTCTCGGAGTATCTGACGTTTCGCGCGCGTCTGAAGGAGGTGCCGCGCGCTCGGCGTCTCGGCGCGATCGGCGGGGCCATGGAGCGTGCAGGCGTGAGCCACATGGCGGGCACGGTCATCGCGCACCTCTCCAAGGGCTATCGGCAGCGCGTAGCGTTGGCCGACGCGCTCGTCAGCAATCCGCCGCTCTTGATCCTGGACGAGCCCACCGCGGGTTTGGATCCCAACCAAATTCGAGACGTGCGTGCGCTGGTCAAGGATTTGGGAAGTGACCGAACCGTGTTGCTCTCGACTCACATCCTGTCGGAGGTGGAGGCCACCTGCGAACGCGCGATCGTGATCGACCGTGGACTTTTGGTGGCGGAGGGCACGATCGAGGAGCTCAGAGCTCGCCAAAAGTCGCGAGTGCTGACGCTGCGCCTGCGGGACCCCAACGCCCTGGCAGAGGGAGCATTGTCCGCTGTTTTAGGGGTTTCCGTGCTGTCCGGGGTGACCGATGAGGCCGCGCCGGATCGGCGCCAGTTGCGTTTGGGCTTGCAGGCCGCGCTCGACTCCGACGCCGTGACCGAGGCCGTCGTTCACGCCCTGAGCGGCGCCGGCATCGGGATCCACGCGCTCGTACCAGAACAGGCGTCGCTCGAACAAGTCTTTAGCGCGCTCACGGGCCACGAGCAAAACGCCGCGCCAGTGCGGAGCGCGGTGACCGCGTGAACGGCTTTCTTGCGATCTACCGGCGCGAGCTCCTGAGCCTATGGGTGACGCCCTTAGCCTGGGTGCTGCTGACGGTGTTCCTACTGCTCCAGGGCGCGATCTTTTATTCAATCGTCACTCACTTTGCGAGCATGACCGAAGCCTCGGTCGACACGGGGCCACTGCAGGCCTACTTCGGGCAAGAGTCGATCTTCTTGCTGATGACGCTGCTCTTGGTTTGCCCCGCCCTGACGATGCGAGTCTTCGCGGAGGAGCGCCGGAGCGGCACCATCGAGGCTCTGCTCACCGCGCCCGTCACGGCCGCGAGCGTCGTGCTTGGGAAGTACTGTTCGCTCGTCACGACGTACGCGCTGATTTGGGCGCCAACCCTTTTATACGTGGTTATCCTGCGGAAAACCGGCGTTGTCGACTGGGGCGTGGTGGGCTCGAGCTACCTGGGTTTGCTCGGCATCGGCGCCGCCTACTTGAGCCTGGGCACGCTGATGAGCGCGATGACCAAGAGTCAGCTCGTGGCGTTGCTGCTGACCATCTTCGTCGAGTTCGGGCTGTTCATCTTGGGCGTGGGTGAATACATCTTCGAGCCGGGCGTGTTCCGCGACATCTGCGCCCATGTTTCGATGATGAGCCAAATGGAAGACTTCTCGAAGGGGATCCTGGATCTCCGGCGCGTCGTGTTCGACGGCTCGATCACTGTGCTCGGTTTGTTCGTCACCACGCGCGTGGTCGATTCCTGGCGGTGGGGATGAAGGACGAGCCCACGTCCGCGCCGCCGGGCGGCATCACGCGCTCGTTCAAGGCGTTTGCGGCGCTTGGGGTTCTGGGCGCCGCGCTCTTGGCCGTGAATGCCAACGTGCTCGTGGCTCGCTGGTACAAGCGGTGGGACGTTACGGCGGAAAAGCTTTACACGCTCTCACCCGCCACTTCGAAAATCTTGCATGCGCTCGATCAGCCGATCGGCGTCGTGGTGCTGTTGGCCCACGCCGATCCGCTCAGCGTGAGCGTGCGCCAGATGCTCGTGCAGTACGGCGCCGAGACCTCGCAGCTCAAGATCCGGTACGTGGATCCGGATCAGAACCCCGCAGAGTTTCAGGTACTTCAGAAGGACCTGGGGTTGCTTACCGGGCGCGCCGAAGACGGCCGCGTGGTCAGCGACGCGAGCGTTGTCATCACCCGCGGCGAGCGGCACTGGTTCGTCACCAATGAGGAGCTCGTGCACTACGACGACGAGACCGGCAAAGCGCAGCCGCGCCTGGAGCAGTCGTTGACCGAGGGCATCGCCAACGTGCTGGGAGACAAAAAGGCCAAAGCCTGCTTCGCGATCGGCCATCGTGAGTTGTCTATCGAGGACGTCGGACCGGAAGGCTTGGCGGAGGTGCGCCATCGACTGGAAAAAAGCAACTTCGAGGTCAGCGCGTTGGACCTGAGCGCGCCCGGCACGAGCCTCGGTGAGTGCACGCTGTTCGTGGTACCGGGGCCAGCCGTGGAGGTCGATGCCTCCGCCACGACACGCATCGTCGACTTCATCAAAGCCGGTGGCAGCGCTTACCTGCTCGTCGCGCCCGTCATCGGCGAGGACCGAAGCGTGCAGCGCTCGGGGCTCGAGGCGGTGGGCCAGCTGATCGGAGTCGACTTCGGCCAGGATTTCATTTTGGAGACCGACGCCGCGCTCCGTTTGCCGCGCGGTGCGGGCGAGGTGTTCTTCGCGACGCCGCAGCCGCACGAGGTCACGCGCGGCCTCGAGCGCGAGGGCGTGAAAATAGACTCGCGGGTACTGGTGAGCGGCACGCAAAGCATGCGCATCAGGGGTAACTCGCCGGCCAAACCGCTGCTCAATTCCAGCGATAAAGCGCTGAGCCTTCGCAATCTCGGCCCGCTCTTCGACGCCGCGCACAAGGACGACCCGATCGAGAACGCGCCCCGCGCCCAATACACGCTAGCCGTTGCCGCGGAATTGCCGAAGCCCGCTTCGTCCACCGCAAAATATGGCGCGCGCGTTGTAATCGCCGGCTCGGTCAATTTACTGTGGGGTCGCAACTACAGCGATTCGTCCCTGTACGGGGATCGCTTGTTCTCCGAAAATGCTCTGAGCTGGCTCAGCGCCCGGCCCACGCTCGTGAGCGTGCCCGAGAAGACAGAGCACGAGGTCGGGCTCTCGCTCAGCGAAGGCTCGCTCGGCGAGGTGCTGCGCTACGTGCTCGTTTACATGCCGGGCTGCGCCGCGGCCCTCGGCATGTTCGTGATGCTCCGCCGCCGATCGTTGGAGAAGAAGTCGCGACAGGATGAGTCCGGATGAGGCCAGCGCTCTCCACTTGGGTCAACGTCGGCATATTAGTGCTGGCCGGTGCATCCTTCGCGGCTGTGGTAGCCACGCGCAGCGCGCCCACCACGGCCGAGGGCATCGCCAGTGGGCCCAGCCTACTGCCCGCGTTCCGTGTCGAAGACAGCACGCGCCTCGAGCTGGAAAGCGCCGGGCAGAAGATCGCCATCGAACGCAAAGGCTCAGCGGGTGGCTCAGCCGAGTTTCAACTGGTGGCTCCCGTCAGGGAACCGGCTGACCCTACCGCGGTCGATAAGCTGCTCACGGCGCTGGCCAACGCACGCGCGCTGCGACCGGTCGATCCTGGGCTGAAATCGAGCATCTTTGGGCTCGAGAACCCGCATTTGAGCGTCACGCTGCGCACCCTGCAAACGTCGTACGAATTGCTCGTTGGGAACGCGGCGCCCGCGCCTACCGGCGCGCGCTACGTATCGATCAAGCTCGGTAGCGAGCCTGCGAAAATCGTCGTCATCGACAAGTCAGTGGCCGAAGACTTGAGTGTCGAGCTCGACGCCTTTCGACAGCGCAGCATCGTGCCCCTGAGCGAACACGATACAATCCGCATCACGATTTCCAGCCCAACGCTCGCCGTGACGCTGCGCCGTGCGAGCGGTATCGCATTCCTGATCGATGGTGACCCAAAGCTTTTCGCGGATCGCGAGACGGTCGCTAGTTTGTTTTTTCAACTTGGCCGGCTCTCGGCAACCCGGTTTCTCACTCCATCCGAAGCCGAGGCCGCGCTCGGCCCGAAGCGCGCCCAGTTTGAGCTCGAGATCAAGCACGGGCTATTTCGTTTTGAAGTGGGCGGCAACTGTCCAGCAGACCCCGCACAGCTCGTGGTGGTCCGGCGTGCGCCAAGCGCCCAAAGCGCATGCGCGCCGCGCGACTTGGAAGCCACACTCCGGCTGGCCGCGAGCGACTTGGTCGACCGACACGCGTTTTCCCTGCACGCCGACGAGGTGGAGGAGCTAGACATGGTCGGAGGCGCCCACAAATTCGCCTTGCTGCGTAAAGGTAATGGCTTCGTGCTGCACGCCGGAAGCGAAGCCGCCGTCGATCTCGAGGCGGGAAATCAACGCATTGCGGGGCTGCTAGAGGCGGTCGGGGAACGCGTCGCCAATAAACGGCTCAGCGACCTGGGACTCGATCCCGCGTTCGCCTCGATCACGCTGCGGTCCTCGGCGGCTCGTGACGCGGACGTGGTGCAGCAATCGGTACGCGTGGGCAGTGCAGACTCCGCGGGTAACCGGTGGATCTATCGAGAACAAGACGGCGTTCTCCTGCGGCTTTCGCGTGAGGCCGCCCGTTCCTTCGCGGCCGATTCTACGCTCCTCTACGCGCGCAAGCTGACCGAGTTTGGACCCTCGAGCTTCGTGTCTGCGGACATCACGCGCTCGAGCAGCAAGCAGATGCTGAACCGCGACCCGAGTGGCGAGCTCGCACTGCGTGAACCCAAGGGCTTCGACCCAGACAGCGGCCTGAGCTCCGACCTGATTCAAGCGCTCGGCGCCCTAACGGCGGAACGCTTCGTGGCCGACCGCGACGACGGCTCATTCGGGCTGGAGCCGCCGTCGCTCTCGGTGCGCTTCGTGTTCAAGGGCGGCGATAGCGCCCTGGTTGAGCACGCGCTGCGCTTCGGAAGCGAGACCGCATCGGGCATTTATGCATCGCTGGACCCAGGCGGACCGGTGTTCGTGCTGCAGCGCTCGGTGCGCGACGTGTGCGACACATTGCTCATCAATCGCTCGGTGTTCCCCACCTCCGCCGACGCCTTGAACAGCATCACCATACAGGCGCACGGCCGCGCGCTGCGCCTCGAGCGCCATGGCGAACAGCTGACGGCAACGCCCCCTTCGAGCCTGACCGAAGATCGGGCTCTGGCTGTGCTCGATGCACTGCGGGATCTTCGCCCGGAAGCGGCGATTCACACCGGCCCAGCGGCAGCGCCAGAGGGAATGGGCAACCCGAGCCTGACCTTGCTTCTGACGCCGAAGAGGGGACCCGCACAAACCGTGACCTTCGGTGCGGGGGACGTGTGGCGGTCGACAAGCATCTACTACCTGCGGGTGAGCGGCGTCGACGCGACCTTCGTCATGGCGCAGGGCAAGGTGCGTGCGCTGAGCGACGCCCTCTGAGCGTCGCCCTAATTGACGACCTTCGCCCGCGCGGCAGACCCACTCCAGATCACATCCCAATTCTTTCTGTAGTCCTCGCTGGCGACCTGAGCCGGGCCCGCATGTGGGAGCGCCGCGCGCGCCTCTTGACGATCGCTCGCGGGCGACGGCGGCGGACGGTACTGCACCTCTACGTCGCACAACGCGGGAAACTCCGCCCGCGGACGGAGTGTTACGAGCTCACCGGTGATGGGCATGCCCTCGCGGATTGGGCGGATGGCGCCCACTTCCAGGTGATTGTCCCGCGCGCGCAGGATACGCAAGCCTGCCCCATCGGCGGTCGGGCCGCCGATCAGGGCGATGTCGGAAGCTGGCGCCGCCGGAGGAGCGGAGTCGTTCGCGTCTTCAGCCAGCTTTTTTGGGATCACTCGCAAAAACTTATCGCACCCGCCGGCTGCTCGCCACGGGTGGCGGTTACTTTTCCGCCGATCACATGCCGATGGCGGTGCGGTACACCCAACCCACGTTGCCCTTCACGTCGTACTTGATGCGGTACCAATCGCCGCGCCGACCGGTGACAGAGACGCGTGTGCCCTGCAAGACCCGAGCGGTGACCGCGCCGTCGCGGCTAGCCGAAGCGCGCACCAAGGCGACGTCCCAAGCCACGGTCGCGTGGCCCGTGGCCTCGGTCACGTCGCCGGGGGCGAGGTCGGCGGCGGAGGACGGCGACTTCCCGACGTCGGCCTTGGCGAAGTCGACGTGGTAAAACACCGAATAAGCTTGATTCTGATGCGCAATGCCGACCAGCGAGACGCTCGACATCTCCTTCTTTTCGCAGGTCATGAGCGCCTCCATGTCATTGACCGGCAGCGTCGTGCTCTTGCCGTTTTTGATGGCGTTGACCGACTGCGATTCGAAGTCCAGATCGAAGCCCAGCGACAGTGAGCCGGCCATGTGCTCGACGCCCGGGCACGAAGCAAGCGCCAAGATGTGCGGGCGCGCCACGCGGTCGAACTCGATCGGATCGCAGTCTGCTTTGCGCTTTTTACCCTTGGCCTTACAAGCCACGAACTGCGGCTCGCTCACCTTGATTCGTTCGGCAGGCTCGGCCTCGGCGGGCGGCGGCTCCGCCTCCTGCGCGGCTGAGGCGGGCGCGGCCGAGGCGGGCTTGGGGTCCCCGGGCGCGCCCGTCAGGTCCGAACTACTGCTGTCGGCCGGCTGACTCGGGACCGCGGGTACGAGCTTGAACCCAGCCAGGCGGGGCCACAGGATGCCGATTGCAAACCCGACCGTGACGATCAGCCCTACCCGGGCGAAACGCAGGCTTTCCTGCTTTTGGTTGGGCACCTCGATCTTGAGGGGTTGGCGTCGCTCTGCCGGCACGGGCTCACACTACCTTTTCGAGGGCGTTCTACCATGGGCCGGCGCCGATAATCGGCTGATCTGGCACGAATCTCGGCCGACCATCGGAAGCGCTTTCTTCCGGCAAACGATCCGGGGAGGATGGCAGAGGGCGTTGTCATGAAGTCGTGTCCGCACTGCAAGCTGAAGTATCCCGACGACAGCGCGGCGTGCTTTCTGTGTGGTGGTGGTCTGGTCGAGCTTCAGGACCCGCTGATTGGCGTGACCATCGCTGGCCGCTATCAGATTGAAGATGTCTTGGGTCAGGGCGGCATGGCCACTGTTTATGCCGCTCGTCACCGCCTGGTCGATCGGCCGTGCGCCGTCAAGGTGATGAGCCCTCAGTACGCGCGCAATGAGGTGATTCGCGAGCGCTTCCGGCGCGAGGCCAAGGCCGCGCAGAAGCTGGCTCACCCGAACATCATCGAGATCTTCGACCAAGGTGAGACGCCCGACGGGCTCGTGTACCTGGTCATGGAGCTGCTGCGTGGCGAGACGCTGGCGGGGCTGCTCGAGCACGGCAAAGTGCCGCTCGAGCGCGGCCTGCCGATCATGATTCAGATCTCGCGGGCCTTGGCGCGTGCGCACGATCTGGAGGTCATTCACCGCGATCTCAAGCCCGAAAACATTTTTTTGGCGCGCGGTCCAAACGGCAGCGATCAGGTAAAGTTGCTCGACTTCGGTATTGCGCGCTCGATGCAAGATTCGAGGCTCACGGGCGCGGGGGAGGTCTTCGGCACGCCACAGTACATGGCTCCGGAGCGCATCACTTCGATCGAAGCCGGGCCGTCCGCAGATCTTTATTCGCTGGGCGTCATCATCTACGAGATGGTCACCGGGACGTTCCCTTTCGATGCCAGCGACATCACCACGTACTTCATCAAGCATCTGAAGGAAGAGCCGGTCTCACCCAAAAAGCACGACCCCTCGATCCCGAGCGCGCTCGAGAAGCTGGTCATGGAATGCTTGGCGAAGGACGCCAAGGACCGCCCGGTCGATGCGCACCGCGTGAACGCGGACTTGATGGCCATCGCTGACGTGATTGGCCTGCGCATTCAGACCGACGTGTTTGGCGACGAGGTTGAATCGCGGGGTCCCGCAAAAACTCTGCCACCGGTCGCGATCGACCGCTGGGTGAAGCGGACCGCCGTGTTCGAACAGATGCTGGCCCTGTCTTTCGCCCACGAACGGCCCGCCGGGCTGAGCGAGCTGCTCACCGAGGTGAAGCACCTGGTGCGTGAGATCGGCGAGCTTCGCGCCAAAGCCATCACCGAGCAACGCGCGTTGGAGAGCATCGAGGCCCGTGGGCGCGAAATCCGGCAGCGTCTCGGGCACGCGGTGGACGCGCTGGGCATTGACGCCAGCAAGGCACGCGACGAGCTGAAGGGCGCGTTGGCCGGCAGCGCCGCCCTGACGCTGGACATGGATCGTCCGATGGAGGAACTGAAGCGGGCGGTGGGCGACGCCATGCGCTGGGAAGGACGCTCCGCATTCGTCGAACCTTATCCAGAGTTGGCCGCAGCTTATCGCCGCTGCGCGGACATCGTGGACGCTTGGGGTACCTCGAAACAGCGCATGAAAGACGCCGAGGCGCGCGCTGCCACCCGACGCGGCGAGGTCGAAGATCTCGAATTCCAAATCCGTGAGCTTCGCGCCGCGCTCGCCAAAAATGAAGAAGGCTTGGAACGCGAGGAAGGCGAGCTACGGAAGAACGTGTCCGAGCTTGGCCCCCGCGCCGACGAGCTGGAAGCGCTGCTATTGGAACGCGCCACGCGCTTCTGCACGCCGCTGCGTAGCCGGCGGGAGTTGCTGCCGCTCTTTCAGGAGCTGGAATCGGACGCTCACGGCTGAGGCCAAGCGCCGGTAATCAAAGCGCATATCGCGGCCCTTCAGTCCCGCCTCGGGCGGCCGTTGGCACCGGGGATGCATAGCGAAGTCGAAGCCGCCCCGAGTAGAAAGGCGGACAGCGAGCCCAGCGGCGTGCCGCTTCAAATTCGCGCCGAGCTCAGCGCAAAGCTCGCGGCCGGCGCTCTGGAGTTGCCGCTTCTACCGGGGGTAGCGATGGAGCTCACCTCGCTCGCGGGCAGAGAGGACGTGGATGCGCGGATCATCGCCGACATGCTCAAGCGCGATCCGGCGTTGTCGGCCCACGTGCTCCGCATCGTCAACTCACCGCTTTACAGCCCCCGCGCGCAAATCGTCAGCCTGCAGCAAGCCGTCTCACGCGTCGGGGTCGCGAAGATCCGCGAGGTCGCGCTGGTGATTGCGTGCCGTACCGGCGTCTTCAAAGCCAAGGGCTTCGAGCGAGAAATCGACGCTATCTTCGAACATTCCATCGCCGTCGCGCTATTTTCCCAAGAAATCGCGCGCAGCACGCGGCACAACGTGGACGACGCATTTCTGTGCGGATTGCTCCATGACGTTGGGCGACCGGTCTTGCTACAAGCGGTGCTGACTTCGCTGCGGGACGCGCATGCCGAAGCCTCGCGCGGCGCGATTTTGGAACTGGTCGACGAGTTGCACGAAAGCGCGGGGGCGGCGCTCGCCACAGCCTGGACGCTGCCCGAGAGCGTCGCCACCGCGCTCGGCAAGCATCACGCCGCGCGGCCGGACTTGGAGGCGATCCCGGTGCGCATCGTGTCGCTGGCGGATGCCTTCGCTCATCACAGCTCGGCAGGCGAGCTCCGTCCAGGCCTCATCACCGGACATCCTGCGCTCGCCGCGCTCGAGATTTATCCGGACATGCTCGACAAGCTCCTGCGGCGCGCGAGCGTCGTCAAAGAGACCATTGGAGCTCTCTCGTGAGCGATGCCTTCGATTTGATCGTGGTGGGTGGGGGCCCTGCCGGGCAGAAGGCGGCCGTGCAAGGCGCGAAGCTCGGACGCAAAGTCTTGCTCATCGAGCGCTCCAAGAGCGTGGGCGGTGCGTGTGTGCGCTTCGGCACCATCCCCAGTAAGACACTGCGCGAGACCGCGCTGGCACTCGGCAAATTCCGTCGCCTCACGTCCCATGTACTCGACGTCAAGATGCCGGAGCAAACGCAGATCGAGAGCTTGATGACGCGCAAAGAGGAGGTCATCGCCTCGCACGAGGCGTACATGGGGGCGCAGCTCGCCCGCAATGGCATCGAGCTGTGCCAGGGCCTAGCCCACTTCGTCTCTCCGCACGAGATCGAGATCGCGGACATCTCCGGCGGGAAGCGCCGAGCCAAGGCGCGCTTCTTCGTGATCGCGACGGGCTCCTCCCCGCGCACGCCCGACGACGTGCCCGTCGATCACGAGCACATCCTGGACAGCGACTCGATTTTGTCTGTCTCTTATTTGCCCGAATCTTTGACCGTCCTCGGCTCGGGGGTGATCGCTTGTGAATATGCGTCGATCTTTGCGGCTTTGGGCAGCCACGTCACGGTCATCGATCGCTCGCCGCGACCACTCGCTTTCCTCGATCCCGAAATCAGCGAGCACTTCACGCGCCAGCTGCTCGCGTTCGGCGGGCAGTTCTTGGGTCAGAGCAAGCTTGCGCACGTCGCTTGGGACGGGTTCTCGCACGTGGAGACCAAGCTAACCGACGGTCGGCTGATTCGCAGCGAAAAGCTGTTTTGCGCACTCGGTCGCATCGCGCAGGTCGAGGGCCTGGGCGCCGAGCTCGCCGGCATTGGTCTTACGCCGCGTGGGCTGATCGCGGTGGACGGGCATGGCCGGACGGCGGCTCCGCATATCTATGCCGTAGGCGACGTGATCGGTCCGCCGGCGCTGGCGTCCACGTCCATGGACCAAGGCCGACGGGCGGTCTGTCACGCGTTTGGGGTGGAAGTGGGCATCGCGCGCGAGGCGACCCCCGCCGGCATCTATACGATCCCCGAGCTTGCGAGCGTTGGGCTCACCGAGGCCGAAGTCACGGAGCGCTTCGGCGGGGCCCAGGTTGGTCGCGCTCGCTTCGACGAGATGGCCCGCGGTCAAATCTCCGCGGCAGAAAACGGACTGCTCAAGCTGGTGGCGCATCCAGAGACGGGAGTGATTTTGGGTGCGCACGCGGCCGGCGAGACGGCGGCCGATCTGGTCCATATTGGACAAATGGCGATTTTGGGCAGCATGACGTTTCACACCTTCATTGACGCGATTTTTAATTTCCCGACTTACGCGGAGTCGTATCGCATTGCCGCACTGGACATGTTCGGCCAACAGCAGCGCGCCGCCGAAGCCAAGGTCGCAGCCGCGGAGTAACCTGAAGGAGCTGCGGCCACGAAATTGCCACACTCGTGACGCGGGCTGCGTTTGCTAAGCTCAGGGGCGTGAATCGCTGTGCCGCGCTCGTGGTCGCCTGCGTCGTAGCCGGATGCCAGGCGGCGGCGCCGAGCCAAAGCTTGCCGCCGACGAACGAGCAACGGACTCGAGCGGCAGCGCGGGTCGTGTCCGCGCCCGCCCCAGCGCCGAAGGCGGCGCTCCCGGAAGCGGAGGCACAGCGAGCAGCAAGCCCGGCCGCAGCGCAATTGGATGCGGACGGCGATGACGACGTGGCCCCGCAGGCGAACGGGACCGAGCCCTCGGCGCCGGGGCACTTCGTGCGCGTCGGCCGCGCGCCTTTGGCTCTGCAGCGCATTTGCGATCTGACGCCGCTCGGCGACAGCCTGTACGCCGCCCATGCCATGCGCCCGCTCGGTCTAGATGGCGCCACCATCACCCGTTATCGGCCTGCAGAGAGTCGGCCATTCTCGGTCGCTTTCGACTGGAATCGCGCGGGTGAGCCCAGCAAGGGGGGTGGCGCCGGGCAGGGCTTCTTGCGTGTTCACGCCATCGGAGCGCGCTTGTTCGTGGCCGACGCCGATCCGCCGTACAACGGCTTCGGGCTCTCGGAGCCGGGCACCGAGGGCTTCGTGTTCGTCTCCAGCGCGACCGGCAGCTTCGCCGGAGCGCGCATGCCTGGACACTTGCCGCCGCGTCCGCCGGATGCGGAGCGCGCGGGCGCGGCGCTGCTCCCGCGCGCTTACCACGTGATCGACGTGATTCGGTTTCGAGGTCGTCAGTATGCGGCCACCGGCTCCGTGCCGCCCGGACAACGCGCCTGGCACGGCGCTTCGCCCGGCGCTTTGCAGAGTCAAGGCGCGGTCGGCGAACGCTTCCGGTATGCCGCCGATTACCCCAATCCCTATCAGAGCGGCGTGTGGCGTTTCACGTTTCTGGTCCGCTTCAAAGACCGGCTGTACGCGGGGCTCCAGGACTATGATCAGATTGAGCCCAACGACTACGTGTACTTTGCGCCGTCGGCCGATCAGGATGTGATCACTCAGGCAGACTTACACGCGGCGCGCGTCACGGAGGCCGGCACGTCTCAAACCCTGCGCTGGTACGCCGATCAGGGCTCATTGTATTGGATTGCATGGAATCACGGAGGCGTCGCGCTGCGCATGACGAGCGACGGCGACACCTGGCGCGTCGTGCCACTTCCGAACGACGCGGGCGTGCCGACGGACATCGTGCGCTTCAAGGGCGCCCTCCACGTGCTCATGTCGCGCGCTTTGATTCGACTGGACGCAAGCGGCCCCACCGAGCTTGCGCGCTTCGACGACAAGAAATCGCCCTTCGAGCTGAGCGATAGTTTTTGCGCAGCACCGCTCAGTGTATTTCAGGGAGCGCTCTATGCGGGCGGTCAGCGCGATGGGGCATTGTATCGGTTCCAGGAGGGAGACTGAGAGCCAGCCCGAGGCGTTGCGCGTGGCACAACGCGAGCCGTCCGCGCGCGAAGCCTACTTTGCGCGTCGCGCCGACGGGGCGACCTGAGCCCGCACCAAGAGCTCGGGCACCGTGCCTCGCCGGGCACCGTTGGAGTTAATGGCTCGCTTCGCGTGCACTGTGTGCGTGTCGAAGGCGGCAAACAGCCGGCGCGTTTCTGGCGTATCCGAATTCGAGAGCAGCGCAGCGACGCCCTTCTTGGCCAGGCGTGCAAAGAGCTTGGCGAGGCGCTGGTGCTCGCTGAGCGTGAACGCTACCGAGTGGTAGGCCGCAAAGCTCGAGGTCTTCGAGACCGGCATGTACGGGGGGTCGAAGTACACGAAGTCGCCGCGCCTCGCCTTCTTACAGGATTGGTCGAAGTCCTCGACGGCGAGCTCGACGCCTTGCAGCGCGCCGGCGGTGGCCAGCAGGCGCGCCGGGTCGAGGATATTCGGCTTTTTGTATCGACCGTAGGGAACGTTGAAATCTCCGCTGCGATTCACGCGATACAAGCCGTTGTACCCCGTGCGGTTGAGGTAAAGCATGCGCGCGGCGCGGGCCGGAGCTTTGCTGGGGCGGCTGGCCCGCACGTCGTAGTACACCTTCTCACTCGGCTTGGCTTGGCATAGCTTCTCGAGCTCGTGGATCACGGTGTGCGCATCGTCGCGAAGCGCGGTGTAGACGTGGATCAAGTCCTCGTTCTTGTCGCTCAGCCGCGCGCGCTTGAACTTGCCCCGCGCGACCAGCGCGAAAAATACCGCCGCGCCGCCCGCGAACGGCTCGTAGTAAGTCTCAATTTGCCCCGGAAACGCCCGGTCGACGAAGGCTAGAATCGGCTCGAGCAGCTGGCGTTTGCCGCCGGCCCACTTGAGAACCGGCTTGACGTCGGCGCGGGGTTGCATGCGAGCCCGAGGCTCTAGCATTGGTTGGGCCAAAAACGGGCGCGAGGAGCGCCGCTCCTCGGGTTTTAGGCGGTTTGAGCCTCGCCCGGCGCACGGCGTGGGCTCCGAGCGTCGTCGACGCGAGTGGCTCATTGTGTCGGCGAACGCGCGTCACGAGTCCCGTCGCGGTCGCCCGCTCAATGGGTGGCGAAACCAAAACGGAATCAACAGGGAACGCCAGCAACACGGGCCGGGACCGCCAATGCCGCATGGCCGCCCGTGGTGACTTCGATAGCCTGCCCTTGGTCGCCATTTCTTGGTTGGCAAGTGCGAGCCTCGCGGCGCGCCGCCAGCCCGGCCGCGCCGCGGTGGCCACGTCGGCCGCCACAGCCAGCGTCGAGGCGTGATCGCCTTCTAGATCGCGCCGGACTGCAGCAGCTTGTAGGTGACCGAGTCGACCAGCGCCTGGAATGAGGCGTCGATGATGTTGGCCGAGACCCCGACGGTCGACCAGCGCCCGCCTGGTGCGCTCAAGACGCCGGAGCAGGGCGCCGCCGTCTTCGTCCGCCTCGCCACCTTGCCGGACGG
>CAXSGJ010000070.1:0-15967 GCA_964236865.1 uncultured Polyangiaceae bacterium
GAATGCTTGTAAGGGATTCGTTAGTACTGCCTCCCGGGCTCTGCAGAGGGAGCCGGTCTTCATCGTATGGATGGCGCCCTTCTTGTCAACGCGGCGTCCAAAAAAAATCCAGATTTCTGAACTATTCCAAAAAGTTATGCGTGCGCTGAAAGACCGGCGGCGCGGCTGCTCCAGTGTGACTCGGCGCGCCGGCCGAGTCTTGACAGGCGGGCGCGGACCCGGAGCCTAGGTCAGTCACCGAAAACTGGGCCGGGAGGCGGCTTCTCCGTCACCTTCCGGCCATGAATTTTGCAGAGATCCCGGCGGAGGTAGATGGCTTTGGCTCGGGCGAGGTCGGTCTGGTGGGTCCCGAGGTCCTGCGTGAGCTGCTGCGTGCTGCGGACGACGACGGCTACCTGTCTATCGTGCTGGGTCCGCCGGGCCCTGGTCAACGCGGCGAGCTCGCGCTGGTGATCTCGGAAGCCATCGATGGCGCGCTCGAGCAGCGCGGCGCGTGTCCGCCGGGGATTGGTGCAGCGGCCGACCTGGGCTCGTCGCTGAGCGATCAATTGTACCGAGCCCGTTTGGTGGAGCTGCGGGGGTTGGCGTTAGCGGTGCCTACGCTGGAGGGCATTGCCAACCTGGCCGGCGCGCTCGACGCGGAGGATAGCGCCGTGCTGCGCTGGTGGATGGCTGCTACCCGCGAGCGGCCCGTACGGCTATACATCGACGCGCGCAATCGTTTCGCGGGCGTATACGACCGACCAACGCCGCTGCAAGACTTGCTCGAGCGGAGGCCGCGCCCGACCCAAAGCCCAGCGCCCGAGCTCGCGCCGGAGGTCAGCGCGAGCTCCGAGGCCATGGAGCTATCGGCTCAGCCGCCGTGCGCCGCCCTCGTGGACGAGCTCGCTCAGGTAGCGGTGGCGGATGCTTGGGCCGACGAGCGGAGCCCGGACCAAGACGTCTCATCGGACAGTGAAGGAATCGCGACGAGCGAAGCCGAGGAAACGGCGCAAGCCGAAGAGGCCGCAAATGGCGTCGATTTCGACGCTGACTTAGTGAGCGCGTTCGATCCGTCGGCCGCTCCTGCCGAGGCCGCCCCCTTGAAGATCGAGCTCCAGGTCGAGATCGAAGTCGTAGCGGTCGCAAACGACGCGCCGACGATAGCGAGCGAGGATGAGATGGCGCGTAGCAGCGAAGCGGAGCCGCAGGCCGTCACGTTCGCGCGCACGCCGCTCTTCCCAAACGCCGAGACGGAATGGCGCACGTGGATGCACGAGCTGGAAGCCGCGCGCGGACCGAAACCGTTGGGCGTCGTCGAACGCATGTTCGTCTCGAACTATGTCCCCCTGTGCGATGCGTTCGCGCGCGGCATCGCTGGCGCCGAGGCCAAAAAGACCCTGGACGTATGGTCCGCGAGCTTCGAGCAAAGTTACAAGGAGGCGTTCGACGCTCTGCGTGTGCGAGGCAAGCGGCCAACCATGGTGCTCGATGTGCCGGAGCTCTCCTTGCGTATGGGCCGCCTGCACGGCGCGCGCTCGGTGCAACTAGTGCTGGTCGATGGCTTACGCTTCGACCTCGGCTTGCGCGTCGAGCAACGGCTCCGCACTTTGCTCGGACAGGGCGCAGCGCTCACCGAGCGGCTGCTGCTCTGGTCCGCACTGCCCGCCACGACGGCGGTTCAACTCGAGCTCATCGGACGCGGCGCCGAGGCCCTGCGCGAATTCACTGGGCATGTCGAATCGGAAGTACCCGTCGCCCGCGGTCGCATGGCCACCACCCTGCGCCGGATCAAGGCCGGTCATCGCGAGCTACTCAAGCTCGACGTCGTGGAGTCGCGTCTGGCCGAGCCGGAGACGGGGACGGAAACCAGCCGCCTCGACGATTTGGCGGACGATGCCGCGCACGCGCTCGGCTCGTACATGAAACGACTGCCGGCGCGCACCCTGGTCATGGTCTTCGGCGATCACGGCTTCGTGCTGGATCGCTTGGGTGAGGAAGGCAATTCCACGCGCGCCCATCACGGCGGCGCTTCTCCCGAGGAGGTGCTGGTGCCGGCCTACGCCTGGCTCGTGGGCGGCGTGCATTGAATCAGCTCCAGGTCCGCTGACTGGCTCAGTCGCGGTCGGGGGGCGGGGCTACCGAGCCCCCGCTGGCGCCGCCACTGGGCATCGGATTCTGCTCTTTTTCCAAGTACCGGAAGATGGTGCGTGGGTCCACGCCCAAGTCACGTGCGGTTTGGGTGCGGTTACCGTTGTTGCGCTCCAACACCTCGAGCACGTATTGGCGTTGAAAATCCTCTTTGGCTTTTTCGAGCGGTACGATTTGAAGCTGCACCTCAGCGCCTAGGTCCAAATCGACTGGGGCAAGCAAGGTTTGATCGCACAACACGAGCGCTTTTTTGATGCGATTTTCCAGTTGCCGAATATTGCCGGGCCAGGGATACTTTTTTATCGCGCTCAAGGCTTGCGGCGAAAAGCCGCGCACCGCGCTCTTCAGCTCATCCGCAAACTTACTGAGTAGCGCCTTGGCGATGATGAAAACATCATCCCCCCGCTCACGAAGCGGCGGGAGCCACAGATTGACCACATTCAGGCGATAATAAAGGTCTTCCCTGAACTCCCCGGTCTTGATCATCTCGTCCAGGTTGCGGTTGGTCGCCGCGACCACGCGGATGTCGCATTTTTCGGGGCGATTGTCGCCGACACGGAAGACGATGCGCTCCTGAAGGGCACGCAGCAGCTTGACCTGCATGCCGAGCGGCAGCTCGCCGATCTCGTCCAGGAACAGGGTGCCACCGTCGGCCTGCTGGAACTGCCCGGCGCGGCTGGCGATCGCGCCGGTGAAGGCGCCTTTGACGTGCCCGAACATCTCGCTCTCGATCAAGTTCTCGGGAATGGCGCCGCAATTGACAGTGATGAACGGGCCCTTGGCGCGATTGCTGCGGCGATGCAGCTCACGCGCGATGAGTTCCTTACCCGTGCCGGTTTCACCCGTGATGAGCACGCTGATGTCGGTGGCCGCGACCTTTTGCAGCTTGCGAAAAACCTCCATCATCGACGCGCAGGCGCCGATGATTTCGCCGAAGCGCTTGTCCAGCAGATCAGCGCTGAGCTTCTCCTTGTCCGCTCGGAGAGCGCTGAGCAGCATGGCGTTCTGCAAGATCAGCGAAGACTGAGCGGCGAAGATGGTGAGTAGCTCGAGTTGCCCGCGATCGAATAAGTGCTTCACCTCGTCGTTGGCGACGTACAGGGCGCCGATCACGTCTCCTTGGCTGACGAGCGGCGCGCACATCACGCTGGATAGCTTGAGAGAAATGACACTCTCGCTCTTGCCGAAGGTGGTGTCGGTCAGTGCGTCGCTGACGATTACCGGGCGCTTGGTTTCGATCACCTGCCGCACGATGCTGTCGGAAATGACACCCGAGGCGTCCTGAATGGCCTCACGCTGCACGTTGCGCGAGACGCGCACGCGCGGAGTGCTGTCCTTACCCTCCGAGGGGTCCACGAGCAGCACCATGCCACGCGCCGCGCCGGTGAGATCGATGATGTCGTCCAGCAGTGTTTCGAGGAGCTCGTCGACGGAGCGGCTCATCATCAGGCGCTCGCTGAACGAGTGGAGCCGGCGTAAGCGCGCGATGTCGCCGGTTTCTCCGCTCGATTCGTGATTTTCCGCGCGCTCCGCGTCGCCGAGCTCGGTGAACATGCTAAATCCAAGCAAGGCTTTGCCGAGCGTGATTCGATCGCCGTTGGCGAGCCGCGCGCGCCGCTTCTTCTTGCCGTTGATCAGGATTTCCGCCTCGCGGTCCACCTCTTCCAACTGAAAGTCGCGGCCATTGAATACGATCTGCGCGTGATGGCTGGCCACACTGGCGTCCGGCAAGTGAATGTCGTTGCCGAGCGCGCGGCCGAGGGTCGAGAGCGGCTTGTGCAGCGCCGTCATGACTGGCGCACCCTCCGACGGAAAGAAACGAATCGTGGCCATGCAGGCTAAAAGGCTAGTGCCCAACCGTACAAATAACAATGGACCGCCAAACTGCCTCGCAATCGCGCGTCCTGAGCGGCGCGTGGGGCTCGAATGTTCGCTCGCTGCGAGCACGCCGACTGCGCCGACACGCGACGTCACTCACGTTTCAGCGGCCGTGACAGCACGGCGCGCACGGCCTCGCTGACCGGCTCGTGCTCGAACAGCACGCGATACACGGCGCTGCAGATCGGCAGATCCACGGCCGCGCGCTCGGCCAAATGGTAGGCGCTGTCGGCGGTGACCACGCCTTCGGCGACGTGACCGAGCCCCGCCAGCGCCTCCCCTAGTTTCACGCCGCGCCCGAGCTCGTAGCCCAGGGTGCGATTTCGACTGAGCTCGCCGGTGCACGTCAGCACGAGATCCCCAAGACCGGCGAGGCCGGCCAACGTCGGCGCGTGGCCGCCCTTGGCCAGAGCGAGCCGCGCGATCTCGGCGAGGCCGCGCGTGATCAGAGCGGCGCGCGTATTGTATCCGAAGCCGAGACCGTCACACGCGCCCGCCGCGATGGCGATCACGTTCTTCAGCGCGCCTCCAACTTGGACTCCGATCGGATCGTCGCCTGCGTAGACGCGAAAGTGGTCGCTCGACAAACGTTGCTGCACACGCGTCGCAAGCTCCGTAGAGTGCGCCGCGGCGACCAAGCTCGTCGGCAACCCCAAGGCGACCTCTTTGGCGAAGCTCGGACCCGAGAGCACCACCGTACGCGTACGAGCTTCGACGCCGAGCACGGCCTCCACCACCTCACTCAAGAGCATCAAGGAGCGGGGCTCGATGCCTTTAGTGGCAATCACGAGCGTGGCGTCACTGGCCAAGAACGGCCGCGCTCGTTCGAGCGTGACGCGGAACCCGGCCGTGGGCACGACCAGCAACACGTGGCTCGCGCCGTGTAACGTGTGCTCCAGGCTGGCACTCGGTTCGACCAGGTCCGGCAGAGAAAAACCCGGTAGGAAGGCGCGGTTCTCTCGGGTTTGCGCGAGCGCCGCCGCGTGCTCTGCTTGCCACGACCAAAGACGCGCGAGCTCACCGCGCTCGGCCAAGACCCGGGCCAGCGCCGTGCCCCAGGCGCCGGCACCGAGGATCGCAAAGTGGGCCATTTGGACGCAAGACTTTTCGGGGCAACCCCCCGGGTTGTCAACTGTTATGCTCGGCCATATGCACGCTCTTGGCCGCTATTCAGCGCTCTACGCCGCAAGCCTCGCGCTCGCCCTCCCGGGCTCGTTCGGCTGCGCCTCGCGAGAGTCATTCGGGTCGCACGCGGTCGCGGTGGTGGGCGCGGGGGTGATCAACGATCCGAGCAACAAATCACTTCGCTTCGACATCTTGAAGTTCGGGCTCGAAAGCTTTTGCACCGAAATGCTCCGCGCTGGGGCGCCCTTGAAATTCGGAGACGACGAGCCGGTGGTCGGCCGCTTCTTCGCCGACTCCTGCCAGTCGCAAGTGTTGGACGACGACGCCCACAAGTCGTTCGTCGTACAATACACGGGCAGGGGCTACGCCTGGACCAACGTCACCCAGCGGCTCGGCTTCAGCTCACGCGGAGTGGTCGAGTACCAGACCGATTTTCAGCTCAGCGGCGGCGCGATGTACGTGTATTTTCGCCCGCGGCTGATCGACGGCGCCGCGTTTCAAACCACGCTGGTCGAGTCTGCCTTGGCCAAGGGCGGGCTGGCCGTGGCCGGCGTGAACGCCAATGCGCTCGGTAAGCACATCGTCGAGAGCGAACTGCGCCGCGGCTTCACGGTCATCCGCCGAGATTCGTCGGGCAGCATGGACTTTGCGCTGGGCCTCGTGGCAACCGGCGAACAGCCCTTCAAGCCGTTCGAGGTCAAGCGCACGGACAAGCAAATTTTGGCGAACGAGCGCACGGAGGTGCATCAGGGCCAGCAAGACTACGTTGGCGCCTTTGAGGTCAGCGATTCTGGCCAAGCGTTGTACCTGACGGTCGCGTTGGATGGTGTATCTAGCGCAGACGTATTGGTCATGCCGAAGCCAGTCGGTGACGTGTTGCTCGGTCACTACTTGGAGACCGCGGGCGCCGCTTCTGTCGCGAGCGGGAGCCCTAGCCCAGCCCTGCTGGATGACACGGTCACCCAGAGCGGTGGCCTCTGGCAACGCTTCGTCAATGTCGACCCTGGTCGCTACTACGTCGTGATCGACAACAGCGCCGAGCTCGGCAAAACCACGCCCGACACGAGCATGAAAGACGATGCGGCGGCCAAAGTGGATTACTTGATCTTGCTGGGGGATCGCCCCTGACACTAGGCTTCGATCTCGCGCGGGCTCGCCAGCTGCTGCGCGAACGGCGGAGAATGCCGGTCGCTGGCGAGGCTCCTCGAGCGAGGCGCCTTCGGATGGTCCCCACAAACAGGCTCTAGGAGCCCCAAGCCGGCCCAGCACACGCCGCGGGGGCCCCGCGCCTTGCCCCGTTCCGAACCCCCGGCTAGAAACCCCCGCACTCGAGCTTTTGGCGCGCGAGCCCCCTTCTGTGAACGCAAAACTTTCTCGCTACGTGTTCTGGCCGCTGTGGTTCGTCGTCCTGCCACTCGCCCTGTGCGTGCTCGTGGTCTGGCTAGTCAAGCCCGCCCAGGACTTCACGCCCGTAACTTGGTTCGAACATTTCCAATGGGAGGTCCGCGATCAGCAGGTCCCCGCGTACATCCTCTTTTTTACGATCTTCGAAATGGTGCTGTACAGCTACCGCCACTCCTTGCCCTTCGTGTCGGGCCCCGGAGGTAGCGGCCAATCGGATCTGCCGAAGTCCATGCGGGAGGAGTATGAGCACGCTGGCCAACTTCTGGAAGAAGCCGACCGCATCCTGCGCAAGAACCGCGCGCGCGTCGAGCGCGAGCTGCCAATCGCTTCCCGGGAAGAGTTGCGCGAGGCGCTGGAGGAGCTGCGGGATGCAATGGCCACTCGGCCCTTGGAGATTGCCGTCTTCAACACCAGCTACGAGCGCGCGAGCCGGCTCGTCGCGCGCCGGCTGGGGCCCTGGCAAAAGGGTGAATTTCGCGAGTACGTGGAATCGATCGCAGTGGCGGTGGGCGTCGCGCTGTTACTCCGCACGTTCGTGGTCGAAGCGTTCAAGATCCCGAGCGGTTCGATGCTGCCGACGTTGCAGATCCAGGACCACATCTTCGTGAACAAGCTCGCGTACGGGCCGGCTATCCCGTACACGAACGTGAGGCTCTTCAACACCCTACCCCCTGCGCGCGGGGATGTGATGGTGTTCGAATACCCGGACCCAAACCCGAACAACGAGCGTCAGGACTTCATCAAGCGCGTGATTGCGCTCGAGGGTGACACGCTCACCGTAGAAAGCGGCCACCCTTCGATCAATGGCTGGCGCATCCCCAACTGCCGGATTGGCTGGTACGATTATCACGAAGGCACGGATTCGGGCCTCAAGCGGAGCGAGCTCTACATGGAGTTCCTCGGCAGCTACGCGTACATCACGCAGTTCGAAGAAGAGCGCGGCAGCGAGCCACAGCAAGGCCCGTACAAGGTCAAGCCCGGCGAGACCTGGGTCATGGGCGACAACCGAAACAACAGCATGGATTCGCGGGCCTGGAACGGCGGTCGCGGGGGCGGCGTGCCGGACGCCAACATCAAAGGTCGCGCCATGTTCGTTTGGCTGAGCTTTGGCTCGGACGGCGGCGTCACCTGGGATCGCCTAGCCACGAACGTGCTCGGCAAGCCCCGCTTGCCCAAAGGGGCCCCCAGCGAGCTGCTGCAAGGCATCGATAAGTGTTTGCGTGAACGCCCGCCACCCAGCCAGACGCTGCCCCCGCCACCCAAGCCCTGATCTCCGAGGAGCACCCCATGAACCGAGCTCGCGCCCCGTGGACGATGACCGCTAGCGTACTGCTCACGCTGGCCGCACTGGACGCGCTCGGCGCGTGCAAGAAAAAGACGGAGGCCCCGGCACCCGCGGCCTCGCTCGTCAGCGCCAGCGACACGGTCGCCAATGCACCCGCCGTGGTGGCGCCGCTCATCCCCAGCGTGGAGCCGCCCGCCGCGGGCCCATCCGCAACCGCCGGGGCCCCCGTGCTGGGCGACGTGAAGCGCTTCCCCGACAAAGAGAAGACCGCGACGGGCGCGGTCCAAGTCGCGATCGACGACAGCAAGGTTTACGACGAACCGGACGCGACCAAGCCCGCCGTCACGACCTTGAGCAAGGAATTGTTCGTGGTCCGCTTGGCCACCCTGGGCGCGGACTGGGTGCTCGTGAATTTCCCGGCTGGCATCGGCAAGCTCTCTCCGGGCTGGGTCGAGGCCAAGTCCCTGACTGGGCCCGTGACCGCACTGAGCAAGGTGGCGGTCGCCGCACGCCCCTCCGCGAGCGCCGCTGCCAGCGCCAAGCCCGCCGCTTCAGCGGTGCCCGCCGCCACCGCGGTGGCCAGCGCCACGCCGGCGCCGGCGGCCTCGGTCGTCGTGCGAAAGCCGGGCGCAATTCTCAAGCGGCCACGCTGAAGCCGGGCGCTCAGTTCGCGCGCCGCTTGGCCTCCGCAAGGAGCGTCGCGCCCGGATCGAACGGCCTTGGCTTGGGCGAGCCGGGCGCCGCCTGCGCCGGTGTGAGCCGGTCCGGGGAAATAAACCCGGCCAACAGGATAGCCAAGGACTGCAAGCAGCTGGGTCTCATGCCCGCTGTCTTACGCTGCGGCCGAATTAACTCTTCCTGGGCCCACCTCGCCACCCAACGGGCGATGTCCCGTCAGCGCGTGGCTTGGGGCTTTTCCAACACAATGCCGAGCCGCTTGCGCATTTCGCGGGCGTAGTGGGCGCGAATGAGCGTGGAAACGACCGAGATGAGCCAGACCAAATCGACCAACAGTGCGACGCGCGCGAACGCCATCGGGCTAATGGGGTGATGGACCGTGTAACGAATATAGAGAAAGTGGAAGACGACGCGTAGAAAGCTGGCGTAGGCGCCGGGCGCGTACGCCGACGCCGTCTGGCGCTGCCAGCGTCGGAAATCCTCCGGGTCCACGCCCGGCTGTTGGCCTACGTTGCGGCTCTGGGTGTCGAGCTTTCGCAATGTAAACATCACGCCCAGGATGACCGCGATGATGTCGTATTGATCCACGAGCTACGACCTACCCCGAACGCGCACACACGTCGACCGCGTTGCCGGCGTTTTCCGCGCCCCGGGCGCGGTGTTCAGCCGGTCGGACTCGACCAGGCCCCGCGCCCATGGCACATCGCAGCACGCCATGGATCCGGAGATCGCAGCTGCGCTGACGCCGCCGCACGGGGCGCGCACTGCAGAGCGAGCCTTCACCCGCTATGCCTGGGGCCTGCTTGGCTACACGCTGCTCGTGATCTTGTTTGGCGCCGTCGTGCGCATCACGGGCTCCGGCGCAGGTTGCGGCCAGCATTGGCCGAGCTGCAACGGGGATCTCCTGCGCATGCCCCAGACCTTGAAAACGGCCATCGAATACGGGCATCGCGCGACCTCCGGGCTGAGCGTGCTCGCGATCGTCGGCTTACTCGCCGCTGCCTTTCGCACTTTTCCGAGCGGCCATGTCGTGCGCCGCGCGGCGCTCTTGGCGTTTGCCATGATATTGGTGGAGGCGCTGATCGGCGCGCTGTTGGTGAAGCTCCACTTGGTGGAAAACGACGCTTCTTTGGGGCGTATCTTCGTGCTGCCGTTGCACCTCATGAGCACCGCATTGCTCACCGCCGCCCTCACTTGGTGCGCGTACTTCGCTGCGGCCGGCGTAGTCGAGCATCGGCCATTGCCTGGTGCCGCCCGGGCCCTCCTCCTGCTGGCGGGCCTCGGCATCCTGGTGGTGTCCGCAACGGGCGCCGTGACCGCGCTCGGTGACACGGTCTACCCGGCGCAGGCGATTGGCCTGGCGGCTCGCTTTCGCGAGGATCAGGGCGCGAGCGCGAACCTTCTGCAACGCATGCGCGGCATCCATCCATTTTTGGCGGTCGGCGTCGCGGCATTCGTGGCCTATGCGGCCGCGCTCTTGCCGGCCTATCGCCCTGGACCCGGCGTGAAGCGCGCCAGCCAGTGCTTGGCCGGCGCCGTGTGCCTGCAGGTCCTAGCCGGCGTCGTCAATATTGGGCTTTCGGCGCCGGGCGCGCTGCAAGTCGTACACTTGCTACTAGCCAATCTAACGTGGGTTTGCCTCATTTTGCTCGCCGCCACCCTGCGCCGCGCGCCCGAGCCAAAGCGGCGTTAGGGGCGCGCTTCAGGCTGCGAAGGCGCGACGGGCTCGACCTCGATCGCCTCGATACGCCACCCTGGCGCGGACTTCGCCAAGCGCACGTGACTGCGCCGCAAGTCTCGGCTCTGCTCCCCGGAGCCGCGCGTCGTGACCAGTAGGTCCATGTCCACACGAGCTAGCCGTCCGCTCAGGTGAACCTCCACGCTGTTTAGCGCGAAGCTCAACGGGACGCCGCTCGTGAGCAAGTCTCGGGAGCGCTGCACCGCCTGATCGGCGCCGTCCACCGCGAGCTCGAGCTCCATCACGCGCACGCTGACGCTCGGCAAGAGCGCTGACTCGAGCGCCGACTGCAGCTGTTGGAAGCTCGCCGGGTCGCGAGTTTGATTGAGCTTGGCGCACAGGTCGTTCAAGAGATAGGTGATGCGCCGTTCGTCGCTGGGCCAGAGCTCGTACCCGAGCAAGCCCAGAGCAAAGGCCGCCGCTGCGATCACGACCGGCCGGCGGCCAAGGCTCGCCAACCTTCAGCCCTCTTTATGACGAGGCACGAGCAACTTCGCGATCAAACCGGTCCAGCCCGTTTGATGGGAGGCGCCCAGGCCGAGGCCGCTATCGCCGTGGAAAAATTCGTAGAAGGTCAGGTAGTCGCGGAATTGAGGGTCATTTTGAAACAGCGCGTTGTCGCCGTAAATGGCCCGCCGGCCCTGCTCGTCCCGCGAGAACAAGCGCGTCAAGCGTTTCGTCAAATAGTCGGCGATCGCATCCAGCGTCAGATACTGACCGGAACCCGTCGGGCATTCGACCTTGAAATCATCCCCGTAATAATGATGAAAGCGCTGCAACGATTCGATGATCAAGAAATTGGTCGGAAACCAGATCGGCCCGCGCCAATTGGAGTTGCCGCCAAAGAGCCCCGACTCCGAAGGTCCGGGCGAGTACGCCACCGTGAACGTTTCGGCCTTGGTCTCGAGCACGAACGGGTGCTCGCGGTGATAGCGCGACAAGCTGCGCACGCCGTAGTCCGAGAGGAACTCGGTCTCGTCCAGCATGCGCAACAAGAGCCGCTTCATGCGGTGCCCGCGCAGCAAGGACAGCAGATGCCGCTCACTATTGGCCGCATCCATCCAGCGCGAGACGAGTTTCGCCAAATCGGGCCGATACTCCAAGAACCACTTCAAGCGACCACTGAAGCCCTTCATGGCCGTCATGATTTCGGCCTGCAGAACCTCTACCGCGAACAAGGGCATCAAGCCGACCAACGACCGGATGCGAAGCGGCAGCGGCGGCTCGTTCGGTAAATGGAGCACGTCGTAGTAAAATTCGTCCCGGTCGTCCCACAAGCAAACCTCGGTGCCCATCGCGCTCATGGCCTCGGCAATGTGCAAGAAGTGCTCGAAGAATTTGCTGGCGATGTCTTCGTATACGTCGTTGCTTTCGGCGAGCTCGAGCGCGATGCGCATCAGGTTCAGGCAATACATGGCCATCCACGCGGTGCCGTCGGATTGGTCGATGTAGCCGCCGGTCGGCAGGGGCTGGCTGCGGTCGAATACGCCCACGTTGTCGAGCCCGAGAAAGCCGCCCTGAAAGATATTCCTGCCGGTGGCGTCTTTGCGGTTCACCCACCACGTGAAGTTGATCATCAGCTTGTGGAAAATGCGCTCCAAGAAGCGGTGATCGCCGGCGTCCCCGCGCTGCTTTCGATCGATCTGAAACACGCGCCACGCGGACCAAGCGTGCACCGGCGGGTTGACATCGCCGAACGCCCACTCGTAGGCCGGCAGCTGACCATTCGGGTGCATGTACCATTCGCGCGTCAGCAGCACGAGCTGAGACTTGGCAAATTCTGCGTCGATCACCGCGAACGGGATGCAGTGAAATGCCAAATCCCATGACGCGTACCAGGGGTACTCCCATTTATCCGGCATCGAGATCACGTCCTCGTTGGTGAGGTGATCCCAATCGGCGTTGCGCCCGTGCTGGCGCCGCTCCGGCGGCTTCGGCTGCGTCTCATCGCCCGCGAGCCATTGACGTACGTCGTAATGAAACGTTTGCTTCGACCAGATCATCCCGGCAAATGCTTGGCGTTGTATCCGGCGCGTGTCTTCGTCCGCGAGCTCTGCCTGGAGCTCGCCGTAAAATTCGTCGGCTTCCCCGGCACGCGCCGTGAACAGCGCCTCGTACTCCGCAAACGGTTCGGCATGCGCCTCCTGCGATAGCCGCAGGTGCAGCTCGACGGTCGCGCCAGGTTCGATGCTCGCTTCGTAGTGGGCGGCCGCCTTCGTGCCGCGCCGGTCGGGAGCCACGCGGTCCGTTTGCCCATGCACCAAGTACTCGTGAAAGGCGTCCTTCGGATGTCTGGAGCCGCCTTCTGCCCCGAAGACCCGCTTGAAGTTGGTCTCGTTGTCGCAGAACAAAAGTGCCGGATCGCCCTCGCAATACAAACGGAATTGCCCGAGCTGCGCGTGCTCCAGGCAGACCGTGCTCGGGGCCTCCGCCCACAAATTGGGGCGCGCTGCGTCCTTGCTCCAAGACCACGTGTTGCGAAAGCAAATCTGCGGCAAGAGGTGCAGCTTCTTCGCTTCAGGGCCGCGGTTGACGGCGCGGATTCGGATCAGCGTATCGTTCGGGCCCGCCTTGGCATACTCCACGAACACGTCGAAGTAGCGGCCGCCTTCGAAGACGCCCGTGTCCACCAGCTCGAACTCTGCATGCTCACGACCGCGACGCGCGTTTTCTTCGACGAGCCGCTGGTAGGGGAACTCCGCCTGCGGATACTTGTACAGCATCTTCAGGTAAGAATGCGTGGGCGTCGCGTCGAGGTAATAATACTGTTCCTTGACGTCCTCGCCGTGGTTGCCTTCGGCGTTGGTGAGACCGAACAACCGCTCTTTCAAAATCGGATCGCGCTCGTTCCAGAGCGCGATTGAAAAACAAATTCGCTGCTTGTGGTCGGCGTAACCTGCGATGCCATCCTCGCCCCAGCGGTAGGCACGGCTGCGCGCGTGCTCGTGCGGAAAGGACTCCCAGGCGTTGCCGAACTCGCTGTAGTCCTCGCGCACCGTGCCCCATTGCCGTTCGCTCAAGTACGGGCCAAAACGGCGCCAAACCGAGTTGAACGCGGCATTGTCGGCCAGCCGCTTGGCCTCGACCGAGGTCGCGCACGCGCCGGTCACTCGCAGCTACCGCCCATGGCAGCGGCGGTCCGCTTGAGCGCCGGGTACTGCTGCGCGCAAACCGCGTCCGACAAGCTTCCGTAGGCCGCGCAAGCCTGGACGGCCAGAGGCGCATTCGAGCCGCTCTTCGAGGCGATGGTCTGACAGCAAGCCACCGTCTTCGCGCACACGCCGGTGGCAGGCACGCTCGGTGCCGCGATCGCAGAGGCGCCGAGCGCCACGCCGCTCGCGGCGAGCTCGATTTGTTTTTGCACGTCGTTCGACTTTTGACGCACCGCAAAAAACGCGACGACGCCGCCAATTCCGCCGAGCACGAACAGCACGCCGCAGCCGACGCCCACCCAAATGAGCGGGTTCTTTTTGCTAGGCGGGGGGGAGCCGCCAGGCGGGCCGGCGCCATACTGCGGCGGACCGTAGCCAGGCGGTGACCCGCCGGGTGGATAGCCCGGCCCACCAGAACCGGGAGGCCCACCGTATCCGCCGGGAGGCGGATTACCTGGTGGGCCGTAGCCGCCAGGGGGCGGATAGCCGCCCGGTGGCACGCCACCGTATCCGCCCCCACCCGGCGGCCCCAAAGGTCCGCCGCCGCCGTATCCACCCGGTCCTTGTTGCGACATGAGCTCTCCGCCTTTCGAGCGATTTCGCTATCACGCGGCCGGAGCGCGCAGCAAGTGCGGCCGTGCGGCCGTTCCAGGGTCAGAAAGATGTTTTAAGTTTGAAACCATGAACCAGGGACGAGCCGCCGTTCGCTTCGCTGCCGTGCTCGCCATGTGCAACCCATGGCCCGGGAATGCGCGTGCGGCATCCGCACCGCTCCAGCCGCCCGCGTCGGACGTCCGCCGCCAAACTTCGAGTATTGCGTTCGAGAAGCTGAAGCTCCCGAATGGGCTCACCGTCATCTTGCACAGTGATCGCAGCCTGCCGCTCGTGGCCGTCAATGTTTGGTACCACGTCGGTCCCGCCAACGAGCCCGCACACCGTTCAGGGTTCGCGCACTTGTTCGAGCACTTGATGTTCGAAGGCTCGAAGCACGTGGGGCATGAGTTCGATCACGTGCTCGAATCGATCGGTGCAACCAACAGCAATGGCACCACCAGCTGGGACCGCACCGACTACTTCGAGACCGCGCCCAGCGAAAACTTAGAGCTGCTCTTATGGCTCGAGAGTGACCGCATGGGCTTCATGATCGACACCCTGACGCAGGATCGGCTCGATGTGCAGCGCGACGTCGTCAAAAACGAACGCCGGCAAAGTTACGAGAACGCGCCCTATGGCCCGAGCTCGCTCGCATTGCTGAACGCGCTGTTTCCGCCGGGCCACCCCTACAACGGCGCCGTGATTGGCTCGATGCAGGACCTGAGTGACGCTTCATTGCCCGACGTGGTCGAGTTCTTCCGGGCCTATTATGCACCGAGCAACGCCACGCTGTGTATCGCCGGCGACTTCGACGCGGCCCAAGCCAAAACCTGGATCACGCGCTATTTTGCGAGCTTGCCCGACCGCAAGCGGCCGGAGGCGAAGGCCGTGCCCTACGCGCCCCTGTCAAAGGCCGAGCGCTTGGTCGTGAGCGAGCCGGTCAGCTTGGCGCAAGTGTCGTTCGGCTATCGCACGCCGCCCGCGTACAGCGCCGATGACCCGGCAGTTCAGGTCGCCATGGCGGTCCTGGGCGGGGGCAAAGCGACCCGCTTGTATCAACGCCTAGTGGTGCAAACCAAGCTGGCCGCCGATGTCAGTGCGAGCCTCGAGTCGAATCAGCTGTCGAGCATCGCGTCCCTGAGCGCGACGGTCGCCACCGGCAAATCGTCCGCTGCGGTCGAGCACGAGCTCGACGTGGTGCTCGCGGCGCTGACCAAGAGCGGACCGACGAGCGCGGAGCTGGAGCGGGCCAAGCGCCGGATCTTGGTCGGCGTGGCCAGCGATCTCGAGCTGTTGAATGGCTCCGGCGGGGAGTCTGGCCGAGCGGGGCTCTTGCAGCGTTTCGATCAATACACTGGTGATCCGGGCTACTTGCCCAAGTACCTGGCTCAAATACAAAACGTGAGCTCGGCCGACGTGTCTAGGGTGTTGAAGGAATCGCTCAAGCCGACCGCGCGCGTGGTGGTCGTAACCGAACCACGAGCCACCGGCGCAGAGGGCGAGAAATGAGCCGGAGGCTCGGACGGTGGATCGTCACCGCAGGGTTCATCTGCGGTTGCGGAGCTACAACCGCGTCCCGGTCGACCGCTGGCCCAAGCGGGCCAACGCCGGCCAGCGCGCCCCACAAGCCCGACCCCGAGGCGTTTCGACTCGTGCGACCCAAGCCGGGCGAGCAGACGCCGGTGCAGTTCCCGACGCCCTCCGTCAAAACATTGAAAAACGGCCTCACTTTGTTCGTGGTGCCCAAACGCTCCGCGGTCGCCACGCTGAGCGTGGTCGTGCGTCACGGCTCCGGCTCGGTGCCGCTCGGCAAGAGCGGCTTGGCCGCGCTCACGGCGCGCATGTTGACGGAGGGCAGCCAGCTCCATTCGAGCCTCGCCCTCGCCGAAGCCAGCGAATCGCTAGGATCTACGTTGGAGGCCGATGCGGGCCGGGATGAATCGGAAGTATCGCTGTCGACGCTCACGGCGGACGCGCCGCGGG
>CAXSGJ010000070.1:15977-16282 GCA_964236865.1 uncultured Polyangiaceae bacterium
CCTGCCCGCCGAGGCGCGACGCTTCGCGCGCTGGCGGGCGCGCCCGTCTCGGGTAGCATTCCAGACGTAGAAAAGCTGACTGTCGCGGACTTGTCCGCCTTTCACCGCCGCGCGTATTCGCCCTCGAACATGGCCGTGATCGTCGTTGGCGATCTCGGGCTGGAACAGATCGAGCCCGACGTGGCGCGGCTCTTCGGTCCGGCCAGCGGCGCGGCCTCGCCACCGGCCAACAGCGCCATCACGCCCGAGCCTCCGAGTAAGCTGCGCGTGCTCTTGGTCGATCGTACAGATTCAGTGCAGTCCGC
>CAXSGJ010000070.1:16292-25681 GCA_964236865.1 uncultured Polyangiaceae bacterium
GTCCGCTATTTTTGCGGTTCAGCCCTTTCCGCGCCGCAGCGAGCCCGGCTTCGAGGCCCGTGAAATCATGGCCAGCTTGCTGGGCGGTCTGTTCACGTCGCGCTTGAACTTGAACCTCCGGGAAAAGCACGCCTACACCTATGGCGTTCGCGGGCAAGCCTTGGCGACTCGGCAGTGGGGCAGCTTCTTCGTGGCCACGGATGTCAAGAGCGAGACCACGGCAGATGCACTGTTCGAGCTGCTCGCCGAGCTCGACCGCGCGCGTGACCCAAAAAGTAGCGCGCCGATTCAAGCGCCAGAAGCGGCGCGGGCCAGCACGGACCTGATGCACGCGCTCGGCGCGCGCTTGGAGCACACCTCCGCCATTGCAGACGCCATCGGGACCACCTTCGCCGAACAGCTGGCGCCCGACTATTACAGCAAATACCCAGCGCTAATCAGCCATATCCCGCTCTCGGACGTCGCGCACGAGGCCGCGCGCCTCGACCCGCGCCGATTGTTGGTCGTGATCGTCGGTGACCAGACGCTGATAGGACCGAGCCTCAGACAGCACGGCTTCGAGTTCGAGCCCGCCGATCCCAAACTGCTCGAGTAGCCGCAACTCTAGCCCGCGAATGCGGGTTTGTTAGTCCTTGTGTCCGCGTTTTGGCTCGACAGGCAAGTCGTCGAGCTTCACGGCGCGCGGCGCCGCGGTGGGCTTTGACGCAGGGGTGATGGCGGGCGGCGCTTCGATTTGCCCGGCGGGCGCGGGTTCGGCATCGCCGCTTCCGCTTCCGTCGGTCGCCAAAAAGGCGACGAGCCCACCAAGCACAAAGGCGGCCAAGCCGAGCGCTCCCCACGTGTACAGGGCCCGATGCCCGCCCCGCTTCTTACGGGCCTGGCCCTCGATGATGCTTTTACGGATCTCGTCGAGGGCACGGCGATCGCGAATGACCAACGTCGCTTCGCCCGTGGAGCGCGGCTGAGAGCGACGCGGTGGCTGGGTGTCGCGCCGCAGGGGGTGATCCGTGATGACCACGCTGCGGGCCTCGTCGGCCACATTGGCGCGGGGCTTTGGCGCGTGGGCCTCGGTTTGCTGGGCGATGATCGCGTCGTCACCCAGCTCTTCGAGGTCGTCGAGGTCATCGAGCGCGGCCGAGTCACGCTCTTTGAGTTGGGAACGCGTCGGGGGCCTCGTCACGGACACTCGCGCGTTATACCTGGAAATGCGAGAAACACGCCAGGAATGGGGGCGGCGGCCGCAGGAAAACTACTTCCCCTTACAGAAAGTCGCGGCCAGATCTCACCGGCGCGTCGTCCTCGCTTTAAGACCCCGCCGCGGCGCCGTGTGCCGGATGCCCCTGTGCTAATTCTAGCGCGGGTGTCTGCCGAGATTTTGATTTTGGTCGTGGGCGAAGACGGCGACAGCCGGCGCGTCCTCGAGCAGGCCCTGATCGGCGCGAATCTGACGCCCATCGTGAGCTCGACGCCTGCCGAGGCCCTGGCTTGGCTCGCGACGCACACGGCGTCGGTGATCCTCCTCGATCTGGGCACCGCCGCCCCGGACGCGTGCAGTGCACTCGAGCAATTGCGCACCACTCCCGAGCTCGTCGCCACGCCCCTCGTGGTGCTCACCGCGCTCGAATCGGACGAAGAGGTCGCGCGGCTCTTTGCCTTGGGCGCTGACGATTACGTGCACAAGCCCTTCCGTGCCTCGGAATTGCTAGCGCGCATTCGCGGTCAAATTCGACTTCGACAGTACGTGGACCGCTTGAACCAGCGCGACCGCGATCAAGAGACGGTGCTCGCGCTGACGCAGACGTTGGCCTCTACGCTGGACATCAGAGACATTTTATTCACGGTCGTGCAGCGAGTGGCGGAGTTCGCTCACGTGGATCGATGCAGCATCGTGCTGTTCGGCGAATCGGGCAACGTGGGCTACGTCCTGGCCACCAGCGACGACGAACAGCTCCGCGATTTGCCAATCGCCCTCGAAAAGTACCCGGAGATCCGCGAGGTGCTATCGACCGGTAAGGCGCTGGTCATTCGCGACGGCATGCAGCACCCGCTGCTGGATGTCGTCCGACAGCACGAGCCCACGATAAACTTCAACTCGTTCGCGCTCCTGCCCATTTTGCATGATCACGGGGCAATGGGCGTCTTGTTCTTGCGCTCCAAACGAACATCATCCTTCGATGATCACGAGCTCTCGCTGGTCACGACCCTGACCAACGCCGTGGCGATCGCCCTGCGTAACGCACGCATTTTACAGTCGCTGCGCGACGCGACGGAAAAGAGCCGTTCGCTCCGCGCCGAGGCCGAACGCCGCGTTCAACTGTTCCAACGCTACGCCGATTTTTTCGAGAGCGCCGCCGACGGCATGGTGGTCATCGATCGCGAAGGCAAGGTGCTGTTCGCCAACCCGCGCGCGCGGGAAATCACCGGCTTCAGCGAAACCGAGCTGATTGCGCTCGGCTTCGAGGACTTTTTGGCGCCGCTCGAGCGTGACCGTGCCGCGCGCCTGCTGCGCGGGTTTCTGGACGGCGTGTATCCGCGGGGCGTAGACATCGCGATCACCGATAAGTTGGGTGACGAGCGCACGATTAGCGTCAGCTTCAGCTCGGTCTTGCACGAGGACAACGCGGTCGTGTTCAGCTTCCGCGACGTGACGCGGGAGCGAGCCACGGCGGTCGAGCTCAAACAGACCAAGGAGTTTTTGGAGAGCGTGATCGACAGCTCGGTAGACGGCATCGTGTCCGCTAATCTACGTGGCACCGTGCTGCTCTTCAATCGCGCTGCCGCGCGCATTTTTGGCTACGCGCCGAGCGACGTGCTTGGCAAAATGCGTGTCGAGACGCTGTACCCGCCGGGCGGCGCGAAAGAAATCATGCGCAAGATCCGCGATCCGACCTTGTCCGGGTACGGGCGGCTGGAAGACCACCGCGTCGACATGCTGACCTCCGACGGCGAGGCCATTCAAGTCTTACTCTCCGCCTCGCTCGTCATCGACAATGGCAAGCCCATCGGCTCGGTCGGAATTTTCACCGACATCCGCGAAAAATTGCGCATGGAAGCGCGCTTGGCCAAGGCTCAAGAGGAACTCCGCTCGCGTGAAAAGCAAGTCATCGTCGCGGAGCTGGCCGGCGCGGCGGCGCACGAGCTGAACCAACCGCTGACCAGCGTGATCGGTTACGCGGAGCTTTTGAAGCGTCAGCTCGTCGACCAAACGCAACTCTTCCACGCCGCCGACGTGATCGTCACCGAGTCGGAGCGTATGGCCGAGATCGTACGTAAAGTGGGCAAAATAACCAAGTACGAGACCAAGAGTTACGTGGGCGCCGTCAAAATCCTGGACTTAGAGAAGGCGAGTGAGAAAGAGGGCGAGGAGCAACCGATATGAGCGGCGAAGCCGAAGAGCCCAGCGAGGGCACGCTACCCGTCGAAGCACGCGGGTCCGAGGCACAACCGGGCCGACGTCGCAGCTCCGACTCGCCCTTGGCTCAGTCCTGGCGCGACGTGCTGCTGCGGCTGTCGCTCAATTTGGCGATCGACGTCGAGCTCGAGCAACTGACGCGTGATTTTGCCGACGGCCTCGCCTCACTATTGCCGAACGCGGCGGTGGGCGCTTGCGTGGTCAGCAGCAATGGCTCGGGGCCGGTCGTAGTGTGGCGGCTGCCCGTGGGCATGGCCCTGGACGTGCGGCGCGATCCGACGCGGTTATTTCCGGGGTTTAACGACGAGCGCATCTTCGAGCTCGACGACGGAGCGGTCGGCTCGACGCTGCACTTGGCAAGCCCCCTGCATGCGCTCAGCCCCTTGCAGGTGCAAATCGGCACGCAGGCGGCCTTGGTCTTGGCCGCTGCGGCTCGCCGCGTGCGGCTCTATATCCGCGCTGAAGAATCGGCGCGATCGATCCGCAAGCTGCAGGCCCAGGTGATCCAGAACGAGAAGCTCGCCTCACTCGGTCAGATCGTGGCGGGCGTGGTGCACGAGTTGAACAACCCGCTCACATCGATCATCGCGTACTCCGACTATTTGAAACGTAAGGTCAACGCTCGCACGCCCTGCGCCGACTCCGAAGACGACCTCGAGCGCTTGCGCCGGATCGGCGAAGCGGCGGGCCGGATTTTGAATTTTTCGCGCGACTTGGTCGCGTACGCGCGCCCCTCGGCGGACATCCCGGGCACGGTAGCGATCCAAGACGTGGTCGAGAAAGCGCTCATCTTCTGCGAACACGAGCTGAAGGGCGCTCAGATTCGCATCCTGCGCGAGCAAGACACGCGCTTGCCACCAGTGCGCGGGATGGCCGGCCAACTCACGCAAGTGTTCGTCAACTTGTTCACGAACGCCGCTCACGCCATGACCGGCGAAGGCGGGGAGCTCCGCATCGCCATGCACACGAATGCTGCCCAACACACCCTCACGGTCGAGATCGCCGATTCCGGCGTGGGCATCGACGAACGGGACATGCCTCAGATCTTCGAGCCCTTTTTCACCACCAAAAGCGAAGGCCGCGGCACCGGCCTCGGCCTCTCGATCGTTCGGGGCATCGTCGACGCGCACGGCGGCACCATTCACGCCACGAGCTCACTCGGCGAAGGCACGGTGTTCAGCCTCACGCTGCCGCTCGCAACCCTTGTACCGAGCTTGCTGCCGCTGCCCGGCTGAGCGCACTAGCCGGCTTCGCCGCCGAAGGCTGAGTGCTTTTCTTCGCGCCGCGTGACCATCACTCAATCCATCCGCTTGGTTTTTTGGGTCGATGATCAAGGAGCGCGTCGTGGCTCGTCCCAGCCTTCGGCGTCGCAGCCGGGGAGCACGCGCTGGAGAAGCTCTCCTCGCATCATCTGACTGGCTGGCCATCGAGCGCGCCGAAAGGTCGAGTACCGGCGCGCAACCTGCTGCCGTGAAAATTACGTAAAGAGAGCTGCGCGTTCTCTCATCTCCGGGCGGTCGCCGCCGTCGTTGCGGCGCGGTCGCCGCCGTCGTGGCGAGCGCAGTCGCCGCGCGTCCTGCGAACGCGGGCGCGCTGCGGCGGCAAGCGCATCGAGCGGCCGGAGCCAGCGCGGTCGGTGAGCGCTTCCGCCGCTTTCCGTTGCGCCGGACCTCGCAAGCGGTGGCCCAGCCTGGCCGTTGACGCCGCGTGGAGGCGACCCGCCGCTACTTTACGACTCGAATGACCAGGACCAAGATGCCTTTTTTGTAGCTCTGGCCGGCGACGATGAAGGCTTGGCCGACGCGCGCTTTCACCTCCAGCAAGGGCAGGAACTCCTTACCGTTGGGGCGATTGATGCTGGCGGTGAGCCGCACCGAGTCGTGCTCTTTGGCTTCGAGCAGGCCCACCTGCAGGGTGCGACCGTTGGGCAACTTAAGATTTTGCGGCTCGGCCTTTTTCAACGGCAGACGGGCGCGGTCGAGGAGCTCATAGCTGTCGTAGTCGGAGAACGGAGATTTTCCGAGCTCGGGCAGCTTACCGATGCGCGGGTCGATGCCCTTCTTCTCGTTCGTGGCATGCAGGATCAAGACCTCGGCCGCGAGCACCTGCTCGGCGTCCGGTGGCCGCGGCGCAGCGGGCGGACTGCTCGCGGCCGTCGCCGGGCCGGCTGCCCGCGGCCGTGGCTCACTACCCGCGTGCGCCGGCAGCGTCAGCCCGACGACCAACGAACAGAGCGCAAGCGAAGCTCGCTTCATAACGACTTGGTCCGATCCTCATCCTCATCGTCTGGCTCGCCGTCGTCGGGCATCCAGACCACCGGTGTTTCGGATGATTCCGTGGAGACGACGAACACCTTCCCCGTGCTCTTGCCGAAATCGACCGACTCGATCGTCGCGGGCGAGGCCTTGTCGCCGGGCTCGCTGGACGCCGGTGGATTCAAATCGGCGTTGGCAACACTCGACCCGGGGTCGGGCGTTGCGGTCGGGCGCACGCCACTCGCCGAGGCGGCCGATGGCGGCGCGGACCAAGAGCGTGCCACGAGCACTGAACCCGCGGCGATTGCCACGCTCAAAGAGACCCAGGTAGCGACGCGCGGCAGCAGTGGATGAACGCGCGCGCGGGCGCGCCGAGACGCGGCGGCATCGAGCGAGCGCATGACGTCGTCGGCGATGTCGATCTCCACATCGGAACGAACATCCGCCCAAGCGCGCACGAAGCTTCCGAGCTCCGAATATGCGGCGAGCTCCTGCTGCAGCGCTGGCTCGCGATCGAGCGCGGCCTCCACCCGGCGTGCCTCGGCCTCCGAGATCTCTCCATCGTGGTAGCGCATGAGCAGCTCGCGGGACACGGTCACGGCTTGGTGCTCCGGATGTTGGGCTGAACTTCTTCCGCGTAACAATCGGCCAATGCGTGCTGCAGCTTTTGGCGCGCATGAAAGAGCCGGCTCATGATCGTACCCTTGGATACACCCATCGCCGCTGCCATCTCCTCGTAGCTCAAGCCTTCTACCTCACGCATGACGATGACCCCTCGATGATAAACCGGGAGAGCGTCCAATGCGGCTTCGAGCTTGTTTCGGATTTCGCCACGGCGGATGACGTCGAGCGGGTCTGCACCGTCGATGCGACTGAGCAGCGGGATATCCGCCTCGTCGATCTCTCGGCTCTCGTCCAGCTCGGTATCGCGCCGGGAGGGCTTGCGAAGCAGGTCGATGGAGAGGTTCGTGACGATGCGAAACAGCCAAGTGAAAAACGTGGATCCACCTTGAAAGGAATCGAGGCCGCGGTGAACTCGCAAAAACGCCTCTTGAACCACTTCCCGCGCGTCTTGCTCGTCCCGCACCAGACCGAGGGCGATGCCAAAAGCGCGCCGCTGATGCCGCTGCACCAGCCTCTTGAAGGCAAGCTTGTCGCCGTGCTGGGCGCTTTCGATGAGGACACGATCTTCTTCCGCTTCGAGCTCTCGGCTCGTTCGGTTTGACGCCTCGAAGCCCGGGCTATTCACCGCCGCCACGGGCCTTTCTGGCTCTTGCGCTCGCCCGATGCTGCTTTCTGACGGCCGCGCGACCCTCGTCAACGAAGGAATGGTCAGAGAGCCGCGCACGGAAGACGCCATCACGTTCCACTCTACGTCGTGGATCGGCCGTACATCCCCCGCAAGTCCCGCGTCGCACAGCGAAACACTGAACGACCGGGTCGGTGTAACATTCCAGCTATAACGAATCTTGTTATTTAGGGAGATTCTTCGTCAGGGGGCGCGGCTGGCTCATCTGCAAGCTCGTCTAGCGTGAGCTTTAGATCGAACACGCGGCCCCCCCGTGACACGCGCAGCGTCACGGGTTTTCCCACTCCGGCCAGGCTCGCCACCCAGCGCAGCCGCTCCGGACCGGTGAGGGCTTCCCCTTCGAAGGCCTGGATGACATCGTCGACCTGTAAGCCGGCGCGGTCGGCCGGGCCCCCCGCTACCACCACGCGCACCAGGGCCCCGTTCTCATCGCTGAGCTTCAGGCGTTCCACGTCGTCCGGCAGTACCGAGGAGACGTGCACGCCGATCGCGCTGCGCTTGATGTGCCCGTCCTTGAGCACGCGCGGCAAGAGCTCCTTCACCATGTTGATCGGGATCGCAAAACCGATGCTGTTGGCCTGAGCGCGAATCGCGGTGTTGATGCCGACTACGTTGCCGGCCATGTCGAGCAACGGGCCGCCCGAGTTGCCAGGGTTGATGCTCGCGTCGGTTTGCAGGAAGTCGTAATACCCGGACTCGTCCAAGCCTCTGACATCGGCCAGTGTGCGCCCTTTGGCGGACAGAATGCCGGCGGAGACCGTATGAGCGAGCGCGAATGGATTGCCGATTGCCAGCACCCAGTCCCCGACGCGCACGGCATCGGAGTCGCCCAGCGGCAAGAACGGAAGGTTGCTCTCCTCGACCCGCAGGATGGCGATATCGGTGCGCGGGTCGCGCCCGACGACAGTGGCCTTTACCTCTCGCTTGCGCCCGAAGATCACATGAATCTCGCTGGCTTCGTCGATCACGTGGTTGTTCGTGATGATCAGGCCATTGGGGTCATAAACGAACGCGGTGCCGACGCCCTCGCCGACCACACGCCGGTGCCCGGAAAGACCACGGCGCTCCTGTAGCGTCTTGACGAACACGACCGCTGGGTCGGCCTTGGCGGCCAGATCGGCGAAGCTTTGCGGCGCCCGCGCGCCCGGCAGCGGCGCGAGGGTGGGCAAGGGCGCGAGCGTCGGGAGGGCCGTGGCGGCCACCGGTAGAGCGCTGGGCGGCAGCAGCGGGGAGCTGGTCATGCCCGAAGGCAAACGCTTGCACCCGACCGCGGCGGCTGCCGCCACAAACGCCGCTAAAAAAAAGCGGCCGCGTGTCACTTGTGACTTTGCGAGACTTCCACGAAGCGGACCCGGAGATCGTAGAGCGATTGCGTCAGCACTTGCTCCTCGGCCCCGGTCAGATTGCCGTGGGTCTTTTCCTGAATCAGCGCCAAGAGATCAATCGTCTGGCGTGCCATCGGCAAATCTACTTCACTCTTCCCGTCGACGGGGTGCGGGGCATCACCCAGATGCAGCAGCGCCGAGTGGCTCAAGGACACCACGAAGGTCGTGAAGTCGACTGCAGGAAGATCGTCCGGTGTAAACACGGAGCTGGAAGCAGATTCGCCGTGGCCAGAGCTCACGCGTCGTCCTCCTCTGCGTCGGGTTCTGCCGACTTTTCCTCGGGCTTCACTTCGGCCGGGGCGGCCGGCGCGGGAGCAGCCTCGACCGGCGCAGGCTTTGCGGCCGCCTTGGCGGCGGCCTTCACCTTGACGTCGTCCTCGTCGTCCTCATCGTCCTCATCGTCGAGGTCATCGTCTTCATCGATGTCGTTGAGCTCGTTCTCGAGCGAGCGCACGGGAGGCACCGACGCGATCACCGGGCGCGGCGCGGATCGGCTGATGATCCGCTCGACGCGCTCCGATTCCTTTTGCAGCGCAGGCTGCTTGAGGTCGACCTCGATCACCTGATCGGCGACGTCTGCCAGTGCGGCGACGTGCTTGCCGAGCTCGCTATCGGTCAGCATCCCGCGCTTGAGCATGCGCTCGCGAACGCGGATGTCGTACTTGAAAAACTCGGGAATAGGCATGAGCTCTCCGTATCAATCTGCACCGGCATCCGAGTTGGATCCGGTAGTGAGGGTCAGGGCATCGGCCCGTCGGCCACGGCCTCGGGCGCCCTTTCCTAGCGCCGGGAAGGCCCCCGAAGCAAGCTCTCCGGTGTGATTAGGGCCGGGGCCTCGCCTTCTTGGGACAGAAGGCGCTGTTCGGCCTGGTCGAGCTCGGCCTCCGTCGCGGGTCGCACTTCCCGCGCCTCCACCTCGAAGCGCAAAGTTTGGCCGGCCAGGGGATGGTTGCTGTCGACCAGAACGCCCTCCGCGCTCACGTCCAGGACCTGAAGCAGCACGGGCCGGCCCTCTTCGTCCTCGGCCT